>CAVUGP010000012.1:0-114055 GCA_963741015.1 uncultured Chloroflexia bacterium | reverse complement strand
CGCTACATTGATCAATGTGTCAAATTTGATACCCAAAGCATCACTGCGTTTCCAGAAAATGTCTCTTGCTTCCGGGTCCAATAAATCACAGGCATCATAAAGCACCTGAACACGACTTTGTCGGGTTAAACCGGCTGATAGTAATGCTAATTTCTCTTCTGAGAGATCGGTCAAATAGAGGTCCCAGCCCCGGTCCGCACATTCCTTGGCAAAAGCCTTACCCAGACCGCCTGCCGCCCCCGTAATGCATACTCGATGCTTCATTGATTTATTTGCCTTTCTTCATTTACAAGTCTTTTTAGTCCAATCGAATCATAAGATAAACCTTGCAAAAAGTCAAGCGCTTGGTTATACTGATTGGTGTAACCAATTGGTTAATCTGAGAGGATCGAATAAAGATGAAACATAATAATCAAAAAATAACCTTGATCACCGGCGCGACTTCCGGAATTGGACTGGCCGCCATGAAGGGCTTGGCCGGAGAAGGACATCGCCTGATCGGTGTCGCGCGTTCAACTGAAAAAGCTGAGGCTGCAAAAAAAGACATATGCAGTAATTATCCCGAAGCCCAGATCACTTATCTGCTTGCAGATTTATCCTCACAATCGCAAATCCGAAACCTCGCTTTACAAATTGGCCAAACGCTTGAAAAGCTCGGCAGTGAAAGCCTGGATGTTCTGGTCAATGATGCCGGTACTGTAACAAGCTGGTATACCCTCACTGAAGATGGATACGAACGCCAGTTTGCCGTTAATCATTTGGCACCTTTTCTGTTAACACAATTATTACTGCCTTATCTCGAAAAAGCACCGCAAGGACGCATCCTGACGGTTAGCTCCGGTTCACACCGCAACACCCGTATGCACTGGAAGGATGTCATGTTCAGTCGTCATTACGGCACCCTAAGAGCATACAAACAATCCAAGCTGGCGAATGTCCTGTTCACTCTGGAGCAAAATCGTCGACTAGGAGAAGGGTCAACCGTCAAAGCATATGCGGTCGATCCGGGGCTCGTCAACACCCACATTGGAAACAAAGATAGCAGCGGCTTCGTCAATTGGTTTTGGTCAAAACGCAGTAAAAAGGGCAGTTCCCCCGAAGTTGCCGCCGAGACCATTGTTTATCTGGCATGCCGGCAGGCAATCCCATACCATGACCAGTGGTATTTTAAAGAGTGCCACCCAATCTCTTCCAGTCCGTATTCACAAATGCAAGAACCTGCAGCAAGACTTTGGGCTCTTTCCGAAAAGCTGTGCGGCCTCAGTGAAGAAGGTTGACCCTGAGATATCCTCATTAATAAATTGCGGGTCTTCTTTATTGTAGAGACAACTCTCAGACTTGTAATCATTCAAGGTCTGGACTATAATCCTTTTGATATTTTTACAGCAGATAAAGGATAAGAAGACGTATGATCGATGTGAATGAACTCCGCAAAGGCGTGACATTTGAACAAGATGACAACCTGTATAAGGTCCTGGAATATGCGCATAATAAACCCGGCCGCGGCTCTGCCACTATCCGGATCAAAGCCCGTGACCTTCGTAAAGGCACCACACTGGAAATGACCTTCATGTCGGGAAACCGTGTGCAGGATGTCCGGCTTGATTATCACAACGCCCAATATCTTTACAATGATGATCAATTCTTCTATTTCATGGATAACCAAAACTACGAACAGTATCAAGTCAGCAAAGACATCGTCGGGTCCATGGCTGATTATTTGAAACCGAATATGGAAGTTAAACTGATGTTCTTTGGCACCGAAGCACTGGATATGGAATTACCTACTTCTGTGGACCTGTTAGTTACCCGTGCTGATCCATCTGTACGTGGGGATACGGCCACCGGTGTCACAAAGAAGGTCATGACAGAAACAGGCCTGGAAGTATCAGTACCCTCATTTGTAGAAGAGGGGAATGTGATCCGGGTCGATACCCGGAATGGGAACTACGTCACACGGGTATAACCGACGCTGATCCCATTACTTATTGGAAATCAAACGGATCCCCACCAGGGGATTCCGTTTTAATATCGAGGGAAAGATGAGAGTACCAACCACCGGCAAAGAATGCCCCTATTTTTATGGCGATTATTACCGCGGCCGAAACCATGAAGAATGCCGTTTGATCACCAGCACCACTCCATCCTGGGAAATAAAGGATTGCAGCAACTGCCCGGTCCCGGATATCGTGAAGGCTAATAGCTGTCAGAATATGATCCTTACCGGCGAAATTAAGAAGGGTATTTTAGGGATTGGCCGGCACGTTGAAGTGACCGCATATTGTACGAAAACCCACAATGAAGTCAAAGATCCTTATGTTGGCTGTGGTGAATGCCATCCCATTATAGACCTGTTCCGAGAAGCGTAATGCCGTTAACCATCCTCTTTGACCTGGACGACACGCTCTTATCCACCAACATGGAGGCATTCCTTCCGCTTTACTTCCACGCCCTGGGAGAATCGCTGTCCGATCTTGCCCCCACCAAAGTACTCAGCGATCAAATCCACGAGGCCGTGGGATTCATGAGCATTAACAGAGATCCCTGCTTAATGTTGGATGAGATCTTCGCTGACCATTTCTATTTACCTTTGGGTGTATCGGAAAAGGAATATCGTGAACAACTCGATCACTTTTATCGGGTTGAGTTTCCGAAACTAAAACACGTGACTCAACCCCGGCCGGAAGCGCGGCAGTTGATCGAATGGTGTAAAACACAAGGGATTACGATGGCGATCGCCACCAATCCTCTCTTTCCGGATGCTGCAACCCGTCAGCGGATCGAATGGGCCGGGTTAAATCCGTCAGATTTCGTTTTCTATTCAACCTTTAATAATTTCCATTTCACCAAACCCAATCTCACCTATTATGCTGAGTGTCTCGGAAGGCTGGGCTGGCCGGAGGAGAATACTGTAATGGTTGGCGACAATCTGACCCATGACCTGCAGCCGATGCAGGAAATGGGATTCCCAACTTTTTGGGTCACATCAGATCCAATCAACGATAGTCTTACCCACGGAACTCTTGGGCAAGTGCTTCCCTGGTTGAAAGAACAACAACTCACTGACCGAAACAGTTTATTGGATACATTCGAGATCAACCAAACCATCCTTCGCTCCACCCCTGCAGTCCTGGATAGCTGGCAAAAATTCTTACCGGCTGACATATTTACGAAGAAACCGGCCAAAAATGAGTGGGGCCTTACCGAGATCATTTGGCACCTGGCTGATCTGGAAAACGAGGTTTACATACCGCAGTGGCGGCAATTGCTCGCCGATTTTCACTCGCAAATCACCTGGCCGGACACCAGCCATTGGTCGGAGGAAAGAGGATATCAAAAACGATCAGTTGATGATGCCATGGCAAAGTTCTGCAAAGCCCGGTTGGAATCATTAAGCCTTATTGAAAAGTTAAGTAATAAGAACCTTTTAGATAAAACAATCCAGCATACGACCTTCAGCCTGTCCACCATCCGTGAATTAGTGTCTTTTTGCGCCAGGCATGACCGGATCCATCTGCAACAGAGCAAAGAACTTTTAGATATCTATAAAATTTATTAACCTTTGATAAAATGATTGGAAACATCCCTCAAGGTTGGTATAATACCAAAGTCATTATCCACTATGGCAGGTTATTTAATTTAATTTGGAGGACTAAGTGAAATCTCGCAACCAATCCTATATCATCTATTTATTGCTGTTTGCAGCAATAATTGCGATGGTATTTTTTACCGTAAACCAGCAATCAGGTGGGACGGAAGAAATCGCCATTAATGAATTGGCGACGGATATTAAAAATGGTAAGGTTGACACGATCAAAGAAAACGACAGTCGTCTTGAAATCACCTATAAGAACAGTGATGTGATCAAAACCTCTACCAAAGATCCAAATTCACCTCTTATTGCTCAATTGCTTGAGCTGGGTGTGACCCCTGATGAGTTATCACCCGAGAACATCACGGTTGATATCCTGCTCCCCAGTTCCTTATTGGGCATCGTCTCAATAGCCGGTTACATTCTGCCTTTCCTGGTGCTGATCGTGCTTTTCTGGTTCATTTTCCGGCAGGCCCAGGGTAACAACAACGCTGCGATTTCCTTTGGGAAATCCAAGGCGAGGATGTTCTCCGGTGACCACCCAACCGTGACATTCGATGATGTCGCCGGCGTGGATGAAGCGAAGGAAGAACTACAGGAAATTGTTGAGTTCCTGCGTGAACCGCAGAAATTCATCGCACTCGGTGCCCGGATCCCGAAAGGTGTACTTTTGGTTGGCGCACCCGGTACCGGGAAAACCCTGATGGCTAAGGCCGTCTCCGGTGAAGCCGGTGTACCATTTTTCTCAATTTCAGGTTCAGAATTTGTTGAAATGTTTGTCGGTGTAGGCGCCAGCCGGGTCCGTGACTTGTTTGACCAGGCCAAGCGCCATTCCCCCGCTATCGTCTTTGTCGATGAAATCGATGCAGTTGGACGTCACCGCGGCGCCGGTCTCGGCGGCAGCCATGACGAACGTGAACAGACCCTCAACCAGCTCCTGGTTGAAATGGACGGGTTCGACACGGATACCAACGTGATCATCATCGCAGCAACCAACCGGCCCGATATCCTTGACCCCGCGCTGCTCCGTCCAGGTCGTTTTGACCGGCGGGTGGTGCTTGACCGCCCCGACATCAAAGGCCGCGAGCAGATCCTTCAGGTCCATGTCAAAGGTAAGCCTGTCTCACCGGATGTCGATCTAAATGATATTGCCCGGTCCACACCCGGATTTGTGGGTGCTGACATTGAGAACCTGGTCAACGAAGCAGCCATCCTCGCAGCCCGACGCGATAAAACGGTGATCGAGCAGTCAGAGTTCATGGAAGCCATTGAGCGTGTGATCGCCGGACCTGAACGAAAGAGTCGACTGATCAACGATAATGAAAAGAAGATCATCGCCTATCATGAAGCAGGCCATGCCGTTGTGATCAATGCTCTGCCTGAAGCCGATACGGTTCAGAAAGTCTCCATTATTTCCCGTGGTGAGGCCGGTGGATATACCATGGCCTTCCCCGAGGAAGATCGCGTACTAAAATCACGCAGGCAGATCCTGAGCGACATGATCGGTATGCTGGGCGGACGTGCTGCCGAGGAGATCGTGTTCAGCGACATCACCTCCGGTGCATCCAATGACCTTGAGCGAGTGACGAAACTCGCTCGTCTGATGGTCACTCGACTGGGGATGAGTGAAGAACTTGGCCCGATGGTCTACGGTAAACAGGAAGAATTGGTTTTCCTCGGTCGTGAGATTTCCGAGCAGCGTGACTATTCCGAACACATCGCCCAAAAAATCGATACCGCCATCCAGAAAATCATCCAGGAGTCTTACCTGAAAGCAAAAGAAATCCTTACAAAATACCGTGAAGAACTGGACAAAGTTGCTGAGAAGTTGCTGGATGTTGAAACACTGAATGCGGACGACTTTTATGAGATCTTCCCCACACCCGTCGAAAAGACCGGTGGTATCCCCCAGAAAATATAGATTTACTCAACGAGAGATGCAAGGCTGCGAAAATCGCAGCCTTGTTTTTTAGTTAACGTCAACCTGGTGGGTTGATGCCAGTACCCGCCGCAGCACCTTGCCGACGATCGTCCTGGGTAGTGACTCCTGGAATTCGATGTATTTTGGGATCTTATAACGGGTCAGATAATCATCGCAGAACGACACGATTTCATCCGCAGTAGCCGACTGCCCGTCTTGCAAAACAATCCAGGCTTTAGCAACCTCTGCACCCTCTTCATCCAATACACCCGCCACAGCCACCTCCCTGACCTTTGGGTGTTGTATGATGACCGCTTCAATTTCACTGGGCCACACCTGGAAGCCGCCCACTTTAATGACATCCTTCTTCCGATCCACAAGATAGAAATAGCCATCTTCGTCCATTCGAGCAACATCACCGGTGAAAAGCCAGCCATCACGTAAGGTCAATTCTGTTTCATCCGGGTTGAAATAGTAGCCCGCCATAACCTGCGGTCCCCGGATCAGCAACTCACCCACTTCACCGACGTCCAGGTCCTGTGTCCCGGTCTCCAGATCAACGATCCGGCAGTCTACATTCGGTAGTGGCAGTCCAATCGATCCCTCACGATTCTCACCCAAAACCGGGTTGCAATGTGTGGCAGTTGGCGCTTCTGATAAACCGTAACCTTCCACTAAATGACCGTTGGTCAACGCTTCAAACTCCTGCTTGACTTTCAAAGGCAGGATCGTTGAGCCGGAGATACAGGCTTTGATGGATGAAAGGTCATATTTGCCTTCCAGCACAGCAGGATAATGATTGATCGAAGCATAAATATTGGGAACTCCCGGGAAGATGGTGGCTCGATGATCTTCAATCACGGACAGCAATCCAACCATATCACGCGGATTGGAGACCAGAACCATCTTGGCGCCCATCTTGACCGCCAGGTTCATCCCCAGGACCATACCGTAAACATGATATAAAGGGATTGCCACCAGGACTGTTTCCTGTCCTTCCCTGCAGTTCACCAGCCAGTGGCTGAACTGGTAAACATTCGCAACCAGGTTACGATGCAGGCCAATGGCACATTTCGGCGTTCCGGTCGTTCCACCCGAATACTGGAAAACAGCCGGGTCATCCGGCCGAACGTTGATGTCAACCGGCTCACCATTGCCATATTCACCCAATAACTGGTCACAGGTCAAATCCTCTGTCGCCAGATCAAATGGCGCTTCACCAACCACAATCAGGCGCTCAATTTCAGTTTCAGCCTGGATGGGTTTGATATATTCATACGAGAATCCAGAAAGGATCAAGAACCGGATCCCGGATTCTGCAGCCTGGGCTTTCACCTCGGATTGACGGTAGGCGGGATTTAATGCCATGACGACACCACCCGCCTTCAGAATGCCATAAAAGCTGATCACAAATTCGGGAATATTGGGCAGGAAAATCCCGACCCGGTCACCTTTGTTCAATCCCTGGTCCATAAGGAACCGAGCCAACCGGTTGGTACGTTCATCCACTTGTTTATACGTTAATGATTCACCACCATAAATCGTGCAGATGTCATCGCCATAGTTATTTACCGCCCAATTAAATAAATCCACCAGGGAGATCTCGGGGATATCAATTTCAGCGGGAATTTCGGGATCATAATGTTCAAGCCAGGGTTTATTCATCTTTGTTTTCAAGTTGATTCCTTATAAAGTTTGCCATCTTATCCAAAGCGTAATCTTCAGCCTCAAACCAGGATATCCGAGGGTCGTCCGGTTTAAACCAGTTTGTTTGCCTGCGGACAAATATGCGAGTGTTACGCTTAATTAAAGTCACTGCTTCATCTATGTTGATTTTACCCTGCAAGTATTGAATAATTTCCCCATAACCAATCGCAGACATGGTAGGAAGTTCCGGAGAATATCCTTTTTCCAGAAGGCCCCGAACTTCATCCACCAGCCCCTGCTCCATCATCAGGTCAATCCGTTTGTCCACCCGGTGATATAGGTCTTCCCTGGACATGGTTAAGCCGAGGATTATCGTCCTGTATGGGCTATCCTGTTTGCGTCTTAGATCCGAGAAACGTTCCCCCGTCTTGAAAATGACCTCCAGAGCCCGGACAACCCTTCGGATATTTCGATAATCGATATTTGCTGCAGCTTCAACATCGAGGCTTCTGAGCCTCTCGTAGAGGGCTTCTGCGCCAATTTCATCCGCCCAACGGTTCAATGCATCACGCAAGTCATAATCGGGTTTTTGAGGTGGGATATGCCAGCCTTCAATGATCGCCCGGACATATTGCCCGGTCCCTCCAACCAGGAACGGTCGTTTCCCCCGGTTGATAATGGAATTCTATCACCTGGTAAGCCTTACGCTGGAAGACCGCCAGGCTCCAGGTCTCATCCGGATTGGCGACGTCTATCAAGTGATGAGGAACACCTGCCATTTCTTCTCGGGTTGGTTTGGCTGTGCCGATATCCATTCCGCAGTAAAGCAAACGTGAATCAGCAGAAACAATCTCCCCATCCAACCTTCCGGCAAGTTCAATGGAAACAGCCGTTTTACCGACCGCCGTCGGCCCAATGATGACGATCAGAGGTGGTTTATTTTCCAGTTCCATCAATCAATATCTACGAAGTGCTGAATGTCGATTACTTTATGGTTTTTGTTCATCAGGAGCGCAATGACGTCAATCCGCCAATCATCCGGTGCATCCGGGTGGTCCTGAAGCCAAAGCAGGCCGGTATTATTGATCTTTTCGAGCTTATCCGGCGTCACGCTGGTTTCCGGCAAACCAAACTGTTCAGAGGTCCGGGTCTTCACTTCCACAAACACAATACATTGATTACGCGCGGCCACCAGGTCCAGCTCGCCATAACGCGAGTGGTAGTTTCGATCGAGGATTTGGTAGCCGCGAGAACGGAGATATTCCGCAGCGAAATCTTCTCCCTCATTTCCTGTTTGCTTCTGATAGGTCAAATCTTCAGCCATAATTAGTTTAATCCTACGCTAAAGGGAATTGGCCGTCAAGAAACTTCCCCGGGACTGGAATTCGGGAGTAAATATCGGTTAAAATTCAAGTGGAGGTATAAATGCCAACTTTAGAAATCATCACTATCGGAACTGAGCTTTTGCTCGGAGAAATTCAGGACACGAATTCCACTTACATCGCCCGAACGCTTCGTGATCATGGGATCGACATTTTTCGGATCACTACGATCGGCGACAATGCCAGACGGATTTCCGCTTCGATCAAGGAAGCCTTAGGCCGTGCTGATATTGTGATCACCACTGGTGGTCTTGGCCCCACCGTGGATGACCCCACCCGTGAAGCGGTCGCGATGGCGACCGATCGGGAATTGATCTTCCTGCCCGCGTTGTGGGATCAAATCCTGGAACGCTTCAAAGCCTACGGCAGGCAGCCAACCGAGAATAACCGCCGGCAGGCATTCATTCCGGAGGATTCCATTCCGATCCATAACCCGGTCGGGACAGCGCCCTGTTTTATTGTTGAAATCGGTGATTTGGTAATTGCATCTTTGCCCGGTGTCCCCAGCGAGATGAAATTGATCCTGCATCAATCGATCATTCCTTTCCTGCATCAAAAATTTGAATTGAAGACACAAGTCATCAAAGCGACTGTGCTGCATGCTGCATCCATGGGTGAATCGGTAATTGATGAATTGATCGGCGATCTGGAGGAATACGACAATCCAACGGTTGGCCTGCTGGCACATCCAGGTCAGGTTGATATCCGGGTGACCACCAAAGCATCTTCCGAAGAAGAAGCCCGCGAATTGACCCAGCCAGTTCTGGATGAACTGATGGAGCGCCTTGGCGAGAATATCTACGGCAAGAATGGGGAGTCACTTGAAAGTGTCATCCGTAATATTCTCGAACGGCAGGGTTTGAGCCTGGGTTTGGTGGAATATGGGATGGGGGGATCTCTGATTGAACGAGTCCAATCGGTCCATCCCGAGAAATTTAAAAGCTTCATCCATGATGATCTTCCCGAAGACTTACCCCTATTTGAACACCAGATTGATGAATATCGGAACCAGTTGGAGAGCGATGTTTGCCTGGGCCTGGCATTAGTGATTGACCAGGGTGTGACCCTCTATTATGTGTATATAGACAAACAAACCCATAAGAGTTTCACCAGTAGCTACGGCGGCCCACAGGACCATGCTCTTCTATGGGCTCAAAACACAGGACTCGATTTTCTTCGTCGACAGATCCTTCACGTCCAGGCAGATTAGGAAACAGGAGATTTATGGAAATAGCAGACCTCATCTTTAAAAATGCAATCGTCCTCACCATGGATGAAGATTTTCATATCTACACTCCCGGCGCAGTCGCCGTTAAGGAAGACATCATCCTTGCAGTCGGACCCGAAGCGGAAGTTCTGGAAAATTATCAATCCGACGATGTGATAGATTGTGATGAAAAGATCCTGATGCCGGGATTGATCAACGCGCATACCCACGTCCCCATGACCTTGTTGCGAGGTCTGGCCGACGACCTCAGGCTGGACGTCTGGCTGATGGGTTATATGATGCCCGTTGAACGGGAATTCGTCTCACCGGAATTTGTCAGGCTGGGCACCAAGCTCGCCTGCGCGGAATGCATCCGCAGCGGGGTCACCACCTTCGTGGATATGTACTACTTCGAAAACGATGTCGCCGAGGCAACTGCCGAATCCGGCTTGCGAGCCGTCTGTTCTCAATCCATTTTGAAATTCCCCACACCTGACGCAACCTATTATGAAGAATCTCTGGCAAATGCCGAGGAATTCATTAAAAAATGGAAGGGTCATCCATTGATCGTGCCTTCCGTGGGACCGCATGCTGTATATACTTGCACGGATGAGATCCTCCGTGCCTGCGCCGATCTGGCAGTGAAGTACGACGTTCCCTTGCACATTCATGTCTCAGAGACCGCGGGTGAGGTAGAAAACATCCGCAAGGAATACGGTATGCCTGTGGTCCCCTTCCTCAAGAAGCGCGGCATTTTTGACGCCAAGGTGATCGCGGCGCATTGCGTCCACATCGACGAGGGTGAAATGCGCACGATCCAGCATGCTCATGCCGGGATTGCCCACAACCCCTCCTCCAATCTGAAACTCGCATCAGGTTTTGCCAATGTCAAACGGATGCTTGAACTCAAGGTGAATGTGGGCATTGGGACGGATGGTCCCGCTTCCAACAATGACCTCGATATGGTTGAGGAAATGAGACTGGCGTCAATGGTCGCTAAGTGCGCATCCGGCGACCCAACAGCGCTGCCAGCCCGGCAGACCCTGGCAATGGCGACCAGTATGGGCGCAAAGGCTGTCCACATCGACCATATTACCGGGTCCCTGGTGCCCGGGAAACGCGCTGACCTGATCCTGATGGAAATCGACGAGATCCATAACTCACCAAATTTCCACCGTGATCCGGACGGTGTGTATGCCCAAATCATTTATGCCGCCAAGTCCACTGATGTCAGCGATATGATGGTTAACGGGCAGTGGCTGATGCGCGACCGGACATTATTAACGCTCGACGAGCAGGAATTGATCGATGATGCCCAGGAATATGCCAAGAAGATCGACGCATTCCTGATTGAACGTGAACAATCAGTCCTCTCCAAACTAATTGCCATTGGCGGCGCAATGGAAGAAGAAAGCTTCGAGGTCCAGGCAAAGGTCCACGTCAAGGATTCCGACAAGATCATCGAAGCGCTTAATAAGGAATCGATTGAAATCGAATATACCCGCCATTACCACGAATATGACAATTACTTCTTCTTTGAAAAGGAAAATCAGGGTCGTTTGCGATATCGTGAGGATGAGTTCATTAACGAGAAGGGCGAGGTCACCAATGTCCGCGGTCGGCTGACCCTGGTCGGCGTAACTCGTGAAGGAACGTTCGAACACGATGTGATGCTCTCCCGCAGCCGCTATTATGCTCCGGCCACCCATTCATTAAGGTTCTACACCGAATACTTTGCCCCGGTAAGAGAACTGGAAATAGAAAAAGACCGCAAGCGCTTCAAAATCCAGTATAAAGGTGTCGATTTCTATATCAACCTCGATACCCTCATCAAACCGGATTTGGGATTCTTCCTGGAAGTGAAAAGCAGGACCTGGAGTTGGGAGGACGCTGAGCGGAAATCCCGGATGATTGCAGAGTTGATGGATTACCTCGGCGCAGCCTCTGGAAACGCAGAGACGCAGGATTATATCGAGATCGTTGAAGATCATTACAAGAAAAACTGAGCGGAGAAGAACCATCAATGACAATCAATGTCCTTTTCCTCGCCGCAGAAGCCGAGCCATTCATCAAAGTCGGCGGTCTGGGTGATGTTGCCGGCGCGCTTCCGGGTGCAATCCACCACATTTCTCAAGCCGTACCCGACTGTCCGGAGGTGGATATCCGGCTAGTGCTTCCTTACCACTTCGCCATCAAGCAGCGAAAATTTGAAACGGTTTATATGGGTGAGTTTGAAGTCCAGAAGATTGACGGGACTGAAAAGTGCCAGGTTTACAGATACGACCGGGGCGAGACCCCGGTCTATTTATTAGATGGGGATCCGATCGACGAAAAATCACCTGTATACTCAACTGACCCGGTCCTGGATGGATATAAATTTGTCTTTTTCTCCCTGGCCTGCCTGAAGCTGGCCGAATTTCTGGATTGGCGGGTGGACGTCCTCCAGGCCAATGACTGGCATACTGCGACGGCAATTTATGCGCTCGGGACCGATACCCACCGCACACCTAACCTCAGGCATACCAGAACGGTCCATACCCTCCACAACCTGCCGTTCATGGGTTTTGGTGTCCAACAGGCATTGACCGATTATGGTTTGCCTCCGATCAACGATCCTGTTCTGCCCGAATGGGCACGACATACGCCGCTGCCGATGGGACTTTATACTGCAGACCGGATCGTTGCCGTCTCTCCCCATTATGCCGAAGAGATCCTGACACCGGAATTCGGATGCGGTCTGGACCAATTCCTGAAGACCCGGAAGAGCCATATCCTGGGGATCTTGAATGGACTTGATACCGAGATGTGGGATCCCGAAACCGATCCTTTCATTCCGGAAAGGTATGACACGCCAGAACTCCCTTTACGGAAGATCAATAAAAAAGATTTACAGCAGCAGGTCGGCCTGCCAGAAGAAGAAGCTATCCCAATGGTCACACTGGTCAGCAGGATGGACCCCCAAAAAGGGATTGACATCGCCCTCAATGGTCTGCGTCATTGTACAGAGACTCCCTGGCAGGCTATCATCCTTGGGACGGGGATCCCCTATGTGGAGGAAATGGCCCGTGAATTGGAGATGGAATATCCGGACCGTGTGCGAAGTGTGATCAATTTCGACAGTGAACTCGCCCACCAGCTCTATGCCGGTGCGGATATTTTCATGATGCCTTCCCGATATGAACCCTGCGGCCTGTCACAAATGATCGCTATGCGTTATGGCTGCGTACCGATCGCCCGCGCCACGGGCGGGCTGGTGGACACCATTCACCATATCTCCAGAGGGATTGATGGCGGGACAGGCTTTCTGTTTGAGCGTCCCTATCCTTCAGTTTTCGCTGCAACATTAAAGAGAGCTTTTAAGTATTATCAACGTCCAGAAACCTGGCGCAGGATCCAATCCAACGGCATGAAGACCAATTTCTCCTGGGAACAATCAGCCCGGAAATATATTGCCGTTTATGAGGATTTGATGTCAGAATTAAGATAGTTGATATTGGAGGAGTCTGACATGGAACAACATCGAGCAGCGGGTATCCTGCTTCACCCCACCAGTTTGCCCAGTCCGGATGGGATTGGCGACCTGGGGCCTGAAGCGTTTCGCTGGGTGGATTTCCTGCACCAGACAGGCTGCCAGTTCTGGCAGGTCCTGCCTCTGGGCCCGACCGGTTACGCCGATTCTCCTTATCAGTGTTTTTCAGCATTCGCCGGGAATCCTTATCTGATCAGTGCAACCACACTGCTCGATCAGGGGTTATTGAGAAAAGGAGACCTCGCAGATCGTCCCAATTTTCCCCTGGAACGGGTCGATTACGGGCCGGTGATCCAGTGGAAAGTAAAACTTTTATCTCGTGCCTATACGAATTTCACCAAATATGGTGATGAAGCCCTGAGTGAAGAGTTTGAATTATTCCAGGAAGAAGAAAAAGATTGGCTTGAACCTTTCTCAATCTTCATGGCGATCAAAACGGAAAACAACCTGGTTTCATGGGATAAATGGCCGGTTGAACTGCGCCAGCGTGACCCTGATGCACTTAAAGCTTTCAAGCAATCTCATACTAAGGAGATTGCCCGGCATGCTTTCATCCAATTCATCTTCTTCAAACAATGGTATGCCGTCAAGGAATATGCACACAGTAAGGGCATCCGTATCATCGGTGACATCCCGATCTTTGTGGCTTACGACAGTGCGGATGTCTGGGTGAATCAGGACCTGTTCTATCTGGACAAGGATGGTTTACCCGAAGTGGTCGCCGGTGTGCCGCCGGACTATTTCTCGGTGACCGGTCAGCTCTGGGGAAACCCGCTTTATAAGTGGGATGTCCACAAAGCCCAGGGCTATGCCTGGTGGTTGGAAAGGATCAAAGCCGTCCTGCAGCAGGTGGATATCGTCCGGCTCGATCATTTCCGCGGTTTCGAGGCCTATTGGGAGATCCCCTACGGGAATGAAACTGCGGTTGAAGGTCGATGGGTCAAAGCCCCCGGAAAAGACTTCTTCCGGGTTATCAAGGAAAAACTGGGTGATCTGCCGATTATTGCAGAGGACCTTGGCGTGATCACCAAAGAAGTACAGGAGATGCGGGACGATTTCAACCTGCCGGGAATGAAGATCCTGCAGTTTGCCTTCGCTTCCGACCCGGATGATGACTTCCTCCCCCATAATTATCCCGTCAATTGTGTGGCTTACACCGGTACCCACGATAACAACACTTCCCGCGGCTGGTACGATGCGGCACCTGAACGCGAAAAGGACTTCTGCCGCCGTTACCTGGCCCGTTCCGGTCAGGACATCGCCTGGTCTCTGATCCGGGTGTTGTGGCGTTCGGTGGCTGCCTGGGTATTGGCACCCATGCAGGATTTTCTCAGCCTGGGAGAATGGGCACGGATGAATTACCCCGGCAACCCCTCCGGAAACTGGGGTTGGCGGATGCATCCCAATGCGATTAATGAAGGATTGATTTCTCGTCTACACGAAACGAATTATCTTTACGGACGGTTGCCAAAATCGGAAAAACAGGCGATTCACGATGCAATGGTATCGGAGAACGAAGGTCAGGTTATGCCGCATTGACCCGTCGGCTGCGGCCCAAAGAACCCAGCACAATCCCAATCAGGATCAGGATCCCCCCTATGCCTTCCAACAGCGTGGGGGTTTCTTTTAGAAAGATCAAAGCCAGGATCGTTGTGCCAATCGGTTCACCCAACAGGGTCAGGGAGACATACGCCGCCGAGATATATTTCAGTGACCAGTTGAATAAGGAATGACCCAGCAGTTGGGGGAAGATGCCCAAGGCAAGCAGCCAGAGATAGGTCTCACCTGAATAAGAGAAAACCGGCTCAGCCCTGATCACAACAACCACTAATAAAAGTACCGCTGCGATACCGTAAACCAGTGCGGTATAGGGAATGGTATCCAATTTCTTGCGGAGCTGTCGGCCCATCAACATATACCCGGCGGCCATCCAGGCTCCGAATAGCGCCAGAAAATTTCCCCACATCGCATTGCCGGTGAAGCTTTGGGCCTGACAGGTCAACCTGCCGGCTTCAAACTGGCAGGCATTCCCCAACCCAACGATCACCCCGCCGGCGACTGAAACCACCAAACCGAACACCACCCATCTTCGGATCCGCTCTTTCAGGACCAGAGGAGAAAGCAGCGCGACCCACAAAGGTGTGGTCGTGACCAATACCACCGAACTGGCGACTGAGGTGTATTCCAATGAGGTGATCCAGGAGGCAAAATGCAGCGCCAGAAACACACCGGATAAAGCACCCTTGCCCCATTCCCGCCAGGTCAGAGACCGGAAATCCTGCCGGTTCCGGATCAGAGCCAGTGGCACCAGGATCAGGCTGGCAACGGTCAACCGTCCTGCTGCGATGACGATGGAAGAGGCTTCCGCTTGGGCAAAACGGATGAAGATCGATGCTGTGGAAACAAACAGGATCCCCGCAAGAGTAGCGAGGATGGGATGATAGGTTGGCTTGGATGATGTCGTGGAGTCCATGGGGATTAATTGTAATGCAGTTCCCTTGCTTGACAAAGACACCTCCCGCTACTAGAATCTCATAAAACAACTGCAAGAGACGGAGACCCAATGACCCATATCATCACCAGCTTATGCATCCGTGACGGCAGCTGCGTCACCGTTTGTCCGGTCGAATGCATCGTCCCCGGCAATCCACAGGATAAATGGCCTTGGTTTTATATCGATCCCGAGACCTGCATCGACTGCGGCGCTTGCATTCCGGAATGCCCCTTCCATGCGATCTACCCGGAAGACGAGGTACCGTCAGCCTATTATGCTTCCGGAACTGAAGTGCTGACTGCCCCTGCCGGGACACCTGGCTTTACAGAGCCCTTTGATGGTTACGATTTTGAGGGAAACCCCGTCCACCTTGACCATACCCGCCGACTTGTCAGTGATGAGGAAGTTGACCTGACCGAGGATATCCAGCCGAATTATGATTTCTTCGAAAATGGACCAGGGTATGACGCCCTAATGGAAGAGTGAAATTATAAAAAAGAATCAAAAAAACCGGTGTACATTTCCCGCACACCGGTTTTTTTAGTTAATTCCTCAATCGATAATGATCGACTCTTCGGCCGCCATCGCTGCACCGACAATTCCGGCCTGATTTAAGAGTTCCGCCGGGAGCACCTCGGCATGGATATGTTTGAGGTATTTCCCATACATATCAAATTGGTTGCTGACCCCACCACCAAGAATGATCACATCAGGGTTGAACAGGAAATCATAAACCTGAAGCACTTCGCGAAGTCGCTTTGCCCACTGTTTCCAGGACAGGTTCCTCTCCTTGCGGACACCATCCCCCGCCCGATGTTCGGCATCTTTTCCGCGCACTTGTAAATGACCCAATTCGGAATTCGGCCATAGTTCCCGCTTCACAAAAAATGCCGACCCAATCCCGGTCCCAATGGTCAGGAACAGTACAGTATCATTTTCGAACCGTTTTCCGGATCCAAACCGCATCTCGGCCAGCCCGGCAGCATCCGCATCGTTCAACACAACAGCCTGGCAACCCGTGGCATCTTTGATCATTTGCGCCAGATCCTTGCCCACCCATTCCAGGCTGACATTCGCCGCAGTTTGGATCACGCCATGCCGAACCACACCTGGGAAACCCGCTCCGATCTTCCCGTGCCAGTCAAAATTCTCGGCGATTCGCCGGATGATTTCAATCACCTGATCGGGATTTCCCGGTTCAGGCGTGGGGATCCTGACACGCTCCTCCAGAAATTCACCGGTTGTTACATCTACGGGAGCGCCTTTGATCCCCGAACCCCCGATATCTATCCCAAGAACGGCCATGATATCTCCTTTACTGGTAAGTTATTCACATCCATTATTCAAATGCTCTTCATAGGTGATCGCAAAATTATGCCGGCCCGACCCATCACAGGCTGCCCGGAAGTAAAAATACGGTGTTTCCGCCGGATAGGCAACAGCCTGAAGTGAACTCAGGTCCGGGTTGGCGATGGGCGTGGGCGGCAGGCCGAAAATCTGGTAGGTGTTATAAGGTGAATCTACCGAAAGATCGGCGGATGAAAGCGGTGATTTCCACCAGGAGTTCAACTCTTCCTGGAAACCCAGCGCATATTGAATGGTCGGGTCCGTCTCAAGCCTGATCCCGTTCGCCAGCCGGTTATAGAATACCGAGGCGATCATCGGCTTCTCCTCATCCAGCACGGCCTCTTTCTCGATGATCGATGCCAGGGTCACCGCCTGATTGATCGATAATCCTTGCCGGGCAAACCCATCAATCAGGTCCTGGCTGACGGCTTCTGAAAAACCGGTCAACATGGTCTCAATAACGGTGATCAGATTTGCTTCCCGGGGGATAATATACGTACCGGGAAAGAGGAATCCTTCCAGACTTGGCGCTTCGGATACCGGCAGGTAATTGAAGAACTCCGGCAGCGGCGCATAAGCCAGGGAAATGAAATCGCCTTCCTCAAGATTCAAGCCGCTCCCGGCGACATTCCTGGCCACTTCCTCGATCCGCCAGCCAGCCAGGACCGTCACGATCGCATCCTTCGGCGTGGCATCCAGCAAATCGGCGGCAATCTCCATCGGCGTCATGGATGGACTCAACTGGTATACACCGGATTGAAGCTGGCGGTCCAGCCCGCTGTAGACCAGGTAGATCCGGAAAAGCTCCGCATCCCCGATCAGGCGATCCTGTTCCAGACGGATGCAGACCATCGAAACGGATTCCCCCTGGTCAACGATGAATTCCTGTTCCACACCATTCAGATTGAGTGGAGATTCCATCTTTTCCCGATTTAGGAAGAGATCCAATGGATAAACAATTCTTTGGGTGAGTGTCAGGTTCGGAGACAATTTCCCAAACTGGCTGGAGACTTCGGTCGAGATGTAAAGATAGCCGAAAACCAACCCCACACAACCGATCAGGACGATCACAACAACGATCAAGAGGAATAACGAGTGTTTTTGCCGTTTAGCCATCAGTCAACTTCTCCTCATGGACGAGCGTTTCATTTTCGATCAGGAAATCCTGCAGCATGACACTGGCTGCGATATCATCCAGATGGCCGCGTCGCTTCTTACGGCTGACACCCATTTCGACCCGGCTGCGGATGGCAGCCCTGGTCGTCCCGCTTTCATCCCACATTTGAACCGGGAGATCACATATTTCCTTGATCGCTTCCGCCAGCCGATGGGACTTACGCGCCTGCGGACCGATCTCGCCTTCTGAATCAAGCGCCTGACCGACCACGATCATTGCTGCACCTTCTTCTTTAGCAATCGAGACAATCCGGAGTGCATCCTTTTCTCGTGATTCGTGCTCAAAGACGCTTAACGGCCGGGCAAGCGTGCCGGTTGGGTCGCTGACGGCCAGACCGATCCGTTTTTCACCGGGATCAACAGCCAGCACTTTCATACCGACCCTCTTTCAGGCAGGCATCTGCTTCCATATTGAAATAAATCTGTTTTCGATGACTTCATCGCTTTTTCAAGAAAATTATACGCCATTTAGCCCGTACAGATAAAAAAGGGTCCCGGGCCAACAAACCCGGGAACCTCATTTCTCAAACTGGGTGCCTAAAATTCGAGCGCATCACCCTCAGGTAAATGGATCCGGATTGCCCGGCGGTCACGGCTGAGAAGAGCTTCCAGATCGCCAAGGGCCTGCGCTCGAGCCAGGATCGAGAAGGAATATCCCATGCCGGGAATTTTGAGGTCCTTTTCATCAGTCTGCGTGATTTGCAGGAAGAGGCCGTTATTCGCGCCGCCTTTATGGAGCTGTCCGGTTGAATGGAGGAACCGAGGGCCAAAACCAAGCGTAGTTGCTTTGCCCGTATCTTCCAGGATCCGTTCTCGCAATGCAGTCAGTTTTGATTCAACGACCTCATTGCGCGGCAGGTATGCATTGATGGCAACGTAATCGCCCTTTTTCGCAGATCCGGTAAAGGTTCTGATAATATCACTCACGGAATTGCATTTTTCCAATCCTTCAAACGCTGTACCGAAAACCTGGACGCCATCCTTTTCCCAGATCGGCTGTGGTTCATCCAGCTTACCAGTCTCCTGATAAGCTTTGATCTTCTGCTTGGTGCGGTCTTTATTGTCCTGTACATCAGGCTGGTCAAAGGCATTCACTTCGATGATGCTGCAGGCCACTGCGATCGCGAATTCCCAGCGGAAGAATTCCCCGGCCAGATCATAGATGAAAGGAATATCGAACGAAAGCACAGGATGCCCGGCTTGTTGGAGCGAACTCACAAAATCATCATGCTCACCGGTTGCCCGTAAATAGGCAAAAATCCGGTCGTCGCTGTAGGACTCTACGGAAACAAGGGGTTCATCCGCGACCGGGACGATCCCTTTGCCCAGCTTGCCGCTGCTCTCAGCGACCAGTTGTTCCAGCCAGGCGCCAAGTGGTGCAAGGGGTGTATCTGCAATAAAAGTTAATTTATCCTGTCCCCGGCTGGCGGCTTCACCGATGATAATCCCCAATAGTGCTCCGGGGTTTAGGACCAGTTCCTGTTCATCCGAACAGCGGGCGGCCATATCGCTGGCTTCCCAGAGGAACTGCTCCAGGTCCATCCCAATCAGCGCCGCTGGTACCAGGCCGAACTGAGTCAGTGCGGAGTAGCGCCCACCCACATTGGGATTGGTTGTAAAGACCGCTCTGAATCCGTGATCGACCCCTAATTGAGCCAGGTGACTGCCAGGATCGGTGATGCCTATGAAATGCCGGGCTCGATCCAACCCGATCTCTTTTTTCAGCCCGCGCCCAGAAATACTGGAAGAAGCTCAGCGATTCGGTTGTAGTCCCTGACTTACTCGAGACGATGAACAGCGTTTTGCCATATTCCACCCAGTCATCCAGCGCCTGCACCTGTGCAGGAATGGTGGAATCGAGGATCCGCAGCTCCAACCCATCCAGATAATTGCTGAAAATCAGGCTCATCGTCTCAGGTGCCAGGGAAGAGCCGCCCATCCCCAAAAGGAGCACTTTCTGAAAACCTTCATCCAAAACCCGGTCTGCAAATTGGTACAATTTCGGGATCAAGGCCTGACTGCTGACCGGCAGCGCCAACCAGCCCAGACGTTTTTGGATCTCCGCTTTTCCTGCAGGATCATTTGTCCAGATGGTCGGGTCGAACCGGTATATCCGGGGAATAATTTCTGATTGTTCGAACGCTTTAACTTTCCCAGCAACCTCATCTGCCAGACCGCCCAGACCGCTCACAAATTTTTGGCGGCGCGATTCGATCACATCGAGCAGCTTCTTGAACGAATCTGCGAATTTCTCGACGCCTTCATTTTCCAGCTCCCGGGTAAGTTCATCCAGTGAAATATCCAGGGACGCTAACTGCACCAGATATTTTTCTTCCAGATCGAGATCTTCATGGATTGTGATCTTCGGGACGCCGTGGTCCAGGTAGGCTTCCAGGGTCTCCGGAGGGACCGTGTTGACCGAATTTTCCGCTGCAAGGGAAGTGACATACTTGATATCGCTATAGGCCGGGTCCTTGGTGCTGGTGGAAGCCCAGAGTGGGCGTTGTTTCCGTGCGCCTAATTGACTGAGTTTGTCAAACCGCTCAGAGGTAAAGAATTCCTCATAATCAAGATAAGCAAGTTTAGTATTGGCCACCGCGATCTTGCCTTTCAGCGACCGGGCAAGATCGGCATTCTTCCCACCGGCATCGACCAGCGCCTGCAGATGCTCATCCGCCTTGCTTTCCAGTCGGGAGACGAAAAACGAAGCAACGGAGGCAATCTCGGACACATCTTCTCCATCCATCACACGTTTTTCCAGTCCCTGCAGGTAGGCTTCCATCACTTCCAGATATCGCTTGCGGGAGAAGATCAGAGTGACGTTCACATTGACTCCTGCTGCAATCGCCGCGGTGATAGCCGGCAGCCCTTCCTCGGTTGCAGGAATCTTGACCATCAGGTTTGGGCGGCCCACTTCCTGCCAAAGCCACAATGCCTCATTGATGGTGCCCTGGGTGTCATGTGCCAGGTTGGGATTTACTTCCAGACTGACATAGCCATCCGCGCCTTCAGTCGCATCATAATAAGGCCGGAAAAGATCGGCCACATCCTGAACATCTTTGATCGCCAGGTGATAGAAAATATCCCGCGCGGAAAGCCCGGCCCACGACATGGTCTGCAGGTCGGCGTCATAATCATCGCTGTCTGCGATCGCTTTCTGGAAAATGCTGGGATTGGACGTCACACCGTAAATCTCCCGGTTTTCGATCATGTCCAGTAAGGTGCCATCTTCGATCAAAGACCGGCGGATATTGTCATACCATAAAGATTGTCCGAGCAAATGCAATGCCACAGCGGAATTCATTATTGTCCTTTCAACTGTCTTGCTTCTATTGCTCTAATTTTACCCACTCGCCTAAGATGACGGGGAGCATCCGATGGGATGGCATTCAGAAATGATGCCACCAGCACTTTCGCCAGTTCCGGGCCGATGACTCTTGCGCCAAGGCAAAGCAGGTTCATCTGGTCATGTTCAACGCCTTGCCCTGCTGAATAGGTATCATGGCAAAGGCAGGCATAAACCCCAACGACCTTATTGGCCGCGATGCAAGCGCCAACTCCTGACCCGCAAATAACGATGGCTCGGTCTGCAATACCCTCAACGATCGCCAGGCCGGCCTTTTCAGCGTAATCCGGGTAATCGACAGGATCTGTGGAATTGGTGCCCAGATCGATCACTTCATGACCCATTTCGAGCACCTTTTCAATGACCGTTGTCTTGAGAGGGAAACCGGCGTGATCGACGGCTATTGCAATCCGCATCGCTATTATTCCTTACTTATGACCGTTGCTGTTTTCTGAGTTGTCCATTGCATTGGATTTCATCATTTCCATAGCTTCTTCCATGACATGGGAAACGGTGAATCCATATTTTTCCATCACCAACCCGCCGGGTGCCGATGCGCCAAATTTATCGATCCCGATGATCCTGCCCTTATCACCAACCCAGCGGTGCCAGCCAAACGAAACACCCGCTTCAACGGAAAGTCGGTTTTTGATCCCTGGAGGCAAAACCTGATCGCGGTATTCCTTGGATTGGGCTTCAAAGAGTTCCCAACTTGGGAAAGAAACAACACGGACATTAATGCCTTCAGCGGCCAGCCGGCTGGCCGCATTCAAGATCAGGCCAACTTCGGAACCGGTTGCCATCAGGATCAGTTCCGGGCTGTGATCGCCCATATCCGCCAGAACATAAGCGCCGTTGAGTAAACCATCGGCGTCTGCATATACTTCACGGTCGATGGTGGGAAGGTTCTGACGAGAAAGGATCAAGGCTGTCGGTCCCTGACGTTCAACGGCAACCCGCCAGGCCTGAGCCGTCTCATTGGCGTCTGCAGGACGGATGGTAACCAGGTCCGGGATTATCCGGAGAGAAGCGATCTGCTCAATCGGCTGGTGGGTCGGTCCATCTTCGCCTACGCCAATCGAATCGTGCGTATAGACCCAGATCGATTTATAGCTGGATAGTGCGGAAATTCTGACCGCCCCGCGCATATAATCGGAGAACACCAGGAAGGTACCGCCGTAGGGGATCAATCCACCGTGTACGGCCATCCCATTGACGATCGCACCCATTGCGTGCTCCCGCACACCAAAGTGCATGTTGCGGCCTTCCGGTGTCTTGGGCTGGAAATCGGCCTCGCCGTTGATCCAGGTCTTGTTGGAAGGCGCCAGGTCGGCAGAACCACCCATCAATTCCGGCAGGGTTGCGGCCAATCCGTTCAAGACTTTGCCGGATGCGGCCCGGGAAGCCATCCCTTTTTCATCCGCCGGGAAAACAGGCAAACCCTTTTGCCACCCTTCGGGGAGTTCACCGGCCATCCTTCGTTTCAGTTCTGCATCGAGATCGGGATAAGCATCCTGATAAGATTGGAGCTTTTCCTCCCAGGCTTCTTCAAGCGATTTTCCTTCAGCGACTTTGGTCAGGAAATGCTCACGCACATCCTCGGGAATGTAAAAATGGGGTTCCGTCGGCCAACCGGCATTTTTCTTGGCCAGGTCAATTTCATCCCAACCGGGAGGAGAGCCGTGTGCTTCCTCAGTCCCCTGCACATTCGGTAATCCGTCCCCGATTGTGGTATGGACAATGATCAAGGAGGGGCGTGGGTCTGCTTTGGCCGCTTCAACGGCCGTGACCATTCCCTCTACATCGAACGGGTCTTCGACATGGCTGACATGCCAGCCATAGGCTTCAAAGCGCAAGCCGCGGTCTTCTGTGAACGCGAGGTCAGTGGAACCATCGATCGAAATATGGTTGTTATCATAGAAATAGATCAACTTTCCAAGCTGGAGATGCCCGGCAAGAGAGGCTGCTTCTGAGGCAATACCCTCCATCAGGTCGCCATCGGTCACGATCGCGTAAGTGTAATGGTCAACAATATCGTGTCCGGGCCGGTTGAATTCAGCAGCCAGATGCGCTTCAGCGATCGCCATACCCACCCCATTGGCAAACCCCTGTCCCAGAGGGCCGGTGGTCACTTCAACACCGGGGGTCATGCCGTATTCCGGGTGCCCGGGTGTGATGCTTCCCCATTGGCGGAATTGCTCAAGTTGTGAGAGCGGCAGATCGTATCCCGTCAAGTTCAGCATGGTATACAGTAACATCGAACCATGACCGCCGGAAAGAATAAAACGGTCACGGTTGAACCACTTGGGATTTTTCGGATTATATCGAAGTATTTTCATCCACAGGGTATAGGCAATCCCCAAATCCCCCATCGGCAGACCTGGATGGCCGGATTTGGCGGTTTGAACGCCATCTACGGATAAAAATTTGATTGTTTTAATTGCTTTGGATTGAATAGAATCCAAACTCATGGGTAATATTCCTTTCATTGAATGATCGCATTCATTTTACCATGTTCAGTTTTCCAGAAGATACTCACAATTTGAGTAATTAAATTGAATATAATAAGAAGTGACAGCAAATCAGACTGGGAGGATTAATGAATACGTTATTAGGCATTGACATCAGTACAACCGGCGCCAAAGCCATTGTGATTGACGATCAAGGCAAAGTTCTGGCGACAAGTACGCATACTTACTCACTCAGCACGCCGAAGCCAATGTGGTCCGAACAGGACCCAGAAGATTGGTGGCAAGCGATCCAGTTAAGCATCAAGGATGTCCTGGCTGCAGCTAACCTCGGTCCTGAAGATATCAAAGGGATCGGCCTGACCGGCCAAATGCACGGTCTGGTCCTGCTGGATGCGCAAAACAAAGTCCTGCGGCCGGCGATCCTCTGGAATGATCAGCGCACGAGCGAGCAGTGTGATGAAATGGTTGCAAAGATCGGGCTGAAAAACCTTATCCGGATCACCGGTAACCCGGCTCTGACCGGATTCACAGCACCCAAGATCCTTTGGGTGCAGGAAAACGAACCTGATATTTACAAAAAGATCGCACACATCCTCCTCCCGAAGGATTATGTGCGGTTCAAACTAAGCGGCGACTATGCCATCGACTGTGCGGATGCGTCCGGTACTTCTTTATTCAATATCACCAAACGCGGCTGGTCCGAAGAAATCCTTTCCAAATTAGAGATCAACCCAAAATGGCTGCCTGAGGTCTTTGAAGGCACGGCTATCACTGGTGTGATATCCTCCAAAGGTGCCCAAACCACCGGCTTAAAGCCCGGCACTCCGATTGTCGGCGGCGGCGGCGACCAGGCCGCCCAAGCAGTAGGGGTCGGCGCAGTTACCGAAGGTATTGTTGCCCTGACCCTCGGCACTTCCGGGGTGGTTTTTGCACCCACCAGCGAACCATTCATCGACCCGCAAGGCCGGCTGCACGCAATGTGTCACAGCCTGCCGCCCAAGCCCGGCCAGGGTTGGCACCTGATGGGTGTGATGCTGTCTGCTGGTGGATCTCTCCGCTGGTATCGGGACACTTTCCAACCCGGAGAGGAATACCCGCCTTTGTTGAAGCCCGCGGAAAATATTCCTGCCGGAAGTGAAGGTCTGCTGTTCCTGCCTTATCTGACCGGTGAGCGCACACCCTATCCGGACCCCTTCGCTCGGGGTGGTTTCATCGGCCTGACCATCCGACATACTTTCGCTCATCTTACCCGTTCCGTTCTGGAAGGAGTCGCTTTCGGTCTGCGCGACAGCATGACGTTGATCAAGGAAGCCGGCGTGGGAGAAATCAAACAGATCAGGATATCCGGAGGCGGTGCGAAAAGCCTCCTCTGGCGGCAAATCCTGGCTGATGTGATGGATGCCGAGCTGGTCACAGTCAACACCACCGAAGGCGCCTGTTACGGGGCAGCCCTGCTGGCCGGGGTTGGCGTCGGTCTTTGGCCAACTGTGAAGGATGCTTGTGAAGCGACCGTCACCACCCTCAATGCAACTTATCCCGAACCTGCCAATGTTCCGGTCTACAACTCGTATTACCAGGATTATCGTGCGCTTTACCCGGCACTCAAAGAAAGTTTTAAGTCCCTGTCCACCAAATCTCTCTGAGGATAATTTTGAGCAAGAAAACTTTTATCGGTATCGCCATTCTCATCACCGTAGCAAGCCTGGCATGGCTTGTCCTGACCCCCATCCTCTTGCCGGGTGTTCAAGCCAATTCTCAAATCGCGGCGGCCCATAAAGGATTCCCGGCGCCTGATTTCACCCTGGAAACACCTGAAGGCGACACGGTCACGTTATCGGATTACCGGGGCAAACCGGTGCTGGTCCTGCTTTGGGCCTCTTGGTGTTCCGTCTGCAAAGCAACTATGCCTGGATTGGAATCCGTTTACCAGGAATATGCTCCAATGGGATTTGAATTACTGGCAGTCAATATGACCGCGCAAGATACGCTTGCCAATGCGGTCAATTATTTTGAAGCACAAAATTACAGTTATCCAATGCTTATCGATCAAGACGGTACAGTCGCCCGGGAATACCAGATGCACGCGCTGCCAACATCCGTGCTTGTGGGATCCGATGGGATTGTTTTGGATGTAGTCATCGGTTCGGGGATGAGCGCTGGTTACCTGCAGGCTCGCCTGGATGCACTTTTGGCAGCAGGAGAAGGTGAATGAACCATGTTCCCTGTCATTGACCTGGGACCGCTTTCCATCCAAGCCTCAGGACTGATCCTGATCTTCAGCCTATGGGTCGGGATCTGGATCAGCGGAAGGCTGGCCAGGAATATTGGCACCAATGGCGACGCGATCGAAAACGGGATCCTCGCAGGGTTGCTGCTTGGGATCCTTGGCGCAAGGATTGGGTTCCTATTTCAAAACCCCTCCATCTTCCTGGATAACCCGCTCAGCCTGGTGTCGCTCACACCTTCCATGCTCGATCCCGGGTTTGGATTACTGGTGGCCGGTCTGGTGATCCTGATCGCATTCCAGCGCAAACACCTGCCCCTCTGGCCAACACTAGACACCCTCAGCCCGATTTTGATCCTGTTGTTTGCCGGGATCAACCTGGCTAATTACGCGGATGGCAACGCCTACGGCTTGCCAGCAAACCTACCCTGGAGCATTTTCCTTTGGAATGCCTACCGGCATCCCGTTCAATTGTATTCGTTCATCCTGGGTTTGCTTGTCCTTGTTTGGTGGCTCCTTCAAACGAAATTTGTAAAAACGACCGGGTTCCAGCACAGCGGCCTTAATTTTTCAATCACGCTCTCAAGCTTGTCAGCAATCACTGTTCTCACACAGGCGTTCGTTGCAGAGAAAGTTCAATTCCTCAATCTCGATCTGATCCAATTCCTTGCCGTTACCTTTCTTATGGGAGGACTATTCACGATCTATTTCCTTCAATATCGCCCGCGAAAACAGGTGCAGGTCTATCTTTCTTTGGGTTCCAATCGGGCCCTCGAAGACCAGCTTTATCAGGGGAGTCAGGACATTGCCAAATTTTTCAAAGTTCGGCGCCGTTCAAGCTTATATAAGACAAAGGACATTCGGAAAGATCACCAGGATGAAGAATATTTTAACCGGGTGCTCCTTGTCGAAACCGATCTTCCATACCCGGAATTACGGGAAAATCTAAAATCAATCGAGCTTAATCACGGGCGTGATTCGGAGAATAAGGATGATATTCCACTGGATATTGATATCATCATTTTTGACGGCGATGTCTTCAAATATGAACATAAGATCATTCCAGACCCAAATCTCTTAAAATATCGTTACATCGCCCTGCCGATTCAAGAGATATCACCTGACTTCCGGCATCCCGGTACGGGTGAATCGATCCAGAACATTCTCAAACGAATGGATGAGGAAGAACAACCTGTTCAGAAAGTCAGTGAGGTGGAAAATGGAACTGAAGGGTAAAACGGCTCTGATTACCGGCGGCGGGATCCGTCTCGGCCGAGCTTATGCACTTGCATTAGCCGCTGAAGGTGCTAATCTGGCGATCCACTACAATAGTTCAAAAGCACCGGCCGAAGAAACTGCTGCGGAGGCCCGGAAATTGGGCGTAGACGCCATCACCGTCGATGCGAATTTTACCAATTTAACTGAAGTAGAGAACCTTTTTCCACAGGCATTGAAGCATTTTAAACAGATCGACATCCTGATCAATAACGCTGCGATCTACCTGCGAGGTAATGGTCTTGAGACCGATAGAGAAAACTGGGAAAGCCAGTTCCGGATCAACCTGCAAACACCTTTTTTGTTGATCCAGGCCTTCGCCCAACAACTCCCCAAAGGACAACCCGGTCGGATCCTGAATATCGCCGATGCACAGGTCATTCAGCACCGTTCCGATCATTTCGCCTATCGGTTGACCAAATTGGCTTTGGTTGAAGTGACCCGTATGTTCGCGCTTGAACTGGCGCCGGATATCACCGTCAACGCCCTGGGACCGGGGATCATGCTGCCCCTGGCGGGGAGAAAGCATATCGACCTTAAATCCTACGCGGAGGAAAATGTTCCTCTCCAACGTGCAGGCAGCCCAGAAATCGCAGTTCAAAACGCCCTCCATCTCATTAAAAGCGATTTCACCACCGGCGCATTTCTGAGGGTGGACGGTGGGCAGTACCTGCTCTGATCTTAAGGGTGTCCAAACGCCGGAATGGCCGAACCGGTGATCGCGTCAGCATCCGGTGAAGCGAGGAAAATGATCACCTCCGCAATTTTTTCCGGCGCGACCCACTTCGAAAAATCCGCCTTAGGCATTTCTTCCCGGTTATCGGGAGTATCGATCGTTCCGGGTAATACACAATTGACCTGGATCCCATTCGGGAATAGTTCAGCTGCCATACTTTCAGTCAAGCGCAGCAAGGCGGCTTTGGTGGCAGCATAAGCACCGGCCTTCGCTCCGCCTTTCAAAGCCGCTCCCGCGCCAACCGAAACCACTTTCCCCTTTCCACTTGCAATAAGATCAGGCACGAATGCCCTGCAAAGGTTAAGGAAAGGCATCACGTTTAAATTCATCATCTTTTGCCAGGTCGCTTCAGAGATCTCAAAGACGCGCTCACCAGAGGTATAACCACCTACTGTATTAATGATGATATCAGTTTTCCCTACTCTACTGTGGACAGCGTTCATCAACTCGGGAACAGCCTTACGATCTGCAAGGTCAAAATTGTCAAATATGGTCAAATTTCCAGGGACATCCTCATCCAATGCCAATGCTGATATCCGGCCTTCTCGGCGGTCAATCGCACAAACAGAAGCACCCTGATTTAAAAAGGCCTTCACTACCGCCCGACCCAGAATACCTGCTGCGCCGGAAACAACAACGATTTTATTTTTCATAGGTTCCATGATATGACCTCATTTTTTCCAAACCGGTACGATAAAGGTGTTATTGATCCAATTCTGCCAGATTTCGCCTGTAATACCCATCTCATCAGCTTGATTTTCAGTGATCCAATCCCTTCCAACAAGCAATTTTTGCAGCACAGCCTCTGAGCTAAACTGACCGTGAAAATCGTGGAAGATTTGATCACCCCTGAAATAACACCAGGGTGCCAGTTGATATTTCTGATCAGGACTTGTATCTGCAAGTGTAAACGTCATCGGTTTCTTCTTTGACGCTGATGTGATGATATTGCAATACATTTCCATTTGTCTCTTATAATCCAGGTTTCGATAAAGATGATCCAGTGTTTCAGGTGAAACCCGGCGTCCGGATTCCAGAATATTCAGCAACGCCTCAACTGCACCGGATAAATCTCCATAATCGACCTTATCGATCATATTTTCCGGGAGTAAAGTTCGGTGAACCCCTACTTTTGCAACAATACTGGGCGTCTCACAGGCCAGGGATTCGTAAGCGACGTTCCCAAATGCTTCGACGATATTCCCCAGACATAAGGTTGCCTGACCGAGGCTGAATAGTTCCGGCATCCGCGCAGCATGAACCCATGGAATGAATTTAAAATTCTCCCGAACGCCAAAATCTTCCATTAATCCCATCATCTGGCTGTAGAAACTGGATTCAGTAGTAGAGATCATCGAACCTATCCAATCCGGCACAAGGACGACCAGATCGGAAAATCCCTGGTGATGAACCATTCGCTCAGCAACCGCAATCGTCTCAGGGAGCCCTTTACCGGGTTCCGGCCGGTGCGGGTGCAGCAGGATGGTCTGGCTCACCGGGTCCAGCCCCAATTCCTTCGCCATGGGCATCGGATCAACGTGTTTGAACATCGCAAAGTCAATCCCGTTATTTACCTGGTAGAGTCGGTTTTGCAGCTCGGAGTAGAATTGACCGACGCTGGCGATAACGACCTCAGCGGAGTACGACGAAACGCTGATCAAGTCATCATATTTCCCAATGAATGAACCCAATACCGATTCGGGATAGATGTTGTCCCGTAACGAGATAATCGTTGGGATATTTTTGTAAACATCCGGGAGCAGAAATTCGCCATCGTGGATATAGAAGCGGTCAGCATCAATAAGCGCATCCCCCACTCGCTGGACGATCAATGCCAGTTCCCCGCCGCTGATAGCGTACGGCTGGGGAAAGGGGAGATGGAACGGGAGGATGGGTTTGACAGTTACCCGGTCATCCCAACTGAATGGCTCCAAAGGTTCTTCAGGCTGCGCACAGAGGATTTCGACATCATGGCCTTGTGAACCGAGATATCGTGCGATTTGGTAAAGGTGCTTGGATGCACCGCCGGTAACCTTCTCCTGAAAGATCGGGTTGATCGAAAATATCACGATTTTCATGAGCATCTCGTTTCGGAAATTCTCGGTACAATTAATGGCAATGGAAAGTGAGTGAGCATGGACAAGGTCTTCGTTAAGAATTTACGAGTTTCCGGTATTTTGGGAATCCATAAACATGAACAGCAAACGCCTCAGACCATTCTGGTCAACGCCGTCGTATCAATAGACATTTCTGCCGCAGCAGAGAAAGATGATATCCATCAGACTGTAAACTATTCAACCATGTCAAAAATGATTGCCAAAACGATCCAAAACAGTCATTACCTGACGGTGGAAGCGTTGATCGCTACGCTGGCGGATCAGATCCTTAAGGACCAGCGGATCCAGGAAGTCTGGCTCAGGGTGGAAAAACCGGATGCACTTCCCGATGCCGACTCCGTCGGTGTGGAGATCACCCGTTCCCGTTAACCTTTAAAAGTGCAGTCTTTCGGCTCCACGGCTGATATTATCCAGGAATTCCATCCGGGTGGACATTTCGTTACGGAATACACCCAGCATAGCAGAAGTTGTCATCCGGGCGTCATGCTTCTTGACGCCGCGCAGCATCATGCACATATGTAATCCCTCGGCGACCACCGCAACTCCCTGGGGTTTGAGAACAAGGTCGATATAATCCGCAATCTGCTTCGTCATCCGTTCCTGAATCTGAAGTCGTCGCGAAAAAAGGTCAACGATCCTCGGTATTTTTGAAATCCCGATCACCTTATCAGTGGGGATATAAGCGACATGAATTCGCCCAATGAATGGCAGCATATGGTGTTCGCACAAGCTGTAAAACTCAATATCCCGGACAATGACCATTTCGTCATAGGCGACATCGAACACAGCCTCATTGATCAATTCTTTGGGGTCCATCCGGTAACCGGCTAATAACTCCTTGTAACTTTTCGCGACCCGGTGCGGTGTTTTTACCAATCCCTGCCGGTCGGGATCTTCGCCAATGGCTTCCAATATATTCTTGACGGATTTCTCAATTTTATCCAAGTCCATCTCATCATCACAAAATAAATCCGCTGCCAAAGCCAGGGGATCATTGCAATCATCTACCATATCATCCTCCATCTTGTTATTCTTCTTTATTTTCGATTAAATTCTAGCATAATTATTTCGGAAAAAACCATAAAAATAACGGCTTGTACAAGGTTTTTGTACAAGCCGTTAGGATTACAGGAAGGTCAAATCAACCAATTTCCGGGATGATGATCCCATAGGTGCCGTCCAGACGACGGTAAAGGACATTGAATTCGCTCGAATTTGCATTATAGAAGACGAAAAAGTTTTCATGTCCCAGAAGTTTCATCTGTTCCACGGCTTCCATCTCATCCATCGGAACCAGCATGAACCGTTTCCGGCGGGCAATTACTGGTTCTTCTTCCTCCATTTCCTCAGTCTGGGGGGTAGAAACATTGACGGCATCGGATATCGTTTGCCCATCACCGCGTCCCCATTCCCGTTTACCTTTATAGCGCCTGATCTGCCGGCGCATTTTATCTAACGCTGCATCGACCGCGGAGAAAATACTATCGGACCGCTCCTCTGACCGCAGGATGTAGCCCTTGCCGCGCAGGGTTAGCTGGGCGACATGCCGGTCGTTGGCATTTCTGGCTGTCTTGGTGTGTGAAAGGTCAACACGACATTCATCCACCTCATCCAGGAATTTCTCCAATTTTTCAACCTTCTTGACCACATAATCATTTAAACGATCCGTTAAATCCAGGTTCTTGGTGAAAATATCGATCTTAACAGTCATATTAGCCTCCTTTTAAGATTGGATAATCAGATTATACTTGATGAAGATTCCAAAGGGGACAATAAATTCGAGTGGATTGGTCGTGCCAGGGTTAAACAATAAATAACAGCGGCACCTTCTGCTCTTAATGCCAGGCCACATTCACTGATCGTGGATCCCGTGGTGGTCACATCATCGATCAATAATATTCGTTTCTCAGCGACGATATCTGGAATTGCCTTAAAGGCACCTCGGACATTTTCACGACGCTGGTCGGCCGTGAGCTCAACCTGAGAGCGGGTATTCCGGATGCGTTCCAGACCGAAAGGGTTATAACGCGCGCCAAGCTGGAGTGCGATGGGTTTGGCAAGCAGAGCAGATTGGTTGTAACCCCGTTCAGCATAACGAGCTGGACTGAGCGGCACAGGGATCACAACTTCCGGTTCCCAATTCAATGTCTTTGCGATCTGCGTTAACCGGTCCGCAAAGAATTCTCCCAAACTCTGGTTGCTGTCATATTTAAGTGCATGTATGCATTCCCGGATGACGCCTTCATAACTTGCCAGGCTGCGCATGGCAGTAAAGGGTGGTGGATTTTGTTTGCATTCAGGGCAAATTCTTACATTCTGATTTACCGGTATTCCGCAAATCTCGCAAACATCTCCATTCAGGAACCGGACCTCATTCAGACAGTTAACACAAAGACGATAGCCTGGTTCACCGCACCCCACACAAACAGGCGGGTAAATCCAATCCAGCGCCTTCCAAAACCCCCGGTATAAGACTTGAGAAAAATGGATATTCAACACAGGTTATCGTCTAATAATGAAAATTAATTATTTTATTGTTGGATCGATTGGAGCATGTTTTGCCAGAAAATGACCAGGGCAGGCTCAAGCAGGTAATAGACAGTTACAAGTACCATCAGAACCAGGATCACGATGAGGATCCATTCAACCAGTCCAAGACCCCGATCATCTGGTAGTTTCGCCATAAAGCCTCCTGAAATGAATTATTTATCTAATTATATACCATCCCAAAGATACCTTATAATTAATTAATTCGTCATGCCTCATATTCCTAAGATAATCTATTGCTAATCTATTTTGAAATTTGTATAATAATATCGAAAGTAAATAAGGGAAATAACCCAAACTTAGTCCAAAATTTTGTATTGGAGGAAAAATGAGCGATATATTCGAAAAAGTATCGGGTGAGCAGGATTTTTTCAAAAAAATCCTCTCGAAGATCCCAGGTTTCAAAGGCTACATTGAACGTGGAAACCGGCGGATGTCCGATAAATTGCTGCGGGAGAACGTGGCCAACGAGTTTGAAACACTTTATGCCCGCATCTCCAGCCTGCAGAGAGACCTGATCAGCCAGGGCGGTCTCGCGTATGTTGACGATCTCGAAGCAGCAGCCATAAAGCTCCGGCAATTCATTGACCGAGTTAAAACAGCCTCTTACGGCTATGCGGGCTTATTTGATGCGATCAAGATCAAAGAAGATAAACTTGAACAGGTTTATCAATATGATTACGCCTTGCTGGCTATGTCGGATCAGGTCAGTTCAGCAGTTGATAACGTTGAAACCTCAATTGGCACGGAAGGCCTTGATGCGGCAATCCGCAATCTGGTCAGTGTCAGCCAGCAATGTGTGGACGCTTTCAACAAACGATCCGAGGTGATGAAGGACATTGCTGCTGAACAGGAATAAAAAAAACCGTATGAAGGATGAGAATTCGTATACAGAAACTGGAGTGAAAGATAATGGCTAGAATTTTTGATGTAGTTGAATATCCAAAAGAGATGACGGACGAGATCGTACACCGATTTCCCGAAAGCGGTCCTGCTGATCTAAGGATCGGGTCTCAGGTCATCGTCCGTGAATCACAAAACGTCGTCTTCATGCGTGACGGGCGTGCTCTCGATGTGTTAGGTCCCGGACGTCATACGATTACGACCGCGAACATCCCACTGCTGATTGATTTCGTCAGTAAAGCTTTCGGAGACCGGACTCCTTTCACCGCTGAGGTCTTCTTCGTTTCGATGAAGGAATTTGCCGACCAGAAATGGGGTACCCCCCAACCGATCATCGTTCGTAATCCTGGTGTGGGCCTGGGTGTCGCGCTCCTGCAGGGCTTCGGCACCTATAGCTTCAAGGTTGCTGATCCACAGCAATTCGTGACCCAAATCGTCGGCGCTCAGGGTTATTATCGCACCAGCGATATCGAGAACCGGCTGCGCACGATGATGCTCTCCCGCCTGCAGGACCTGTTGGGCGAGACAACGGCTGAGAAGTCCGTGCTGGAACTGATCGGATTGACCGATGAACTTTCATCCGGCGTCCGGGCCAAAGCACAGGATGACTTCAAAGCGATCGGGCTGCAGCTCCAATCCTTCTATATCGGCAACCTGAAACCATCCGATAAATCCGCTGAAGAACTCCGGGCGATGGGTATGCTCGATATGCAAACCTATACCCAACTGCAGGCAGCCGATGCCATGCGGGATGCTGCCCAGAACCCCAGCGGCGGTGCTGGCCTGACGGCCGGTATTGGCGCCGGGATGGGGATTGGCAATGCATTGTCCTCTGCTTTGAACAATCAACAGCAGGGCGGCGGTCAATCAATGGGTGCGGCAAACGGCACAGTGATGCCCGATGTGATGACCCCTGCTGAAGCTGCACAGTTCATGAAAGTTTCCGCGGAAGATGTAGTTGCCGCTATTGAAGCCGGTGATCTCAAAGCCCGCAAGATCGGGAATGCCTATCGCATCAGTAAAGATGCCTTGAATGACTTCCTGAAAGGGTAAAAGAAACAATTTGAACCAACCAGGGTGCCCGAAGTAATTCAGGCACCCTTTTTAGCTTAAAATACGGCTCTTTGCCATTCGTTAACCTTTGGAAAAATGACCACATGGTATAATCCTTAACATCTTATTAACAACTGAGAGCGACATGAGGCTGCACGAATACCAATCCAAAGAAGTCTTTGCAGACAACAAAATACCCATCCCAAGAGGGAGATTGGCATCCACACCTGAAGAAGCCAAACTCATTGCAGAAGAGCTGAGCGGTCCTGTCGTTCTCAAAGCACAGGTCTTGATCGGTGGCAGGGGGAAAGCTGGCGGGGTCCGATTGGTTAAATCGCCCGAAGAGGCTGCAGAAGAAGCATCAAAGATATTAGGAAACCGGATCAAGGATATTCCAGTCCGGCGTATTTTGGTTGAAGAAGCCGTCAACATTCAGCAGGAAATTTATTTCGGAATGACCGTGGACCGGGAAAATGGCGAGACGATGATGATCGCCAGTGCGGAAGGCGGGATCGAAATTGAAGAAGTCGCCCGGGTCTCCCCTGAAAAGATTGTCAGAGTAGGGATCAACCCCCTTCTTGGACTGCGTGATTTCCAGGTCAGGAACCTTGCCACAGAAATCGAGATTCCCCGCAATCTTTGGCGCGATTTCATCAGAATTTGCCAGAACTTTTATACGACCTATCAGAACCTGGATGCCACACTGGCAGAGATCAACCCACTCGTAATTACAACCGACAACCGGATCATCGCACTCGACGGTAAGATCATTGTTGATGACAATGCCCTATTCCGCCATCCTGACCTGGTTGATAAACGGGATACTTCCGCTGAGCCACCTGAAGAAACTGAAGCTCGGAAATTTGGCCTGGCATACATCAAACTGGATGGTAATATCGGCTGTCTGGTCAATGGCGCCGGGCTGGCTATGGCGACCATGGACGTCATCCAGCACAAGGGCGGCCAGCCTGCAAATTTCCTGGATATCGGCGGCGGGGCAAGCGCTGAAAAGGTTGCTGCTGCGCTCCGTATCATCCTGGCTGATCCCCAGGTTGAGACCGTGCTGATCAACATCTTCGGCGGAATCACACGCTGCGATGAGGTTGCCAACGGGATCAACCAAATTCTTGACCAGATCAAAACGGATATCCCCTTCATTATCCGTCTTGTCGGCACGAATGAGACCGAGGGCAGGCAAATCCTGGCAGATGCCAATCTGGAAACCGCGGAAACCTTACAGGAAGCCGCAGAAAAAGCGGTCAACCTTACCAGAGAGATCACCCAATGACAATCCTGGTTAACGGTTCCACTCGACTGCTCATTCAAGGCATCACGGGGCATGAAGGCGCATTCCACACTCGCCAGATGCTGGATTACGGCACCAATATCGTCGCCGGGGTAACCCCTGGAAGGGGTGGTGAATGGGTGGATGGGAAGATCCCCGTATTCGATTCCGTCAAGACAAGTGTAGAAGTCACCGGTGCAAATACCAGCGTGATCTTCGTCCCGGCACGGTTTGCGGCAGATGCCATTCTTGAAGCTGCGGACGCCGGAGTCGGATTGATCGTCTGCATCACCGAGGGTATTCCGGTCAAGGAAATGCTCACCGTCAAACAGGTGATCCATGAAAAAGAGGTCTGCCTGATCGGACCAAATTCACCCGGCTTGATCTCGCCTGGTTCCGCTAAAGTCGGGATCATTCCCGGGTCAATTACGTCTAAGGGAAATGTAGGTGTTGTCTCTCGGTCCGGCACCTTGACTTATGAAGTACTTTACGCTTTAAAACAAGCGGGGATCGGCACCAGCACTTGTGTCGGGATCGGTGGAGATCCGGTTATTGGTACGAATTTCATCGAAATCCTTTCTCATTTCGAAGAGGATTCCCAAACCGACCTGGTCGTGATGATTGGTGAAATTGGCGGCAATCAGGAAGAGAAAGCTGCTAACTTCATTATGTCCAACATGACCAAACCGGTTGTTGGTTTCATTGCCGGACGAGCTGCACCACCCAATAAGCGGATGGGACATGCCGGTGCGATTGTTGAGGGCGATGTTGGGACAGCGGATGCCAAGATCAAGGCACTGCAGGACGCCGGGGTCCAGGTGGCACATTATCCCGAAGAAATCCCGGTATTAATAGAAAACATTTGATATAGGGAATTCACTCAAAATCATATCACTCGTGAAATTTAAAAACTCCCGTCTAGCGGGAGTTCCTTAATTTGGTATACATCTTACGAACAACGCAATTCTGATGCGTTACCCTAAAGTTTTCTCCAATGAATGGATAATGATTTAGGGAATAGAAATCAAAATAGAGTAAACTGGTATTAACCGTTATTTATGGTTGTCGATATATTCCACTGCGTCTTTAACGGTTTTGATATCTCGGGCATCATCATCGGAAATGGTGATATCAAACTTTTCGCAGAAACCGTCGATCAGGAAGAATTGGTCCATGGAATCTGCCTTCAAATCTTCAATGAAACGGGTTTCCGGGGTAATATTAGCATCATCAACTTTCAATACATCGACGATGACTTCTTTTACCTCTTGTAATGTATCGGACATTGTGCCTCCTCTAGCTTGAGATGATCTATTCAAATTCTAACGCGCCTTGTAAAACTGTCAAGGTTACCGGCGAATTTCATAGATAATTAACACAAGACAATGAAAAAAGATACACAAATCAGCAGCCGAAAATCGGAACATATCCAGATCAACCTTGAAAAAGATGTTGAATCCGGATTAACCAACGGTCTGGAACGATATCGCTTCATTCATCAGGCTCTCCCTGAGATATCTCTGGCAGATATTGACCTGGGCCAGGAGCTGTTTGGCAAGCGCCAACGTGTACCGGTTTTAGTCTCATCGATGACCGGTGGTACCGAGGTCGCCGCCAGGCTCAACCGGATACTTGCAATCGCTGCCCAGGAAGTTGGCCTGGCAATGGGAGTTGGATCTCAAAGAGCAGCCATCAAAGACCGGGATATTGAATCCACTTTCCAGGTACGGCAATATGCACCGGATATCCTGCTGTTTGCAAATCTGGGTGCGGTCCAATTAAATTATGGCTATGGCATTGATGAATGCCAGCGCGCTGTCGAGATGATCGACGCGGATGCCCTGATCCTGCACCTTAACCCACTACAGGAAGCACTGCAGCCCGAAGGGGATGGTGATTTTTCGAACCTGGCGGAAAAAATCGGCAGGATTGTCCAGGAACTTGATGTCCCGGTCATCGTCAAGGAAGTTGGCTGGGGGATATCGAAAGGGACCGTCCAGAAACTGGTCGATTCCGGTGTTGCGGCCATTGATGTGGCAGGTGCAGGCGGCACATCCTGGTCACAGGTCGAGATGTACCGGATTGAGGATCCCTACCGTGCGGAAACAGCTGGTGTATTCGTTGACTGGGGCATCCCGACTGCTGAGTCCATCCGCAATGTCCGTGAGGTTGATGAGCACATTCCCGTTTTCGCTTCCGGTGGGTTACGCAACGGGATCGATATCGCCAAATGTCTGGCCCTGGGTGCAGATCTTGGTGGGATGGCTGGTGTTTTCCTCAAGGCGGCCAACGATTCCGAGGAGACAGCCGTCCGTGAGATGCAAATGATTGTCGATCAAATCCGGATCGCGATGTTTGCCTGCGGGGCCAGAGACCTGGCTTCCTTATCCATTGATAAATTATCCTTGATAGATTGAGGTTCAGCAATGACATTAGAGCATCTTCAGGAAGAATGGGTACCCCAAATTGAAACTTCACTTGAGAAATTCTTGGATGCCTTCGATTTTGGGGACAGTGAAGGGCTGCGGTCCATGCTGCGTTACCATCTGGGCTGGATCGAAGGTGAGAACGGTCCGGGATTCCGCGGTAAACGGCTGCGTCCCCTGATCACCTTATTTTGCACTGGCGCTTTTGGTCAGGAGGTTAGTAAAGCGATGCCGGGCGCAGTGGCCGTCGAGTTATTGCATAATTTCACCCTGGTTCACGATGATATTGAAGACCAATCCCCTCTACGACATGGACGACCCACACTTTGGAAGAAGTGGGGGATCGCTCAGGCGATCAATGCAGGGGATGCCCTTTTTAGCATCGCCCAATTAAGCATGCTCGCTCTGGCAAATTCATCCAGCCAGTACGTCGTGCTTGATGCGCTCCGGGAATTCAACCGGGTCTGCCTGCAGCTTACCCGGGGTCAATATCTGGATATTTCCTTTGAATCCGCCTCGAAAGTGACCACCGGAACCTATCTGAATATGGTCACCGGGAAGACGGCTGCACTGCTCGCCTTTTCTGCCGGTCTGGGAGCGCTTATTGCCGGGCAGCCTGCTCCGGTATATGCACAGCTGGCCGAATTTGGGGAGTGTCTCGGTTTGGCTTTTCAGATCCAGGATGACATTCTTGGCATTTGGGGAGACCCGGAAATCACCGGTAAATCAGCAGCCAGTGATATTACATCTCATAAAAAGACCCTGCCGGTTCTTTATGGCCTCTCCGCCAGCACGGCATTTCAGGAATTATGGGAGCGGGAAACGATCACCGATCTCATGGTGGATCAAATGGCCGAACTCCTGGAGGATTGCGGTGCAAAGGAATTTACCTTGGGTGAATCCAAGCGATATACCGATCTGGCATTTCAACTGCTCGAATTGGTTTTCCAAAAACCGAACGAATTCAGTGAAGCACTATACGAAATAACCGGACACCTGACCAACCGGCAAACCTGACCTTAACCATTTCCTGCTATAAATTTGCTGCCAGTTCACGACGCTGCCTATTGCCGCGTATCATCAGCCAGATCATCTGCGCCAGGTGTGCGATGGAAAATGCCGCTGATGCCACATAAACCCCTTTGAAGCTTCGAGTTACGACTTCAATCGCCAGGATGATGATCATCGAAATCAAAAATCCAGTCACAGCCTCTGCTATTGCACCAGTATGCGTGTGGTTGACGATCAAACCCTGATAATAGCTGATATAGACACTGAGAAAGCCCAGAGGGATTCCCAAGGCCAGAGTTACCCGGCCAATTTCAACCAGTGTGGAGGGCAAAGCTGCAATATACCCCAACCATAATCTGGAGAGCGGCGTCAGTACAAAAAGCAGAATAACGCCGGTTGTGATCAATGCCACATTCCTGGCAAATTTTCGTAAAATCGGCAATGACCGTTTTTCTTCCATTAGCGCTACTACAACTTCGTTATACGCCACACCCGGGCTGCGGAACATGAAGAGCAAACCGGTCGTTACCGACCAGACGGCCAGTGATTCCAGGGCATTGGGCATCCGTGAAATCGCACCGCTGATCAACGGCTGCCAGAGCAGCCAAAGTGAGGACGTCAATGCCAGGGGAAAATAGAACTTGACAAACCGCTTCAGCGTCAGTGGATTTGCTTTCGGAGCAGCCTTGATCTGGCTCTTGATCTTACGGATCGCCAGGCCGGCATAGATCGCCTCAGATGTCACACCCAATCCCTGTGCGGTCCCCGCTAATATGGGACCTGGAATAGTCTTGAGAAGAAAACCTGTCGTGAGTACCACAGCGACGGTGACCAGCCTGACCATCGTCGTCTGCCCGACCATCTTCGAATGGCCATGGCGGATCATGGCTCCCTGCTGGAAACGTCGGTAAGCAATGGCAAAACTCCAGGGCGAGAGGAAAAGCAGACCCTGACGGGCGGGTTCTACCACCTCAGGCGGCACTTGCAGCAGGACATTGGCGATGAAATCAAAAATAGGCGTTAATGCGATCAATATGTGCAGCGCCATTAAGGTGGCGCCCATGATGAGAGTGATTTTCTTGAGCTTCTGGTAGGAAGCCCAATCCCGGCTGAGTGCGGTCGATGCCGCCAGCAGCATGATCACCGGTGCCTCGATCGTCAGAGCAATCGGGAACACCACCCCGCCGTACGCGGCAAGGCTGATCTCAGCATTATTGAGACGGGCAATAATCGCATTGATTGCAGGGAGCTCGATGCTCATCAGCATCCAACTGGCAACCAGCGGCAGCCAGGTCTGAAAACCCTCTGCATGGTCAAGGCTTGATTATTCGGTATTTGATCGATATTTGCGCTCAAATCCAGTTCCATTTCTGTGTGATGCAGTCTGTATTGATCAAGTTCACCTAATAAAAATTTTCCTTCCATCCATTCTGGAATTTCTATTTGCAGATAATCTAAAATAGTAGGAGCTATATCCAGATTTTGCGTATTCGTACTAACAATTCCTTTATTCTCGTCTTTAGGGAAATGTATCATCAATGGGATTTTTTTATTTATAGTCCATTCGGCTGCATGATCAGAATAGATAACAATAATTGTGTTTTCATACAAATTATTTTCCTTTAAAAACAATACCAAACTTTTAAGCCAATAATCATAATTTAGAATTGCATCATCATAATAATCAATCATCCAACCAGTAGTTTCTTTTCCTTGAGTGGAAAATTTCCGGATTTCAGGGAAAAAGAATGGTCCATGAGTTGAAAGTAAATGAATATGGGCAAATAAAGGTTGAGACATATTCCTTGCATCAGTTAATGAGTTTTCTAAGCATGAAAGGGAAAAATCCAAACCTGATTTTACTGTTAACGAATCACTTGCATTAATGCTTAACAGAGGATTTTCAATATCTCTTATAAAAAATAAATAAAGAATTCTACTTTTCAACCTATCAATGACTGAATTTAAAAAAAATGACGAATTTCCAAATCCAAATTTTGATGCTTGTTCAATTATTTTTATTGGATAATCTTTTGAACAATTTATCGAATCAAAACCATTCATGAAATTAATTTCTCCTACATCTAAGAAATAATTGATGCCCAAAGAAATTGTCTTATAACCTATTGACTTCAATATTCCAGGAAGATGCTCATATGCATTATCCCCAGTAAGTGTATTAGGTGGGTACAAAACACCCGTTGTAAAAGGAAATTTTCCTGTTAATAATGATGTATCTGACCCAGTTGATGTATTTGCATTCGAAAAATTATTTTCCATTAATAATGATGAGGGGGCTAATGAATTTAAGAAAGGTGTTGTTTCTCTTTCATAACTATAAAGCGACATATTTGATGCATTCATTCCGTCATCACTTATTAGGAGAATATTTGGTTGTGTACCACTTTGTTCATATTCAGAATAACTGTTTTGAGTTTGAGTAATTTCGAAATTAAAAATAAAGAATACCGAACTTATAAGAAATAATGACGCAGAAATTACAATATTCATCCATTTTATTTTTATATTATTGTCTTTGAATAGATACATCTTCTGCCTTTTCATGATTAATATGAAAAAAACTAGTAAAAAAGATAATAAATATAATAGTCTCTGTAGTAAATTTGAAGTAATAATACCAAAATGAAATACCGTATAAGTAAAATTATCAAAAAGTATTAATGCTAATGATGATAATATGAGTGATGATGGAATAGCACAAATAATTGCTCGGTTCTTCACTTTTAGAAAAGGGAATAATAAGACTAAAAATAATATTGCAAAAACCAAACCTAAAATTAGAATAATTACAAAGAGAGATGAAAATAAAATATTAATTTTCGTCCCAAATGTATATAATTCCATGAATGATGGCTTGGTAATGAAGAATATCCATTCCATAAATAAATAAACAGAAGCAATATTAATTGTGGTAATAAGAGAAAGCAAACACAATTTAGATAACTTAATGATTTCTGGCTTTGGATGGCTAATACGTCTAAAAAACATTACGATATTTTCCTCCTTTGCAAGCGTTCTAAGATCTCCATCCGTTGGACTAAATTATTGATATCGCAATAATAATTTTTTAGAGTGACGTTTCTTAATTAATGAATGGGTTTTTACACTCACAAGATAAAATAAAAATGCTAAAATTCATTATTATCTGATATCTGCTTGCGCTTTTATTCCCATAAATAATTACTTTGGGCTTCCTTCATACGAAGAACTACCATGTGATTGCTGATTTAAGCATTTATGATCACATCAAACTATCATAAGACAAAGTTCATATTTATGGAAGAAGAAAAAGGATGTCGAATTCGACATCCTTGATCAATTTCAGGTTTCTTCAGGTGTTACGGTCTCTTCTCCAATATCTCAACCGCGCCTTGAGCTAAAACAGCGGCAGCGTATGGCAGACAAGCTTCATCAATATTAAACTTGGGATGATGATGACCAAAATCCAACCCCTTTTCGGGGTTTGCTGAACCAATGAAAACGAAGCATCCGGGGATATCATTCATCATAAAGGAAAAATCTTCAGAGCCCATCGTCTGGTGGGATGAGTTGATCTTTGCAGTCGGGTCAACTTCTTTGATCACATTCGTCATCAAGTTTGCAAGGGCGTTATCATTGGTGACCGGATAAGTCACCCGTTTGATCGTGATCTCAGCCACGCAGCCCATCGCCTTGGCGATATTCTCCACAATTTCATTAAATCGCTTTTCCACCAGGTCAAACACTTCCGGTTTGAAGGTCCGGATCGTGCCTTCCAATAGGGCTTCCTGGGGGATGATATTGAAAGCCGTCCCGGTATCGACCCTGCCTACGGACAGTACAGCGGTGTCCAACGGATCCACATTGCGTGAATTGATCGTTTGCAATGCAGTGATGATCTGCGCGGCGGCGACGACCGGGTCAACGGTTTTATGCGGTGCAGCGCCATGCCCACCTTTTCCGGTGAGTTTGACCGAGAATATATGTGCGCCGGCCATGGCCGGCCCGGTTGTTACGCCATACCAGCCGACCGGCTTCTCATTCCAGACATGCATCGCCATCGAATAATCCGGTTTGGGATTGGTCAGCACGCCATCGGCAACCATCTTCTCTGCGCCGCCCGCGCCTTCCTCGGCCGGCTGGAAGACAAACTTGATCGTCCCGGGCAGCAACTTCTTCTTCGCAGCCAGAAGTTTGGCGACAGCCAACCCAACGGCGACATGGCTATCATGCCCGCAGGCATGCATTTTGCCGGGATTTTTTGAAGCGTACTCAACGCCGGTGTCTTCCTGGATCGGCAGAGCGTCCATATCGAACCGGAGCAGCAGTACAGGCGATTCCTTGGTACCGTGCAGCAGGCCCACCACACCGGTCACACCCACACCGGTGGTCACTTCTATCCCCAGTTCCTTAAGGGCTTCCGCGACAATCCCGGCTGTGCGAGTCTCTTCCAATCCGAGTTCCGGGTATTGGTGGAAATCCCGCCGTCGTTCAATGATGTAATTATTGAGCTGCAGCGCTTCATCTAAAAAGTTCATGCTGGCCTCCTGAATTTAATCCTGCGGAATTGTTCTTCAAACTTCAATTCTCCGGTTTCGGTCTCTGTCATCCGTTCCATCATATGTTCTTCAAATGCTTCCGGGTCACCAATCTGGGAAGCATGCTGTTTGAGTGCATTGATCTTGGTCTCCCAATATTCGGTTACATCCAGGATCACATCCGGCTGGGTGGTCAGGCTCATCCAGACCTCCTCCACCTCATGTGGTGCATAGCCCTCTTCCAGCAGGTCCATGAAAAAGAAGTGGTTACCGGCTGCCGGGAAAACGGCGTCCACCACGACCTGACCGGCATAGCGGTGGTCGGGATGGTTGATGTACTGCTGGCTGGGAAACAGATTGCTCGGGTCACAGGTTACCAGGATTTGCGGACGGTATTTCCGGATGTACCGCACGACCTTCTTACGCATTTCCAGGTCAGGCACGAGATAACCATCCTCATAATCCATGAAATCCACCGAGGCAACGCCCAGGAATTCGGCAGCGTTTTGCTGTTCGCCAATCCGTATTTGAGAAACATCCAATGCCGTCAGGTTCTCGTCTTTGGCGCCTTTGTCACCCTGGGTCAATAAAACATAACGCACCTCGTGGCCTGCCTTGATCCACCGGGCAATCGTGCCGCCGAGGAAGAATTCAGGGTCGTCGGGGTGCGCCAGGATGACCAGGATCTTTTTTGGGGTTTCCCATCCTTCAGAATATTCCATCTTGTGATGAATCCTTAATGTCTGGAATTATGATTTCTTATTTTGATTATTCGACCTTCTGGACCGGCGACCGCGCCGGTTGCCGGAGGAATGTTTATTTTGAACATTTTGCGGTTTCGGCCTGTTCCGATCCGACGGTCTGGTCTTCAGGCCGGCTGACGATCACCTCGGGTTTCGGCTCCTCTTTAACGATCGGCTCCACCACTTCACCGTTGGCAATCCGCTCTGCGCGATCCAGGTCCGCTTTGGAAAACTGGCGCGGACCGATTTCCGGGATATCCACGATCACAGCCTGCCTCAGGGGCAGGATCTGGATCACCCGGCCTTCACCCATCGGTGTATGGACTTTCTTCTTACGTTTGGGCAAAGTCTTAATCGACTTAACGTATTGGTCGTATTCATACATCAGGCAGCATCGCAGCCGCCCGCACATCCCGGTGATCTCGGATGGGGTCAGCGAGATATCCTGAGTCTTTGCCATCCGGATTGAAATGGATGAGAATTCCGTCAGGAATTTGGAACAGCAGCGTGTCTCCAACCCGCAGGCGCCCATCCCCCCGATGGTCTTAGCCGCGTCACGCGGGCCGATCTGGCGGATCTCCAGATTGACTTCCTTGACCATCTTCTGAATATCCTGATGCAGACGTTTAAGGTTGTAATGGACTTCCGAATCACTGTTGATGGCGACAAATATTTGCTTCCCATCCAGTGAAAACTCCACCGAAATGACCTTGACCGCGCTCATCCCATTTTCAATCAGGTGTGCTCGTATCTTTTCGTCGATCTCGGCTTCCTGTATGCCAAGCGCTTTTCGCTGAAGCAGGTCTTTGGGCGTTGCCGGCCGTTCAACCGGTTTGAATGAACTCAGGTCCAGATCATCCACATCCAGGTTGACCTGGATCGTGGTCGCCAACTGCGTGCCGCGGCTGGTCCGCACCACGACCGGGTCACCGGGTTTGATATCCGGGAATTGGGAGGCATCAAAAAAATAATTCTTGCCGACGTCCTCAAATTGGACGCCAATGATATTGCTGTGACTCATAGGTTCATTATATCATGCCGGTTTTGGGCAGCAGTGCCGTTCAATCGTGCACTTCCATACTCATCCGGGCGGCAATGGAAGATGCCAAAGCGTCCAATGCCTTAGCGCCGGGTGATTTGGGATCAGCCACGACCACCGGCTTGCCGTCATCCCCACCGGCACGCACGTTTTCGTCAATCGGCAGGTTCGCCAGGAGCGGCGCACCGGCCATCCGGGCCAACTGCTCTCCGCCGCCTTCACCGAAGATCTTGCGCAGACTGCCATCCGGCATCTCAAGGTAGCTCATGTTCTCTACAATGCCCAGGATCGGGACTTCCATCTTCTTGAACATCGAGACCGCCCGGGCGGCATCATCAAAGGAGACCTGCTGCGGTGTGGTCACGATCACCCCGCCGCTGAGCGGGACGGTCTGCACCAGCGAAAGCTGTACATCGCCGGTTCCCGGCGGCAGATCGACGATCAGGTAATCCAGGTCACCCCAATCCACGTCCATCAGGAACTGCTTGATGGCCGAATGGAGCATTGGCCCGCGCCAGATCAGCGCCTGGCCGGTATTGACCATGAAACCGATCGACATCACCTTCACACCGTAAGCGACCGCCGGCTGGATCTTCATGCCTTTCGGCGTGGGCGGGAGTGCTTCCAGCCCCATCATCTTCGGCACGTTCGGCCCGTAGATATCCGCATCCAGCAGGCCGACCTTCGCGCCGCATTGTGCCAGTGCCACGGCCAGGTTTACGGCCACGGTGGACTTCCCCACCCCGCCCTTACCCGAACCGACTGCGATGATGTTCTTGATATCCAGATCGACGATCTTTTTGTCTTCGGGGACCCGGGCACCCATCGTCACTTTGACGGTTTTGACCCCATCGAGCGCCAGCACAGCCTGTTCGGCATCCTGCTGGATCTGGGTCCGCAACGGGCATGCAGGGGTGGTCAATTCAACGGTAAAGGAAACGGCTGACCCTTCGATCCTGATATCCTTGATCATATTCAGGGAAACCAGGTCTCTCTGAAGTTCCGGGTCCTGAACCAGGCTGAGGGCAGCCAGGACTTCTTTTTCAGTGATTCCTGCCATTCTGATGCAATCCTTTCAAGTAGTCTCATTAGAACCCGGGTCAGCGCCTATAAGGCAAGCAACCCGGAACAGATTCTTTATACTAATATATGAGGTCAATTTTACCCAATTTGATTCAAAATGACCAATGATAAATATTTGATTAATTTCGGTTGTCAATCCAATTTTCAGTAATTTTGTCCCTTCTTAACATTATTAGGTAAGATAAATATTAAACGAAATATTTTTATGGGAGGGTACTATGATGCATGGATTTTTAGGAACTAGAGCGCCATTAATTGCGGACATCACACTGCTGATGACCTGGTCTTTATTAATTGTTGCGCTGTTTGGTGCCTATCGGGCTTATAAAAAGAACTATACCAAACACGAATTGATCATGCCCTGGGCCGCCCTGCTGAACTGGATCCCGATCCTGTTGGTGATGATCCCGGTATTAGCAAGGATCATTTCAGGACAATATCACCTTGTTTCCGACAAGTTTGCATTCCTACCTTACTTTCATGGCACTTTAGGCCTGCTCACCCAGGTCCTGCTGACCTACACCGTGTTTCGAATGAAATGGGCGACCAACCTGCCCCCCAAAAAGCCGCTCTGGCTGATGCGGATTGCACTGATCCTATGGGTGCTGACCGTCCTGGGCGGTACATTCCTCTATTTTGTTGCTTTTATACTCTAATAAGTAACCAATCAAATCTATAAGCATCCAATTAAGACAACGAAATGGAAAGATAACAAAATGAATTCAATGAATGGAAAAAATGTATTGGTCACCGGCAGCAGCCGGGGCATCGGTTTTGAGACCGCCCTGGGCCTGGCGAAAATGGGCGCGCATGTGATCGTGGTCAGCCACAACGAAGATCACACCCTGGAAGCGGTAGCGAAGATCAAAGACGCCGCCGGGGAAGATTTTGTGCGATACTATCTGGCGGACCTCTCTTCACAGGAAGCCATCCGGGCTCTGGTTGAAGAGATCAAGCAGGGCTACGACCGTCTGGACGTGCTGGTGAACAACGTCGGCGCGATGTTCCGCAAATATGAAGAAAGCCCGGACGGGATCGAGATGACCTTCGCCCTCAACCACCTGAGCTATTTCCTGCTGACCGGTTTACTGCTGGACCTGCTGAAGAAGAGCGCCCCCGCAAGGATCGTGAACGTCTCCTCCGAGGCGCACCGCCAGGCCAAAGGCATCAACTTTGATAACATCGGCTTCAAAGGCGACTATTCGCTGATGAAGGCCTATTCCCAGTCCAAGCTGGCGAACATCCTCTTCACACACAGCCTTTCGCGGAAGCTGGAAGGCAGCGGCGTGACCGTCAACGCGCTCCATCCCGGGTTCGTCAACTCCCACCTCTATCGCGACTACGGCGTGATGACGCCCCTGGTCAAGCTGTTTGCGAGCATTTCGGGAAAGAACACCGTGCAGGGCGCACAGACCTCGATCTACCTGGCGAGTTCACCGGAAGTGTCATTGGTGAGCGGTAAGTATTTCTCGAATGAGAAAGTCGAGCGCTCTTCAGATGCCTCCTATGATCAGGACGCGGAAGATAAGTTATGGGCGTTGAGTGAAGAAATGACAGGATTTAAATATACTGATTAAAGTAAATTTGAGTTGTAGGTCACTTGCCGTGAAGCGCAAGTGACCTTTTTTTCTTAATACTTCCAAGCACAATCGCAATTTGGACTGAATTGCTCTTTGAGCAATTTGTATTGTCACGTAAGCGGCTTCGCCGCTATACGTGACCTACGTTTAACTTTTTACTTATCACTCCACCGTCACACTCTTCGCCAGGTTCCGCGGCTGGTCCACGTCCAGACCCAACAGCGAGGCGATGTGGTAGGCGAAAAGCTGCAGCGGGATGCTGGTGATCACCGGGCTGAGCAGCCAGGGCGTCTTCGGCACCCACATGATATTCTCGGTCAGGTCCGGGATGCGCTCGTCCCCGTCGGTCGCCACCGCGATCACTTCCCCGCCCCGCGCCAGGGCCTGCTCGATCTGGCTGATCATCTTGTCATACCAGGGGTCGTCCGGCGCCAGCGCCACCACCGGCATGGTCTTGTCGATCAGGGCGATCGGCCCGTGTTTCATCTCCCCGGCCGGATACCCTTCCGCATGGATATACGAAATCTCTTTTAACTTCAACGCGCCTTCATAGGCGATGGGCATATTGATCCCCCGCCCCAGGTAGAGCATGTGGCTGGTGTTCCTGAACTTGCGCGCCAGCGCTTTGATCTGCGGTTCCCGGTCCAGGCACACCCCCACCAGCGCGGGGATGCCCATCAGGTCGCTCACCAGCTTGAAGCGTTCGGTCGGGTCCAGCGTCCCGCGCAGGTCACCGAGGTAAACCGCCAGCAGGTACATGTCGATCAGCGGCGCGGTAAAGGCCTTGGTGGAAGCCACCCCGATCTCCGGGCCGACCTGCATCGAGATGCAGCCGTCGGCGATGCGCATCGCCTGTGACCCGATCGCGTTCACGTTCGACCAGAGCATCGCGCCCTTACTGCGGCCTTCTTCCATCGCGGCCAGGGTGTCCGCAGTCTCGCCGGACTGGCTGATCGAGAGCACGACCGTGTCCTCATCGATCAGCGGGTCGGCATAGCGGAACTCGGAGGCGATCGCCGTTTCCACCGGCACCCGGGCGATCCGCTCGATCAGGATCTTGCCCACCATCCCGGCGTTGTAGGCGGTGCCGCAGGCCGTGATGATGATCCGTTTGATGCGTTTGGCCTTCTCCGCATCCAGATTGAGTTCGTGCAGGGTGACCTTGCCCTCATCGAAATCGACCCGCCCGGCCAGGGTATCGGTCAGCGAACGCACCTGCTCGTGGATCTCCTTCTGCATGAAGTGGCGATATTCACCCTTTTCGGCGGCCACCGGGTCCCAGGCGATGGTTTGCACAGGCAGGTCGACCGGGTTGCCGTCGATGTCCGTGACCTCAACCGACTCGCGGGTGATCACCGCCATCTGGTGTGATTCGAGGAATATCACCCGGCGGGTATGTTCCAGGATCGCCGGCAGGTCCGAGGCGACGTAATTCTCGCCTTCACCCAGGCCGATCACCACGCCGCCGGCGTTGCCGACCCTGGCCGCTACGATCTTATCCGGTTCACGGGAGGAAAGCACCACGATCCCGTGCGCGCCCTTCAACTGTTTGAGTGTCTGGCGAACCGCCTCCACCAGCGTGGAACCGGCGGCGTAGAACTTTTCGATCAGGTGGACGATGGTCTCCGAATCCGTATCGGAGTGGAACTCGGTCCCCTCCGCCATGAGTTCCTCGCGCAGGGCCAGGTAGTTTTCGACGATCCCGTTATGCACCACCACGAACTCACCGGTGCTGCCGATGTGCGGGTGGGCGTTGCGGGTGTTGGGCTCGCCGTGGGTTGCCCAGCGGGTGTGCCCGATCCCGATCTTGCCGTGCAGCGGGGTATCGTGCACCAGCGCTTCCAGGTGACTTAATTTCCCGGCGTCCCGCCGGATCTCGATATGTCCGTCATCCAAAACGGCGATGCCCGCGGAATCATAGCCGCGGTATTCCAGCCGTTTCAATCCATTTAAAATAATTGGGGTCGAATCCTGCTCGCCGATATAGCCAACAATGCCACACATAAGTTTGTGCCTCCATGGTCGTGATATGCCACGCGCCCAGAAACGAAACCACGTGTAAGGCGGTCTCTTGGGGCGTCTTCAATTTTCTTCTTCCTGGGAATGCACTACAGGTGTAGCGGGAGGCATCCGCCGATCTCTCGATTTTCCGGCCGTGATTTTCGGGCCGTTAACCCCGGTCTGCACCGGGGAACCTCCATCCTCGTCACCGGTCTGTAGTCAGGCCGGCCAGGCGCTTGTATTCCCATTTCAACGATTTCTCCATTCACTTTGCTTCACAGCTCAGTATAATGAAGTGCAGACCATTATACCTTAATCAGAAGAAATGGAAAGCGAAAGAGATTTCTAGATTTAATCGTAAAATCAAACCAACCTCTAATCCAATCCCTTCCATGCACCCGTGAGGGAAATCCGAGATTTTTGACTCCCTCTTTTCTTGTACCCTTCGCTCTCGCTCCGGGTATTCCGCTTCGCTTCAGGGAAGGGTGGTTGCGAAGCAACCGGAAAGGGGTCAAAGCAATGGCAGATCATTATGCAACCACCAACAGAAATCAATTCACCTCGTAAATGGCAGATCATCACCCTGCAGCTCGTGATCGTGATCCTCGCGTTCGCGTGTCGGCTTCTTCGCCCATCGCTTCTTAGCTCGCAACCTTGGCGATTATTCGCTGTTACAAGAAGCCCAGAAAATCGTGGTGGATAACACCATCCTGGACTTGCCCTCCGACACCGAAATGGAATACGGCATGATCCAGGGGATGATGAGTTCGCTCAACGATCCCTATTCAGTCTTCGTCCCGCCGGCCGCGCATGAGATTGAAACCGACACCCTCACCGGCACTTTCGGCGGGATCGGCGCCCGGCTGGAACGCGACGCCGACCTGCAGTGGCGGGTCTACCCGCTCCCGGATTCTCCCGCCCTGGCAGCCGGGCTTCAGGACGGCGATATCATTCTTCAGGTGGATGACCTGGTTGTGACAACGGACACTACCGACGTTGATCTGTTGGCAGCAGTCCGCGGGCCGGTTGGTGAAACGGTGGAATTGCTCATCCAGCGCGGTGACCAGCAGTTGACTTTCACCATCGAACGTCAATCCGTACCGGTCCCCTCAGTGGTCTGGAACCTGGTGCCGGACGTGTCAACCGTAGGGTTACTGCATGTTTACCTGATTGCAGAGACCAGCGCGGACGAGGTCGCCAACGCGATCTTTGACTTGCAATCTCAGGGTGCGACTGCTTTCATTCTCGATCTGCGGGATAACGGCGGCGGGCTGGTCGATGCAGGGGTGGAGATCGCCAGCCTGTTCCTTTCAAATGGCGAGGTTATCCACCGTCAATACAAGGGCGAAGATGTAGAAATCCTAAAAGTGGAAAGCCCCGGTCCGTTCACTGACCTGCCCCTGGTTGTCCTGGTCAATGGCAATACCGCCAGTTCCGCCGAGATCGTCACCGGGGCACTCGTCGCCCAGGGACGCGCAGACGTCGTCGGTGCACCGACTTACGGTAAAACCACCATCCAATATGTCTTTGAATTGGCGGACGGTTCCAGCATCCACATCACCAGCGGGCGGTGGTGGGTGCCGGGGGTAAATTTCCCCCTGCAGCCTGATGTCATCGTCGGCGATGACCCGACCGGGACGCTCGCGGTCAATGCCGCAGTAGAGATCCTGCAGTCCGGTCAGCCGTAAAGATCCTTAATCGACCTGCTTTTTAATCTTGATTTCTTCCGGGATGCTGGGGTTATCCGCCTGGAGCCTGACGCCGCGATGCAGCGGCGGGTTTACCCCCTTTCCGATTCGCCACTATCAAATCATAGCCCCACAAGTGCGTCACCGCGGCAAACATTTAAATGATGACCATTTTCATATTCCTCCGCAGACATCTCATCTTTATTAACATTTAGGCAATTTTACATTGCTCTGCAAGGATTACCTACGAAAATCATCCAATCCGATAATAAACCTGCACGTTTGTGCAATGTAATTGACAAAGTGTGAAAATTTTTATAACATACTAAAAGGATATATCCGTAGAAATCACAACCTATATCAGAATTTATCTTCTGAATTTACACTATTTGGTAAACCAATTGTCAAGCCAGCCAATAAAGGAGGTTAACTTACATTCTTTTATTAATTTAACACGACCTTGATCGATAGTATCAGACCTACCGCGGAAGGAGGTCAACTCAGGTAAATCTAATTTTTCTTTTTTCGTATAAATCCAATCCATTTACATTTTTGAAGAGGAGAGAATAATGAACGAAAATTCGAAGAAGCCTTGGAGACTGCTTGCCATTGCACTTGTAATTATCCTTGGTGGAAGCCTGCTTGCTAACGCAATTAATACTGCTGGCGGAACAGTCACTGTCAAGGATGTCAGGTGGGCGGATTCTAAAGGCAATTTGGTGAGCGCTTTGCTCTATGTGCCGGATGGCGTAACCGTTGAAAACCCTGCACCTGCGATGCTTGTGATCGGTGGAGGTGATACCAACAGAGAAGCATTTTCAAACTGGTCATTAGAGTTTGCCAGACGTGGTTATGTCGTGTTGGATTTTGACAAATATACAGAAGGCTATTCAGAGGGTCTTCCATTTGATATGCCGTCATCTTTTGGTGGACCAGAAGCTTTCCGTTATTTACTTTCTCTCGACATTATTGACCATAATAATATTGGCATGATGGGCCACTCGATGGGTGGTATGGCGATCGCTGGTGTGTCAGCAGCATATCCTGATTCATATAAAGCGATGGTTAATGTTGGATCAAGTCCTAACCCGGGTGCAAGAAATACTGCGATCATTCTCGGCGTCGATGATGGTAAGGATGCTCTTCCCGCAATCTTTGGAACTGAAAATGTTAGTAGTATTGAGGTGGGAAAAACCTATGGATCTTTTGCAGATGGAACTGCGAAAGCATTTTATTCCGTCCCATATCCTCATGCGACAGAGATCGTTACACCCCGGACGCTTAGTTATGGCTTAAACTGGATTCAACAGGCAATTCCTGCCCCCAATCCAATCCCGGGCACCAATCAAGTTTGGCTGTTGTTCCATTTTGGCTCAGTGATAGCCTTCGTTGGGTTCGTAATTTTATTCCTGGCGCTTGGGTCAATATTGCTGAAAACACCCTTCTTTAAATCGCTTGCCAAACCCGTCCCGGAATTCAAGGGCAACACAGGACTCGCCTGGTGGATAGGTGCGCTCCTAACGGTATTGATCATGGCGGGTACCCTATTCTATTTCCACTATCTGTTCCAACATTACCTTATTCCATCATCCGACCTCTGGCCCATGGATAGGCCCAATGGCATCATGGGATGGGCGGTGGCTACAGGTCTGATTTCCGTCGTTGTAATTCTGATTAACCACTATTTGATCAAGGGCGACCGCAATGCAACCGCATACAACTATGGGTTAACCAGCCAGGATGGAAAAGTTGAATGGCTAGAAATTGGCAAGTCATTACTTCTGGCTTTCGCTATGTTTGGGATTGCGTATTATGTGTTGATACTTGTGTACAGGTGGCTTCTTGTGAACTTCGGTGTCTTTGAAGTGGCATTTAGATTATTGACACCTGCGAGATTCGTCATCGTGCTGCAATACTTAATTCCATGGATGATTGCCTATATCACATTGGGTATGAATCTTCACGGTCTAATGCGTCCTAAAGATGGCAAAGCAAAATTAGGGGTAGAAATTCTTATCAATGTCCTCTTGTTAGCGCCTTGGTTCTATCTGTGGTTCCCGATATACTTCGGTCGATTGTATAACGGTGGTGCTGCAATGAGCTTTGCCGGCGGAGGGATGATCATGATGAAAGATTGGCTTTGGTCGTTCCCGCCCACATTGACACTCGTTGCTGTCATCTCAACATACTTTTATCACAAGACAGGGCGTGTTTATGTAGGCGCATTCCTGAATGCAATCCTTGTCGTGTGGACAATGGTTGGTGGCAACATGATGGGTGGTCTACCGTTCTAACCTAGAACATGCACTCGGAATGTGATTTCGTGAGGTTCATTCTCTTCGAGTAACCTCGCTACTGTAAAAGATTTGAAGGTTAAGGTTAAAGGCCCAACGGAGGTGTTCGTTCCCCGTTGGGCTTTTTCTTGGATTGATAACGGTAAGGATCAAAGTTCTTGCCTGGATTTTTACCAGCGGTGTTGGTGGGTGCCGGGGGTGAACTTTTCCCTGCAGCCTGATGATGTTCTCAGCAATGACCCGACCGAGACTATCGCGGTCTATGCCGCGCTTGAGGTCTTACAGTCCGGTCAGCCGTGAGGCAACTTAATCGACCTGCTTTTTGATCTTGATCTCTTCCGGGATGCTTGGGTTATCCGTCTGGGAGCGCTGGTAGATGCTGAAGCCCTCGGCGAAGTAAAAGGCGCGGGTGTGGTCATAAGGCGCATAATCCACCCCTGCTCCCAGGGTGTAGGTTGCCAGCTCGTTGATCCCCCGCTCACGGCAGTATCCTTCGGCTGCTTTTAATAATGCAGCCCCAACACCCTGGCGGTGGAAGTCCGGTTGGACGCCCATCCAGCCGATGTTGACCCGTCCTTCCGCGACATACAGCGTAATGAACCCCACAACATTACTCTCTTCCGCGGCAATGAAACCATCCTGGAAGCGCAGGTCCATCGGGATCGCCCGACGTCGTGCATCCTCATCGAACCAATCGGGCAAAGCTTGCGCGACTGCCAGAACTGCATCCGCATCATCTTCAGACAAGTTTCGAATTTCAATGGTCATCTTTTTTCCCTCATAATTATTAAATTGGAAATACTGTGAAGTTGGCTGCTTAATTTATTATACCGAAATAGGAATCAATTAATCTCTGATAGTCAATTCCCCCATCCACATCCAAAGTTATTCGCTCATCAATCCAGGGCAACCACGAAGATCCGAAACGGTCGAACACCACCCGCCCACCCTTATCTCCCGTTACCGTGTTCAGCGCGTCGAAGGTCTCCCTGGCAAAGAGCACCGGGTTAGCGCGACCCCCATTGACCTGGGGAGCCGTGATCGGTTTTCGTTCTTCAAACCATGTTTCGATCAACTGCCTGATCAGATTTGGACTGACCTGAGGCTGGTCGCTCAACAGGAACATCGCCGCCTGACATCCTTCAGGAATTGCTGCCAGTCCGGTTTTCATTGAAGTGGACTGACCGTCTTGCCAGTTGGGATTATGGACAATTTTCACCGGAAAATTTTTGATTTCCTGCCTGATTCGATCCGAGTCTGCGCCTACGACCACGATCAGGGGCGCCAGCCCGGCTTCTACGCCATTTTCCACCACACGGGATATGAATGTCTTCCCTTGCCAGTCCAGCAGTTGTTTGGGCTTTCCCAGGCGCTGACTGCCGCCCGCAGCCAGGACAATCCCGGCCACCGGGGTTTGTGCGCTGAAGATCGGCCCATCCATCCCGGGTTCACGCAGCGATCCGATCAGTACATCCGAATAGGCATTTTGTAATGACCGCGCAATGCGCTGAGCAGTGGATTGGATGAGGGTAGAGTCTGCCTGGCTGAGAAAGAGCAGCCGCCTGGCATTTTCCGGCAGCCCCTGCAGTCCGCCCTCCTGGCTGCCCAGGACGGCAATCACCGATTCCGCTGAGATTGTGTCACCCAACGCCAACCCACTCAATTTCGCATACCGTTCCGGCCGGTGCACCCTTTCCTCAGTGAGCGGCTGGCCCAGCGCGGACATCCCGGCCACAACGACCGTGGTATCCACCCAGGGTGGCACGACCGGTTCATACTCAGCCGGCGCTTTGAGCGGTCGCTGTTTTGAGCCGTCCGCTTCAATTAAAAGGCTGAAGCCGTTCCTCTTACAAATTTCTCGCAAAGATTTCAAGGCAAGCTCATCCAAAGCCGTCAGACGGTCGTTCGCGTCAGCGGGACCGGTGACCAGCAAGGTGTGAAATGTCTCAGGAAATTGGGATTGGAGATCATCCCCGGGTCGCAGGATTAAATGGTGATCGGCCAGCGGACCCTGCCAGATTCCCAGATGTGTGGTGGTTGTCAGCACGACCGGTCCGGGCAGTGCCTGCGCCAGGGCAAACATCAAATCCGATTTGCCTCCTGCACCGGTCAGCGCGACCGTTTCGCCGGTGCGGATTTTGAACGCCTGGAGCAGCTCCATTGGGGCTTTAGGCCTCCCAAATTCGCTTGCGGATGTCAAATTTGGCCAGGATAGCTTCCAGAACGCCCCCACCAATCGCCAGTGATTTTTCGGAAACGAACCAGCACCGGAAACTCTCCGGCCGGGGATCCACATCACCGACCTTCATCCCCTTGCGGACCATCACGCCATCATGGATCAATCCCCGCACAATGCCGTCAAACGGTGCGGCGACGGTCTGGCCCTCAACACGCAGTACCGGGTCACCTCCCCTGACCAGGTCACCAATCGACATCAGGGTTTCGACAATGCCATCCGCCGGGGCATGCAGTACCCGTTCTGCGGCATAAGCCTGCACTTTGCCGGGGATTCCGGTATCGGCTTCCGGGCTGCCTTCCCAATAGACCCTTCCTAAAAAATGACCGCGGTTGGTCTCAACCGCGGCATGACAATTCATTCCTACTGTAAAACCCGGGCCTAATCCGATCACCAGATCGGCGATCGACAGATCGAGTTCATACGGTTTCTTTCGCATCCGGGCATCCACCAGGACAACCGGCCGGTATTGCGCCAGAAGAGAAAGTTCGGGGTCAATGATGACCGGGACTTCCCCCATTTCCCAGCAGTCAGCCATTTGTTCGGGTGATTCGATCAACCGCCCGGTCACATCTTCAATTATGATCTCACCATCGTAGGCAGCCTCCGCAAAGGAAACCGACCTGCGCACAGCCAGCGGCTGGTCCTTTTCAACAACCAGCACATTGATTCCAACCCGATGCAGTCTTAATGCAACGCCGCTCGCCAGGTCACCCCCACCCCAGATGAGCACAAACGAGGTCATTTGATCTTATCCAGCCCGCGCAGCACACGTTCAGGGGTCAGCGGGAATTGATGGAACCAGACACCGGTTGCTTCGTGCAGTGCGGCGACGATCGCCGGCGCCATCGGCAGGTATGGCATTTCGGCCATACCCCGTGCACCGAAAGGCCCCAGCGGGTCCGCCAATTCAAGGATGATCGTCTCGACTTCCACCGGGATATCCAGCACCGTTGGGATCAGATAATTTGAAAGCATATTGGTTAGCACCTTACCATCCCTCTGGATAAAATTCTCCAGCAGGGAATAACCGCTGGCCTGGATCAATGCGCCTTCAATCTGGCCTTCAACCAGGTTGGGGTTGATCGCCCGGCCGACATCATCGGCACAATAGACCTTCAACAATCTGATCTCACCTGTCTCGGTATCGACTTCCAGCTCAACCGTTTCCGCCACGTAGCCGTAAGAGATATTCGGATTGCATTCGCCGGTGACCGGGTCATAAGGGGTAGTTGGCGGTGCATGGTAGGTATGTTCGACAATTACGGGGCGTTCGCCACTTTTCCACAGTTTCAACGCCTCTTCAGCCGCACCCTTGATTGAGTTCCCGGCCATAAACGTCATCCGGGAAGCGGAAGAACTTCCCGAGTTGCCGGTCAGACTGGTATCTGATGCAATCAATTCAACCTTTTCCACCGAAACGTTCAGGGCCTCTGCCGCAAATTGGCGGAACACAGTATGTGCGCCCTGGCCGACATCCGCGCCTGCATGGTGCAGGATCACATGCTCGATTTCCGTATCACCGTATAGTTCAATGATAGCCGTGCAGGATTCCGGTGCGCCGAATGAAAAACCGATGTTCTTATACGCTGAAGCAATCCCACGTCCCCGCTTGAGCGTGCCTTCACTCTTCATCGGAGCAGGCGCTTGCCAACCCTGTTCAGTATGCTTCCAACCGGAATGCTCTGCACAGGCTGCTGTCACCGGTTTAATCGTGACGCCTCTGGGTGGCGGGTAATTGGTCGAGAGTAAAGAATCATCATCGATCAGGTTCCTCATTCTGAATTCCACCGGGTCCATACCCAGTGCTTCAGCCAGGCGGTTTACCTGGGTCTCGGCTTCGAATGCGCCTTGCGGGCCGCCAAACCCACGGAAAGCACCGCCGGGAACATTATTGGTATAAACGGAACGGGAGTCAACCTTAACGTTCGGGATGTCATAAGGGCCGGTGCACATCAGAGTGGCATTCCCCTGCACCTTGGTGGAGGTATAGGCATACGCGCCGCCATCGGCATAGACGTCCACTTCCGCGGCCAGGATCTTGCCATCATTGGTCGCGCCCCATTTTGCGACAAGTTTATAGGCATGCCGTTTATGATGCCCGATGATCGATTCCTCACGGCTCCAGATGATCTTCACCGGACGGTCAATCCCGCGCTCGTGGAGCCGCATCACAGCCAGTGCCAGCACGATCTGGACCGACATATCCTCACGGCCGCCAAAAGCGCCGCCGATAGCTGGGTAGATCACTCGAATTTGTTCGGCAGGCAATCCCAGTGAGTGCGCAATCTGTTCCTGGTCTTCATGGGTCCATTGCCCGGCCACAACCACCGTGATCCGGCCCTCCTCATCCAGATAGGCAATGCCGGCTTCCGGCTGGAGGAAAGCATGTTCCTGGACCGGCGTGCGGTATTCACTCTCGATGATCACATCACAATTCTTGAATGCCTCATCAACATCGCCGCGCCGGATCCGGTAATGAAGGATGACGTTGTCCTCCTTCTCCGGATGCAGCAGGATTGGGTCGTCTACAAGTGCTTCTTCAATGGTATTGACTACAGGTAAGTCTTCATAGGTGACCTTGATCTTCTTCCGTGCGGAATCGGCAATTTCATTTGACTCCGCCACGACGAGCGCGACCTGGTCACCCACAAACCGCACCCGGTCAGTGTATGGTTTGGAGGACCCCGGACCGCAGAGCACGGGCTGGTCAGGCATGATCAAACCGTATTCATTCACCGGAACATCTTTGGCAGTAAAAACGGCAATCACACCGTCCATCGCTTCAGCCTCAGAAGTATCAATCGCTTTGACGATTGCATGCGGCCTTCCCGCAAAGAGGATCTTCATATAAACCTGGTCGGGCAGGTTGTAATCACCGGGATACATCGCTGCGCCGGTTGCCTTATCTTTGACATCAAATCGGGGGATTGGTTTTCCAACTGCAGTCATGAGTGCTCCTTCGCCTCTGAATTCCTAAGCGGTGGTTGATTGAGATTTACTGGCGTTCTCAATCGCTTCGATGATCTTGTAATAGCCCGTGCAGCGGCACAAATTGCCGGTGATCGCCTGGCGAATTTCCGCTTGTGAAGGGGTTTCCCGTTCCTCCAGCAGCTTGGCTGCGGACATAATGAAACCGGGTGTGCAGTATCCGCATTGGATTGCACCATATTCAACAAAGGCATCCTGGACGGGATGGAGCTGATCACCATTCGCCAATCCTTCGACCGTCGTGATCTGCGAACCATGGGCTCGGGGTGCAGGCACCAGGCAGCTCATTACCGCCCGTCCATCAAGGAATACAGTACATGCGCCGCATTCTCCTTCCGCACAGCCTTCTTTGGTCCCGGTCAATCCGGCTTCATCCCGGATCAGGTTCAAGAGGGTTTTTTCAAAACCGGTGACGAACCGATATTCCTTACCGTTGATCCAGGTGTGGATCTCCTTGCCATCCCAGGGCACCTTCGGTCCCTGCACCTGTATGCCGTCACCCATCAATAAAATCGGCTGGACAGGTATGACATCCTTGTCCACGCCTGCTTTGATTGCACGTAAGGCTCGTTTTGCGATTACACCGATCATATAATCCCGATATTCAGCCGAACCGCGGATGTCGGAGATCGGGTGAGCCGCTTGCGCGGTCAATTTCCCGGCTTCTTCGATCTCAGCGTCCGTCAGGGTTTTCCCTTTCAGGAAAGCTTCGGCAGCTTCTGCATGGATGATCGTCGGTGCCACCGCCCCCAAGGTGATCTTTGCATCTTCAACCAATTCTCCTTGCAGGGTGAGGATCACGCTGATGTTGATCACCGAGATCGCCTGAGCTTTTCGCAGCGCCGTTTTAATAAAATATGAAGGTTGGTTAGGTTTCAGACCGGTGAAATAAAGTTCGGTGATCACCTCATCCGGTTCCATCACGGTCTTGCGGACACCGGTGTAGAAATCTTCCAAAGCAACGATCCGTTCTCCTCTTTGGGAGAGTAATTTCACCTTGGCATCCAACGCCATCAGAGGGCTGATCGTGTCGTTTGCCGGAGAAGCCGTCACCATATTACCGACCACCGTTCCCCGGTTGCGGATCTGCGGTGAGCCAACTTCCCAACAGGCCTGCAGCAGAGCAAAAGCCTTTTCACGAATTAAGGGTGAGGCGACAACATGGTTGTGGGTCACGTTCGGCCCTATATGAATGACACCTTTTTCGTCTTCAGTGATCGCATCCAATCCGGGGATCTTTGAAATATCAATAATGGTTTTCACATCCGGACGGACACCGCGTTCAATTTCAAGGATCAGATCCGTCCCGCCTGCAATGATCCGGGAAGTCCCATTTTGATTGGAGAGTGATTTGACCGCCTCATCCAACGATTTAGCCATGATATAGTTTTGCCACATAAGACGTTTCTCCTTAGCCTTTACGGAAATGCTGCTTGCCTTCGTTCCGAACAGCGGTGATTTCCGCCATGATGCTGATTGCAATCTCATCCGGTGTTTCCGCATGGATACTGATGCCGACCGGCGACTTGATCCGGTCAATCTTTTCCTGGGGAACCCCGGCTTCCAATAATTTTTCCTGGCAGTGCGCCCATCGCTTTTTCGAGCCGATCAGGCCAATATAAGCGGCATCGGATTCCAATAAAGCGGGTAAACCACGGATATCGACCTCTACTCCTCGAGTAACGAGAACCAGGTAAGTCTGCGGGCCGATCTCCACCTTTTCCAGAAGTTCACCGATCGGGATGGGTAAGTATTCATCCGCGTCAGGTACTGATTCCGGATTACACAGGTCAGCCCGGTCATCGCTGAGGATCACCCGGTAACCCATCCAGGACGCCAGGTGTACCACCGACCTGCCCACATGTCCGGCTCCGATCACGATCACGGTTGGGGTGCGCAGAAAGGGTTCCACAAAAATGTTCACCGTCCCTCCACATAATCCTGGATCGCCTTTCTCAAGGTCGATCAGGTCATAATTCAGGAACCGCGTCTTGCCATCCGTGAGGGCAGCCAGAGCTTCATTCAATACAAGTTTTTCCGTTTCGCCGCCGCCAACCGTCCCTTCAAATTGTCCATCAGGAAAGACCAGCATCTTGGTCCCGGCGTGCCGTGGTACGGAACCGCGGGTGTTGACGACGGTACAAAGTGCAACCGGTTTTCCGGAATTAATGGCTTGGGTCAGGTGATCGAGCAGTTCCATCTTAATCCTCTACTAAACTGAATATAACCGGTAAAGGCTGTTTTTTACGGGAACCAACCCCTTCCGCCAGGCGAGTCCCGTCTGCTAGGGGGCGATAGGGTAAATCATCCAGGACAATCGGCGTGTCCACCATCAACAAACGGCTGCTGCCCTGGAGAATATCAGTTACCATCAACATTACGAAATCCAGGCGGCGGGGTTTGCATATTTATGGCATCCGCGCCGTCACGTTCACGCAGCAGACAGACATAGCCCATCGCTGAAGCTATCGCATCCGTATCGGGATTAACTTGGTCAATTACGAAGATGCGGTTCAGGTCCCGCATCTTAGGCATATTGTGAATCGTTGCCATCCGGTGATTAGACCTCTTCCACTTCTGTTAATCCTTTGAGTGACCGCCAGATCCGTTCCGGGATTGCAGGGATTTTGTTCAGGGATACACCGCAGGCATCGAGGATTGCATTCCCAACGGCAGGCGCAACGCCATCCAGAGGAATCTCGGCCACCGCTTTGGCACCGAAGGGATGCGATGGTTCATAGGTTTCCACGAAGATCGTTGTCATTTCAGGCATTTCATCCGCCCGGAAGATATGGTAATTTTCAAAGTCCATCTCACGGGGTTGCCCGTCCTTATCGTAGACCATTTCTTCGCTGACGGCGTAACCCAACGATTGAGCCATACCGCCTTCGATTTGGCCGGATGCTGTGACGGGGTTGATGATCACGCCGGAATCGACGGCCATGACCAGTTTATCCACAGTGACCATTCCGGTTTCAGTGTCTACCGTGACCTCCGCGAACTGTGCGGCAAACGGTGGCGGTGCAACCGGGGACATGTGGGATGCGACTGCCATGATCTGTTCCTGATCGGTCTGGTGCAATGCATTTAGGGCGATTTCCGCCATGGTGAACGATTCCCCGGAAGGCGCAATCGCCTTGCGGTCCTCAAGCAGGATATCACTTGGTGCTACGTTCAATTCATTCTCAGCGAACATCATCGCCGCCCGCACTCGGATCCTCTCGGCTACTTTCTCAGCTGCTTTTACCGTCGCTGCGCCGGAGATGTAGGTCGTGCTGGAAGCGTATGCGCCTTTATCAAACGGGGTGAAATCGGTGTCGGAGGAATAAACGATGAAATCTTCCACCGGGACTCCGAGGGTTTCCGCAGCCATCTGTGCAAGGACGGTATCCGAACCGGTACCAAGATCGGTCGCCCCAACCAGCAGGTTGAAGGAACCATCATCATTCATCTTGATGCTCGCACCACCCATGTCCAAATATGGAATAGCTGTCCCCTGCATCATCATCGCAACACCGATGCCTTTGCGCAGGTGTTTCTTACCAGGCACGATATGCCATTGGGCATTATTAAATTTGTGGTCCCAATCGATAGCCATCCTGCCTTGTTCCACACATTCAGGCAGTCCGATGGTATAGACGGTTTCCGGTTTGGGTTCGCGTCCCTCACTCCAGGCCTTGCTGAAGGGATGGATCTCACCAGCCCGCAAGGCATTCTTCAAGCGAAAATCGATCGGGTCTAATCCCAGTTCTCTTGCAATGTTTTCCATATGGCGCTCCACCGGCCAGAAGCCCTGCGGGACACCGTAACCGCGGTAAGCACCGGAAGGTACAGTATTGGTATATACCACATCCGAATAGAACCGGATGTTGGGGTCTTTGCGATATTCCCCATCACCCACATAGAGCGCCATTGACTTATGCCCGGTATTCCCGGCCACGGTCAGCGTGTGGCAGCCATAGGCACCGGTATCGCTGAGACAATACATCTCGTTGGCGGTAATGGTGCCATCTTCCTTGACGCCGGTCTTGAGCTTGATTCGCATCGGGTGTCGTGTGCGCGCCCCAATAAATTCCTCCTTACGGGTCATTTCATAAAGCACCGGCCGCCCCGTTGCAATTGTCAGGTGTGCGGCGACATCTTCGACGAGCACCTCCTGCTTGCCCCCGAAACCGCCGCCGATCCGGGGTTTGATCACCCGGATACGTTTGATCGGCAGGTCTAAAACCGGAGCAATCTGCCGGCGCACGTGGAAAGGCACCTGAGTGCTTGTTTGAATTACCAGCCGGTCGTCCTCGTCCCAATAGGTCAGGACGACGTGGGGTTCGATATGCGCCTGTTGGACCTTGGGGACATCATATTCCCCTTCAAAGATCCGGTCCGCATCGGCAAAACCTTTCTCGATGTCACCGATATCGATCCTGATCTCAGCCGCAATATTCCGTGCGGGATTGGATTCATCGAAATCAACATATTCCGGCTCATCATGGATGACCGGCGCGCCTTCATCCATCGCCCTGGTGGGATCCAGAATGGGTGTCAGTAATTCATATTCAACCTTGATCAACTGCAAAGCTGCTTCCGCGATTTCAGGGGTTTCCGCAGCAACGAAGGCAACCCGGTCGCCGACGAAGCGTACTTTGTGATCGAGGGAGAAAGAATCCAATGGCCCCGGGATGGGATGCGATTGTCCGGCGGTCGAATAGACTACTCGGGGAATATCATGCCAGGTGAGAACGGCTGCCACTCCGGGCAGCGCTATTGCGGCAGAGGTGTCAATCGCTTTGATCTCAGCGTGAGCATGTGGGCTGCGCAGGACTTTGGCATAGAGCATGTCCCGCCTTTCAAAGTCAGCCGTAAACGCCGGCTTTCCCTGAACCAATTTAACCGCGTCCACCTTCGGTTCAGCATGTCCGACCGTTTTCATCGCATTATGCGGGTCAACGATCTTCAGTTTCGGCAGGATTTGAGTCTCAGTCAGAGTGCCGTTGCCATGGGTCAAGGGTGAACCACCATCATCCGAACCTTTCCGGAAATCCAATATGCCGGAAAGATCGATCGGTTCGTCCACCGGCAGGACCTGCTCACCGCGCAGGATCGCAGCGGCACGCAGCACCGCCTGGACGGGTTTGAGATACCCGGTACAGCGGCATAAAACACCGGAAAGGGCATCTCGGACATCCTCTTCACTGGGGTTCGCATTACGGTCAAGCAGAGCTTTGGTCGTCAGCACCATTGCGGGAGTGCAGTAACCGCACTGGATCGCACCAACATCGATGAAGGATTGCTGGATAACGGACAGTCCCTCGGTCTTCTTCCAGCCCTGATCGGGATGCTCTCCCTCCGCTTCAACGGTTTCGATCTGGTGACCTTCAGCCTGGACGGACAGCATGGTGCAGCTGTTCACCGGTCGTCCGTCAAACAGGATCGTACAAGCGCCGCATTCACCATGTTCACAACCACCGCTTTTAATGCTGAAGAAACCCAGTTTGCGCAGCGTATCCAACAGCCGTTCACTGGGATCAACTCGTAAAGGAAAATCCTGATGGTTAATCGTCAGGGTAACATTCACCTCATGCCTCGCTTTCTTTGAGTGCATCGATCTGGTCCAGGCAGCGCAGGGCTAACCTGGAAGCGACCTCCCGGCGATAGACTGCCGTCGCCCATTGATCAGATGCATCGTAATAGGCATCCCGTGCGGCGACATCTACACCTCGGTCCTCCGGTCCATCCATGGCGACAATTGGGGCATTACCATATCCGCCCAGCACAACCCGGGTCCGCCCGGAGTCCCATTGGGCCGCAGCAACGATCAACGTTGGACGGTCTTTAGGTGATCGCGCCACATATTCAAAGACCAGATGCGGGCGCATCCACCATTCCACTTCAGTCAGTAATACACCGGGGGGTTCAATCTCACGGACCGGCAGCCAGTTGCCCATCCGGACACGTTCATCATCCGGTTCCCAGGTCAGAGTTGTATCCAACGCGAGCAGTACAGCGGATAATACCGACCGGGCATCACTACTGACCATCCATCCCCCGAGCGTCGCCATGTTTCGAATGTTCTGGCTGGCATCCACCATAATGGCGCGTTTGATCTCAGGATGCACATCGGGATGTTCAAGAAGGTCCGTCAACCGAACCATTGCACCGGCCACTATCCTCTGACCGCGTTCTTCAATCTTATCCAGTCCGGTATTTTGCAGGTCAACGACCCCAATAATGTCCTTCTGGAATCGACTTAAATGGGTTCCCCCACCCATCGGTTTTAATAATTTTTCTTCATTGGTCAACAAACTCACTGCTTCCTCAAGGGATGCAGGACGGAAATATTCTAAAAACATCACGCCTCCTCATCCGGATAAACCTGCCAGCCCATCGCCGGAAGGTTGACGTTCTCCAACTGATTTTCAGGTATATCCACCAGGATCAATTCAGCTTCGGCCAGGACTTCACCATCCATATTATGGATCTCAGCATGGGCTTCGACCACCCGGCCTCGGCGCTGCCCGGCAGCACCTACCACTTCCAAAGGGGTTTCGGTGGGAACGGGTTTACGATAGCGGACATTGAGCTGCGCGGTAACCATGAACCGGGTCGGCTCCTCCATGTGAGCACGCCCACCCGTCTCATCGAGGATCGCTGCGATGATCCCGCCATGCACAATGCCCGGATATCCTTCAAAATGCGAAGGGACGATGATTTCGGTCCGCACCTTGCCGGGTTCGGTGGAATAGAATTCCATCTTCAAACCAACCGGGTTCTGACGGCCGCAAATAAAGCAATATTTGGAGCCTGGTTGCTTATTTGTCATATTATTTTGTCGCAAAGGTGTCGATCAGGACTTTCACGTTCCCTCCCACAGGATAAAGCACGGGACAGGTAGCGCCGTTGTCGATATATTCCTGCACCTTGGCGCGGGCTTCATCCGGTGTGCCGCTGGCGGTGATCTTATGGATCAGTTCATCCGGTACCAGGTACTTGGCTTTCCGGATCTGTTCGTGGGTGGCGGGCCATCCAAGGATCGACTGGATCTCATGGACGATGTCCATCGAAACGCCGGAGGCTTTAGCGATATGAGGCTGCTGCGCCAGGTATTGGGTCAGCAGTTCACGGGTCGTATCGCGAGCCTTATCCCCATCCTCATCCACCGAGCAAACCACCAACTGCGGGCGATCCAGGTCTTCCAGCTTCCGGCCGGATTCCTTCAAACCCTTCTCGAGTTGTTCAATCGCTTTTTCGTTATACGCTGGCGGGACGCAGTAATTGAGCAATGCACCGTCCGCGATCCTGCCGGTCATTTCCAGCATCTTGGGGCCGGTTGCACCGATGTAGATCGGTACATTGCGCGGCTCACGCCGGCCATGAACCACATCCAGTTCAATGCCATTCACATGCACGAACTCGCCGTCAAAGGAAACGCGTTCCATGTTCAACAGCCGCCGCATAACAGTCACGGTTTCTTCCATCGCGGTCAGGGGGTTATCACGGGAAATGCCGACATTGGTTGCCAGCGGGTCCCACCATGCACCGATGCCGCAGATGATCCGGTCCGGTGCGAGGTCGTCGAGGGTCAGGTAGGTGGCGGCGAGCAGGCCAATATTGCGGGTCCAGTTGTTGATCACACCTGAACCGATCTTAATTTTTTCGGTCACCGCGGCATAAGCCGCCATGGGCACAATTGCATCCCGGACCAGACGACTCTCGGCTTGCCAGACCGCTTCGAAACCTCGCTTTTCGGCATATTGCACGAAGTCCAATCCGTCGCGCAGGTCGTGTGCATCCTGTAAATAAAGGGCTACTCTTTCAATCATGGCTTCTTCCTTTTGACTATAGGTGAGGTTAGATTTCGCTCAAAATCGGAACTGCTTTGAATGAATTTAAAAGGTAGTAATCTTCCGGAATATCTAAATCCAATGCAATCCGTTCGTTTTCAAAAACAACCACCCGGGCATCCTTTGCTTTTGCCTGGGCAACGTGACGTTTAAATCGAGTCCATACCGTAAGAAAAGGTCAGGAGATCGGCCGGGTTGGTGAACAACAAATTGGTTCCCTGTCCGCGCCGATCCGGGGTGATGATTTCAACCGGCGATGTCAGGCGTTCCGCCAGAAAAGCATTCACATCCTCAGGAGTCATCAACGGCAGGTCCGCTGGGACGATCAGGATCCCTTCTGTCGAGAAATTCTTTGAAAATAAAGAGGCGCGCCGCAGAGCATTGTTCAACTCCGGTGTCCCATTTTCAGTCACTGTCCGCACCTTCAGATCCCGTGCTTCGGTCAGGACATCTGAATCACGGCTGACGACCAGGATATCGGTGACCGCTTCGACTTTTTTCAGGACTTCAATTGTATGGACAAATAATTGATGGTTTAGGCGTACTCTCTCATCTTCAGATAAAATTGTTGAAAGTCGGGATTTTCCCCGACGAAGGGGTTTAACGGGAACAATTGCCCAAAGGCTCATAAGGTTAAAGGCTCCTATTAAGGACAGCCTCGCCAAAATTCAGAACTGCTTTTGCCAGGCGAGCCCGGTCCGATTTGTCATGCATTACAACATCGGCAACTAAAGGAATTATACGCCAACGCTCGATTTTTTCCAATTCGTCCGCATCGACTGTATCAAATACAAACCCCTTCAGGAATTTCCGATAATGGTCCGCCACAGCGGAAGCCGAAGGTTCAATTCCCAATTCCAAATACATCTTGGCGGCCGGTCCTTTGAGCGCCTTTCCGCCAATGATGGGTGAGACGGCAATCACAGGTTTGCTCTTGAGCACTTCCAGATATCCCGGCACAGCCAGGATCGGGTCAATGCTGACCCAGGGGTTGGACGGTGCCAAAATGACCAAATCGGCGTTTAAAATGGCTTCCAACGCACCGGGTGCTGCCTGTGCTGAGCTTGCGCCAGAGAATTCAAACCCGGTGACCTCCGGTTGGCAAGCCTGATGTACAAAATATTCCTGGAACCCAAGCGCTTCCCCCGCCCGGGTATATACAATCGTTCTGACCGGATCATCACTCATTGGGAACACGGGATGTCTGATCCCCCAGGTCCGGCAAAGTTCACGGGTGACCTCAGACAAGGTCCTTCCTTGCTTCAATCCTTCCGTCCTATAGAAGTGAGTGGCAAGGTCTCTATCACCCAGGCGGAACCATTCCAGACCGCCCAATGCAGAGAGTGTATCGAACGTCACCCAGGATTCGTCCCTTTGCCCCCATCCCGTCAAAGGATTGGCAAGATCGGCCAGGGTATAACAGACCGTATCCAGATCGGGGCTGATCTGAAGTCCGAGATATTCAAAGTCATCCCCCGTATTGACGATTATGCTCAATCCGGCTGGAGAAAGCACCTGCGCCAATCCGTCCACCAGTTTTGCGCCGCCCACGCCGCCCGCCAATGCGCAGACTTTCATCAATCTGACTCCAGGCCGGAAAACTGGACCCGTTCGATCGTATCACCAATTTCAGAACCATCACTTTCAACGATCAATAAATTGTCTACCTTTAAAAAGATTTCAATCGGTTCAAATCCGACCAAATCGATCGCGCAGGATAGATTCTTTCTGTTGAGGTCTCGTAATGCCAAAGTGATATGCGGCACCCAGAATTCAGGTAATGATATATCTTTTATCCCGCTGCAGAATGGTCGAATTCTCTCCCAAATTGTTCGGTGAAGGTCCATTAAATGCGCTGATTTGACCAGCGGGAGATAAAGAACCGGCGCTTCACCCGGAAACACACCCAACCCAATGGTATGAGCGCTGAAAGGGATCAGGTTTATTGCCAAATCCGAGAGGGTGGAAGTGCAATGGTCCAGATCCATGTCTTCGACCGCGAACCAGGTGAAGTGCGGGTTTGGATAATTAAAAATGCCTTCCAAACCACAGGCATCGTGAAGTTGACGCCAGAGATGCATGACCTGGACAGCGGCTTGTTCCTCTAATTCGGTAATAATCGAGTGCATCTCAACCTCAACGGAATAAATCTTGTTCTTCTGAACGGATCAATTCCTTTAAACGGCTCTCTCGCAGGGGATACGGAAAACCACGCACATGCACCACCGGAGTACCTTCATTCGCCTGGCCCATCACTAAGGATGCAGCGGCAGCGAGTTCATCCCCTGCCGCCACCTGGGTCACCCGCAGATGATAATCGAACAGGTCCGGCTCACCGCGCAAGTCCACCAGACCGGGAAGGCCGGATAAACCAATGGTCACTCCCACCGTCCCCAAACGCCAGGCGCGGCCGTGTGAATCGATGATCAATACACCAACCTTGCACCCGCAAGTTTTTTCAATGTTTTTGCGGATCAACTCTGCGGAAAGGTCCGGATTTTCCGGCAGCAGCAGCACCCAATCCTCAGGATCACCCCAGGGACCGGTAACGTTCGAATGGTCAATCCCTGCATTGGCGCTGATGAAACCCAGTTTGTGTTCGACGATGATCAGGTTTTCCCGCGTCCGCAGGACCGATTTGCTTTCAGAGAGGATCAGTTCCAGCAGGCGGGGGTCCTTCCCGGTGGTCTCAGCTATTTCCAAAGCCCGTTTCCCCGGCTTCACTTCCGTGAGGTTGACCAGCCGGTTTTCGGACTTGGACACGATCTTCTGAGCCAGGACGAGGATATCGCCATCCTGCAGCGTAATTTCCTCAGTTTCAAGCGCTGAGAGGATGATTTCCGTAAGGTCATCCCCTGGTGAAATCAGGGGAATCTGCTTCAAAGGGGTTAGCGTAAGTGTCATCTTATTCTTCGTTGGGGATACCGGTGATCCTGATCCCGGAAGCATTCACTTTATGCTGAATATTCAATCCGATCAGAATGGACGTCATCCCCTCGACAACAACGGCGTTCTCAATTGGGCCGGCATCCCAACCCTTGAGGCCGGTATCGGCGACTAACCCCAGGACAACTTCACGGGCAGCTCTGGTCTTTCCACACACCAGGATGTCACAACCGACTTCTTCGTTCTTCATCAACCGCTCATAGGAAATATTTTGGAAAGCGTCCACCACCCGGCAGTTCTCCCCAAGGATCTCCTGAGCTTCCTGCGCCACCGACCCTGCCGGCGGCATCTGGACCTTGCTCACTTTCGGCGGTACGATCGGGACGACCACATCCACGACGATCTTACCATCCAAAACATCTTTCAACCCTTCCAGGGTTGGTCGGTGGGCGGAAAAAGGCACCGTAACCACGGCAATTTCAGCCTCAGCGACGGCTGCTGCATTCTCCATCCCGGCCAGGTTTTCAGGCGTATAACCCAAATATTCAACCAGTTCAGCAACGGCGTGCTGGGCCTTTTCTGCCTGGCGTGAGCCGATGATCACATAATGACCGGCCTGGACCCAACGATAAGCCAATCCTTTACCTTCTTTGCCTGTACCGCCAATAATAGCGATTGTGTAGTTCCGCTTCTCAATTTCTGGCATTTTTACAATTCCTATTGATTAAGGGCAATTTCTTCAAATCGCTGCCAGACTTTGGGTGAAATGTCCAAAGCTTTCATAGCGATATCGGATTCATCCAGGGTCAACAAAACCCGCCTGTACATCAAGGGTTTTCCGGAGACAATCGTCGCAGTCACCATGCTGTCCTGAAAGCCAAAAAGAATATGCCAGGGTAAATTCCCCGTGGTAAGGGGTGTGAAGGGATGGTAATCCACAAAGATCAGGTCAGCGGCTGCACCTTCAGCGATCTGTCCCACCTTCAGGCCATCGAAAAGTTCCGTGACCAGTTCACCATTATTTTCCACTGCGATCCTGATCACAGTATTGCCGTTCATTTGCTGCGGGTTGAAATACGCCAGCTTTGGTAAGAGATAAGCCTCTTTCCACTCCTGCCACATTGTATTGGAAAAACCATCATTACCCACGCCAACGCGGACCCCGGCTTCAAGCATATCCTCAATCGGAGCGACACCGACGGCATTATTCATATTGGATCGAGGCTGGTGGGTCAGCCAGGACCGTTTTCCGGCCAGGTGGACGATCTCCCGGCCATCCAAATGAACGCCATGAGCGAGGATTGACTGAGGCTTGAGGATACCGAAGTCATCCAGCCGGTAGATCACCCTCTTGCCGGACTTTTCCAGGCTGTCGACCTGGTCAGCAAGCCCTTCCGCAGCATGGATATGAAAACCGATCTCTGCCGGACACAATTCACGCGTTCGTTCCAGGGTTTCATCACTCAGGGTCAGGCTGGCATGCAGCCCGAAATGTGCCCGTAAAGTGGCATCTTCCGGCCGGCGTTCCTGGATGCGGTTGATGAAACGCAGGTTCTCCTGAATACCCTGCTCTGCTCTTTCGGGGCCGTCCCGGTCGGTCACCTCATAACACAGCGACGCCCGGAGTCCCGCTTCGGTCACTGCATCTGCAATGACATCCAGTGAGCCTTCAATGTCGTTTGGTGAGGCATGGTGATCGATCAGGGTCGTCGTGCCGTGCTTGATGGCATCTACCAGGCACACCAATGCTGAATACCGGATGCTTTCTTCATCCAGGGCTTTATCCAGGTTCCACCACAATTTCTCCAGAATTTGGACAAATGTCGTGGGTGGATCGCCCGGGATAGCCAACCCGCGTGAAAACGCGCCATAAAAATGGGTGTGCGCACAAATATTGCCGGGCATGACAAATTGTCCTTCGGCATCCAACTGCTCTTCTTCTGGAAACTGCATGAGTAAATCATCTTGAGAGGCAATTTTCTCGATCACCCCATCCCGGATCAATAAACCGGTGCCTTCCGGCAGGATTTCATTTTCCGGCCCCCAGGTTATGATTTTTCCGTTAATGATCAGCATCACATTCCTCTTACTATTTATCTTATCGGATAATAAAAAATTATAGCACAAGCGATTATGGCGAATAATTAACGATTTAAACTATGAGATCAAACCTGAGATAATCTTAGGGTGCCAGGTTTGGTCAATGCTATAATCCCATTATCTCAGACAGGCAGGTGCTCATGCAGGCTCGGAAGTCCGGATTAACCCATAATGCCGTTCAAGGACTGCAGGCATTCAACCGGCAGGATTTTTATGAGGCGCATGAATGGTTCGAGAAAACCTGGCGGGAATCCCCGGTTGATTTTCGAGAGTTCTATCGTGCCTTACTGCAATTAAGCGGTGGATATTATCGCCTCACGCAGGGCCGTCTTCCTGCAGCGCAAAAGTTTTTTGAGCGTGCCCTCCACTGGCTGGAACCCTTTCCTAATCCGTACCTGGGTATCGACACTCATCGGATTCGTGAAGAGTTAGGCGAACTGCTTCATGCACTTGAATCCCATCAACAAACACAAACAATCCTCCAAAATTTCTATCATCCAATTGATTTCACACCTTAGGAGTTTTTATGAAAATCCTGGTTACCGGCTTTGAACCTTTCGGCGGCAGCCCCATCAATCCCAGCCAATTGCTGGTGGAGTCTTTACCCGGAACCTTTTCCGAAGGGGTCGCGATCAGCAAAGCGATCCTGCCGGTTGATAAACGGGCCGGTCCGGAGAAGCTCGTGACAGCAGTTTATCAACTCCAACCTGATGCGGTGCTGTGTTTCGGGTTGGCCCTGGGACGCCAAATGATCTCGCTTGAACGGATAGCTGTCAACCTGATGGATTACCGCATCCCGGATAACGCAGGTGTTACCGTCCAGGACCAGCCAATCGCACCAGATGGACCAGCTGCCTATTTTAGCAGCTTGCCCCTGAGAGCAATGATTTCTGCTTTGAAGGAAGCCGGAATCCCCGCAGAACTTTCCCTATCCGCGGGAGCATACCTTTGCAATCAGATCTTCTATACCCTCATGCATACCATCCATATTCGGGAATTGTCGATCCCGGCTGGTTTCATTCATTTACCGGCGCTGCCCGAGCAGGCCGCACAATCCGAAAAGCCCATCCCGTCAATGAGCATGGAGGTCATGTCCCGTGCGGCTGAAATACTGCTCAATCAGTTGGCGTTAACACCCGAAAGTTGAGGTGTCAGTATGAAAACCGTAACACCTGCAAATGGGATGGTCATTACAGAAGATACTCGATTTGAATCGGGTGTTTTCTATCTCCCGGAGGGCATTTCCATCGGCGCAGATAATATTACTTTGGATGGGAACGGGGCCCAATTGGTCGGATGGAATCACCAAAACACGGGAGTTAGGGTGGAGGGATTACAGAAAATCACCGTGAAGAACCTGCAGGTCAGCGGTTATCAATTTGGCCTTAAGGCTTTGAACTGCCAGGAACTCAACATTAAACACTGCCGGATTTTTGATACGGGTCTCATTTCTCCTTCGAGTGAAAGGAACAGCACCTGGGTCCCCCTTGAGAAGATCAATGGGTGTGGTATTCTTCTGGCTGGTGTGCGGGACGGTCTGATCAAAAATAATAACTTACAGGGCCAAACCGGCGGCTTATCTGCTTATTCCTGCCGAAGCCTCACGGTGGATGGCAATAATGCCAGTCATAATGCCGGATATGGTTTCTTCCTCTTCGACACTTCCTCAAGCAAATTCACCAATAATCTCGCGGATCATTGTTCCAGGTCTTTCTCTAAACCAGCTTCGGTCAGCGGATTCAGAGACCCATTCTGCGGGGTTCGCTCTTATGAACAGCTCAAGTAATAATCAATTTGTCGGAAATTCAGCCCGGTTCTGTTCGATTGGTTTCTTACTTGAAGGACTTTCGCCGGATAATGATCATTTACCCTGCTCTGATAACAGCTTTGAACGAAATGAAGCAACACACTGTAAAGTCAGCGCATTTTATGATGGTCATAACCGTCAAAACATTTTCATCGGAAACAACGCCGGCCAATCCGGTTACGGTTTTCTGGCTAAAAATGTCACCCAGGATGAATTCCGCGAGAACACTATCCTCGGCAATCAACGAGCCGGGATCGGCGCTGAAAACAGCATCCATTGTGATATCGTCAGCAATACCATTCAGGATAACCGCTTTGGGATTCTGCTCTGGAGCGCGCCGGAAGATTCACCTCAACAGAATTTTCCTGAGAATGACACCAGTAAGTTTTGGCATTTGGAGAGCAACACCATCCACCAGAACGGGACTGGCATTCGGATTGCGGGTAACCAGGAAGCAGGGCTGGTTCCACATAAACCATTTACCGGCAAATCATATTCTCAAACCCTAAAACCGCACGACCATGAGATCCTCCAAAATGTCATTTCTGAGAACCGTGTGGGTATCCAGACTGTTGAAACTGAACGAACCATCATCAAAGACAACCATTTTGAGCTAAACTTACAGGGAGATATCAAGTCATAAAAAGTCAGGAGGTTCATGAACGCGATCGTCATTGAAAAAGCGGAACAGGCTGTGAAACTGCTTCAGGAAAAGGGGCTCGATCTTTGGTTGACCTTCGTCAGGGAGACCAGTGCGGCAGGCGATCCAGTCCTGCCTTTGATCTACGGTGATACCGGATTGACCTGGCAGAGCGCATTGATCTTTACTAAAACAGGCGAGCGGCTGGCCATTGTCGGTCGGTTTGAAGTGGAAACTGCGGAACAAATCGGCGCTTTCACTCGGGTCATTCCTTATGATGAAAGCATCAAACCGGTTCTGCTGGCGGAGCTGGACCGATTCGACCCGGCCACCATCGCAATCAATTTTTCAGAAAGCGATGTTCTCGCCGACGGCCTGTCACACGGAATGTATTTGAACCTTCTGTCAATTCTGGAAGGGACACCTTTTACGAATCGGATCATCTCGGCCGAGCATCTGATCAGCAGCCTGCGCGGCCGGAAAACTTCGTTGGAGATTGACCGGATTAAAACCTCTATCGCCACCACTGAAGCTATCTATGAGGATGCTTTCGACCGGATCAAACCCGGTATGACCGAAATCGAAGTTGCAGAAATGATGCACGCAGAGGTGGAAAAGCGCGGCCTGGGGTATGCCTGGCCCCGCAATAATAATCCCGCCGTCAACTCGGGACCAAATTCACCCGTCGGCCATAACGCCCCAACCGAGATCAGGATCGAGCGCGGCCATTTGCTGCATTTTGATTTTGGCGTGAAAGAGAATGACTACTGCGCTGACCTGCAGCGGATGGTTTACATCCTTAAGGCTGACGAAACAGAGCCGCCAGAACCGGTGAAGCGCGGATTTGAAACCGTCGTTCGGGCCATCCAGGCAGCTTTTGATGCTATCCAACCCGGAAAACTCGGTATTGATGTGGATAACGCCGCTCGATCCACTGTGATCAGTGCGGGATACCCGGAATATAAATATGCCACCGGCCATCAGGTCGGCCGGCTGGCACACGATGGTGGTGCAATCCTGGGGCCGGCCTGGGACCGTTACGGGCAGACGCCCTTTATGCCGCTGGAATCAGGTCAGGTCTATACCCTCGAGCCGGGTCTGATGGTTGATGGATATGGCTATGTTGGGATTGAAGAGGACATTCTTGTGACGGAGAATGGAGCGGTATTCCTCTCGACTCCACAGACGTCGTTGTTCTTGCTTTAAAATCACACATCAATCCGGTAATGCCGGCGGATCGACTTCAGTACAAACCCTTTCCCGCCTTCAGCAACCTTCACTTTTCAAGGGGAAGTGCGGATGCGGCAACAGCCGGGAAGGGTGTTAGTATAGGATCCATTTATTGCGATGAATGGTAATAAGTTGTTCTAAAAAATATTTCATCCACAATCATTTCCAGTGCCCTTGGCAGTGACGCGTTAAATCAAAAAAGGACTGCTTAGGAAAGCAGTCCTTTTTAGTCGCTAATAATATCCTTATTCTTCCACGATATCAACGGATTTGATCTTCACACCCTCATATTCCGGGTTCATCGGATCCCTTGGGGGAATCGAGAAAACCACATCCATCCCATCGACAACCTCACCAAAAACGCTGTGTTTACCGTCCAGCCAAGGGGTGGGGACATGGGTGATGAAAAATTGTGAACCGTTTGTATTTGGCCCGGCATTGGCCATAGAGACGATCCCGGGTTTATTGTGTTTCAAGTCTTTATCAAATTCATCCTTAAAATTATATCCAGGTCCGCCAGCACCGGTCCCGGTCGGGTCGCCGCCCTGCACCATGAAATTCATGATCACCCGGTGGAAGATCGTGTCATCGTAATACCCCTGTCTGGCAAGAAACACGAAATTATTGACCGTCCGGGGAACCTTCTTATCAAACAAGTCGATGGTGATTTCGCCCTTATCGGTGTGGATGACCGCTTTATAATCCTTTTTAGGATCGAGCGTCATTTCGGGGGGATTTGCCCATTGTTGGATCTTCTTCACATTAACTAACCTTTCTTCTTCTCCATTGGGGAGAGGCTATATCAGTTCGTATAATTCTATCAAAACACCATTAGCTGCCTTGGGATGAATGAAGGCCATTTTTCGGCCGGGCAGTTCGATGGGTTCTTCATTGATCAATCGTACCCCTTTTTCCTTCAATGTGGTTAACATGCCTTCAATATCATCCACTTCCAAACAAAGATGGTGCATGCCCTCTCCACGTTTTTCAAGAAATTTACCCAGGCCGGATTCTGGATCAAGCGGCTGGACCAGTTCCACTTCACTGCCACCGGTTGGAAGAAAAGCCACTTTGGATGTTTGTGATGGCACATCTTCAATATGGTCGAGGTTCAAACCCAAAACATCCCGCCAAAAACCCAGAGCGGAATCAATATCTTCCACAACAATTGCGACATGATTAATCCTTTTGATCTCAGGCACTTTTCCCTCCAAAATCAAATGAATGTTGGCGGCCGGTACTGACCCCAGACCTGCCGAAGAACGCCACAAATCTCGCCCAATGTTATATCATTCTCCGCGCATTCGATGAATAACGGCATAAGTGAGGCGTCACCTTTCGCAGCCGTTTCAAGTTTTCCCAGCAATTCCGTGACCTTTTCATTGTCTCGGCGTTCTCTCAGCACGGCCAGACGGGCTTTTTGATCCTCTTCCAAAGAGGGATCCACTCTCAGGGATTCCAGTTCGATCTCCTCATCCACCTGGAAATCATTCACGCCTACAACGATTTCATCTCCACTCTCAATCGCTCTTTGGATTTTATAGGCTGCTTCCTGGATTTCACGCTGCATGAACCCATTATTGATCGCACTCATTGCGCCGCCCATCGCATCAATCTTCTCGATATAATCCATGGCCATGGCTTCGATCTGGTCGGTGAGCGATTCGATCACATAGGAACCTGCGAACGGGTCAACTGTGTCCGCAACTCCTGATTCGAAGGCGATGATCTGCTGGGTACGCAAAGCCACCCGCACGGATTTCTGTGTTGGCAGCCAGAGCGCTTCGTCCATGCTGTTGGTATGCAGGGATTGGGTACCGCCAAATACCGCAGCCAATGCCTGAAGGGTCACCCGAACAATATTGTTCTCCGGCTGTTGTGCAGTCAGGGTCGACCCCGCAGTCTGGGTATGGAACCGCATACGGCAGGATTTTTCATCCCTGGCACCGAAGCGTTCTTTCATGATCCGGGCATAAAGTCTGCGGGCAGCCCGGAACTTGGCGATCTCTTCCAGAAAGTTGTTATGCGCATTGAAAAAGAATGAAAGCTGACTGGCGAAATCGTCCACTTCCAATCCAGCGTCAATGGCAGCCTGAATATAGGCAATCCCATTCGCCAGGGTGAAAGCGACTTCCTGGGCAGCGGTCGAACCGGCCTCCCGGATGTGGTAACCAGAGATGCTGATCGTATTCCAATGCGGGATTTCGTCTTTGCAGAACTTAAACACATCCGTGATCAATCGCATGGAAGGTTCAGGCGGGAAAATATATGTTCCGCGAGCGACATATTCCTTGAGGATGTCGTTCTGGATCGTCCCCCGCAATTTACTTAGGGGGACGTTTTGCTTCTTGGCAACAGCAATATAGAACGCCAAAAGGATGGCTGCTGGTGCATTGATGGTCATACTGGTGGAAACCTTATCAAGCGGTATATCTGTAAAAAGGGTTTCCATGTCTTTAACTGAGGATATGGAGACGCCTACTTTTCCGACCTCACCCTGCGCCATGGGATCATCGGCATCATACCCGATCTGGGTCGGTAAATCGAAAGCAACCGAAAGGCCGGTTTGTCCCTGATCCAACAGATAACGATAGCGTGCATTGGATTCCTGTGCGGTTGCATATCCTGCATATTGGCGCATGGTCCAAAGCCGACCTCGATACATGGAAGGCTGGACACCGCGGGTATAGGGGTAATCCCCCGGGAATCCCAATTCAGCAGAATAATCAAAATTTTCTGGTGGGATCATCACCGGAGGGAGTTCAATTCCGGATGAGGTTGTAAATTCTTCCCGTCGTTCAGGATATTTCCTGACCAACGGATCGTAAACCTCATCCTCCCATCTTTTCAGCTCATCTTTTAATGTCATTCACACCTCAAGATTGAATTGGTTCTGGGTTCATCACAAGTATACCCGAAACACCTCTGCCCTTTTGACATGATTTCCGTGTAGAAAATCACTTATTGCCGCCTTGATGCTTTTCTGGTAAAATCCTTTAGCTTGTCCGTTGTACCCTTCGGGCAGGACACTTCTATGAACGAAAGGGCTTGAAAAAAATGAAAGTATTATTGATCAAAGATGTATATAAATTGGGCCGCGCCGGCGAGATCAAGAAAGTCGCCGCTGGGTTTGGCCGAAACTATCTGATCCCCCAGGGCTTTGCAATCCTCGCAACACCGGGTGCCATGTCCCAGTCAGGCCGGATCAAAGAGAAAGCAACCGAACGCCGGGCTGTGTTGAACCAGGAATTGGGCTCCGTTGCCGAAGTTTTGGACGGTAAAACACTGCTCTTTTCCGTCAAAGCCGGTGAGACCGGTCGTTTGTATGGTTCGGTGAGCGATCAGGATATTGTCGATGCTGTCAAGGAAAAATTCGAGATCGACCTCGAAAAACGCCAGGTCGAGACCGAACCGATCCGCGAGTTAGGCACATTCAAGGTCCCTGTGCACCTGACCATGGATCTGGTCCCGGTGATCAAGGTCATCGTCCACCGCGAAGGTGAAGCTCCCACGGCAGACATGGAAGAAGCCAAAGCAGTTGCTGAGGTTGTCGTTGAAGTATCTGAATCACCTGTTGTTGAAGAAACGGCAGTAGTGGAAGTGCCTGAAGCTGAGGTTGAAGAGCCTTTGGTTGAGGTTGAACTGGTTGAGGAAGATGAACCTGAATCAACGGAAAACGTTGATGAAGAGGATTCAGAAGCCGAAGCCTGATCCACAGAATTGAAAGTAAAACCAACCGGCCTGGCAGTGACCCAAACACCAGGCCGGTTTGCTTATGGAATATAATATTCCCATGACACAAACACTCGGACAACGACTCAGAGATATTCGCCAATCCCGAAGTATATCTTTGGAAGAGATTGCCCAAAAAACCCATATCAAACTTGCCTACCTGAAAGCCATAGAAGAAGGTGATACAGAATCACTGCCTTCACCGGTCCAGATGCGCGGATTCCTCAGGCTTTATTCCGGCGTCCTTGGCGTAGATATTGATGAGCTTTTAGTTGAAGGCTACCTTGAAGATGAATCTGGATCAGATGATCGTGAAACAGGTGAAATTGAATCACTGCAAACCGAAGACACAGGTGACCAACCTGAAGAGCTACCGGCCGTTGAGGAAACTCTTGAAGAGACCTCTCCTGAACTAAAAGCTCCTAAACCGGTCGAACCCGAAGAGGTTGAGAAAGTTGAATCGGAAGCTGAAGAAAAGGTTTCTGTAGAATCCATTTCTCAGACAATGGAAGACGAGCTTTTAGAAGATGGACCTTCCCCTGCAATGATCTTCGCAGAGATCGGCGAACAATTACGCCAGCGGCGTGATCTTTTGAGCCTCTCCTATGAGGACGTCGAATCTCACATCCATCTCCGAAAGCATTATCTGGAAGCGATTGAAGAAGGAAAGATCAATGAGCTTCCCTCACCGATCCAGGCGCGGGGCATGCTGGCAAATTATGCGGAATTTCTCAATCTGGATGTTGATGCGATCCTGCTCTATTTTGCCGAAGGATTGCAAAAGCAACGCCTGGCAGCACAGGTTCAAAAACCGACCAGGAAATCGGCCAGAACACTCAGCTCAACCGCACTGCGCCTGAAGAATTTTTTCTCTCTTGACCTGCTGGTCATTGCCGCGATCTTTATCGTTTTTGCGGGGTTTGTGATCTGGGGCGTCAACCGAATCTTAAAAGCAGACATTCCTTCAACGGCCGCGACGGAAATCCCTGATGTATCCGATGTTCTGTTGGCGACCAGTACGGCAACACCACAAGGAACATTAGCACCAGAAACTACCGTATCCACTGAAAATAGTGATATCACAACCGAAGTTGATAATCCACCTCTTTTTACAGCCGCGCCGAACTTAAATCCGGTCAATATTGTCGTCATTCCACTCCAGAATGTATGGGTACGAGTGACGACTGACAGCGAGGTGGTATTCGAAGGGCGTCTGCTGACCGGCAATGCCTATGACTATTCAGCGGAAAGAAAAATCGAACTGCTCACCGGAAATGCCGGTTCACTGCAAATCTATTTCAATGATCAGGATATCGGCTCGGTCGGGTTGATCGGCCAGGTGGCAGACCTCGTATTCACAGATACAGGCCTGGTCCTGCCAACCCCGACCAACACCCCCACCATCACCGTGACGCCTCAGGTCTCACCGACCCCGACCATCACACCTACCCCAACCGGAACGGGCACCGATGACCAAACGGGCTAAGGACACTTACCATCTGATTTCACTCGGTTGTGCCAAAAACCTGGTGGATTCTGAAATCCATGGCGGAACTGCTGAACCATGAGGGGCTTCAGCCCACATCCACACCTGAGAATGCCGAATACCTGATCGTTAATACCTGCGGTTTTCTCAAAGCGGCCCGTGAAGAAGCAATTGCCGTGCTGACCGACCTGGCGAGTGAAAAACTGCCCTGGCAGAAGATCATCGCTGCCGGCTGCATGACCGAACTGCATCGCCAGGAGATCATCGACTCTGTACCGGGCATTGACGGTTTGCTCGGGACCCGGCGCTGGATGGACATCATGGATGTTATCCGTCAAACGGATCAAAACCGGAATGAGATCCCTTATGCCCATTTCCCGGATGCCACCAGGGTCGGCATGGATGAAAAAGGCACCCACCGTGCCGCAATCCAGGGCGGCAGCGCATACCTGAAGATCGCTGATGGCTGCCGCAGGACATGCGCTTATTGCATGATTCCCTTGATTAAAGGCAGTCTGGTCAGTCGCCCGATGGAGAAGATCGTCAACGATGCCAAAGTACTGCAGGGTATGGGTGTCAAGGAGATCATCCTGATCGCGCAGGACATCACCGATTATGGCCATGATTTGAAAATCCAGGATGGGTTAACTTCCCTTCTGGAAACGCTGCTCAAGGCAGTCCCGGACGTTCCCTGGATCCGTTTGATGTACACTTTCCCGGGTTATGTCACCAATTCTCTGATAAATTTGATGGCCTCTGAACCACAAATCCTGCCTTACCTGGACATGCCGCTGCAGCATGCAGACACCGGTGTGCTGCAAGCGATGCGGCGGCCCAAAGACATGCTGGCTGTCCGAAAAACCCTGTCGTTATTGCGGGAACAACTCCCGGATATCGCCCTGCGGTCCACCTTCATTGTCGGTTATCCCGGTGAGGATGAAGCCGCTTTTCAAAACCTGATCCATTTCACCGAAGAAGTCCGATTTGATCACCTTGGGGCATTCAAATATTCTTTCGAACCGGGTTCCCCGGCAGAGCCACTGGGAGATCCCATCCCGGAAGACGTCAAGGTTGAACGGCTGGAAACCCTGATGCAAGTGCAGGCGGGAATATCCCTTGAGCGCAACCAGCGTTTTATCGGCCAGACGCTGGATGTCCTGGTGGAAGGGGTTGATGAAGAGAACCGGATCTCCATTGGACGTTCCTACCGGGACGCTCCTGAGATTGACGGGCTGGTAATCATTGAGGACATTGCCCCGGTCGGAGAGCTGGTCAAAGTCCGGATCAACAGCGCTATCACCCATGATCTGGTTGGTGAGTTGGTGAATGAGGGTTAGGTAATAAGGATTAGGATTTCTTGTTCATGCATTAACAAATTTAGAAATTCATGGAATATTTTGTTATTGTGAATAAAGTGGAACAATCTTCAAAGTTGACAATCAATACAAACCATCTGCCGCAGAAAACATAACTAACTCGTCCTTATAATTTTTAACCCCTGGTGGCGATGATATTGGGTCTTCAAAGTTAATCCATGAGATATGAATTCAATGAAACCTGTTGTCTGTGAATTCATTTAGAACGGAAAATGCGACTTTATCTTGAAACAAGAAGAGTGCTTCCTTCATCTTCGATTTCGTCGCAATAACAAAAATAAATAGAAATAAAAAACGGGTTGTCTTTTTTCTTCATGACAACCCGCTATTTTTTCTATCTATTCCCCGTTCACCAATCCCCATTACCCACTCACGGCGTTGGAGTTTCCGTTGGCGGAGTATCTGTCGGTAATTCGTCGGTCGGTGTTGGTGTGGGTGTTGCCTCAGGCGGCTGGGTTGTTGGCGGGTGCTGTTTCGCCCAGCATTTGTCCGCCACCCAATTCGCTGTTGGCTGGGCTTCCGGATCGGCACCGATGGCCATAGCCTTATCAAAATACTCCTGCGCCTCGCACCACTTATCCTCGGATGCAAGCTGCGACGCGTACTTGATGGCTGCCTGACGGAAACGTTCCGTAGCCGTCAAGCCTGTTCCATCGCGTAAATTGGGCAGTGCGGGATAAACCTGCTCAAAGTAATAGAGCACCTGCGACCAATCCACACCCCAGTAGCTGGCACCGGTCAGATAAAAGCGCGTATATGTCCGGATCCCTTCGGCTGTCGAATCAAGCGGTGCAAACTGCTCTGCAAGTGTGAGGTCATAGATCCCCGGTTCGAGACTGCCATCGTTCAGGATCTTCTGAAGCCCACGGTTACGCAGGGCGATATAAAACATCCCATCCACTTCAACAGATCGATAAGTCAAGCTTTTTTCACGCAGCGCTTGTAGAGTTTGGATCGCCTCATCCCAGGATTCCGCTGCGATCAATTGTTGTGCAGTATTGAAGAGGTCTTCCTCGCCGCGTAAATCAGGTGTGGGTGTGTAATCCGGCATCGTCGGGGTAGGTGAAGGTGCAGGGGTTGCCGTCCCGGATGAAGAAACCATCAGCAGGACTTTGCTGTAGAGATCGCCAACTTCGGTCAATTCCGCGTCCGTCAGGTAGGATGACATCTCATCCAGGATCCAGTCCAGGCGGTTTTTTGCCACCTCATAGCGACCCTCTTCAATATCCAACCTTGCACTTTCCAATTGGGATTGGATCTTTGGAGCAGCCTGCGCTTCGGCTAACTGCACCCGGTCATTGATCCCACGCGGGATTCCCAGTAATGCTCCCGCGGCGACGATCAATAATGCGATGAGCAATCCGATCATATACCATGAAGAGCGGCGCTGGAAGAATTTCTTCTTATCTTTCTTCTTTTTCTTTGTTGGGACGGCTTGCGTCGTCTCAGAATCTTTTTCAGTCATAGGCAGGATTATACCTTAATCCTTTTTAGAGGTGCACTAATAATTTGATTTCTCGCCAGATGGGCAATACGGCCACTCCCGCCCCAATAACCATTGCACCAAGGGCCAAAATAACTGCCGGCAGCGGAATGGGCAGCACTGCATAGATCAACCAAACCACCAGCCCGGCCGCGGCAGCCGCAGCTAACCCGCGCAGGATGGTTCCACGCAGATGGAAATGTTCGGGAAGTTTACGGTTCAGGACGAGGACCAGGATCAACGCTTGTATACTATACGAAATACCGTTTGCCAGCGAAATCCCACCTCCGGCCAGCGGTCCCATCAAACCGATTGCCAGGCCAATATAAATCAATAACCCCAATCCCGAAACGATCATTGGTATTTTGGCATTTTGGGTGGCATAGAAAGAACGCACGCCTAATTCCACCACGCTGTGACCCAACAGACCGATCAGGTAACCCTGGGTCGCCCATAGGATCATTTGTGCATCCTGCAGCGGGAATCCAAAGGCAGTCTGGATCAACGGCAGGCTCGCCAGAGAAAGGATCACACTTATCGGCAGTGAAAGCGCAATCATCACCTTAAGCGAGCGCTCAATCGTGTTCTTAAATATCAGTTTATCGCCGGCTGCATATTGTTCCGAAAGTGTTGGCAGTAATGCAGTGGCGATAGCTGTCCCGATCAGGGTTTCAGGCACCTGCTGGATCCACCAGCCGTAACTCAGAGCAGTGACCGAACCCACAACCAGGCGTGAAGCCAGGTTATCCCTGGCCAGGAAGATCATTTGAATGAAGACCATACTGATTAAACGCGGTCCCATCAATCGCAGTACCTTTCTGAGGTCCTGGTCTTTGAAATTGATCATCGGCGACCAGCGGAACTTGAATTTGATCAACCCGGGAATCTGGATCAATAGGTGAAGCGCAGCGCCGATGATCACACCGTAAACCAAGCCCTGAACCCCAAATCCAAACCCCGGCAGTTGGATCCCGCCAACTCGCAGCCCTACACTTGGCGCCAGGACCACCGCACCAAAGATCTGCCCCAGGTTATAAAGCAGCGGCGCGATCGCTGGCAGCAGGAAATGCTGGTTGGCCTGCAGTCCGGCCATAACCAAACCACTGATCGAAAATATCAAAGTTGAGATCAGGTTCAAGCGCATCAATTGGACTGCGAGGTCCTGCTGTTCGGATGAAAAACCTGGGGCTATCCCCAACTGCCCGCGCACCAGGGGACCTGCCAGCAAAGCGATCAAGACTGCTAATATACCGGTAATGATAAAAGCCAGGTTCGCCACCTGTGAGAACAGCCGCCAGGAGGATTCCCGGCCTTCTTTGGTCAATGTGGCGGTCAGGACGGGTATGAAGGCAATCGCCAACGCGCCGCCCGAAATGAGAGCAAACAACAAGTCAGGCAGGTTATTGGCCGCGTTGAATACATCCAATTCTTCTGAAAGGCCGAATTGCCGGCCGATGATAACCGTCCTCAGGACGCTTAGTATTTTGTCAAATCCGAAAAAAACGGCCAACAACAATGAAACGCGGGTCAATCGACTGGCTTTTTTCATCGTTTACCTTTCTTTCATTTCGGTACGGATGCTCTGATTATGCCATAATCAATCAAGGCTGACCAGTAAATCCTCAACCGCTTTCCAACTCTCATTGTGGGATGTTACAATTAAAACAATGCAACCTCAGACGAAAACCGGAAAATTATACATCGTTGCCACACCGATCGGCAACCCGAAGGATATCACCTTGCGAGCCCTGGAGATCCTTAAGAATGTGGACGCCGTAATTTGTGAAGAATTCCGCCAGGGGAGTAAACTTTTACATCAACTCGGTGTGGAGAACGAATTGATCCCGCTCAATGAGCATAATGAATCCATGGAAGCGCAAAACATCATGTTCCGGCTGGCCAGGGGGGAGACAATGGCGATCATCTCCGATGCCGGAACTCCGATCTTCGCCGATCCGGGCCAGCATTTATTGGAATTGCTTTACCAGGCCGGCATCCCCGTTTCCCCCATTCCCGGACCGGCTTCACTGATGGCAGCACTTTCACTTTGCGATTTTCCAATCGACCGTTTCACCTTTGCCGGATTCCCACCCCGGAAGACTGAACTACGCGAAAAATTCCTTGCGGATTTCCAATCCGGCGAGAAAGCCGTGGTCCTGATGGATACCCCCTATCGCCTGACCAAGCTGCTGGAAGAAGTCCAAACCGTATATGGGAAGAACCAGCAGGTCCTGCTCGCCTGCGATATGACCCTCAAAAATGAAGCCATTTTCCGGGGCACGGTTGGTCAGATCCTGCCTAAAGTCTCCGGTCAGAAACGGGAATTCATCCTGGTCCTGAATCTCAGCCGGAGAAAGAACAGACATTGATATGAACCGACGCGATTCACTGACCATCCGGGGAAAAACCCTGCCATTACCGGTCTTCTTGCCGGACGCCACCCAGGGTTATGTACGGGCAGTTGACTTGCAGGACCTGCAAGGTGTGGGCATCCGGGCACTGGTGATGAACACCTTCCACCTGATGCAGAAGCCCGGTTCCAGCACGATCCAGGCATTCAACGGGCTGCACCAATTTGCCGGCTGGCCGGGACTGATCGTCACGGATTCGGGCGGTTTTCAAGCCTATTCCCTGATCCACCAATCCGAACAGTTCGGTTCATTGACCGATCGCGGGATCATCTTCCGGCCCGAAGGCAGGGATCGAAAATTCATCCTCTCACCTGAAAAAAGCGTCCAGCTTCAAATCAGTTACGATACCGATGTGGTGATCTGCCTGGATGATTGCACCCATGTGGATGCCCCCCGTGAAGAGCAGGAGCTTTCGGTCAAACGGACCCTGGATTGGGCTAAACGCTGCAAAATTGAATATAACCATCAAATGGAACAGCGTCAGGTTTCCGAGACAGAGCGACCCAAGATTTTCGGCGTCATCCAGGGTGGCGGCTATCCTGATCTGCGCAGGCAGTGCGCAGAAGGATTGCTTGAGATCGGTTTCGACGGTTTCGGGTACGGCGGCTGGCCGCTTGATTCAGACGGGAATTTACTGGAAGATATTGTCGCCCTCACTCGCGAATTAGTCCCCGAGGTGTTCCCAATGCACGCCCTGGGGATCGGCCATCCCCTCAACCTGGTCCGCACCTATCGCCTGGGTTATGATATCTTTGATTGCGCGCTGCCCACCCGGGATGCCCGGCATGGACGTATGATGCGGTTCACAGTGCCACCGGAAATACCCTTGAATGGTGAAAAGTGGCTGGAATATGTCTACATTCATGACAAGAAATATATCAAGGATATCCGGCCGGTCTCGGAATACTGCGACTGCCCGGTTTGCAGCCATTATTCGCTGGGCTATCTCTACCACCTGTTCAAGACCGGTGACTGGCTTTACCAGCGGCTGGCTACCCTGCATAACCTGCGTTTCATGTCTCAATTGATCGAACGGTTAATTAAAAATGGCTGATGAATCTCAGATCGAATCACTGGTCGAATCCGTTCAAGCCAACCGCAAGTATGCCCACATCGCGCCGGCTTTGGTGACCCGCTTGTGCCGGGATGCGGTCGACAAAGGGCTGCGTGGTAAAGCAGCGATCAAGGAAGTACGCAACAAACTTCACCAGGTGGGCGGTGCCTATTTCAGCCATACCCCAAATTATTCCAAAATGATCGAAGACCTTGACCTTCTACCCGGTAATATTCAATCTTTTGAAGTTAAACAATTTTGTCTTGAACAAATGCACGCTCATGCTTCCACAGCCGAACGTCTCCCGATCCTGGAAGACTTCTTTCAAACCTGCCTTGAACCGATTGGACCGGTCAACAGCATCATCGACCTGGCTTGCGGGTTGAACCCCCTGGCCATCCCCTGGATGCCCCTGTCAACGGATTTTACTTATACAGCCTGCGATATTTATCTCGACATGTTGGACTTTATTCGGAATTTCTTTACGCATTTCGATATCCGAGGAAATGCTTTCCCCTGCGATTTGGTGAGCGGAACACCCCAAAGTGAAGCCCAGGTGGCGTTCCTCCTGAAGACCATTCCCTGCCTGGAGCAGATCGATAAGAATATTGGAACAACGCTCCTCGAACAAGTACAGGCGGATCACATCCTGGTCTCGTTCCCTGCCAAAAGCCTGGGTGGGCGGAACAAGGGGATGCCTGACTTCTATCGCAACCATTTCCATGACCTAATTAACGGAAAATCCTGGCAGGTTCGTGAATTTTCCTTTCCAACCGAGATTGCTTTCCTGATTTCCAAATGAATTTAACTGCTGATCAGCGCCGGGAATTATTGGAACGAATTCTTGAGACAAAGAAATATCGGTATTCAGGGCTCAATCACGAGACAATCCTTGATTTGATCGATCAGGAAACCTCTCGCCAATCCTCCTTAAAAACACTCAATAAAGCCGTGAGGCGTAAATTACATAATATCGTCGCACCTTACTTAGGCGAACCGGATTATGCTGCGCTCTCCGAACGGCTGGCGGCGATCTCCAATACTTCACTGGATTCACCGGAAATCCAGGCGCTGAGTTTGGACGTGTTGGGAGAACATGCTTCAACAGCGGAAAGAGTTCCTTATCAAGTTGACCTCTACCGTCAGCTATTTAAAGTCGTTGGAGAACCGAAGACCATCTTCGACCTGGCCTGCGGGCTGCATCCTTTGGCCTTCCCCTGGATGGGACTCCCAACTACAGTTGAATATTACGCGTATGACATCATCCAACCCAGGATCGATTTCATTAACCGCTTTTTCGAAACGATCGGTCTGAAACCGCTGGCGGAAAACCGTGATATCCTGGTTCATCCCCCGCAGATCAAAGCCGATCTGGGGATATTCTTCAAAGAAGCGCACCGGTTTGAGAAACGCCAACCGGGCTGCAACCGGACATTCTGGTCCAGCCTGAATGTTGACACCCTGGCTGTTTCTTTGCCGGTACACGACCTGGCCGGCACCCACAGCCTGCTGGACCAGCATCGGAAGCTGGTGGAAAATAATATCGAAAAAGGGAAGATCAGGGAGGAACTTTTGTTTGAAAATGAAGTCATTTTCCTGATTGATCACCCCGGGAGGGATTGAGTGGCTGACGCAGAAAAACTCCAACCCAGCCTGGAACGCTTTGCAGGTATCCTGAGCCAGGCGGAAATCAATCAATTGCTGGCTATTCAGGGCCAGCCTTTGCCCACCGGGATTCGGATCAACCGCTTAAAGGCGGATCCCGAACAAGCCATTCGGGAGCTGGCCAACCGCTATGGATGGGAAATCTTTCCCATTCCCTTTTGCCGGAACGGCTGGGTCATCACCCAGGCTGAGGTCTCTCCGGGAACGACCATTGAACACAGGATGGGATTGTATTACCTGCAGGATGCCGCCTCAATGGTGCCGGTCAGCCTGTTTGATATGGGGATTACCCATCCTCTGGTTTTGGATATGGCCGCCTCCCCCGGAGGGAAGACCACCCACCTGATTGATAGAATGATGGATCGAGGCTTCATCATCGCAAACGATTCCAGCCAGGGACGGATCCCCGCACTGCGCTCGGTGCTTTCCACCTGGGGCGGGATCAACCTGGCGATCACCAACTACCCGGGTGAATCTTTTGGAAGTTGGTTCCCGGAAACTTTTGATTGGGTCCTGTTGGATGCCCCCTGCAGCATGGAAAACCTGCGGCCGACCGTTAACCGGCCTTTACGTGAGACGACGATTGATGAACGGCTTCGTTTGCAGGAACGGCAGGTGCAGCTCCTCATCAGCGGGCTGCAAACCTTGAAAACAGGTGGTCAACTGGTCTATGCCACCTGCTCACTGGCACCGGAAGAGGATGAAGCTGTGGTCAATGCCGTTCTGGGACGTTTTCCGCAGGCCATCACGGTTCAAGATGTCTCAAGCCGGTTTGATTACGAAGTTAGCGGTTTGACATCCTTCAATGGTCAAACCTTTCACCCTTCCCTCAGAAACACGCTGCGCCTTTGGCCGCATCGTTCCGGGATGTCCGGGTTTTTTAGTACGCTAATTTCCAAATGCCATCCGATACCGGCCAGCCTTGAACCGCCCCCGGCACGGGAATTCGAAAGGACTGGATTGACGAGTATAGGGTCAGCAGAAAAAGATATTATGATCTCGGAGATTAGAAAAATGTTCGGCCTGGATTTACGTCAAATCCTTGAAGAATCAAACCTGGCATTATTGCAACGGCACGACCAGATATTTTTGATCCCTCAGCTCTATCTGGACCATTTCAGGACACTGCCCTACGCATTCATCGGGATGCCCCTCGGCCGAACGGTGAATGAGGTGTTCGAACCCTCAGCGGAGTTCATCAGCCGGTTTGGTCATCTGTTCACAAGCGGGACCATCACAATCGAGAGGGAAGAAGTTTCACAATGGATTGCCGGTCGGGATATCCGCCATCTTAACACTTCTCTTGAACCAAAAGGACAATACCTGATGGTAACCGATCCGGATGGACGGAATTTAGGGTTGGGTAAGTTGCTGCCAAAACGCCTGCGAAATATGCTTCCCCGCTAATTAAACTGCGTAACTGACAAATTCCAACGGCTGGTTGATCCGATCAGTATAGACTCCCCGGTAGGATTTGGGCATCAGTTTCGCGATCTCAATCATGATCTCGTCCGCGATTTCCTGCATGACGCCTTTTTCCCTGGCATGACCATTCAATTGGACCATGAAGGGCTCACCTACTTTGATGAACATCGGGGTACGCTTGAGCCTCTTTAAATTTTTCAAAAATGATTTGTGGCCGAAATATGCGATCGGTAGAATGGGGACACCCGCTTTGATCGCGAGCATTGCCACACCGGGTTTACCCTGGATTAAATGTCCATCCTCGGTCCGGGTGCCTTCCGGCGCAACAGCCAGCAGCTTGCCATCCTTGAGCGCTTTCTGGGCATCCCGGAAGGCCGTAAAATCGGCAATTTCGCGGTTGATCGGGATCCCTTCCCAGGTATTGAATAAGAACCTTTGAAAAAAATTATTCCAGGTTTCTTTCTTAACCAATCCGGTTGTCCTGCGAGGGTGCATTTGGGTGATGATGACCGGTGCATCGAGAAAATTCACATGGTTAACGACCACCAATAAAGGCCCTTCATTGGGCACTTTGTAAAGTTCTGATTTATCAATCTTCAGTAAAATATTCGTTATGAACTTGATGGTGTGATTGACGATCCATTTCTTCATCAGATTACTCGCAAACCAACTGAAGCTGCTGCTTGAGGATGCTCACTTCCAATTCCTTCCCAGCCTCACAAATCGTTTCACCGTCAGCATGCACCGGTAACGAACCGGACAAGGCGGTGATTTTAACCTTTTGAGCGGTAGGCATTTTGATTGCAAAATGGTCTTCTTGCGTGCCGCTCATCACCTTTGGGAATAAACCCAATACCTGCATCCGGGTCACCTGTTTAGCGATGCAGAGATTAAGCAGGCCATCATCCGATTCGGATTCGGGCGCGAACATGAACGACCCACCCATCCGTTTACCGTTCATCAATGACACCAGCAGACAGGGCTGTTCAAGAACCTCCCCATCCATCTCGACCCGAAGCAGCGGTGCGCGGAAGTAAAGGAAAATAGTCTTCAAAGCCGCAATCAAATATGCCGGAATGCCGCTGATAAATGATGGCAGTTTGGCAGCCTCAAACCCAACGATCGTATCAAAACCGATCCCAACCCCATTACCAAAGTAACGCCCTTCGGGGTAGTCCCCGCCTTTGACCAATCCAATATCGATCTTGCGGGTATTACCCTTATCCAGTAATTTACAGGCGGATTTGAGGTCCTGCGGGACACCCATGCCGTAGGAGAAATCATTGCCGCGTCCCACCGGGAAGACAGCCAGGCTGGAGGTCAATTTTCCTGCGTTAGCAGCTTGCATCAGCCCATTGATCACCTCATTGGCAGTCCCATCCCCTCCAACTGCAACAACGCTTGTATAGCCATTCGATCCGGCTTCTTCAGCCAGTGCGATAGCATGCCCGCGGTATTCCGTTAGGATGATGTCATATTCAACATTCAGCGAATTCAGGATTGATTTAATTTCGGGGATTGCCTTTAAGGTTGCACCTTTACCGGCAATGGGATTAACAATAAGGCAATATTTACTCACATATTTTCTCCTGGTAATTTCTACATATAAACTAACCCACAATATGGGTCAAAGTTTCCAAATCATATCACATTTAGGTCGAGTAATTCAGTTAATCTTCATTCAGCGCAAAAAGGACCAGGGCGGGGAATATTATCGCAGCCGTCTCCATCCGCAGGATACGCCGTCCCAACGAAATCACCTGGCAACCGGCAATCTTAGCCTGGTTGATCTCTTCCAGTGAAAAGCCACCTTCCGGGCCGACAAATAAGGCAATAGAAGAACCGGAATAGGAGGATAGTATTTTCTTTAACCCATTCTCGGAAGGTTCGATCCCCTCCCAGGCGATCAAAGAGAACCGGTTTTCGTTGGCGACATCTGTAAGGCCGACCAGAAAATTTTGCGGTGCGTGCAAAACCGGCAGCCTACCGCGGTGAGATTGTTCGGCTGCTTCCCGGATGATCTTTTCCCATCTTGCTTGACGCTTGGCGTTAAAGATCAACTCTTTGCACCAATGTCCGTGATGACACGAATGGCTTGAAAGAACTCACCCCAATTTCAGTCCCCTTCTGAAGGATCCATTCCATCTTCTCACGATTCGTCAGTCCGAAATAGAGCTCGATCGCGACAGCCGGTTCCGTATTCACCTTTGTCTGGCGGAGAACGCTTCCATTAACAACTTTGTTATCCGGATTAAATTCAAGATTGACCAGATAAACCATACCTGAATTATCCAACACCTCCACCTGCTCACCTTCTTTCAAGCGGAGAACGTGCAGGATCTGATGGCAAACATCTTCCGGAAACTGGACTTTCTGGCCTTTTATGGACTGTGCGTCTAAAAAAAATCGGTTCATCTCAAGGTATACTTACCCCAACCAAACTTGGAGCACAATATGGAATCTGAAAAACAATTACTGCCAAAAATCACTTTTAAGTACCTCGATATTATCATAGTTGTCTTCGTTTTGGTCCTGGTTTTAAGTAATATCGCATCTTCGGCAAAGATCATCGATTGGGGCGTCAGCCTCGGCTCCATCCGTTTGAGTTTTGATGCCGGGACGATCCTTTTCCCGATCAGCTATATTTTCGGTGATGTGATCACGGAGGTCTACGGTTTCAAGCGGTCCCGCCGGATCATCTGGATCGGGTTTGGCGCGCTGATCTTCAGTGCGCTGGTATTCTGGCTGGTGCAGATCCTGCCCGGCGAAGTGGTCTGGCAGGCAAATGTCGGCCAGGAAACCTATAACAAGATCCTGGGGAGCATGAGCAACGGCGGGATCGTGGCTGCCAGTCTGATTGGTTTCTTTGCGGGGTCCTTTTCCAACGCCATTTTGATGGCCGTCCTGAAGCTGCTGACCAAGGGAAAATATCTCTGGACCCGCACCATCGGGAGCACCATCATTGGTGAAGGCGCGGACACTTTCATGTTCATTCTGGTCGCCTCCGCTTTGAATGTCTTCCCCTGGGAAATCTTCTGGAGTCTGACCGTCACGAATTACATTTTCAAGGTCGGTGTTGAAGCCGTGATGACCCCGGTCACCTATTGGGTCGTCAACCGTCTCAAAAAGGCGGAAGGTGTGGATGTCTTCGATCACGATACCCGTTTCACACCTTTTATTTTCAAATAGTACCTAATCCCGTTTTCCTTCGATCACCACGGTGTATTCCCCTCGTGGTGTTTCTTTTTAACCAACTCCAGCAGCTCACTCAACTTCCCGCGTGAGATCGTTTCGAATTTCTTGGTCAGATCATTGGCGATCACTGCCTGCCGGTCACCGAGGACGGTTAACGCATCTTCCAGGAAGGCTTCGATCCGGTGCGGACTTTCATAATAAACCTGAGTATGAGCAGACTCAGCATCCTCAGCGATAAACCGTTTACGTGCGCCTGATTTTCTTGGCGGGAAGCCTTTATAAGTGAAGCTGTGCGCGGGAAGTCCTGACAACGTCACCGCCATCACCACGGCTGCTGCTCCTGGAATGGCTGTCACCGGGATATCGTTTTCAATGGCAGCTCGGACCAATGAATACCCCGGATCGGAGATCGCCGGCGTCCCTGCACTGGTGACAACCGCAATTGATTTCCCGTCAAGCAGCATTTCGACCAGTTTTGGAACGACTGATTGCTCGTTGAAAGCATGATAACTTTTTTGCGGCTTATGGATATCATAATGCTGCAGCAGGATTGATGTTTTCCGGGTGTCTTCACTGGCAATGAGGTCAACAGAACGCAGGACCTCCAGCGCACGCATGCTGATATCGCCCAGGTTACCAATTGGCGTTGCTACCAGATAAAGCATGGGTTAATTTTCCTTTTCCAATTCATCCCTGACAGCCTGGATGGCTTGCTGGTTATTAATGAACTGCACCGCGTGCATTCCAAATTCCTGTGCACTGATTATATTATTCATGTAATCGTCCAGGAAAAGTGTGGTTTCAGGCCGAGCGTTCAACCGATCCATGGCGATTCGGTAAATTGCCGGGTCCGGTTTTACAACACCTTCTTCGGCTGAGATAATGATATCTTCAACATATCGGTCCAACCTGAATATCTTTTCCATTAGAATCCGGGTTTGGTCACCGGCGTTGCTCAGGATTCCCGTTTGGTAATCTTTATGGAGTTCTGCCAGGAATTTGATCATTTTTCGGTTGAGCTGCGATTTTGAGAAAACCTGCTGGCGCAGCCTTTTGATCAAATTCGGGCTAACCCCCCATCGTTCGGCCATTAACTTCCACATCCCATCTTCCGAGATCTTCCCCAGGCATATATCCGTGACTATTTGAGATTCGTTGGGATTGGTCAATATTTCCGAAATTTGGGGGTCATCATTCAAGCCAAATAAACGCTTCCAGTGATTTATCCATTGCATGTTCGGTGTTTTGTACAAGACACCACCGAAATCAAATAATATCGTTCTTATTTTCATTTATCTTCAATCTTTATATGCATATCTGATTATTAAGACTAATTATATCAGGTCTGATGTTGGAAAATGAAAAAATCAGCCCGTTTTTAGGAATTGGAATTAATTTCAGAAAAAAGGTAAAATTATGCCAATAGAGACCAACGATTTGAACCAAAAGGAAATTATGGAAAGAACGGTCCCAACCCGAGCATCGGAAGAAATTGATCTTTACCTGCGCACCATTTATTCCCTGCTGCGTTCCACAACCCGTGTCCGTATCCGCACTTTGGAAGAGGTCCATGCCGGGATGAATTCCTCCCTGCACCCCTTTGCACGACAGGGAGAATTGGACGTCTCTTCGCTGGTCTATGCCGTTCTGAGGCTTCCGGCTTGCATCATCGATATCAAAGCGGTGCTGCTGGGTCAGACCGCAACCGTTTTCAAACAATCCGGTTTGGATGTGGAAAAATGGACCGAGGTCACCGCGCGCGCCCGCCGGCGGCGCTGCTATTATAATGGTGAGGACCTCCTGGCATGTTTTATTGCGTCGAGGTCGGATATCGACGATGTTGTCCCAATGCTCACCGCTTTCCAGATCGAGTGGAATAAGCTGAATCTCCTCCTGCAAGACCTTTCCCTGGGTGAAATCGAAATGATGTCAGTTGATTCACCTGAGGATATGGAAGAGCTCTCTGAAGTATTGCGGATCACCCCGGATTCTCTCCTTCGACTCATCACAATTTGGGAAGGCACATTCATCCCAATGCTGATGCGGATCCATGAACAGGCTATGGACCTGGAAGTGCAATTATTCAGCGGATCGCTGAATGAATACCGCCGTGCAACCCGGTTCTGGTGGGATAACATCGAAAACCGCTTTCCGGAAATCACCAAGCGACCGGTCTATTTCATCTCAAGCAATACGCACAGCATCCCCAACCTGCTTTCCGGATATGCACTGATGCATGAGGAGCGGCTAACGAAGTATCTCGATTCTGTTGGTGATGAGGAATTGCTTGTAGAGTGGCAGGAGATCAACCAGGAAGAAGTCCCCTCCCGGCCGGAGAATTTCTTGTATTACATCCTCAAGAAATATCAGGTGACCGTGGATGGGAAGGACCTTCTAGCAGCACAAGCGGAATACGAAGAGCAATACGGTATCCACCGGTTCCCCAGTGAACATGCCTTTGATGTGGAAGCACAGATCATTGACCTTTCTGCACTGAACCCCTCCACCATTGACCCGCGGCTCACCCCGGAGACATTTGCCGGTCAACACGCCGACTGGTCGTTCCTCGCAAAAAGCAATGCACTGATCTTGAATATTGACTATCCTCTGGGCCTGGCTGCTTATAACCTGCTGGTTAAGATCGCCGAACACACCAGCCCGCTGCTCGGGATCTATGTGATGGGCAAGGCCGCCACACTTAACGCCCGCCGGGGAGATGTGATGATCCCCAACGTGTCCTATGACGAGCATTCCCACAACACCTATATGTACAGCAACTGCTTCTCTGCCAATGATGTCAGCCCCTATCTGATCTATGGCACGGTGCTCGACAATCAGAAATCCGTTTCCGTATTGGGCACATACTTACAGAATGCCAGGATCATGGAGGTTATTTACAGAGAAGGCTATACCGACATTGAAATGGAAGCCGGGCCTTACCTTTCGGCGGTATACGAGCTCTTCCGTCCGACACGTCACCCGGTGGATGAGATCGTCAACCTTTATAACCTGCCCTTTGACCTCGGGATCCTGCATTACGCCTCAGACACCCCGCTGACAAAAGGCGAGAACCTGGGGGCCGGGACATTGTCTTATTTCGGCGTCGATTCGACCTACGCAACCTCCCTGGCCATCCTGCGCCGGATCATGCAGAAGGAATATGACCGAGTGACAAACCATCGAAAATAGGTTCTTTTGATTTAAAATTCAAAGCAGATTATAAAAACAATACAAAGCCTTCAGACAATACTGAAGGCTTTCTTATTATTTCTCACCCCTTCTGGTCTGCTGACGCAGACACCCTTACCCTTATAAGGAGAAGGGCCGGGGATGGAGTTTTGTTTGAAAAGTAATATCACATACAAGATCCCCGGGATTTTAAAAATCCCGGGGATCTATATCACCCTAAGCTAAATTCCATTGCAAAGACAAGAATTTTTCCATCTCTATGCGAAATCCTTTAGAATATCCAGCTCATCCCAACTGCATCTTCAGACGTTCCGCCGTCTCTCTATATTCCGCCAGCTTGGCCCGTTCCTTCTCAACCACTTCCGGCGGTGCCTTTTGGGCAAAGGGACTGGAAAGCAATTTATCCAATCGCTGGATTTGCGAATTTGCATCCATCAATTCTTTTTCAAGCCGTTCTCTTTCCGCCTCCACATCCACCAGACCTGCCAGTGGGATTGTGATCTCCACCGGCGTGATCACCAGGGTGATCCGGTCATCTGAAGGTTCCATTGAATCTTTCACGATGGTCAGAGCGTCCGGGTCAATCCCGGCCAGAGAAATAAAGGTCTGCCGCTGTGATTCAATCATCCCCAGTTTATCGCCGGCGCTGATCGTGCAGCCGATCTTATGGCTCAACTGAACCTTATATTCAGCCCGGACATTGCGGATTGACCGGATCATCTCCTGAATCAGCGAGAAGTCTGCAATTGCGCCATCTTCCCACCCTTCCATCGACATCGTTTCCGGCCATTTTGAAATAATTAACGCCTCTTCCCAACCGTTTTCCGGTGCCAGCAGATCAGAAGTCTCCATACAGGCTTCCTTGAGGTGTCCCCAAAGCGCTTCGGTGACGTATGGCGTAAAGGGGTGCAGGAACCGTAAACAGGCGTCAAAAACCCGCACGAGAGTCCGAACGGTGTAGAATGCCCGGTCTCCGCCTTCGGCAATCTGGTCTTTCGAAATCTCAAGGTACCAATCGGCAAATTCACCCCAGAAAAAGTCATAGATTTGGCGTCCGGCTTCACCAAACTGGTAGGTTTCAAACAAATGGTTGACCGTTTCATCCAATATCTTGAACCTTGCCCAAATCCAGGAATCAGCCAGCGTCCAATCCGGTTCAGCTTTTGGTTCTGGTGGAATGGAATCCAGTGTCCTGATGATGTACCTTCCCGCATTCCAGAGCTTGTTCGCGAAATTCCGGTTGGCTTCCACCTTCTTCAAGGATAGGTTCATGTCATTCCCGGGCGTCGAACCCACCAGCAGCGTGAAACGCAGTGCATCGGTTCCCAATTCATCCATGACTTCCAAGGGATCGATCACGTTGTTCTTGGTCTTGCTCATCTTCTGACCGTTTTCGTCCCGGATCAACCCATGCAGATAGACCGTATGGAACGGCGCTTTGCCGGTGAATTCCAGCCCATCCATGATCATCCGCGCTACCCAAAAGAACAGGATGTCGTATCCGGTTTCCATCACTGAAGTGGGATAGAAATATTTATAGTCAGGAGTTCTCATCCGGCCAACCCAGCGTTGAGAACGGCCACAAGCCGGAGGAGAACCAAGTATCCAGCACATCCGGATCCTGATGAATATCCGCGCTGCCGCAGTAGGCACATACAACAGGGTCTTCCCGCGCCACGGTCATCTTACTGCAGTTGTCGCAATACCAGACCGGGATGCGGTGCCCCCACCAGAGCTGGCGGCTGATGCACCAATCCTGGATGTTTTCCATCCAGTTGTAATAGACTTTCTTGAAGCGCTCCGGGATGATCTCGATCCGCCCATCCTTGACGGCATCCAGGGCGTGCTTTGCCATTACTTTTAATATCGACGAACCACTGAGTGGAAATCATCGGCTCGATGATCTCGCCGCCGCGCTGTGAGCGTGGGACCTTCATTTGATAAGGTTCCACTTTGATCACCAGACCAACCGCTTCCATGTCTGACCAGAGTTTCTTGCGGGCTTCGAACCGGTCCAGTCCTTCATACGGGCCGCCCTGCTCGTTGATGGTGGCGTCCTTGTTCAGGACATTGATGAAAGCCAGGTTATGGCGCATACCGATCTCATAGTCATTCGGGTCATGTGCCGGCGTGATCTTCAAGGCGCCGGTACCGAATTCCCGGTCCACATATTCATCGGCGATCACCGGGATTTCCCGGCCGATCATCGGTACCACCGCCATCTTCCCCACTAAATGTTTGAAGCGTTCATCTTCCGGATGCACGGCCACTGCCGTATCGCCCAGGATCGTTTCGGGCCGGGTGGTCGCCACCGGGATGAACTCATCGCTGTCGGCGATCATGTATTTAAAGTAATAGAGCTTGCCCGGTTCCTGAGAATATTCCACTTCCAGGTCAGAAACGGCCGTCATCAACCCCGGTGACCAGTTGATCATCCTCGGGCCGCGGTAGATCCATCCCTTTTCATAAAGCCGCACAAAGGCTTCCCGCACAGCTCTGGAAAGGCCCTCATCCAGTGTAAAGCGTTCTCGTGTCCAATCACAGGATGCGCCCAGGCGCCTGATCTGTTCGGTGATGATCCCGCCGTATTTATCTTTCCAGGCCCAGACCTGCTCCAGGAATTTCTCACGACCAAGCTCCACCCGGCTGGTGCCTTGTTCAACAAGCATCTTTTCCACCTGTAATTGGGTAGCGATCCCGGCATGGTCCACACCCGGCACCCACAAGGCGGATTCCCCTTTCATCCGGTGATAACGGATCATCAGGTCTTCCAGCGAAACGAACATCGCATGTCCCAGGTGCAGGCTGCCGGTCACATTCGCCGGCGGGATCGAGATCACAAACGGTTTCACGTCCGGGTCAAAACCGGGTAGGTTCGGGTCATTGCTCGGCTGGAAATAACCCCGGTCCCACCACCATTGGTAGAGCTTACTTTCCGTCTCGTTGAAATCATAAGTTTTTGGCAGTTCTTTAGCCATCTATAAACCTTCCTTATAATTAATATTAAAACAAAAACCTCTCATCCCTGAGGACGAAAGGTTGACTTCCGCGGTACCACCTCACTTCGCTGGGTTCACAGCGCGCTCACTCCGGACGATGATCCGGTTACGCGGTATCGGGCGCACCCGTGCTGGTCTAATCACCTTCAGGTTTTCTTCAGCAGTTACCTGTGACGACTTCAAATGGTACCAATTCTCAAGATGCTTTCAGCCGAGGACATCTCTCTCTGCAGAGTGGACGACCATTCTCTTTCCACAGATGAATACATATCCTATTATAATCAACGTTGGGATATTTTTCAAACATCTGGATTGGATTTTTAAAATGATGGATAAGACTCTTCAACACAAAGCCCAAATCGTCTATTTTTCCCATGGCGGAGGACCATTACCCATTCTGGGCGACCCCTCACATAAGGCCATGATCGCCTTTATGAAGAAATTACCTTCTTATATCCGCAGGCCTGAAGCAATCCTGGTGATCAGCGCACATTGGGAGGAACCGGTCGCGACGGTGCTGGGTTCACCCAACCCACCCCTGTTCTATGACTATTACGGTTTCCCGGAGCAGGCCTACTCGATCACCTACCCTGCACCAGGCGATCCGGCCTTGTCTCAACAGATCCTCGATGTATTCGGTGAAGACGGCATCCCGACCGGCGTCGATCCGACTCGCGGGTTTGATCACGGCGTCTTTATTCCTCTCAAACTGATGTACCCTGAAGCGGATATCCCCGTCGCCCAGCTCTCGCTTCTGCGTGGTCTGGACCCAACCAAGCACCTCTGCTCTGGGAAAAGCATTGTCGAAACTGAAACATGAGAACATCCTTGTGATCGGATCGGGCTTCTCCTTCCACAACCTGCTATGTCTTCTTCAACCAGACCATCGGGGCTCCGGACCCGGAAAATGACGCCTTCCAGGATTGGCTGATTGAAACCTGCACAGGTCCACTGGATGAATCCGAGCGAGAGCAAGCGCTGATCCATTGGGACCAGGCCCCATTCGCAAGGTACTGTCACCCGCGGGAGGAACATCTCATGCCGGCTCTGGTATGCGCTGGTTTGGCCGACAAGCCCGGCGAGGTGATCTTTGACGACCAGATCCTGGGGAAACGATCCGTGGCGTTCCTGTGGCAATGAAAACCCGGTAAGCTATGAACGAAAAAAGCACCGGTTAGAAGCCGGTGCTCTCTTTTTCTATTCGTATTAGAAACCTCATCTCCCCATCGAGACGACCTGGTCATCCCAACGGTGCCATTCGGAGAATTTCTCCTCAATGATCCGTTTCCCTTCACCGGGGGCTTCCAGACCCGCCAGTTCCAGGTCGGCGTCGACCATGATCCTGACCAGTTCATGGAATTTGATCTTGGGTTCCCAGTTCAGCAGTTTCTTGGCTTTGCTGGTGTCCGCTTCCAGATAATCCACCTCGGTTGGGCGGTAATAACGGGGGTCTATCCGGACATAATCGTGCCAGTCCATATCAACGTAACCAAAGGCTTCGTCAAGGAATTCTTCGATTTTGTGCGCTTCACCGGTGCCGACCACGTAATCCTGGGGGTCATCCTGCTGCAGCATCAGGTGCATCATCTCAACATATTCCGGGGCGTAACCCCAGTCACGGCGGGACTCAAGGTTGCCGAGATAGAGATGCTTCTGCAGCCCGGCCTTGATATTGGCCAGCGCCATCGTGATCTTGCGGGTGACGAACGTTTCACCTCGGCGTGGGGATTCATGGTTGAAAAGGATCCCGTTGACTGAGAACATCCCATAACCCTCACGATAATTCGCGGCCATCCAGTAGGCATAAAGTTTCGCCGCTCCATAGGGGCTGCGGGGCCGGAAAGGGGTCAGTTCACTCTGAGGAGGTTTGGAATCGCCGAACATTTCACTGGAAGACGCCTGGTAGTACCGGGATTTCATCCCTGCCTTGCGGATAGCTTCCAAAATTCGGGTTGTGCCAAGTGCGGTCACATCACCGGTATATTCAGGCATGTCAAAGCTGACCCGGACATGACTTTGGGCTGCCAGATGGTAGACTTCATCCGGTTTGACATTATAGATCACATCCCATAAGCTGTCTGGGGCAGTCACATCGCCGTAATGTAAATAAAGATGCACCTTCCCACCATTGCCATGCGGGTCCTTGTATATATGATCGATTCGGCGCGTATTAAATGTACTGGCTCTGCGGATCAATCCGTGAACTTCGTACCCTTTATGTAATAGCAATTCAGCCAGGTAGGAGCCGTCCTGTCCGGTGATGCCCGTAATCAATGCAGTTTTCAATTGAAACCTCCAACAGTCAATTCAAAATTCGACTTGATAGTATATCTCGTACAAAGACCACTGTCAAACCTGCTGTTTACGTAAATGATGCTGTTGACAAGGTCAATTTTTAATGGCAAGATAACCCAGCCTTAAGTATAATTGAGAATCATTATGTATAGACAAAAATTTCCTTTGTTCCGCTGGCTGGCAATTACATTGATCGTGATCACTGTCATTCTTGCCACGCTCCAGTTGGTCAGTTACAGTCGTATCCGCAACAATTTCCCTCTCGGGCTTGAAGTCGGACAGATCCCAATTGGCGGCCTCAATTATGAAGAAGCTGCAGAACGGATTTACACCGTCTACCGCTCTCCGATTGAGATCAATTACGCCGGCAGTCTGATCCAAATCCGGCCGGCTGTTTTGGGGTTTGAACCTCAGGTTGAAAATATGCTTGCCGTCGCCGATAACCAGCGTGTGACCGAACCCTTTTGGTCAGGTTTTTGGAATTTTCTCTGGGGCCGGAACATAGAAGTGATCAATATCCCTTTGAATGCCATTTATAATGAAGAACATATCCGGGAATATTTGCAAACAGAAATCGCTTCACGGTATGACACACCCGCAACATCGCCAAAACCAATCCCCGGGACGACCCAATTCGCTGCCGGAGTGGCTGGGACCCAATTGGACCTGACTCGAGCGACGCTCCAGGTCATTGACGCCCTGACATCTCCCACTAAGCGAAGCATCACCCTATCCCTGGCGCAATCCTCAATTCCACGTCCTTCGATCAACGACCTTGAAGTAATGCTGAAACAAATCATTGATGTTTCGGGGTTTGACGGCATTGCTGAGGTTTATATGCAGGATATGGAATCAGACCAGAGCGTTCATTTCGCCTATGAAAACGGTACGGACCTAACCCCAAATATCGCTTTCTCTGCCTGGAGCACGATCAAGATCCCTGTGATGGTGACCGCCTTCCAACACATAAGTGACCCACCCCCCGAACAATATCTGGCCCTGATGGAAGGCATGATTGAACAATCGGAAAACACCAGTACAGATGAATTGGCAATGACGGTTATTGAGAAGAATCTCGCCCCAATGATCGTGACCGACGAAATGAAGACCCTTGGATTGGAAAATACTTTCTGGGGTGGTTACTTCTACCTCGGTGCGCCGCTGCTTCAGCGGTATGAAACCCCTGCCAACACTCGTACAGACGTGAATACCGATCCGGATATCTACAACCAGACCACGCCCATGGATATGGGTATGTTGATGGAAGATATCTACCAGTGTGCCGAATTGGGCGGCGGGGCACTGGTTGCAGCCTTTCCGGGTGAGATCACGCCGCAGGAATGCGACCTGATGATCACATATATGGCCCGTAACCAGATCGCGGTCCTGATCCAGTCCGGCGTCCCTTCAGGCACCACTGTTGCACATAAACACGGCTGGGCAAATGAAGTGGATGGACTACTGCATACCATTGGTGATGTTGCCCTGGTTTATACGCCCGGTGGGAATTATGTCCTCTCGATTTTTGTCTATCACCCCGTGCAAGCCGTTTTTGATCCAATCAATGCGCTCTTTGGGGAATTAAGCCGGGCGACATATAATTATTTCAATAATCAGGTGTCACAATAAAGCACTAAAACCTGAATTAGCTCAGAAAATTAAAATGGCTCTCCTGATAAAGAGAGCCATTATTTGATTCCATTTGTTGTGAGATTCAACCGATGAAAACTTCAACTTCTTCGCCATCTTCATCGTCATTGACATGCACATAAAAGGGTTCTTCCGGTGAGAGGTTTTCGAGAATGCTTGAAATATCCCCAATCGGTTGTTCTTTCAAACCCGGGATACGGCTGCCAAATGCTGAAAAGAACCATTTTGCCAGATTCAAAGGCAGCGGCAAACTGATCGAGATGCGTTCAGGTGATTGCCCGGGTTTCTGTTTCACCCGGACATGAAGCCAGACACTCCGGTTCGTTTGGAAGCTGACAGCGACAATGAATATTCCCAACAGGAATGGTATCCATGCCAGCCAGAAACCAAAACCGAATCCGGCAGAAGTGTAGCCCATATACATCCAGATTGCGCCAAGAATCGTGATCACCAAACCAACCGCGAAAGGAAGTATCCACCATTTCTTCAACCGTTTCATCCGGGCCATCTCATCTTCAGGGATTTGGGGATGATCGCCCTCGCCATCTGAATTCGGGACATAGGCGACTTCTCCCTGCACACCATTTTCCTTAATTCCGGATTGATCGCTATCCTTCTTCATTGCGTTAAGTAAATGGAGGCCTTCATCAGCAGAGATCTGTCCCTGCTCGACCATATCCAATACCTTACGTTCAGCTTTATCAACCATTGCGCCCTCAATCCTCCAAAGCTTTGAAAAGTGCTTCCGCTTCATCAACAGTGATCATTTTATCCTGAAGCATTTTGAGGATCATTAATCGTTCTTCGTCCGATGCTTTCTTCTTCCCAACAGGTCTGATAAGGGATGGGACCGGTGGGACAGGTGGGACAGTTCCGACTTCGTCAATATCGAATTTAATATTAAATCCTCGATGCTTCTCAACTTTATCTTTGATCTGTTCCAGCCGAATTTCGGCTGTTTTTATTTTCGCCTCAGCACGTCGGGTCGCAAATTCAACCCTTTCCTGGATCAATTCATTGAACGCGGACTCTTCATAGGTGAAATGTGAAGAAAGGTCTCCGACAATATCCTCATCGGTTTTAATGGCACTTCCAACGGAAATCTCGCCGCCCGCAAAGACATCTATTTCATGTTTGCCCTCTCCAAATTGATATTTATAAATCTTATCGCCGATATCCAGATCATCTTTGCCAAGTTTGATGCGGATATGATATGCACCAGAATTCATTTCAAGGGATACGCCCGGGAAATCTTCACCAAACGCAAGGTCAATATTTCCACCAGCGTGAAATTCAATGTTCTTGCTGATATTTAAATTGGAGATATGGATATTCCCGCCTGCTCGCACATCCTCATTCAATGTGATGTCACTTGCCGTAAAAGATCCTCCAACCCTATCGACAGATGTCAAGCCTTTGATACCCTGTCCGAGGAATTCCCCACCCGCTTTCCCAAGGGAAAAATTACCTTCGACATTCTTCACATAGCATTGGCCGCCAACCTTTTCACAGTGCAAGGTTTGAATGGAATCTGCTATAAGAGATGAGCCAACCTTCTCCAGTGCAATCTCACCGGAAGCATTTCGAACGGCGAAATTACCGCCAACTTTTTCAATCTTGGCAGAATTGACATCTGATAAAACCAGGTTTCCCAGCGCTCTTTCAATCTGAATATGGTTCTGGATGTTGTGGATGCTGATGGAACCCATACCTTTTTCAATTTCAATTGAGGAATTGATCGGAATGGTCAGCTTACAGGAAGAATTGGCAGTGATATAAACATGCCCGTTATCTTCCATTAGGGTGGCAAGCTGCGGCGCATCAATCTCACATTGGACTTCTGCCTGGTCAACACCCTGGATTTGCACTCCGCCATAAGCTTTTAAATGAATAATGGGTTCATTACTGGAGAGTTGCAGAATATGTGTCATAAAACAATCCTAACGAACTATTAGTGGATGTTTAAAATCACTACATTACAACAATCTTATCATGCAATTAAATTAAGTCAAGATATAATTGAAATATCTTAAGTATTTTATCCATTTTTTTCAAATATCGAATAATTTCACTCAATTATATTGAAAAACAATAAATTGTCTGATGATAAGAACTTGTTATTTAACGCTCCGTTAAGAAAAAAATAAATTATATATGATAAAATTGTAGAATCCAGTTTGGAAAATAAAGCAAATTGGTTCATTAACAATCTTATCCGTCTATTATTCATCCGTTGGGGATCTCATATTCCCAAGTATTTTAAATCAGATTTAGTGTTTGAAAATTTATTAATTAATCACCAATTTTGGAGCTATTGACTTACTTGAAAATAACCAGAATTGAAATTCCAGTGAAATAATTTGAAGGAGGTGACGCTGAAAGAAAATTGTATAAATAAGCTTCGTCTGGAAAGACAAACAAGCAATATCCAAAATATTAAGGAGAAGAACATAATGAAATCTAAAAAACTGTTTATGTTGCTCGCAATTGTGGTTCTGACAAGCGTTGTTCTGGCAGCTTGTAAACCTGCTGCGACTGAAGCACCCGTGGTGGTGACAGAAGCAGCAACTGAAGAACCCATGGCAACCGAAGTAGCGACGGCAACAGAAGAAGCGGCTACGGGAAGTGAATTCCTTTGGACAAAACCCCTTCGCCAGGCTATTGCAGCCTCCATCGATCGTGAAGTCATTGTTGACCGCGTGTTCGAAGGCCGCAACATTCCTGCGTATTCCATGGTCCCCGAAGGTTATCCTTACGCCACCCAGCCATTCTTTGATAAATATGGCACTCGTGACCTGGCACTTGCCATTTCACTGCTCGAAGGTGAAGGCTATACCACTGACAATCCATTTAGCTTTGTCCTTTGGTATCCCCCTGAGCACTATGGCACAACCACAGCAGACGTCATGCAGGTCATCAAGGAACAACTTGAAGAGACCGGTCTGATCCAGGTTGAACTCAAGAGCATGAACTGGGCTGAATACGTCGATGGCTTTGTCGCCGGCGATCTGCCTTTCTTCATCCTTGGTTGGTTCCCGGACTTTGCTGACCCCGAGAACTGGCTCTCCCCATTCGCTTCCTGCCTTCAGTCACCCGACAACGGTGTGAACTACTGCAACCCGGAAATGGACGCCCTCTTACTCGAAGCCGCTTCTTCTTCCGATCCTGCGACCCGTGAAGCGCTTTACAAACAGATCGGCGATCTATATGCTGACGATGTCCCCACCATTCCTTTGTTCTGGGAACCGGAATTCGTGACCTATCGTGATGGCGTTGAAGGTGTCTTAATCGGACCTCCCTTTGAATTCAATTACAACGTTTTGAGCTTCGCTGATGGTGCTACACCTGCCTCTGGCAGCCCTGACACCATCATCATCGGGACCACTGATGAGGTGAACAGCCTTGATGCGAGTGATGCCTACGCGACCCATGACTGGGAAGTCATCAAGAACACCGGCGTTGCACTCCTGTCCTACGTTCCCGGCACCTCCGAACTCGTACCCGGTGCAGCAGCAGCTATGCCCGTCGTCAGCGATGATGGCATGTCCTACACCTTCACGCTCCGTGACAACCTGATGTTTGCGGATGGAACACCGGTTACCTCCCAGGATTATGTTGATTCATGGAATAGGTTGAATTCCCTTGAAGGTCAGGTTTCCGGTTTGATCCAGCTCTATGTAGACAGCGTCGAAGCAGTCGATCCTCTGACCGTTAAATACAACCTTAAGGCCTCCTTTGGGTTCTTCCCGGCACTCTCTGCAACTGCTCCATTCGTTGTCACAAACCCGAATGAATTCCTGCCGGATGCGATCAACCAATATCCCGAGAAACTGGATGGAATTGGGCCGTATAAAATGACCTCATTCACACCTGGTGAACAGATGGTTCTCGAAGCCAACCCATATTACTTCGGCGATGCCCCATTGATCCCGAATGTGATCATCAAATACTTCGCCGACCCAACGACAATGTCCAATTCAATTGAAAAGGGCGAGATCGATGTTGCCTGGCGGACCCTTGGTCCTGTTGAGGCCATTCGCTTGATGGACGTTGCAGGCGTGACTGTCGTCAAAGTTGATGCCCCTGCACTTCGGTACATGGTCTTCAATCACACCTATAAGATCGGGCAGTAAAGATTTCGCCTGAAAAAATTAGGGATTCCAATTACAATTAAATCACGAATTTGAAAGTCGTTTCTCTTGTAATTGAGCCTAAACAGTTGTAACTAGTAAGTGTTTTTACTCTGAGGGCGAGGGAAACCTTGCCCTCAGTCATATATTTTTTTGACTTTTCTGGAGTTACCTTTATGTCCACATCATTACGAAGGTATCTGATCACTCGAGTTCTGATGACCATCCCCATGGTTTTGATCCTTGTCACGATGATCTTTTTCATTATGAGGGTTTTACCCGGTGATCCGATCCGATCTCAACTCGGCCCCCGTGTCAGTGAAGAACAGGCCAACGATCTTAGAGAACGACTTGGGTTGAACCGGCCGTTGATTGTTCAGTATTTCGAATTCATCGGCGATATGGTTACCTTCAATTTCGGTACAGCACTCACGCAGGGTGAACGCCCTATTAAAGACGAGCTGGGAGAACGCATGCCGGCAACGATAGAGCTGACAATCCCTGCGATCACAATTACAGCAGTTATTGGTATTTTTTCCGGAGCCTATGCAGCAAAACATCGAAAAAAGCCCATCGATTATATTATCCGGCTTCTGAGTATTATCATGTCATCCATCCCAATCTTTTTTATGGGGTTATTGTTTCAAATAGCCTTTTCCGTCCGGATTCCAATATTTCCTTTATCCGGGCGGATGGACACCTTGATGCTGACCAACTTCAATTCGCCAACGAACTTCTATGTACTTGACGCTCTAATCACCGGTAATTGGCCGGCGTTTTGGTCCGCTATTTCTCATTTAATTCTGCCATCAATCACTCTGGGACTTGCATTATCCGGAGTTTTCGTCCGATTGACAAGGGTGAATATGATTGAAATGCTCCAGTCTGATTTCATTACAGCAGGACGGGCAAGAGGTATTGAGGAGAATAAGCTGGTCTATCGACACGCCCTCAGGAACACCTTTATCCCCATCCTGACCCTTCTTGGCCTCCAATTTGCGATTTTATTGGCGGGTGCCGTTCTGACCGAGACAACATTCTCACTTCCAGGTGTCGGAAGATACCTCGTTGAGCGCATTCAGCTGCGTGATTATACAGCCGTGCAGGCGACCATCGGCGTATTCGCGATGTTTGTTGCTGCAATCAGCTTGCTGATGGATGTCCTCTATGCCTTCGTAGATCCCCGAATTCGCTACTAACCATTGGCGAATTGATCTTGAAAGATTAATATGAAAAATAAATCAAAGAACAACACATCCCAGAACCCTGACGTTGCAACACCGGAATGGCTGTTGGACCTGGATAAGGTCGGGTTTGTCCGCCGATTGTTTTTAGCCAGGAAGTGGTACGGAGGTGATTGGTGGTTCGTTGCAGTCAGTTCGGTTCTGTTGGTATTCATTATTTTGGTAGGTGTGTTTCCACAGTGGTTTGCTCCATACGATCCTTCTGCTGAAGTTGGCCCCTCACTTCTGCCACCCGGGCAGCCCCCATCATCCTATGTGCTCGTTGCGCCAGTTTCGAGCGGAGAAATTACAATTCAGGATATTGGCGATAAAACAAATAATATCGGATTCATTATCGGCAGTCCGGCAAGCCAGGCTTTACGTGAAGAAGTCGATGCACTAAACGCCGAGGCGCCAGAGGGTGTCCGTTATCAACCCAGGCAGATGCGATATGAAACCCTGGATGAAGGCCTGACTGCCCTTGAAGCGGGTGAAATTGATGGTTTCGTGGTTGCTCCTGATGTGTTGGGAGATTCACTCACAAATTACCCTGACTTACAGGTTGCAAGCACACTCCGAGGTGAATCATCAAAAGGCTTCATCTTTGGCACGAACCAGATCGGCCAGGATGTCTTTAGCCGAATCATCTGGGGGACCCGGATCGCACTGATCGTTGGTCTCTCATCTGCACTGATCTCACTGGTGATCGGTGTTCCATTGGGCTTGATCAGCGGTTTTGTCAGCGGTCCCTTTGACCGGGTAATGACGCTCATCATGGATAGCCTTTATTCATTCCCCGGCCTGATCCTTGCGATCGCTATTGCTGCGGTCCTTGGTGCTGGGATTGGCAATATCATTGTATCAATAGCGGTGCTCTACATTCCAACCTATTACAGGATTGTTCGTGGTCAAACACTCGGTATAAAAAAGGAATTGTATGTCGAGGCTGCCCGAAGCATTGGGACACCCTGGCTGAAGATCCTCTCTAAATACATATTCCCGAACGTCATCCCTTCAATTGTGATCATTTTTTCCATTAATGTTGGTGACGCCATTCTCACTGAAGCCGGCCTTAGCTTCCTGGGGTTTGGTTTGCCACCAAACACTCCAGACTGGGGAATTGACCTTGCTCGTGGCCAGGATTATGTCCGTCGAGCATGGTGGCTCATCACCTATCCCGGTTTGATGGTCACCCTGGTGACGCTCTCGTTCAGTATGCTTGGTGAGAGTCTCTCTGAAATATTAAATCCAAAATTATCGGACCGTTAAGCTTATGACAGATAGAAATGTTTTAATGCAAATTCGTGATCTTTCGGTGACCTATAATACCCGGTTGGGAACAGTCAGCGCCGTGGATCATGTCTCCTTTGATATCTATGAAGGTGAAATTCTCGGGTTAGTTGGTGAAAGCGGATGCGGAAAAAGCACCATGGGCAAAGCCCTGATGCGGATGATCCAGCCCCCCGGATATATTTCAGGAGGACATCTGATCTTCCAGGGTGAAGATATCATGTCCTATGACCAAAAACAAATGCGTGATTTCCGAGGTCATAAAGTCAGTATGATCTTCCAGGACCCAATGACCTCCCTCAACCCTGTACAGCGTGTTGATGAACATATCATCGAGGCCATTCAGGTTCATGAGCCGAAAACGAAATCGCAGGAAGCCCTGGGACGAGCCAGCATATTGATTGAAAAGCTTGGAATCCAAAAGCGCCGGATGAACAGCTATCCCCATCAGCTTTCAGGCGGCATGCGCCAACGCGTTATGGTAGGGTTAGGCCTGGTCCTCAACGCGAACCTGATCATTGCCGATGAGGCAACAACCTCTCTCGATGTTATTGTAGAAGCAAAACTTGCAGATCAATTCCGGGATATCCGTGAAGAATTCGGCGTGACTTTACTGGTTATTACCCACAATATTGCTCTGGTCGCTGAATTATCGGACCGTGTAGCGGTGATGTATGCCGGACATATTGTAGAGATTGCGGATGTTAACCCCCTCTTTGATACACCTCTTCATCCCTATACTCAGGGTCTTTTAAGATCAATCCCCACGATTGAATTGAGTGAATCAGAAGAGTTGTATAAAATGCCCGGAGAACCTCCGAACCTGACCCACCCTCCAACTGGCTGTCGGTTTCATCCTCGTTGTCCTATGGCAATGGATATATGCACGGAACTTGAACCAGAACTGAAAGAGATCGTTCCGGGCCGCCAGGTTAAATGCTGGTTGTATATCGATCATCCTCAAAAATCCGAACCCACCATTGAGGTGGCCCAATGAATGAACAGAATAATACACCAAGATATGACAATAATGACTATCTTGTTGATGTTAAACATCTCAAAAAATATTTTCCAGTCCAGACTGGTTTTCTCGCACAATTTTTCTCCAAGGAGCGAGACTTTGTTCAGGCAGTCGATGATGTTACATTCCAAATCCGCCGTGGTGAGGTCCTCGGTCTGGCCGGTGAAAGCGGCAGCGGTAAGACCACCATCGGTAAGGTGACCATCGGACTGGAAGAAAAAACGTCCGGTGAGGTCAAATTTGATGGCGTTGACCTTTCCACTTTGCATCCTGAAGAACTGCGCAAGATGCGGAGACGGATGCAGGTCATTTTCCAGGATCCCATGGCATCATTGAATCCCCGCATGTCCCTTGGCGATGCTATCCGCCAGGGCCTTGAAATTCACTATCCCGAAAGCAAAGAAAATCATCGGGATATGGTCCTCGAAATCATGGAAAAAGTGGGGTTGTCACCAGCGCTGTTCTATTACAACAAATATCCGCATCAAATCTCAGGCGGCCAGCGTCAACGCGTGGTCATTGCCAGGGCACTGATCACTAAGCCCGATCTCGTCCTGGCTGACGAACCCATCGCCATGGCTGATGTCAGCGTCAGAGCCCAATTATTGGATTTAATGGTCCAACTCAAGAATGAGTTCAATCTGACTTTCCTCTTTATCACGCATGACCTTGCAACTGCGAAATACATTTGCGACCGGATCGGCATCCTCTATCTTGGAAAGATCGTTGAGATTGGCGATCTTAGAGAAGTCTATGCCCATCCTCTGCATCCCTATACCATTGCACTGCTTGCGGCCGTTCCGGTGCCAAATCCCCATGAGCGCCGGAAGGAACCTATGCCTCGCGGTGAAATCCCTAATCCGATCCATCCCCCATCTGGATGCCGTTTCCATCCCCGCTGCCCTTATGCTCAGGATATCTGCTCATTGGAAGAACCACAATTACGTGAACTTACGTCCCGGCCATCAGGTTGCCTGCCATTTCGCAGAGAAGTTCCTCTAATCAGTCAATCTCATCGATTGTTCACTACTCTGCATAATCTTATGATATAAGAGAAAAAAGGCTCCAGGATAAAAACATCCTGGAGCCTGATGAATTAACTCGCCGTTCTAAATATTCAATAAATTATTTACTTTAGCAATCAGATGGCATGGTTGGGCAGCGATATTAATTAAACAAATTTTATCGTTCAACACAATGAATATGATTCATGACACGCGCCTCTTCTTTTTATAAAGAGGATATCGCATATGCAACATTGAGAGCCGTTCATCCACCAAAATGATCCAATTCTCTTCCTCTAATTTGTCGCAGAAATACACCAGATTGCTGTCCCAGGATCGTGTGTAAGCTATCACCAAGGATGATCTCTGCGACCTCGGGATGGTTTTAACCCTCGATGAAATCCGAACCAATCTATCTTGCCTCTTTGGATTCCAAGAGCGTTTCGATCTTGTTCAGAACGTGCATCAGGCCGCCCCTGTACGTCAAATAGGATTCACGGCTCCTCCCCTTTCTTGTAATAAGACAGCCGGTAGATAAGCCACCCAGGCAACCCGTTTTTCATGGCGCTTAATATTTTCAGGCAGGTTCCACTTTGCCCATCACGGAACAAACTGGTTAATAAAAAAGACAGGCACCCCAGGGGTAAGGTGCCTGTCTATCGTTAATGGGTCAGAAGATTTTCGATTTCGACTGGGTTAATGATCTTTCACAACTCAGTCACCCTTTCTTCATCACCGAAAACTTCTAAAACGGTTGATTATTTTCCTCCCGTCATGATCGGTACAAAGGTGTAGATCATGTAATTGACCATTACCTCTGCAGCGGAAGCAGGCATGATCACCAGGTTTTCATCACCCTTCGATCCATCATCCGCTGAACCCACCCAGGAATTGACGTGCCAGTTTTCATCCGGGGTTGCCGTCAGGCTGATCGCCGCACCTGCTTCATAGGTACCCAGTTCACATCCATCAGAGTTGGGTGGATCTGCAATCAGATCTGCGCCCCAGCCGGTGAAGGAAAGCGTCAATGCATAGCAGGTCTTG
>CAVUGP010000011.1:0-15397 GCA_963741015.1 uncultured Chloroflexia bacterium | reverse complement strand
TCAGGATTTTTGTTTTTTCAGCCATTTTTGTCCCTCAACCCAATATTTCCTTCATTAAATGTATAAACAAACGTAATCAGTATAAGGAAAATGTGGCAAAATATTACCGGTTAGGCAGTCAGATTCATCCTGACCGCGGGGCTAGGTTAAAACTGACCATAAGGGATTGGAAGATTAGGATATCCGACGAGGGTGAAAAATTCCATTTCTTAATAAGATTGTTGCAGGTCGGAGCAATAAGGAGGTACCAAATGCAATCCCCACTTCCCCTCATAGAAACCCATAAGCTCTCAAAGCATTTTGGTGATATCGATGCAGTAAAATCATTGGATTTGACCATCCCCGAACATTCCATCACAGGATTTCTTGGACCAAACGGTGCTGGGAAAAGTACAACAATCAAATTGCTGCTCGGTTTGATGCGTCCCAGCAATGGAATAGGAAAAATCTTTGGTTTGGATATCGTCAAGGATAGTGCTGATATACGAAGACGGGTGGGGTATCTTGGACAAAGCCCGCAATTCTATCCCAATATGACTGCTCGAGAAATTCTGCGTTTCACAGCAAAATTTTTCTATGTCGGCCCAAAACCTTTAATTGAAGATCGAGTCAATGAAATGATAAATATGGTTGGCCTTGAGAAAAAAGCTGATAGACCAGTTAAAGGATTCTCTGGAGGTGAGCGGCAACGATTGGGGATTGCCCAGGCGCAAATTAATTATCCGGACCTTTTAATCCTCGATGAACCTGCAGCAGCTCTCGATCCCATGGGTAGACAGGATGTCTTAAAGATCATGGAAAACCTGCGGGACAAAACAACACTTTTTTATTCCACCCATATCCTTGATGACGTCCAAAAAGTCAGCGACCGGGTTGTGATCCTTAACCAGGGTGTGTTGATTGCCCAGGGACCAATCGAAGACCTGCTTAAATCCGGACGAAAGATCGTTTATAACGTTCATGTAGAAGGATATACGGATCGAGCCTTTGCTAAATTAAAAATCGTTGGACTGGATTTCAGATATCGCTCAGGATTCGAAAAACGATTATTTGAGTTGGAAAATAGCCATTACCGATCAAGAAACGGCCAAGAAATCATTATTACCAATTTTGGTAAGCTATACCGACATGACCGTCTTAAGCTTCAACTTAGAAACACAAGAACTGGAAGATGTCTTTCTGAAAGTTGTTTCGGGAGGAAATGATGAAATCTAAATCCATTCTGGTTGTCGACCAGACCCGAGGTTGGCGTCTGGGCTTAAAGAATATGCTCGGCTATGAAAATACTAAGTGGTGGGGCTCGCCTCGCTGGTGGATCCAGACCTTGCTCTGGGGGCTGATTATCAACGGACTATTGGTCCTGCTTTTATTCCTGATGCCATTCATTACGGAAATCTTTGATGGTGTGGAACAATCTGAACTGGCCAATCTTCCTGATGGTGTCTCAGCTTTTTTCTCTTTGGCAGGCTTCGTACTACCGATCGGTGTCGTTATCCTCGTCCAGGGCAGTATCACCCAGGAAAAGGAACTTGGGACCATAGAGTGGATCCTATCCAAACCAATTTCCAGGACAGCTTTCTTTTTATCGAAATTGCTCTCACAAACTTTCGGAATCCTGATCACAATGGTTATCTTCCAGTCACTTATCGCCCTAATGATCAATTGGATTCATGATTCCAGCAGCATCTTTTGGCAAGCTTATTTCAAAGGTACTGCTATTCTGGCTTTGGATCTGTTTTTCTACATCACCCTGACGTTAATGGTGGAAGTTTTGTCAAATTCACGTGGTATTGTCCTGGGGATTTCGCTCGGCAGTGCATTAGGTGGTGCAATCCTGGTTAATCTTTTCCCCGGTCTGGGCCTGATCACACCATTCGCTCTTCCCAGTGTCATCGGTGCAGTGGCGACAAATACATTGCCTCCTGGTTTTCCGCTTTGGTTACCCCTCACCGGAACTGCGGTTGCAAGTGTGATTTTCCTTTTTACCTCAATCTGGCAAATAAACCACAAAGAAATATAAAATAATATTTTTTATAATATTTTAAGGTCGAAATATGAAGAAAAAGAAGCAATGGGGCAAACAAGAAACATTCGCATTAACCTGGCTGCTGGGGGCGATGTTGGTTGCCATTGGTTTTTCACTCTGGCAGGACCTGAATCTGCCGATTTTCACCTTGCTGTTCCTGGCACTACCCCTCATTAACCTGGTGATCCGTAAGGATGCCCGGCGGATCGGTATGGGTAATATCGGTTGGAAACAGGTGCTCAAATGGGCCGGGATCAACCTGGCTGCCCTGATCGTTATCTATGCGGTCTTCGAACCTTGGTCCGGCGCATACCGCTTTCTGCTTCAGGAAGCAACCGGACCCAACACCACAGATCCAACTTTTGCCTGGCTGACCATATTCAGTGGTTTTGGCGGCTGGCTGGGGATGTTCCTGTTCTCCGGGCTGGTCAGCATCTTTGCTGAAGAACTGTGTTTTCGGGGCTGGCTTCTGCGGGTTTTGACACCCAAAATGGGACCGTTCTGGGCTAACCTGATCCAGGCGGCATTGTTCACCCTGCCTCAACTGGTGGTCGCTTTCCTGATGCCCAAACCATTGATGGGCATTGTGTACGGTCTGGTCTATGCTTTCGGGGCGATCGGCCTGATCAACGGATGGGTCTCTCATAAAGCCGGTGCGATCTGGCCGAACCTGATCGCAGCAACGGTAATGAACCTGATCCTGGCAATGGTTCTTCTTTAACAAGATAAATCTTCCTGCAATATTTTCGATATTAAATTAATGCACTCAATGTTTGAGTGCATTGCATATTAAAAATGTGAATCCCAACATAACATCCTGTCCGAAAGGCTAATCCGCGTTCATACGGTCGAATAGTTGCATGAAAAATGAGAATCTTTATAATGGATAAGGTTGGCAAAATCGTAAAGCTATAAGAATGGGAACGCTTTTCCAAAGAACATAGATAATCTATCCTGACCAATGCTTTCAATTCTTATACTAAAATCAACATCACTTTCTTTGCACGCTAATTTAAAGGAGCAGACAATGACCGGACAGGCAATCAAAGTTCAGGACCTCGACAAACGATTTGAGGATATCCATGCCGTGAAGAATGTTAGTTTTGAGATCCACACCGGTGAGATCTTCAGCCTGTTGGGTCCTAACGGCGCCGGCAAGACCACCACGATCGACATGATCTCCGGCTTGCTTACGCCCGATGCCGGTGAAGTCTGGCTGATGGGATATTCCGTTGCGAAGGAACCCAAAGCCGCCAAGGCAGAACTGGGTGTCGTCCCTCAGGAAATTGCCTTGTATGAGGACATCTCCGCAAGGGCGAACCTGAACTTCTGGGGAAAAATGTACGGCCTGCATGGCAGCGAACTTAAAGAACGGGTGGAAGCTGTTCTGAAATTGATTGGCCTTGAAGACCGCGCAACTGGTGCGGTTTCAAAGTTCTCCGGCGGGATGAAACGCCGCCTGAATGTGGGCGTGGCACTGCTGCATCAGCCAAGGGTCATCATCATGGACGAGCCCACGGTCGGGATTGACCCCCAGAGCCGCCGCAGCATTCTCGATTCCGTCAAGCATTTACGGGATAACGGCGTCACGATCCTTTACACCACCCATTATATGGAAGAGGCTCAGGAACTTTCCGACCGGATCGCCATCATGGACCACGGCGAGATCATCGCCCTGGGCACTCATCAGGAACTGATCGACATTGTAGGCGAACTGGACCGGATCACCCTGACCATCACGGGCGATTCGGCTAAGGCCATAGCTGCCTGGAAAGCAATTGAAGGTGTCCACGAAATCACCTCCGAAAACGGCACATTGTATCTGCTGGTCAAGGACAGCAATCAGATCCTGCCGGACGTTTTCGAAGCGGCAGCAGCGGTGGACATCAGGATCAACTCCGTGGAAGTGATGGAACCCAACCTGGAAGCGGTCTTCCTGCACCTGACCGGCCGCGCGCTGCGGGACTGAAAGGAAGCCCGACAATGAAAGTAATTACAATAGCTCTCAAGGACCTCAGTCGGGCCTTTCGCAGCATGTTCGCGCTGGCGTTCATGTTCGGCGTCCCGATCCTGATGACTCTTTTATTTGCATTTTTGTTTGGCGGCGTGGGCGGCAGTTCCGGTTTTTCCGTACCCAAAACGGATGTGATCCTGGTCAACCAGGACACCGGCAGCGAGGTAGTTCCTAATTTTGACGTCAATGGGCAAAGTTTTGCCACCATGGGTGACATGCTGGTGAACACCCTGCAGGACAATACCTTCGCTGACCTGATGACCGTTACACTTGGCACGGAATCAGAAGCACGCGCTGCGGTCGATGCCCGGAAAGCCGGATTGGCGATCATCATCCCGCCCGGATTTACAAAAACCCTGATCGGAATGGGCGACAAGCAAGTCTCCATTGAGTTTTACAAGGACCCTGAACTAAGCCTGGGACCCCAGGTGACCGAATTGATCGTCATGAGTATCGTGGACGGCTTCTCCTCCGGCACCCTTTCTTTGGATACCATCACACGTGTGCTGGCGGAACACGGCGTGACCCTCAGCCAGGCTGAACAGATCGCGCTGATCCAGTCACTGACTGCGAACGCCGAAGCAAACGGACAAGCCAACAACGGCAGTTTGACCATCATCCCGCCGAAAGAACCCGGCGCTAATTCGCAGCAGGGCAGCCTGCTGCAAACCATCATCCGCAGCATCATGGGCGGCATGATGATCTTCTATGCCTTCTTCACCGGTACTTCCGCAGCCCAAACGATCCTGCAGGAAGAAGAACGGGGCACCCTGGCCCGGCTATTTATTTCTCCCACCAACACCAGTACGATCCTGAATGGAAAGTTCCTCTCCGGATTCCTGATGATCATCGTTCAGGTATTGATACTGCTGGGCTTCGGCAGCCTGGTCTTTCATATCAATTGGGGCCCTGTGTTCCTGCTGATCGTCTTTTCGATCGGCCTGGTCGCCCTGGCTTCAAGTTTCGGTATTTTCATTATGTCCCTGGTAAAGAGCACCAAACAAGCCGGGATCATCTACGGCGCAGTGCTGACCTTCACCGGTATGCTGGGGATTTCCAGCATCTTTACCGTTGGCACATCCGCGGAAAGCGCCTTCAAGATCATTCCCCTCGTTGTACCGCAGGGCTGGGCGATGAAAGCGCTGGAAGCCTGTTGGAGCGGAAACCTGGTCAATACTCTGCTGCTGACCGGCGGAATGTTCGTTTTGGCAGCTGCATTCTTCATGATCGGCAACGCCCGATTCAAGAAGCGTTTTGCATGAAAGGTTCATCATGAAATTTCTGGATATCACCTTCAAAGACCTTTATCAACTCTTCAAGGATTGGAAACCGGTCATCTTCCTGGTGGTTGCGCCGATCATCTTCACACTGATGTTCGGCTTTATGTTTGGCGGTTTCAACGGCCCGAACGCAAACACCGACAACCGCTTACCCATCCGGGTTCTGAGCGAGGAAGATACCCCCATCACCGCGAGCATCCTCAATTATCTGGAGAACTCTTCCGTTGTTCGAATTGAACAAATTGACAAGACGGAAACCCTTGTGGATCTCAAGCAGGCTGTCGCCAATGAAGATATCGCTGGCGCCCTGGTCATTCCCGCCGGGTTCAGCAGCAGCGTGATGACAAATGGAACGATTGCGCTGACAGCAATCCTTGATGTGAACACCACTTCCGGGATCACCGTCCAGCAGGAAATCCAGTCCGCCGTCAACCGGCTGCAAACTGCTGCCAATACTGCCAAACAAGCCGTTGATTTGTATGCACAACAGAAAGGGTTCACCGACCAGGCAGAACAAGACACCCTATACAACGAAACTTTTAATAGCACACTTAAAGCCTGGCAAACACCGCCGGTCACAGCCGTTGAAACCCAGACCGCACCGAATGGCAGCCAGCAGACCTCCACCGAAAACGCCTTTGCCCAATCTTTGCCGGGTATGATGGCTCAGTTTGCCATTGCCGGGCTGATGGGTGCCGCGGAGATCATCATCCAGGAGCGCAAGTCCGGCGCGCTGGACCGGATCCTGACCACAGCCGTCCCGAAATTTTCGATCATGGTGGGACACTGGCTGGCGATGTTCGTCATGATCCTGATGCAGTTCATCGTGCTGGTCGCTTTTGGACAAATCTTCCTCCGGCTGGATTTCCTGGCTGCGCCGCTGGCGACCCTGGCCCTGTCCTTAATTAGCTGCGCCTTCGTGGCCAGTCTTGGGCTGCTGATCGGCATCCTGGCAAAAATGCCTGAGCAGAGTGCCATTTTCGCCCTGATCCCGATGTTCATTTTCTCTGGTTTGGGCGGCGCCTGGGTGCCGCTGGACATCCTCGGCGAATTGGTTCAAAAGATCTCCCGGTTCACGCCTGTCTACTGGATCATGACCGGGTTCAGGGACATCCTGCTGAGAGGAGCAGGCCTTTCCAATATCTGGCCGTCGATCGCCGCTCTGGCCGGGTTCGCAGTTCTGTTCTTCATCCCTGCTGTGATCCTGTTCTATCGGAAACGGCATTAGGGTTTGTAAATAAAATAAAAAGACCCCGATTTGGTTCACATAAAAACCAATCGGGGTTCTTTATATTTAAAGGGCACATCAGGAAATGGATTGGTCCCCGTTCCAGATAAAATCACGGGCCAGCTGGTTTTCCCAGGCCTTCAATGTCGCCCGGTAGAGTGCCCGTTCAAAGTACCCACCTTCCAATGAGAGTTCATCATACCCTTTTTCGAAAAGTACCGGCATCATCGGATTCAACTGCTGTCCATAGTGGGTCATACAGGCTTCAGGATGGAAGCCCGGCCAGGAGTAACAGGTCACCGCGATCCGGCGTTGTTCGGTCGGGACCCCCGGCGCAAGGGTTTCTTCCCAGTCTTCATCCTTCGGGTAAAAGACATATTTATCCAGGTCACCCTTCGGGATGCCTTCAATCCCCCGCACGACCGGCGGGTCCGTGGTGGGGATATAGGGGTCAACCGAAAGGTCCACCATGATGGCGTGTTCCGGTAAATACTGGATCCAGTCATTGGGGATCACGGGTTCGGCTGGGTTACGGCGCTGGGTGGCGTCGATCAGGATATCTGTCCGCTTTAGCAGGCTGATCATCTCTTCCTTATGACCAGTCAGGTTACGTCCCACCGCCCTGCAAACCGCGCCGGGATTGCCCAGGCTGATATGCTCGTTATTTCGCTCAATATTGCCGAGGTGGACTGCGGCGTCAACCGCGTGCCTGCCGACCATGCCCGTGCCCAGCAATAATGAACGGATCGGCTTGCCGTCCGGGCGGACAAGCCCGGGCCAATGTTTTTCTAATAGTCCATAAGCGACTTCCAGCCCATTCCAGGCGACCGCCCGCATGTTTTCCACCAGGCGGACATCATTATCATTGACAATGCTATCCAGCGAGATGGTCTTTAATCCCAGGTCCTGGAACAGTGGGATCCGGTTGGGATGGGTGGGGTAATGCAGCATGGACATCAGGATCGTCCCGGGTTTCATACGATTAAGATCGTCATCCGGCGCGCGCAGGACCAACACAAGGTCCTGGTCGAAAGCATCGTCACGGGTGCCGAAGGAGATCAGGTTGCTGCCCTGGCGGAAATCGGCTTTATCAAACCCGGAGCGGGAGCCATATCCTTCCTCTATGACAACACGAAACCCCAACCCGGCGAGCATCTGGATGAAATCCGGTAAAAATACACGCTTTTCACCCGCCTCCTGTACCATGCGTGGAAATCCGATCGATTTCGGTGGGGTCATAATAAGTCCTTTCATTATGCGGTTGTATGATGTGTTGACCGGGCAGAAAATGTGTAGGCGACTCAAACCCGTAAAAAGCCGTACAGTCACAGGGTCGCCTTGATGCCCGTTAAGATTGCGTTTATGCAGTTATTGGTTCAAATGTAAATTTACATCGACTGAAATTATTATACTGGATGGATCAAAGAAGGATTAGTGATCGGACTGGAAGAGTTACCCTTATAACCCTTTCCTTTCTGCTCACGCAGACATCCTTCCCTTTTCAAGGGGAAGGGCCGAAGCTGGGATCCTTCATTTGGAATCAAAAACAAATTAATCATACATTTTCTGTGGAAGACTGAAAACAATGCAGCTTATGCATAACGGCGACTGCTGCCTGCGTGACTCTTTGAGGTTCCCGGTAAAAGCGTTAACTGTCCTGCTGATTCAGGTTGTCACGCTGGAATTGTGATCTTTTTCTTTGTAAGGCCATCATATTAATTGGAGAAAATATAGGCCATGCGGCCACCTATGAAACCGGGTTACGCCCTCTCACCTTTAATGAACGACCAATGGGTATGGATGATCTTCCAATCACCATCCTTCCGCTGGAAGACCTCCGTGCAGTTCCAGGGCGTTCTTCGGATGACAGAGCCATCCGCACCCAGCCATGTTGTAAGGTCGCGATAAAAAAGAACAGCCAGGTCCCCGCAGACTCTGGACCTGGGGATCCACAAAGTCCATCACATCATGACAGGTTTTACCGGCCCGTGGTTCATATTCCGCCCGCAAGGCCTCTCTCCCATTGATCCGCTGCGGTGTACCGGTATCAAAATAAGTCACATCTTCGTCGCTGATCTCGATGAAACCCCACGGATCACCCTTTCGCCAGCGTTCCATCGCACCGGATTTAAGTGCCATTAATTCTGCCAATACGCCCTGGTAGACAATGGAGGGGTTCTCCACCGGTACCGGCACAACAACCCGCTCGGGCAGTTTTTGATTGATATAGGACCAATGCGTGTGGACGGTTTTCCACTGACCGTCCCGATAAAAGAAAACCTCGGTGGTATTCCAGGGGGTATGACTGACCTCCTCGCCACCTTCCGACAAGACGGCAGAACGATAGTTATAGGTCAGTAGGGCGGCATCTCCAACTCGGACGATCTTGGGATTGATAAATTCCGAACGTTGGTAATGGACCTGCCCTTCGATCTGGCGCATATATTCACGATAGGCATCCAGACCGATGATCGGTTCCGCCTGCCCGACATCGGTGTAAATGATGTCATCGGCGCCAAGCTCGACGAATCCCCAGGGATCACCCTGCCGCCAACGCTCCATAGCACCAACTTCCAATTGAAAAACAGGATCGTCCATCATTGCCCTCCGGGTATCAAGGTTTGTAATATATTATAGCACTAATGTTCTTTATTTAATTCATGTATTTATTCTCGTCATGAGGATTTTTCTCGTAGAAAATATGGATAAATATGATACGTAGTAACCTGATGGTATTTTAAAGAGAACTTGCAAAGCAATCTTGAAATTATTAAGATTTAATCTCATTTTAATTATTGGTAAACCCGTGATTTTATATATTAGTAAAAAATTATATATAATATGAATTGATTTATTTTCACCAAACATGTATTATTGATACAACAACATATTCGGTTCATTGAGGAGGAACAATGGCCCTATCCCCTTCGCTTTATCGCTATCGATTAAGTGTAGAAGAATTAGTCCTGATCCTTTACACAATCAATTGTGGGAAAACTGCGGAGGCGATGCTCAAACGAGCTTACGATGATGCCCCCGACGACCAACGCTCGACTTTGCTGACCGCTGCCCGAAACTCACTCCTTGCGCGCAATTACGCCCACCTCGTCGAACACGCCTTTCCCCAAATCGCACCAGAAATTCAAAAAACCGTCTTCCCCCTGAGCAGCTTTTCAACACTGATCGAACTTTATGATGAACGTCCCGGTGGGGGATTTTACCTGCAGCTTTTCTACCATCCTCAATACGGCTTCACCCTCCAGCAAAATGAAAACAATGTCGTCTTCAGCCTGACCTATGCCGTAAAACCTGATCTCCTGGGCAGCGTCCTGGCTGAAATCTTCGACCACGTCAGCGGAGGGGACAGAGGCGAGCCCATCGCAAAAAAATACCTCAATTTCAGTTTTGAGGATCTGGAGCGTTGGTTATCTACGGAGGAATTGGAGATAAAAGCGGAATTAGAAGCGAAATCCTTGCCCGGTGCTGAGGCTGAACTGTTCGCCTCTGACCTGGCGAATTTGATCGGATTTGGCAGCATCTCCTTCTCATCGCTTGATTTTGAATTCGTTCATCGCTTCCAACAGTCATCCGATTGATCGTGTGTTCGTCTATGTAGAAGGCGCAAACAACACCTGGATCGTCGAGTTTTCAGGTGAATTGGATAAACCCGAATTGCTAAAACGCGTTTCTTTCATCGAATTACAGAGGATGCTTTCAGAAATAAAACTCTAAGTCTTATTGCCCCGCCGGTATTTGGAGAAGCATTATGGCAAATAAAACCATACATCTTGATATTGATGTCGCCTTTGATTTGGTCAACACGCTGCAAGTTGTTTACAGAGACCTCTTTGCAAAGCTCGACGCAATGAACAAGATCAATATCGCCATGCAAGATGTTTATCAAGGCGACAGCGCCCGAGATCTTGAGCAGAAATTCCTTGACAGCATGAAGAACATCGGGAACTCTCATCGAAGAATTTGAAACCCTGATGTACCGTGTCGGCAGGGAGTTCGAGGAGTGGCAGAAGGTGGACACCACCGGTAACTTTACACCCACCCAGGATTTTTTGTTTTACGATTTCTCATCCTTTGAGTGGACCGGGTCTGCGGAATTCCTCAACAGCCTGAAACCCCTCAAACCTGCGCCGAAGAAATCTTCGTTCTGGGGAGGTCTATGGGATAAGACCGGAGGAAAGGTTGTTGATGGCGCTAAGGCATCATACAACTTCTTAAAGAGGAGGCATCGTCCCTTGTTAATGGTGCAGTTGGCCTTGGTAAAGGATCATGGAACTTGACACTCAAGACAGGCAAGGTCATTGCCAAAGGCGGTGCAATCGCAGGTGTGGGGATCTACGCCGGGGCAAAGGCCGGCGGCGGTGGGATTAAGGCTTTCTTCTTCCCTCCCGACCAGATCCCAGAGGGAAAGATCGCAGTAGAAGTCAACGGCCAAACGGTCTACTACGATGCGAACAAGGCCATCCCGGCCAGGGGCATCCCAGACAATAAACTACCGGAAGGGTATGTGAAAGTTGCGAGCGGCGACCTCGCCATTCCCGCCAGCACGATCCCATCCAGTGCCATCCCAGCCAGCGCCATCCCGGCGAGTGTTGTTGCCAAATCCGCCATCCCGGCAAGCAATATTCCCGAAGGCTACGTAATGATCGACAATGACAGTTACGCCATCCCGGCCAGCGCCATCCCTGCCAGTGCGATCCCGGCCAGGCGCATCCCGGCCAGCGCGATCCCCGCTAGTATATGGCGGATAAGGCTATTCCCGCTAGTGCAATTGAGAATGGTAATATCCCTGATGGCTATGTGATGATCGACAATGGCAATTACGCCATTCCCGCCAGCGCTATTCCCGCCAGTGCCATCCCATCCAACGCCATCCCCGCTAGCGCCATACCGGCCAGTATCCTGGCAAACGAGGCCATCCCTGCCAGCGCGATCCCGCCCAGTAACATCCCTGATGGTTACGTGATGGTGGATAACAGCAGCTACGCTATCCCGGCCTCCACGATCCCATCCAACTTACTTAACGCCATCCCGGCCAGCGCCATCCCGGCCAGTGCCATCCCCGCCAGTCTGCTCAACGTCAATGCCATCCCCGCCAGTGCGATCCCTTCCAATATTTTAAAAACGGAGGCCATCCCGGCAAGTGTGATCCCCCCCAGCGGCGTTCCCGATGGATTTATCCTGATCGACAATGGGAATTATGCGATCCCTGCCAGTGCGATCCCGGCGAGCGCTGTCGCCGAAGCTCTTCCTTCCAGTGCCATACCGTCGAACGCTATCCCGGCCAGCGCAATCCCCTCCAATCTCAAATCAGAATTGCAGTTTGACGGTAATCTCAATGATCATTTTATCGTCGGGCCTAATGGCGACTTGATCGCGAAAGAGCCGTCGATATTCAAAATCATCAATCGAGACGACATCATCAATCGAGACGACATCATCAATCGAGACGACATCATCAATCGAGATGACATTATCAACCGAGATGACATTATCAACCGAGATGACATTATCAATCGGGATGATGCCGTGAAAGTCTATGCTGCGCTCGATCCAGCGAACATACCGACCATTGATCCAACCCAACTTTAGCCGGGCTGGTTATAAGGTAAAACCTCTGGAATAACCCGAGCAATTAAGAAAACATACCGATCCATTTTTAGGAAAAGGAGAAAGTTATGTCCAGTCAAACCCTGCACCTCGAACCTGATATCGCTCGTCAAACTGCCGCCGCAATGAAAACCAATGCCCAGGATATCGAAGGCCTTGTCAAGAAACTACAAACTCAGATCAATGATTTTGTGGGAACGAATTGGCAGGGCAATGCCGCTTTTCAATTCCAGACCGAATTCGAAACCTGGTTTGGCAAGATCTCCCAGGAAACGACCGATCTTTCCACCCTCTCTGATACGCTTGAAAAAGAGATCCAGAACTGGGAAGCAGCGGCTTCTTCTCTGGGTGGGTAGCCCAACAGGAATGAGATGACCAGGGGTGAAGATTACTTCACCCCTTTTTATTAAACCTAAGACTTAAATCACCCCCTTCAGGGAGTGTAATCGCGTGGCGAAACCATTACAAACCACAGCTAAGCGCAGCCCGAAGAAACTCTATGTCCCCGGAGTCCGGGAACCTATCCATCTGCCGGTGGAACAATTTGAACTCCCCGTTCCGACACCTATGCCCCCGGAACCTCGACCGTTCAGTTGGCTCACCATGCTCACCCCCGCCGGATCGGTGATTGTCTCAATCATCACCGGAAGTCATCTCCGGGGTGACTAACAACCAAACCATCTTGTTATTGATCTGTCCCATGGTTGCAATGGGGATGATCCATCCCATCACCAACCTGATCCGCACCCGGTCGGACAAGAAAAAATACGAACAGGCACTGATTGCTCGTAAGCAGAAGTATCAACAGGTCCTACAAGCGCTTCGTAAGAACCTCGACACCCAGGTGGAAAACCAGAAATCAGTCTTACAACATGCATATCCCCCGCCCGAAGCAATGATAGAAATCGGGTTGGCGCGGGGAAAATTCCGCCGGCTCTGGTATCGACGCCTGGGGATCGACAGCGATTTCCTCGCCCTCAGGGTTGGTCAATTCGCCGCCCCGCCTGCGCTCGAGATCAACTCTCAAACCGTTGCCAATGATAAGGATGACCTGGTCGTTCTTTCCCGACAGGTCATTCAGGATTACAAGAAAATCTACCCGTTGCCCTACACGCTTCCACTGGACATCATCGGCAGCCTCGGGGTTTGCGGCAGCGAGGAAAAAATTTCCATGTCGTTCAGCGGCTGCTGCTGGATGCTTTTATCCATCATTCCCCAACCGACCTGATCATCGTCGTCCTTTCAAACCGTCCGGATGCCAGAGAACGGTGGCAAGTCTACAAGTGGCTGCCGCACACCCGGACCTTGCAATTCCAGGTAGCTTTTTCAGGTCTGGCATTGGAGAAAAAATCCGTTGATGCAATGCTCTCCTGGCTGGTCTCTGAATACGACCGGCGCCAGGAGATCGATCAGCGTCACTTCGAGGACAGCGATGCTATTCCCTATATCCTGACCGTCTTTGACGACAACGGCAGCATCCGACAGGACCCGGAAATCTCCTCGATCATCAAATGGGGTTACCACTACCGGATGCCCACGATCATCCTCGGCGACCAGGCGCTCCCTCAAATCAGGGCGCGGCTGGACCTGCTTGAAGACAATAAGTTCCGTTACGTCGAGACCTGGGAAGGCAGGCCGGAATGAGACCGGGACGCTGGATGAAACCCCGATGAGCAGCATCCCGAGGGTTTGCCGGGCGCTGGCAGGATTGGAAATGGTCACCGAATCGGAACAATCCACGCTGCCTAGAATCGCTGCCGCTTTCCATGACCGTCGATGATATGTGGTTGAGTGCAAAAGCCGTCGAAAATAACTGGCAGCGACAGTATCAGGACAATGAACTTCTCCAGTTCCCAATCGGTGTTTATATTCAGAAGAAAGATGTTGTCTCCTTATGCATCAACTTGCTGCCAGCCGAACGCGGCGGCTTTGATGCTTGCCACTCAATCCTGATCGGCACGACGGGCAGTGGTAAGAGTGAGTTCATGAAGTCCCTGGTGCTTGGCGCGTCCTTCAGTTACCCGCCGACCTGCTCAACTTCTTCTTCATGGACTTTAAAGGCGGCGCCGCCTTCGATCCTTTCAAAGATTTGCCGCATGTCTCAGGGATCGTCACAAACCTCCAGCCCGAACTTGTCGATCGGGGACTGGTCGCCGTGCAAAGTGAGATCGCCCGCCGCCAGGCCCAATTTGCGAATACACAGGTCGCGATATTTGGGCCTTCAACCAGCTTCCGGGTGGTGAGCGCCTCCCCCACCTCTGGTTGATGTTGGATGAGTTCGCAAAGGGATTGGCTGATTTTCCCGACTTGAACACGGTCCTTGATTTGCTGGTGCGACAGGGTCGCTCGCTTGGCATGTATTTGCTTCTTGCGAACCAGGATGTCAATAACTCGGTCAACCAACTCCTCAGCAATGTTGGCTGGCGGATCACACTTTAAAGTCTACCCGACGCGATGAGATGGTGGCAATCCTCGAAGAGAAACTTAACCCTAGTCAGGCCAGGTCACGGTTATTTGCGGAAACCGCAAGGGGATATGGTGGAATTTCAATCAGGGTACGCCGGTTTCAAGGTGGTTGAAGAGGGTGAAGCCGATCGTTCTGAGAGTTTCGAAATCCTTCTGGTTGAAGACAATGGGCAAAGGAAGCAGTTATACGAACACCAGGCAAGAAAAGATTAATAAACTCGACGCCAAGCCGAAGGTTTCCGAACAAGAACGGTTGATTGCGGTGATGACCCGGGCGACCGCGGAAATGAAACTGCCGCTTGCCCATAAGATCTACCATGACCCGCTTCCACCGGAAATATCGCTGATTGATGTGATGGAAACCTGCCCTGTCTTCCGTAATTTTGACCAGGGCGCCTGGAGTGAGGTAAAGAACAAAGAACAGTTCCTGGTCGCCCCCCCTCGATTCAACGACCATGTCGAAATCCGGCCGCCAGTTCCCTTTGCAGATAGATTTCAAGGATAAAGACGGCCATCTCTGGATTGTCGGCGCGGTTGGCAGCGGAAAAGAAATGACCCTCACCAGCCTGTTCCTCTCCCTCGCAGCCACTCATCTTCCTGAGGAAGCGCAGTTCTATTTCATTGAAGGTGGATGAGGCACCTGAAAATGCTGAATGATCTTCCGCACACCGGTGCGGTTATCAGGTTAAGTGAGACCGAAAGGCTGCAGCGTTTGCTATCTTTCTTTGAAGCGACCATAGAGCAACGCCAGGACTGAA
>CAVUGP010000010.1:0-641147 GCA_963741015.1 uncultured Chloroflexia bacterium | reverse complement strand
GTGAAAGCCAAGGAGCGGGTAGAGCGGGAGGGCGTTATTGGGGAGCGGGCGTTCAAGCAGGTCTTGGGGGCTTGCCATCCCATTTTCGCCAAGGGTCGTCGCCGTCATCCGGGCTGTCCGGGCAAGCAAAGCAAGGCAGCCATCTGCTCGACCGGTTAGAGGGTTGGGATTTATCCGTACTGGCCTTTGTGGTGCATCCGGAGGTTCCGTTTACCAACAATCAAGGCGAACGGGATATTCGGATGGAGAAAGTGGTCAGAAGATATCGGATGCTTTCGCACATTGCACGGGGCTCGAAGGTTTGCTCGTATTCGCGGTTACATCTCCACCTGCCGCAAGCAAGGCCGCTGCATCCTTGATGAACTCGAAAATGCCGTCCGGGGGAAGCCTTTCATCCCGCGTCTGTCCGCACGGGCTCCATAGACACCTGAATAGTTACTATCCTTTAACGTCAACGGGGTCTGTGCGGTATCCGATAGACATACAATATATAGGCGGCGAATTTCGAAAGTGTCAGATAGGCGCCTCTCTATGAAATAGGAGCCCTAAACACGCTTGTTTTAGGACTAGGGTGACCGCTTTGGGGCGATAGCCTGCACCTGGAGTCGGAAGCGCAACCCCCGCACCGTCAGCTCCCTGGGCAGGCGTTTCCAGAGGGTGTTGGGCAGATAGCGCGGTTTCTGCTGGGGCTTGGACCAGACGAAGAGTCGATCGTTTTTTCCCAGGCGCTTGCCTTTACGCAGGTCGGCGGGCCGCGCCTGGTGGAGCCAAAGAGGCTGGCGACTCCCGCCCGAGCAGCAAGGCGATGAGCCCGTAACTACTGAAACCCCGGTCGGCGATGGCCAAGTCGCGCGGTTGGAACCGAGGAAGCAGCTTCTGCAGCAAGGCCAACTCATGTTGGGGCTTGTTGCCTTTGGCGTAGTCCAACAGCACGCCGCTGACCAAGCTGAACACGCCCACGATCTTCAGCAAGGGAAAGCCGCAGCCGGGCTGTTGAGAACCGGACTGCGGATAGACCCGTTGGTTGTGGGGCGTGTCGGGCAGCGTGATCGTGGTGCCGTCGATCACCTTGGGACGAAACGTGCAGCCCCTGGTCGGCTAGCGGCAACAGCGTCTCGGCGCGGGCGGCGACGGCGTAACGGAGCCGTTGAAGCGTCTCAGGGGGAACCGGCCGCGGGCGGTGCAGGAGCCGGCGGTGCCTGCATCGACAGACCGAGGTTAGGGAGTGGGAAGAGGGCCTGGACCTGCCGGACCACTTCCCGACACGGGCCCCCAGGGTTGAGGACTTGATAGAGAAAGCCCCAGAAGAGCCGGCGGATCGAATCGATGCGCTCGCGACTGTTGGGGCCCTCGTCGGCTTGGGCCAACCGTCCGGGCGGCAGGAACTGGCCGAAGAGCAATTCGAGGTGGAGCAGGCTGTGCTGGCGGAGGGACTGAACCCGGCGGCCGAAGGCGGCGGACCGGGCGCGGAAGGCGGGAAAGAACGGGGTGGGCATTGACAAGTATTTATACTTGTCTATGGCTGGACGTCCAGCCTAAAATCAGGGGCATGAGAAAACCTCCGTCGCCGCTGGCTTCGTTAGAACGCCCCTACGCGCAACTGCGCCAACGCCTGGCCCGCATCGGCTACATCAGCCAAGGTTCGGTGCTGGACCGTGCCCAACTCCGGCCGCCCCGGAGGGGGTACCAGTGGACCCGCAAGGTCGCGGGCAAAACCATTACCGTGGCGTTAACCGCGGAACAATTCCACGCGCTCCAGCAAGCCATCCAGAACGAACGGGACCTTTGGCAAACCATTCAACAAATGGAGAAGCTCTCGCGCCAAATCCTCTTTGCCAACGTTCCCCATACTCGCCGACGCAAGCGCCTCTCCAAGAAAGTTTTGAGCCTTGTTTAAGCGCCATTCGGGTCAGACCCCGCTCAATGCTGCTTCCGTCCAAGGTGACATCGAGACGATGCGCCTGCTCCTTGACCACGGCGCTCCCCTTCACCCCTCCAGCGGACCCGCAGCTCCCTTGACTGTGGCGGTCACCGGCAGACAGAAAGCGGCGGTCGAGCTGCTGCTTCAGCGCGGCGCCAAACCTGACTTCGCCGCAGCACAGAACGGGATAACCGCGCTTCACTGGGCCGCAGCTCTTGGGTATCCCGAGATCGTGCACCTATTGCTGATCCACGGTGCCACCGTCGATGCGCCGTCCAGTTGGCTGGGCACTCCTTTGTTCGGGGCGACTCGTGGCCGCGCGGCATGGAGCGATGGCTGGCCGTAGTTCTGGCTCAGATGCCCAAGGACGTGAAGCTAACTCGAACTGACCCTGGTTCGGAGAAAGACTACGCCGCCGCGCTCCGCATCCTTCTAGCCAACAAGGCCGATGTGAACGCGCGCGAACCGTCTTACGAATGCACGCCGCTGTTTCGGGCCATCAGGCAAGCCAACCTCGACGCCGTGGTGACTCTTTTGGCTGCAGGGGCAGATGTGCATGCAACCGACAAGATCGGGACTACACCGCTCCATGCGGCAGCGGAAACGAGCGCGTCGCCGGCGGTGCTGTCCAACATCGTCACTTGCCTCCTCCAGGCCGGCGCTTCTCGCGAGGCCCGGGACAAGCGCCTGGCCAACCCATTGCACGCCGCCGCCAACGCGCGTCAACCCATGATGGCGGCGTTGTTGATCGAGGCCGGAGCACGGATCAACGCCATTGGCCCCAACCTCTGCACGCCCTTGCAGATTGCGGTCCAGCGCAATTGCCGCGAAATCGTTGAGATGCTGACGGCCAAGGGAGCAAATCTGGAGTGGAAGCACGCCAAAGGTCAAACAGCGTTGCTTGATGCGGTCGGTCTGCACGCGCTGGACATGATCGAGCTGCTGCTCCGGCAAGGCGCGGACGTCAACGCTGGCTCAATCGATGGCAGCACGCCCCTCATGGCTGGAGCGGGAATGGGCGATTTGAAGCTCATGCAGGTCGCGCTCAAGTACGGGGCCAAGGTGGAGGTTGTCAATCAACGCGGCTGGACGGCGTTCATCGCAGCGGCGGCCTCAGGTTCGGTGAAAGCGGCCCAGCTCGTGCTGGATCACGGCGCGAACTTCGACGTGGTCGATCGAAATAACGTTACGCCACTAATCGCCGCCGCCAAATTCGGGCGCTTGGAAATGGTGAAGTTCCTGGTGGCGCACGACGCCTCATTGGCCACCAAAGGCGAAGTCGGCTTTACGGCTCTGCACGAGGCGGCGGATCGTGGTCATGCGGACGTCGTTGATTTTCTCCTGGATCACGGCATGGAGGTTGATCCGCGCAGTGATAACGGTTACACGCCGCTCCACGCGGCAGCCAATGGTGCGTTTGCGGAGGAGGCTCGCTATGTGGCCGTCGTCAAGGTGCTGCTCGCCCACAGTGCGAATGTAAACGCTCGGGCCGGGCACAACCAAACGCCCCTGCACCACGCCGCCTCCATGGGACATGCGCGTGTGATCGAGACTCGTATTGGGAGCGCAGGCCGATCTGAATGGCAGTTAGTTAACGGCGCGATTTTTTGCGGCAGGGGCTGCCTTTCCAGTAGCGGTTTTGGTGTGGGATTTCCTTGAACTTGGAACGGTGGCGCATGAGACGAGGATACGGTTTGGGACGGCGTTTGACTGCCCGTGGTTCACGACGCCCGGGGCGCTCTGGAACTAGGTCTTCAGCTAAGACTCGATAGAGCTCATTAGTCAATTCTTCGCGTTTTCGCTTACTGCGCGCTTGGAGGAGGGCTTCGCCATAGCGGCGGGCGACCGCCAAAGCGCCGGCGAAGCTGATCCGACTCAAAGGCACACCGACCCGGCGAGAGCTTTCGAGCATGAGCCGGCGAACCAAGTTATGCATGAGCAAATGCATCCGCAGCTCACGCTCCACATTATTCGGGGTCTTGCAGCTCAAGTGTTCCATTTGCAGGGTGGTCTTGAGGTGCCGCAAAGTCAGCTCCATGTCCCAGCGGCGCAGGTAAAGCGCGCTCAAGGCGGCCTGGGGATATTTAACCCGATCCAACAGGGTGGTGACCAAGATGATCTCTTGGGTGCGGAAGCCCGGGACGCTCATCCGGCAGCGCACCAGGCGCAACTCGAGCATCGGAGGAAACTGCGCCCACTGCTCGGCGCTGAGATAGCGGGGCCGAAGGAGAGGCTTGACCCATTGGGCTAAACGTTCGTCGCGGCTTAAGCGCTTACCTTTGCGCCAGTCGGCCTTGCGGCTTCCATGAAGGCGAAAGACCCCTTCAATGCCGAGCATTCGACATTGCGCCAGCGTGGCCCAGGAACCGAATCCGCGATCCCCCAGCAGAATATCGCCCGCGCGCAGGTGCTCCCAAAGGAGCTGGAAGAGAGCGATTTCGTGGGTGAGCCAATTGCCGGTAGCCCAGGCCGTGATCATGCCTGTGGCCAAGCTGAACAGGGCGACCAAGCGCATGATCGGGAAGCCACAGCCTGGTTTTTGGACCGACTGCTGGGGGAAAGCGTCTTGATTTTCTGGGGTATCCTCCAAGGTAACCGTCGAGCCATCGACGGCGAGGACGCGGTGGCCACACCATCGGTCCTTTTGGGCCACGACCTCTTCGGCTTCATCGACCACACCCTGGTGAATCTGCCGGAGGACCTCGACAGGAATGTTGCCGCGGCTTTGGCAGTAGGGACTGGTTTCATTCGGGGGAATGGTGCGTCCGTTTAATCGACAGATGCCTTGGGCCTGGCGGATGGCTTCGCGGCAGGAGCTGCCGACCTGGGCTACCTGCCACAGGAAGGTCCAAAAGACCAGGCGCAGATTCCAGCAGCGATCGCGGGAGTGGGCCTTTTCTTCCTGCTGAGCCAGCCGGTGGCGGGGAATCCAGCGGGAGAAGAGTGCTTCGAGCTGGTGGAGGGTGGCGCCGGTGGTCGTGCGCAGGCGATGGACTTGTGTGCGGAAGGTCTGCGCCCAAGGAGAAAAATCAGGTGTCATCTTGAGACAGTGCTTATACTGTCCTATTGACAGCAATGCTAGCTTTTTCTGGTGAAAAAGAAACCGCGGTTGACGGATGAATTTCCTGCCCCCTATCGGCAATTGCAGAAACAGCTAGCCCAAACCGGCTGGATCGCGTTGGGTAGTCTGATCGAGCGCAACCAACCCGGCCAGGGCGGACCTCGGTATCAGTGGTCCAGAAGAGTGGGTCCCAAGACCGTCACGGTGGCACTGAGCGCCGAGCAATTTCAGTGGCTTAAGAGGGCGATCGCCAATCAACGCCAAGTGTGGGATACACTCATGAAAATGCAGCAACTCAGCGCGGAGCACGTGTTGGAAAATCTGCCCAATCCTCCCCGACGCAAGCGCCTGACAAAAAAGCGCTTAGGCCTTAACTAACTGCCATTCGGAACAGAACCCAAACCCGGTCATCATCGGCGATAAGAAGCTGATCAACTTCAAATATTTCTTCACTCGCAAGCTCACGTTCGTCCGCCAAGCCGACGCCATTGCGCTGTTTCCCGGCGGCTTCGGCACGTTGGACGAAGGCTATGAGGCGCTCACGCTGATGCAGACTGGCAAGAGCAAGTTGATGCCGCTGGTCTTGGTTGATCCGCCGGGATCGACTTATTGGAAAACCTGGCACCGCCATGTGCGCGAACATCTGCTGCGGAACCGGCTGATTTCGCAGGATGATCTTAACCTCTACCGCATCACCGACAGCATTGAGGAAGCGGTGAAGATCATTACGCGGTTCTATCGAAACTACCACTCCATGCGCTTCGTAAAGGAACTCCTGGTGATCCGATTGAAACACGCGCCGAGTGCGTCAGCCGTGGAAGCATTGAACGAAGACTTCGCCGACATCGTGGGCGGCCGGAAGATCGAAGTCATCGATCCTTTGCCGGAAGAGAAAGACGGCGAGTCGATCCTCGAGTTGCCGCGGATCGTCTTTGAATTCGACCGGCGCAACTACGGCCGTTTGCGCCAGTTGATCGACGTGTTGAATACGCTGTGACTGGTCCTGAACGAATCGGAGGGCGGAGTTAGATGACATCCTGATTTCAAAGAGATAAGGGGCTCGTGTATTGCCCGGACTCTGGGTGGGCCACAGTCGGCGTGACCGTCCGAATTGGCTGGCGCGCGGACGCTCCGAGTCCGCTGCACGCCGGCGGTGGCGGGGCACCGTTTGTTTTTCAGCGCGCCCTCCGCGGTCCGTCCGCTGCGAACCCGGACAGTTCGCGCGCCAAACCTGTCGTCCATCCGACGGCCGGCACAGTAACTGGCCCCTCCGAGGGCGGTGTGGGGAGTGAGACCGTGCCGAGGTGGCCGGCGCCATCGAATTCCATCGTCCGGCCCTCCTGAAACTGCTATAAGCGCTCGCCTATGAAGCGAATTGGTATTCTCACCGCGGGTGGTGATACGCCCGCACTCAATGCGACTATTCATGGCGCGGTTACGCGTGCCAACGAGTTGCGCGTGGAAGTCATCGGTTTGGTCAAGGGCTACAACTCGCTTTTCAACCCGCGCGTGCCGCACGTGCATCTGAATCCGCTCTTCCTGACGATCCCAGAGTTGGACCCCACTTTGGGCGGAACGGTGATTGGCGCTTCGCGCGATTATTTGGACCCGAACGACTCCGCGGCTGTGAACGACATCCGCTTGCGACTCCAGAAGCTCCAAATCGAGGGGCTGATTTGCATTGGCGGCGACGGCACGTTGAACGGCATGCAGCCGCTGGCCGAACGATTGCCATGCGTCCTGGCACCAAAGACCATCGACAATGACTTGGGCTTGAATTACCGCAACGAGCCGGACGAATGGCAGCGCAAGCCAGAGCCAAGCGGCGCGGGCTATGCGTATCTGCGAGGCCCGTCGCGGACGGTGTTCGATCTCCAGCAGATGATCAATTACGTGACGCCGGGATTCGCCACCGCCGTGTACGTGTCCGCCAGCGGCGTCATGCGCGTGCGGACCACAGCCGAAAGCCACCGGCGCATCGCCATCATTGAAGTGATGGGCCGGCACTCGGGCTACATCGCTCTCGGGGCCATGTATGGGCAGCCGGACATTGTGCTGGTCCCGGAGTTTCCTTTGGACACCGGCACGCTGGCGGAACGAGTGAAGGAGATTTACGACCTGCAGAAGAACGTGGTCATCGTCTGCGGTGAGGGCATTGTCGATGAGCACGGCAACGTGCTGGGAGCCGAGCGGGCTTCCACCGATCCGGCTGGCAACAAGTTGCTGAGCGGCGCGGCAGAAGCACTGCGCCAAATCCTGATCGAGCGCATCGGCGACGACTTTTTCAAGAGCCGTCGGCGCGGTAACGCTGCGCGAGAAGCCATCTTCACCCGCAAAATCGGTCATACCCAACGCGGCGGTCGGCCGATTCTGTTCGACCGGTTTTATGCGGCGCAATTAGGCGGCAAAGCCGTCGATATGCTCCTGGAAGGACACAACAATGCCGTGGCGACTTTGCAGTGGAATGAACGAAACGGTTTCCACGTCTCCTGCTTCGAAGGAAACGGCTTCCGCGACCGCTGGGGCCTGATCCATGCGCGCACCATGCATCCGTCGTTTTACGACGCGCTGCTCATGAAGCCATCCCGGCTGGGTATCGAATACTTGCTCAACATTTTCAACGAGGCCATCGGCCATGATGATGTGGAATATCTTCGGCAACGGCTCTTTGATGCTGGCAACCTGACCGAGCCATATCACTCCGTGAACACGGACATGGCCAAGCGGATTCGCTATCTGGAGGAGAGTCTGGAGAAGCTTTGAGCTGACAGGACGTTCCCGTGCCCGAGGACGGGCGCGCTCCAAGTTTTGTCATCCATCCTGCGGTTTCCTCGACAATTTGATGTAACGCGCAGCTTGCAGAGCGACGTTGCTCGATTTTGGCGATGCGCTTATGGTGGGGACATGCTTGCGAGACTTCAATTGCTGGCCGGCTTTGGCTTCGTTGCGACGCTCCTTCCGCTGACATCTCAGGCCCGTTGGACGGTGTCGTGGCCTCCGCTCACTTACTACGGGATGTGCGACGCGTCGGGAGGCGTTGCCATCGGCACGAATCTGTTCGCCGTGGCGGACGATGAAGGGAACAAGTTGCGCATCTACCGATCCGACATGGGCGGATTACCACTGGCTGCGATGGACATGACGTCGTTCTTGCACCTGGACCCGAAGCATCCGGAAACGGACCTGGAAGGCGCGGCTTGGCTGGGCGATTGGATTTTTTGGATTGGCTCCCATGGACGCAATCGCGAGGGCAAGAAGCGTCCCAACCGCTGTTGTTTCTTTGCCACTAAAGTCCGCACCAGCCCGAGTGGTGTGCACCTGGTGCCGGTCGGATCGACCTACAACAAACTCCTCAAGGACCTGACTGACGATGCTCGCCTGAAACCATTCAAGCTGGCCCGAGCCTCGCGGCGCGCCCCGAAGTCCAAGGGCGCTTTGAACATCGAAGGTCTCTGCGCTTTTCGCGGCAACGCGTTGCTCCTTGGGTTTCGAAATCCCATTCCGCAAGACCGCGCGCTGTTGGTGCCGCTGCTGAATCCCAATGAAGTTATCTTCGGCCGACGGGCCAAGTTGGGGCCGCCCATCCGGCTCGATTTGGGCGGTTTGGGCGTGCGCGACTTGGCCGAGTGGCAGGGCAAGATCCTCATCCTGGCGGGGCCGTACCACACGGAGAAAGAGTTCCGACTGTTCGTCTGGGATGGCCATGCCGAGTCGCCTGAACCCGTCAAGGGTATTGACTTCCATAACCTGAGTCCGGAGGCGCTGGTGGTTTATCCGCCGACGAGCACGCTGCAAGTTCTGAGCGATGACGGCACGCTGAGGATCCAGGGCCTCGAGTGCAAACGCCTGTCCAATCCCGACGAACAGCGTTTTCAGTCGGTTTGGGTCACTCCTTCGCCATAGAGCCAGAGTCAAATCGCAAATCGTCGCTTGCACATCCTCCCACAACTGTTTAGTTTAGCACGCTTGCAACAGGACAAGACATTCAAGCGGCGCGGTGTGGCGCCTCGTTTCATTTGCGTCGGCGTGATGCTGGTGCTCTGGCTGACGACGAGTTTGGTCAGCGCTTCGCCGCAGTTGCACCACTTGTTGCACAAGAATTCCCAAAGCCCCAACCACGAATGCCTGGTCACCCAATTCAACAAAGGGCACATCCTGACCAGCGTGATTCCAACAGTTCCGGCCCCCCTCCCGGTCTCGTGGGTATTTCTTCCCGCCGCGCCAAACCAAGCTTTCCTGGCGTCGGTGAATTGCCAGCTTCCGCCCAGCCGCGCCCCGCCCGCGGGATTCCCTCAGCAAAGGGTGGTTGGCTGGAGCAGGTAAACAACTCCGGCCTTTCCTCCTCGCCGGCCGCCTTTCTTCCTCGTTCGTCACACGGAGTCTGATAGCGCAAGCACCTGTCGTGCGTGCGCAGCTATCCGAGAATACATGAAGTCAGGAAGGTTTATGGGCTGGTCACTGGCCCTTAGCTTGGGCGCTGGAGCGCTGCAAGCACAGCAGACAAATCAGGTCGAGCAACTCCAAGAACAACTGCGACAGTTGCGTGAATCGTTTCAGAAGGTGCAAGAACAATACCAGCACCAGTTCGAAACGCTGCAGCAGCAGATCAATCAACTCCAACCCACGTCGGCCCCGCCGGCCATGGTTCAGACTATCCTCCCGCCAGTCACCGCCCAATCCACCAACGCCGAACAGAAGCGGATTGAAGCGGAACTTGCGGCCAAGCTGGGTTTTTTCACCGGCCCGACTTCCCCTCCATCAGCACCGCCTCCGGCGGCCCTCGAGAGCAAGCCTTGGTCGCCTTCCCAGCCCATCTCCGTCGCGCGGGCCGGCTCCGCCTACATGAATGTGAGCTTTGATGCCCTCACGGATTTTGGTTGGTCCACAGCCTCCGATCCGTCCGCCCAGCTCGATTTGGGCGATCATGATCCGATTCAGCGCGGCTTCTCGCTGCGCAATGCTGAGATCGCCGTGGATGGCGCGGTGGACCCGTATTTCAAGGGCTTTGGCAACATCGTTTTCAAACTGGACAAAGACCAAAGCACTGAGGTCGAGATGGAAGAAACCTACCTTCAATCCGTCGCGCTTCCCGGCGAATCTCCAGGTCAAGGCAGGTCAGTTCTTTGCCAATTTCGGTCGTCAAAACTCGCAGCATCCGCATCACGTGGGCTTTCGTGATCAGCCATTGATTCTGAATCGCACGTTCGGCCCGGACGGCTTGCGGAATATCGGCGGGCAAGCTCTCCTGGCTAGTGCCGACTCCCTTTTACACCGAAGCATTTCTCGGTGTTTTCAATGGCCAGGGCGGAACCGCGTTCAGTTTTCGCAATCTGGAGGAAGAGGTGAACCCACGGTCGAACGCCGCTGGATCGGGGCGTGCGCGGTCCCGGGGATTTCCTTTACGTGCCTCGTCTCGCCTCGTCGTTTGATTTGACCGACAACCAGACTCTGGTGCTCGGCACTTCGGCGGCCTTCGGACCGAATGACACCGGCCCGCACAGTCGCACGGAAATCTACGGTGTGGACGCTGTACTGGAAATGGAAATCGCCTCGGGCCAATGAAGGTTTTCCGTTCGTCTCTTGGCAAACGGAGGCGCTTTACCAGCGGTTCGGCGCGGCGGAAAACATGCCCAGGCAAGACCTACCTGGAGGACTGCCTGCTGAGAACCTCCGCGACTGGGGCTTTTATTCGCAAGTGCTGTGGGGCATTAAACCGCGCTGGGTGGCCGGTCTCCGCGGAGGCTACGTCAATGGCAACGAGGGTGCGTTCGACCTGAGCGACGTCTTTCGCGGCGATCGGACTCGCATTTCACCGAATCTGACGTGGTATCCGAGCGAGTTCTCGAAAATCAGGCTGCAATACAATTACGATCACGGCGAGTTATTCGGCTCTGAACACTCGATCTGGCTCCAGATCGAGTTTCTCCTTGGGGCGCACGCCGCGCACAAGTTCTAACTCTCATTGATGCTCACCATGCCAACAACCATTCGACTTAATTCAATTATGAATAAACTCTCCGCTCTATATATCTTGAGTGCTCTCACGGGACTGATGTCCGTTGCCCAAGCGAAGCTGAACGTCGTTGCCACCACGCCGGACTTTGGCGCGATTGCCGCCGAGATTGGCGGTAACCGTGTTGCCGTAACAACGCTGGCCAAGCCGACCGAAGACCCGCACTTCGTGGATGCCCGGCCGAGTTTCATCGTGAAACTCAACCGGACGGACGCTGTGGTCGAAGGCGGCGCCTATTTGGAAATTGGGTGGCTGCCCGCGCTGCTGGATCAGTCGCGCAACTCGAAACTGGCCTTGGGAGCGCCCGGCCGCATTTACGGTTCGCAAGGCATCTCCTTGGTGGAAGTGCCGGCTACGCTGGATCGCTCGCAGGGGGACATTCACGCCGCCGGGAACCCTCATTACATGACGGACCCCGTCAACGCGAAGATCGTCGCCCAGCATATCGCGAACGTGTTCAGTCAGCTCGATCCTAAAGGAACTGACACCTATCGTGCCGGCCTGAAGAAGTTCACCGATGCATTGGACCAGAAAATCGCGGAATGGGAGAAGGTGCTGGCGCCGTTCAAAGGCCAGCGGCTGGTCGCGTATCACGATACCTGGCCTTATTTCGCAGGGCGATTCGGCTTAAACATCGATCTGTTCCTGGAACCTAAACCCGGCATTCCGCCCACCCCTGTTCATCTGGCGCGGGTCGTGATGCGCATGAGGGCCGAGCACATTCACGTGATTCTCGTTGAGCCCTATCAAAACCGGAAAACTGCGGAAGCGGTGGCGGCCGAAACCGGCGCAACCGTCGTGGACGTGGCCCAGTTTCCCGGCGGCGTCAAAGGAACGGGCAGCAGCTACATTGACTTGGAGGATTACCTTGTGCATAGCATTGCACGCGCATTGAGTGAGGCCAAGAACTAGCGTGGTGCAAACGACCTTCCAAACCTATCAACCGGCTCATCGACCCTATGGCTGACGCCCTTTCCATCATGCTGTGGCCGCTCATCGCGTGCCTGCTTCTTCCGGGAATTCTCGTGTATTACGGTCTGCACATTGTGCGACGAGAGGTCATCTTTGTCGATCTTGCGCTGGCACAAGTTGCGGCTCTGGGAATATGCGTGGCCCTGCTCCTGAACCACGAGCCGCACGCTTGGCAAACCTACGCGTGGTCTTTGGGATTTACGTTTGTTGGCGCGGCCATTTTTACCCTGACGCGGACACGCGAACGTCGAGTGCCGCAGGAGGCGCTCATCGGTATCGTCTATGTCGTTGCGGCGGCCGGCGCCATCCTCTTGCTCAGCCAAAGCGCCGAAGGGAATGAAGAACTCAAACGCACCATGGTGGGCGAGATTTTGCTCGTCCAGCCGGCGGAAGTCTTCGAGGCCTTTGCGCTCTATGCGGTCATCGGCGTCATCCACCTCCTGTTTCGCAAGCGGTTTCTCATGATTTCGTTTGAGCCGGAACGGGCTTTGGCCGAAGGAGTGTCGGTGCGCGCCTGGGATTTTCTGTTCTACGTCTTGTTCGGTTTCGTCGTAACCACGTTTGTGCGAATCGGCGGCGTGCTGATGATCTTCTCCTATCTCATCGTTCCGGCGGTCTGCGCCAACCTCCTGACGTCCTCGCTCAAGCTTAAGCTGCTCATCGGCTGGCTCACGGCCACGATCGCGAGCATGGCCGGTCTATACGCTTCTTACCGACTCGACTTGCCCACGGGGGCGGCCATCGTGTGCGCGCTGGGCGCGGCGCTGCTCCTGGTGGGAGGGATTGCTACAGTGCGCAGCACGCGGACGGCTGGACGGCTGGAAACCTAAGGAAGGCCCCGGCAAACGCGGTGCGTCTCCGCGCCGGCCGGCTTGACTGGCCGGGTTGATTTCTTGACCCAACCTGCGAATCGGGCTTAAGCTCTGCCCGCGTGGGAAAGCCGGAGCGTTTGAAGGGTTGGTCTGACATGGCAAGCAAGGAGTAGCGCGCTCCCGTGCCTCCCGGCAAGAGAAGCCTATGTCCAGCGGAACAGTCAAATGGTGGGACCGCCGGAAGGGGTACGGTTTCATTGTGGAGCAATCCGGCCAAGATGTATTCGTCCATTACTCGGTTATCAAAGGAACCGGTTTTAAAGCGCTGATGCCTGGCGAACCGGTTGAGTTCGAACTGATTCAAAGCCCGAAAGGTCTCAAAGCCCAAAACGTCGAGCGCGTCTGGATTTGATTCCAGCACCTCGATTTTCCCTTCGACACTCCAGCGCCGACGGGTAGATTGCGCCAGCATGAGCGGTCTATCCCTTGCGCCCGTCACCAGCCTGTACGTGCATGTGCCTTTTTGCGCGCACAAATGCGAGTATTGCGCCTTTTACTCCGAGACCACCGATGCGGCCACCATGAACCGCTACGTGGAGGCGTTGGCGCGTGAATTGGACCTCGTGGCCGCGGATGTCCGCCCGGCCACCGTGTATTTTGGTGGAGGCACGCCGTCGCTGCTCACGCCTCGACATTGGGAGCGGCTTTTCGGGGTCATGGATCGTTTGCATTTGCTGGGCGCCGCCGAATGGACGATTGAATGCAATCCCGCCACCGTCTCGCTCGACAAAGCCCGGCTGTGGCGCGACGCAGGCGTGAACCGGCTCTCCATGGGCGTTCAGTCGCTCAACGAGGAATTGCTCGATCGCCTGGGCCGCATTCACAGCCGGGAAGGCGTATTCAAGAGTTTTGATCTTCTCCGCCGCGCCGGGTTCGACAACCTTAACCTCGACCTCATGTTCGCCATTCCCGGCCAGACGTTGGAAGCCTGGCACGAGACGTTGCGTGAGGCGTTGGCGATGGGCAGTGAACATGTGTCTTCCTACGAAGTGATCTATGAGGATGACACGCCGCTCTTTGCCCAACTCCAAGCAGGGCAATTCAGCGTGGACGAGGACTTGGCCTGCGACATGTATGAGGCACTGGTGTGCACCGCCGTTGAGCATGGATTTGAGCAATACGAAGTGGCCAATTTCGCCCGGCATGATGGAGCCGCCCCAACCGAGGTCCCCAACCGGGCCTGCCTTCACAACGTGAATTACTGGCGGGGCGGATCGTTCTATGGACTCGGCCCCAGCGCCACCACTTACGTGCGCGGAGTTCGCACGAAGAACTGGTCGAATACGATCCTGTACTGCGAGCAGTTGGAAAAAGGCCACCGCGCCATCGAGTCTCGTGAAGAGTTGTCTCCGCTGGGCCGCGCCGGGGAGACAGCCGCTTTCGGGTTGCGCATGACTCTCGGTTGGCCTTTCGCGGCGTTTCAGGAGGTGACTGGGTTCGACCTCCGTGGGCCTTGGGATGCAGAAATGAGAGAACTCATCCAGCGGGGTTGGGCACGTCGGGATGAGCGGCGGTTTCAACTTACGGCGCAAGGACTGCGATTTGCCGATGCGGCCGGGGCCGAATTTCTTGGGAAGGCCTGAGCCATCCGTAGTCTCCACCAAGGCCAGAGGGCTGTATTCGCAAGTGACATCCCCTGGATGTCAGAGCTTTAAGTGCCAATAGTGACAAAGAGAAACAATCCGAACACGAGGGCGCCGGGTTTTGTTGGACCGCCTGTCACGAGCTGCTTGACAAGCTTGTGAATGTCCGTAATTTTTCGTCAGTTCTTTGACGGATTTTGATTCGGGTGACAGCACGTTTCTTCAGCGGGGTTCCCCACCCCCACCTCCTTGGCGTCTGTTGCCCGAATCATTTTTTGGGGTTCCGATGAAATTCTGCGTTGACGCGGAGGCACGGTTTCCCCTAGTGTGCGCGTCCCCGTTCGCGGGGGTGTAGCTCAATTGGTTAGAGCGCTGCCCTGTCACGGCAGAGGTTACGGGTTCGAGCCCCGCCACTCCCGCCACTTTTGGTTGAGATTCTTCGAGATCGTTGTTTTTCTGACGCCGAGTCCAATTTGGAAGACCGAGTGCATAGAGGAGAACCCGGCCATCGTAAAGCAATCGGCAGTGAAAGTCGCCGTCTCCGCATGCGGGTTTATTGGCAGAACGATTCCAAACGAGACCATTTGCTCGGCAGCCAAGGCGGCGAACAGGGGAGGGCGAGGATTCTACGGATGTCCCAAGGGCCTTCGACGCCGCAGTGTTTGAGCCCTAAGAAAACACACCGCGCACTTCCCGCTTGAAGTTTCTCCTCACGAATGCCTGATTGAAGGCAAATCAGCCGGGCGACGCGGGGCGCGGATTCCTTGAGCGGCCGCGGTCCGGTTGTGAGAACATGAAACCAGAGCATACGATGATGGACAAACAGAGATCGCATAACGTGACCGCCAGTTGGCTGGTGCTCTTCGCCTTGGGCGCGGGCTTTCTGACGGGTTGCCAGCAGCACGACCAGACGCAAACGCCGCACAAACCGCGCATCGCACTGGTCATGAAATCGCTGGCCAATGAGTTTTTCCTGACGATGGAGAATGGCGCCCGTACCCACCAAAAGGCCCATGCCGACGAGTACGATTTGCTGGCGAACGGCATCAAGGACGAACTCGATGTCAGTCGGCAAATCGACTTGGTCGAGCAGATGATCGCACAACAAGTCGATGCCATCGTCATTGCCCCGGCGGATTCCAAAGCGCTTATTCCCGGTGTGCAAGAAAGCGCAGCAAGCCGGCATCATCGTGGTCAACATTGACAACAAATTCGATTCCGGCGTGCTGACCGCGAGCGGTGTGAAGTGTCCCTTCGTCGGCCCGGATAATCGCAAAGGGGCCGAGCTGGTGGGCGAGTATCTGGCCAAACGGCTCCACAAGGGCGACAAGGTCATCATCATTGAAGGCGCGCCCAACGCGTTCAACGGCGTCCAGCGCAAGCTGGGCTTCGAGGACGCTATGGAAGCGGCCGGCATGAACATCGTTAGTTCGCAATCCGGCTATTGGGAAACCGACAAGGCCAACCAAGTCGCCGCGGCTCTCATCACTGAGCATCCCGACATCAAAGCCATCCTGTGCGCCAATGACAGCATGGCCCTTGGGGCGGTGGCGGCGTTGCGTGCGGCGGGCAAGCTCGGCCAGGTCAAGGTGGTAGGTTACGACAATATCGCTGCCGTGCATCAATTGCTGAAGCAAGGCGACGTCCTGGCCACGGCCGATCAACATGCCGATCGCCTGGCGGTCTTCGGAATTGAGTATGCCCTGGAAATGCTCAAGTCGAAGACCCCGCCCGCGGATCGGGAAACGCCGGTGGACCTGATCACGGCGGAGCCGAGTTTGCAAAGTTCGCCGAAGCCGTAGCCCGACGGTTCGAATGGCGCCGCCCGGTCCCATCTTGTCCATCGATGGCCTTTGCAAGTCTTATGCGGGGCCGGTGTTGTCGAACGTTTCCTTCGACCTGGCGGCCGGAGAAGTTCATGCCTTGGTCGGTGAAAATGGCGCCGGCAAGAGCACGTTGGCGCGTATCGTCGCAGGACTGACGCAGCCCGACTCGGGAACGATGAAACTGTGCGGTCAACCCCACGCCCCGCGCAAGCGGCGTGATGGCGAAGATCGCGGCGTCCGTATCGTGATGCAGGAGCTGAATCTCATCGGCAATCTCACCGTGGCCGAGAGCCTCTTTTTCGATCAACTTCCGCATCGCTTGGGCTGGATCCACTATCGGAATCTCAACGCCGACGCTGCCGTTCTGCTTCGGCAGGTGGGACTAGGCGACCTGGATCCAACTTCGCCCGATCCAGTCTCTCGGCATCGGCCAGCAGCAACTAATCGAAATCGCCGTGGGCCTTTCCCGTCGTTGTCAGGTGTTGATTCTGGACGAACCGACCGCCGCCCTGACGGCCCCGGAGATCGAGCGGCTCTTCGAGCAAATCGCCCGACTGAAGGCGAACGGCACGGCGATCATTTACATTTCGCATCGGATGGAAGAGATCCAGCGTATTGCCGACCGGATTAGCATCCTCCGCGACGGACGTTTGGTCGCTCTGCGCGCCGTCGGCGAAATCACGCTCCCGGAAATCGTCCGCCTCATGGTCGGTCGGGAGTTGGGGGAGGTCGTTGTGCGGGAACCGTCCGCGCCCGGCGCGGTGGCCTTGCGCGTGCGCGGCTTGCGTCGCACACCCGCGGTGAAGGACGTGAGCTTCGAGGCCCGACGCGGCGAGATTCTCGGATTCGCCGGACTGATGGGCTCCGGCCGCACCGAGGCGATGCGGGCCATTTTCGGCGCGGATCGCCGTGATGCCGGAGACATTTTTCTCCACGCCTCCACGGAGTCGACGCGTATCCGGTCGCCGCGGGATGCCGTTCGCCGCGGCCTGGCGTTGCTCACCGAAAATCGGAAGGAGCAAGGGCTGCTTTTGCCGTGGTCGATCCGAGCGAACGTCACGCTGATGAACCTCCGCCAGTTCAGCCAATGGGGCGGTTGGATTCGGCGGCACCCGGAGCAAGCTTCCGCCCAGAGTTGGGTGAAGAAGCTCGGCGTGCGTTGTCACTCTGCGGAACAGCCGGTCGTGCAACTCAGCGGCGGCAATCAGCAAAAGGTGGTCATCGCCCGCTGGCTCCTGCGCGCGTGCGATATTCTCATCTTCGACGAACCCACGCGCGGCATCGATGTCGGAGCCAAGTTCGAGATTTACCAGTTGCTGGCCGAACTGGCCAAGCAAGGCAAAGCGGTGCTCATGGTTTCTTCGGACTTGCTCGAACTCCTGGCAGTGTGCGACCGCATCGTCGTCATGTCCGCCGGACGTATTGCGGCCACGTTCAATCGGGGGGAATGGTCGCAAGACAAGATCATGGCGGCGGCGCTGAGTGGCTACATGAACCAATGAACGGGAACGTCTTGAAGAAGGCGGTGTTTCTCGACCGCGACGGAGTTATCAACCGGGCCTTGGAGCGCGATGGCAAGCCGTATCCGCCCACGCGTTTGAGTGAAGTGGAGATCCTGCCCGGGGTGCCGGAAGCCTGCGGGCTGCTCAAGCAAGCGGGCTATCTTCTGATTGTCGCCACCAATCAGCCGGACGTTGGCCGTGGGACGCTCGCGCAAGAAACGGTCGAGTCCATTCATGCGCATCTGTGTCGATTGCTTCCCATTGATCGGGTTGAAGTGTGCTACCATCCGGGCCGCGGGGCGTCGAACTGCGATTGCCGGAAACCGAAACCGGGCATGTTGCTGCGGGCGGCAGCGGCACTGAACGGGGATCTCGCGCAGAGTTGGATGGTGGGAGATCGCTGGCGGGACATCGACTGCGGCCACGCGGCCGGATGTCGGACGATCTTGATCGACTACGGCTATGCGGAGGCGTTGAAACAGGCCCCGGACTTTCGCTGCCGGAGCCTGCTGGAGGCCGCTCGCTTCATCCTGAATTGCGGCGTAAAAGGGTAGTTCGGCAGCGGAGCGCGCAGACGATGGTTGGTTGAATCTCGATCAACGCGACCGGAATGTGCCGGTCATCGGGCACAGAAAGTTCCGCCTGTCCAGACCGCCAGATCACTGACCAGCCACCGGCCTTTTCACCGGATTCGCCATCTGGACCGCCGTCACGACATTGTTGATCGGCTGCTTGGTCGATTCTGCCAGTGCGGCGGCCTCGCCGCTCAACCAGGCTGTGGAGGCGGATGTGCCCGTGACGTAATACGTCTGATCGCCGAAAGCGACAAAGGTGCCCCCCGGACCGGCGGCTTTGACGAAGTCGCCAAAATTGGCGTAGCTGGCGATATTCCCGCTGGGGTCGCGCGCTGTCACCCCCACGACCTCCGGATAAGCAGCCGGAAAAGTCGGGGTGGCGACCGGTTCATTGCCGGCGGCGGCAAAGACGGGAATGTTCTGGTCGTAGGCGCTGCGGATGACTTGGTGCAAGACCCAACTGTCGCCGTCGCTGCCCATGCTGAGATTGATGATCTTGGCCCCGGCTTGAATGGCTCGGGAAATCCCCTCCGCCACATCGAATGTCGATGACGTGGGGTTGTTGCCATAGACATCCACGTTGAGAATGCGTACCGAGGTGTCGGCTCCCGGGCCGAGGACTGAGGTCATCCCGTTGAGAATCGTTTCCGCCATGCTCGTGCCATGAGTCGGTTCACCCGACGGTAGCGTGCTTCCGTTCCCCACGGAAATGGAGTCGAGCAGGAATTGGCCGAACCGGCCCGCGTCGGGCTGTACCCCCGAATCGATCAGCCCCACAATGAAATATTTGCCATCGGCCGGCGCTTTGGGATTCAGGTCGAAGGGCAGAGACATGAGGCCAATGCTGCCTGGATCCGGGGGACGGGCGACGTTGTAATTGTTGTCCACGGAGGCCACGCTGGGTTCGTTGGCCAATGCTTCGCGGGCCTGCTGGGTACTGGCTGCGTCTTTGAACTTCAGTCGATAGGCGTTCAGGTCTTTGAGTTGGCCCACCACTTTTGCCCCCAAACGCTGAGCCAGTTCGTCAATCTTCTCCCCTGGTTTGAGAATGACGATCAGTTCATCTTGGATGGGCTTCGCTTGGGCGGCCTTCTCCGGCGCGCGAATCAGCTCGGTGGCTTCCCGACGAGAGGTGCGAAAGACGTAGAGTCGGGCTGGGGCGTTGCTCTGCGGTACGAGGACGAAGTTGAGATTGCCCAACAAGCGCCGCAAGGCCTCCCCTTCCGATAGACCTTGAAAGCGCGTCGGGACGACTTGCTTGGTGTTGGGCTGAAGGTAAACGTTCCATCCCGTAGAGGCCGCCACCCGTTTCAGCACCGGCAGGACGTCCCAGGTCTGGACGTTGGCGGTCACGCGTTCCTGGCTCTTCTCCCAGAGCAGGAATTCGCCAGCCACCGCCGGAAAGCTGAACACCAGTGCCAAGGCCAGGGCCAGGCACGCTTTCCAACCGCGGTGCTGAAAAAGCGTTATCATCGTGCGCGAATATACGGAGAGAGTAACAAGGAAGCGACAAAAAGGTTGCGCAGGAGAACGCGCCGCGCGCAGGAGAGAATTCTTCGCCTTGTAGCGCAGGATTGCATCCTGCTGTATCGCGGATTTGCAATCCGCAAGCCGTTCGTCAATCCGGCAGCCCCCAAATCTCCGCTCCCTGCCGAATGCAATTCGGCGATACCACAGATTGGGAAATCTGCGCTACGAAGAATTTTGTCGTGCGCCCGAACGCGCCCGGTGTCCTGAGGATCACCGTTCATGTCCACCCAGCCTGACGTGATTTCTAAGAAGAAAGACGCAGGCTCCCCTGTTGGCGCTGAATTCTTTCCCTTAGAGTCGGCGGCATGGTGATTGACCATAAACAAATCGAAAATTTCTGCGTTGCACGTTTCGAGGCGATGAGCGGTTCGTCGTTCACGCCCCTCCGGTGATCCGCTGGGCCATGCTGAAAGAACCCCCCACAGGATCAAAACGCTACCCGACGCTGCGACGACTAAGCGGCGACCTCGCCATCGTAGGCGGCGGATTGGCGGGGACCTGCTGCGCCATCACGGCGGTGCGCGCAGGCTTGAAGGTGGTGTTGATCCAAGATCGGCCCGTGCTGGGTGGCAACGCCTCCAGCGAAGTGCGCCTCTGGATTCTCGGCGCCACATCGCACATGGGGAACAATAACCGCTGGGCGCGCGAAGGCGGTGTCGTCGATGAAATCCTGGTCGAGAACATGTATCGCAACCCGGAGGGCAATCCGTACATCGTCGATACCATTCTGCTCGAAAAAGTCACCGAAGAGCCGAACATTACCCTTCTGCTCAACACCGCAGTCCACGACCTGGACAAGAGCAATCCCGACACCATCCAATCCGTGCGCGCCTTTTGCTCGCAAAACTCGACTGCATACGAAGTCACGGCACCGTTGTTCGTGGACGCGAGCGGCGATGACAAGTACGTAACTGTCAGGCGTTAGCCAACATGGCGATTTGCTTAATCGGCTTCAACGGTTTACGTAAATTATGGGAGGCTGCTCATGGAGCAGGTTAGGGGTTATTCATCAATGCCATCACAAGAAAAATTTTCACTTCTTCGTTCTTTATTGAAAACGTTCGGTTTATCGCCTGGGGCCATTGACGACATCACCGACAGAATTGCTGATTTTCTATATGATAAAGGTGAAAAGTCAAGCGGCAAGCTTGAATATCCTTATCATATCCGGGATGATTTTCTCTCAGCTGCCGAACACAGTTTTTACCTGGTCCTGAAGACTTGTCGTGTCAGATAAAGTGGTGGTTTGTCCGAAAGTTTCACTCTCCGATCTGTTCTATGTAAGGTCCAATGATTTAAGTAAATTTCGGACTTACACGAATAAAATTGACCGCAAGCATGTCGATTTCCTGTTATGCGACCCCAAAACCATGCGTCCATTGGTGGGGATAGAACTGGATGATAAAAGCCATCAGAAAAGCGACCGGCAGGCGCGGGATATGTTCGTCAATGGGGTTTACGCGGCGGCGAAACTTCCTTTGGTCCGTTTTCCCGCCAGGCGGTCCTATTCAACCTCGGAACTGGAGTCTGCGTTACAAAAATATCTTTACTATAACGACGACAGACACGCCAAGCCAACCTGTTATCAGAGAAACGCCAAGTGAAACGCCTTTATGTCCCAAATGCGGCAGTGAGATGGTGTTACGAACCGCGAAAAGTGGATCGAATCCAGGTGAACAGTTTTGGGGCTGCCCGAATTACCCGAAATGTCACGGGATGCGAAAGTATGAAGCTAAAGTGTATTCGTGATAATTTGAGAAATTCCGGTAGGGTGGGGTATTCGATTTATGGTTTGACTATTAAAAAAGGTATAAAATGTAGAAAGGGTTACTAATTATCCATTTTATGAGATCAAGGGAGGACTCATGTCATCCGGCCATGAATATATCGTCTCAAAGCAAATCCAATGGGCAGCCAACTGCGGCATCCCGCTGACGGGCAGCGAAGGGGAACGCGGACGTCAGACCTACACCCTCACACTCGATCAAAACCTCTTCGAACCGCTCGCAGAAGAAAACCAGGAGCAGATCGGCCACGGGAATGGTCAGGAACTGGCCGGCACGCCGGACAACCCCGCGAAAATGCAGGCGCTCCATTCCTCTTCCGCCCTCGGGGTCAATATCTTTCAATACTGGCAGCAGAACGGCCGGCTGGACGTGATCGCTGCGGCTTGCGGTTTTTGCAACAAGGGCAGCAAGGTCATTGAAAGCCTTGTCTTTGAGGACAAATATCCCATCCGGACCGAATTCCACGCGCCGCCCAATATCGATGTGGTCTTCCATAATACGGATTCTTCACGGTTTGAACGATTCGCAGTGGAATGTAAGTTCTCCGAGAGCTACGGCGGGCGGCAGCACGGCGGTATGGCCCCGGCCTATCTGGCGGAGGCCGCGCTATGGGACGGCTTGCCCGCGCTGCACGACCTGGCCGAAGAGATCAGCCCCGAGGATGAGCGCTATACCTACCTGCATGCTGCCCAATTGATCAAGCATATCCTTGGGTTGCGAGAAGAGCTTGGGAGTAATAAATTCAGGCTGCTTTATCTCTGGTATGACGTCCTCGGGAGGGAAGGGGGAGACCACCGCGATGAAGTGGAAGATTTCAAAGGGATCGCCGAAGCGGACGGGATCCGCTTCCACGGGATGACCTACCAGGAGCTGATCCTCTATCTGGCCAAAAATTACCGGGATGCGCACCCGGCATACATCAAGTACCTGACGGAAAGATACCTGTAAGGCATTTTTTACGACCGGTATTTTTCAATCCAACCCTGTTTTTTCTGCTCATCCATATTGCATTTAAAACCAACATCATGAAACAGTATTCTGATGATTATTGATTGCAACAATCCATCGTCGTCTTGGCGAATACCGGCTTTCAACAAGCTCTCTGGAGGAATATTTCATCCCAAAGAGAGACATCCGTGTCACCCGGGAGCTGCTGCTGGAAAGAAAAAAAGGGGTCGGATATACCAGGACCGCAGCACTTTATCTGTTCCAGAGGGTGGATTAGAGACAAATTAATTCGTTCTGAAGCGTTAATTCATAATCGAAGTGGAATGAAATATTTATCCGCCTGGCTGCTTGTTCCCGTCCAGGTTGAGGGGCTTTTAGACTAAAAAGCCCTTTTTTGTGACAAAAGATCATTAAATCTGCAATTTTTCCCTGTAAAACCCCCTCCGATCCTCAAAAACCTCATTTTATTAGAAATTTTATAGGTTTTATTTAGAAATTTAATTTCAATTTCAGATAGAATATTCTTGTAATATATCGTTATTTTAATATCAGGACGCAAAAAAGCAGAAGGAATGCCTGAATTGCCTCCGAAAAACCACTGCACTTTCAGGCGTTGTCCAACCCGGTTCGTTTTTTCCAGGAGGATCAAAAGCAAATTATTGAACTGAGGTGTGTCATTCGAGAATATTTAACCAGCAGCAAAAATACATGAAATCTAACCAATCGGATTCGCTAGAAGTCAATGATTCGGAACTTCGCTACCGGCGTCTGTTTGAAACAGCACAGGATGGAATATTGATCCTGAATGCAAAAACGGGGGCGATCACGGATGTTAATCCTTTCCTGATCGACATGTTGGGATACTCGCGGGATGAGTTTATCGGAAAGAAACTTTGGGAGGTAGGCGCTTTCAGGGATGTTAAGGCCAGCAAGGAAGCCTTTAAAATTTTACAAAAGAAAAAATATATTCGATACAGGGACTTGCCGCTATTGGCAAAAAACGGAAAAATTTTTCCGGTTGAATTTATCAGTAATGTTTATATGGTGGGCAATGAAAAGGTTATCCAATGCAACATCCGCGATATCTCAGAACATAAACATGCGCTAAATGAACTGCGAAGAAGCGAAACATTGCTGCGCGAACTGTCCGTAAGAGATCCTCTCACCGGTTTATTTAACCGGCGGTATATGGAGGAGACTCTGAAACGTGAGCTGAGACGCGAAGCCCGCAAGAAGCGTACGCTGGGGATTTTCATGCTGGACCTGGATAATCTAAAATATTTTAATGACCAGTATGGTCATGCTACGGGGGATACGATCCTGATTGAATTGGCAAAATTACTACTCGCACTTGTCCGCCAGGAAGATTTTTCTTCCCGCATCGGGGGAGACGAATTCGTGGTTGTCCTTCCCGACGCTTCCAAGAAGGTCATACAAAAACGAGCAGAATTATTGCTCGAGCAGGTACACGATATTCAAATATTACATGAAAGGAAAGTGCTTGGGGGGATCACGATTTCCGGTGGTATCGCCGCTTATCCCGAAGATGGCAACGACTCTGAGGCAATCCTGCTGGCTGCCGATCAAGCGCTTTATCGCGCCAAAAATGAAGGGCGTGACCGCATTATCGTGGCGGGTGATAAATTAATACACGACTAAATGTCATGATTCCCAGTTAACGGATTTGGATTTGTAGATCCATAAGAACAATACTGCCTTCCGCCAGGCTGACAGTGTTGGCAGGACTTGATTTTTAAACCAGGTCGTGAGAGATAAAGTCCATTTGGTTGTCACGTCAATCGAAAGCCAGGTTGAAGATCGCTCAGGTTTTCTTTCCGTTGATGATATTTCAAGTAAATCAGGGAACGAAGATGCGGTGATTGATGAACTGATAAAAGGGCTTTGACCGCCAAGGGAAAGAGACTGTCCTCAAAAGGAAACGAATTGAAAAGAAGATGTGATTAAACACAAAGTCCTCTAATCGGAATTAGAGGACTTTGAGAATGTTGACGATGTGAATTTGGACTAGATTCACCTATCTAATTCTGCTTTAGAGACCTTTCAGGAGCGTAGCAAGAGCCAGCAAAACAAAACCGACTGCTACGAACCAAAAACTATTGGCGGTGACAAATGGAATGTTGACGAAGCTTGCGAGAATGCCGAGGCCGCCTACGATTACTGCAACCAGCCAGGTAATATTTTTTGGGGCAGATAACTTCATGATTAACTCCTTTATAATATTGATAATTAAAATTTTATTTTGCCGCCTTTAGCCTAAATGCAAAGACGGGTCCATATAATATAACAATCCAACAAGTAATTCGTTACACAACTCCTTATTTGTCCGTTTCGTTGCAAACCTGAATTGGGAGGATTTATGCGACTCCATCACCTCAACTGCGGGACGATGCACGGCCTGGGGTTTCCCCTGGACGATGGGACCGGCGGGTTCTTCAAGCGCGGACGGGGCGTGATCCACTGCCTGCTGGTTGAAACCGACGAAGGCCTTGTCCTGGTGGATACAGGCTGGGGCAGGCGGGACTGTACCGATCCCTCACCGGCCGTTCAATTTTTCATGGAGGTCACCGGCTGCTCCCGTGATCCGGATGAAACCGCAGTGGAACAGCTTGGAAGCCGGGGTTATCGCCCGGCGGATGTGAAGCACATCTTCCTGACCCATCTGCACCTCGACCACGCGGGCGGCCTGCCGGATTTCCCGGATGCCGTTGTCCATGTCCATGATGTTGAACTGGAGGCTTATCTCCATCCGCGGAAGCCTGATGGAAAGGTTCACCTACCGGCCTGAGCACCGGCGGCACCAGCCCCGCTGGCAGATTCACCGGCTGCAAAATGATCGCTGGTTTAGCCTGGATTGTCTGCCCCCGATCCAGGTTGGGGAGGTGGAATTCGTCATGGTCCCCTTCCCCGGGCATACCCGCGGGCATTGCGCGGTTGCCGTCCGGCAGGGTGAGAAATGGCTGCTGCACTGCGGAGATGCCTACGGATACTACCGGCAGGTGGATCCCATCCAGCCGTACCGGCACCCCAGCGGGAAACTCATGGAAGCCATTGTGACGACGAGTTTCCGGATGCCGCGGCGCAACTGGACGGTTATCAGGGAGCTGATCAGGATGCAAAGCGGCCAAATCCAGACCTGCTGTTCTCATGATCTGCATGAATATCTGTCGATGTCTGCGGGCGAGATGAAAGGATAATCATATAAGCATTGACTTGTTGAAATTAATTGAAACAGGTACGGGTCTGATCACCGCAGGTGAAGCCCTGGCGCTCTTTATTATGAATGAGATCAAATCCACAGCAGCATTGATCGTATTTGTCATAATATTGATGCAATACAATGCAATCACCAACTTTGTGACAGATTAGGTATGCATTGTATATAATAGGGGGAAACACTTGAAAAGATTGGAGGTTTAATGCAAACCAAACAGATCATCAAATCACAATATTGGGCCTCGCTGGCGATGCTGCGCCAGGCGATCGAGAAGTGCCCGGAGCCGCTCTGGGTTGACGCTTCGTATAAAAATCCTTTCTGGAACATTGCTTACCATGCGCTTTTCTTCACCCACCTCTATCTCCAGCCTAATGAAGATAAATTCATCGCCTGGGAAAAACACCGGGACGAAGTGGTCGGCATGGAGGGATACGAGGAAGGGATCGAGCCTTACAGCAAGGAAGAGATCCTGACCTATCTGGACCTTTGCCTTGACCAGGTGGAAAAGCAGGTGGATGCGCTGGACCTGGAAGCCGAATCGGGGTTCCGCTGGCTGCCGTTCGACAAGCTGGAGCTGCAGTTCTATAACATCCGCCACCTGATGCTGCATACCGGCGAACTTTGCGAGCGGCTGGGTGCGCAGGGTGAGATCGAGGTCGGCTGGGTGGGGATGAAGAAGTAATCAGCCTTTTCAATTCATAATTAAATCTTGAAAATCCATCATCTCCTGAGGTTTACTCGGAGATGATGCTTTTTAAACGGGATTTGATTTTATAATTAGCCATTATTAGACACGATCAGGGAGAAGCATGATGACATCAGAATATTCGGCGGATGTGGTTGTGGTGGGTGCGGGGACGGCGGGGTGTTTGTTCGCCTGGCGGATGGCGGAACGGGGATACAGTGTGCTGGTGCTGGAGAAGAACCGTCTGACGGCGCTGGGACAACACATTGAGATCTTCCACATGGGGCAGGACCAGTTTGACCTGTTCGATATTCCCCATCCCGAACCACCCGAGCTGATCCATACCGAGACGATCAACTATACCTATTCGCCCGACCTGGAAGTGAAGCTGCCCATCCGGGGTACCTTCTATGTGATGAATATGCCGGCCTTCATCCAGCGCATGCAGGGCTATGCCCGGGAAGCCGGTGCGGTCTTCATGGAGCGCGCAAGCGTGGAGGATGTCATTATCGAGGACGGTGCGCTGGTTGGCGTCAGCGGTATTCATGACGGCGAGCCGTTTGAGGCCCGCGCCAGACTGGTGGTGGATGCCTCCGGATTGGCCGGCGCGGTCCGCACCAGGCTGCCTGGCGATTTCGGCGTGGAGACCGCACCCGTCCCGCCGGAGAAGTGTCTCTATGTCTGCCTGGAACTGCGGAACGAAATCCCGGAGGGGTTCCCGACCGGCAGCAACGGCTACATGTTCCATAAGGCGTTTTGGAACAAGGGTTACGGTGAGGATGTCGTGCTGGGGATCGGCCAGCCGGTCAGTTTCGATTACGCCTGGGAGAAGCTCCGTGAGTGGCGAGAGGAATATTTCGGCGACCCGGGCGTGGTGATCGGCAAACGACAGGGTGCGATCCCGTTCACCCGGACGCCTTTCTCGCTGGTGGGGAACGGGTTCATGCTGGTCGGTGATTCGGCCAACCAGAACAAACCCTTCTCCGGTGAGGGGGTCACCTCCGGCTTTGCGGCGGTGGAGATCGCGGTGGATGCGGCCGACCAGGCATTGCAGGATGGGGACGTCAGCCGCGCCAACCTGTGGGTATACAATGCGCGCTACCAGCGCGGGCAGGGTGCGAAGTTCGCGGCCAGCATGGCCCAACTTCCCGCGGTGGCGGAACTGCCCCGTAAGGACGTCAATTACCTGTTCCATAAGGGCATCATCTTCACCAGTGCGGACTTTGAAGAATTGAACGCGAACCTATGAAATGGTGATCGACACCGGGAAGATGATCAAGATCGCGGTCACGCTGCTGTGGGGCGTCATCACCGGTCAATTCTCTTATGCAAGCCTGCGTAAATTCCTCAAGGCGTCAGCGGTAGCCGGGAAGGCCAAAGCGCATTATCTGGAATACCCGGAGGATCCGGCTGGGTTTGAGGAATGGGTAGTGAAGGCGCGGGCGTTGTGGGGGGAGTGAGGGAAACTACCTCCAGAGGAGACTAACGAAGCGAGGAGAAAAAATGAAATGCCACCTCATCCGGCGCTTCGCACCACCTTCCCCTCAAGGGGAAGGCTTAAAAACAATCGCAAAGAATAATGTGACTTTCTACACGGCTGGTATCGATGTAAGAAAGGCACTTGACATTTACGTTCTAATAAATAATAATAATTATAAATATATAACCATTACAAAGTAGGCTGATATGAAAACCGAACAACAACTTATTGATACCCTCAAACAAGCCGGGCTGCGGATCACACCGCAGCGCCGGGTGATCTGCGCCTTCCTGGCCGGGAACGAGACTCACCCGACCGCGGCCATGATCTACAATGAACTTAAACTGGACATGCCGTCGCTTTCGCTGATGACGGTTTACAACACCCTCAACACTCTGGCGGACCTGGGCGCGATCAACGTGATCGGACAGGCCGGGGATGACACGGTCCATTACGACCCGGATACCGACCCGCATATCAATGTGGTCTGCATCTCCTGCCAGAAGGTCCTGGATGTCCCCAGCGACCGGCTTTCCGAACTCCGCAAGGACGTTGACAACCAGAGCGGTTTCCGCCTGCTGGGTGTGCGGATGATGTTCTACGGTCTCTGTCCCGATTGCCAGGCGAAACAGGGAGCGCCTGCCGGGCATTAACTTTAACGCGCACCAAATACAATTAGGAGAATAAGCATGACAATTACGCAGGAAATCAAAGAGGAATTATTAAAGGCGCAAAAGACAGAGATCACCGAATTTCATGTCTATACCAATCTTGCCAAAAAGATCAAGGACACGAATAACCTCAAGATCATTCAGGAAATTGCAGCGGATGAGAAAAAGCACTTCGAAATCTGGAAAGGATATACCGGCAAGGAGGTCAAACCGAATTTACTGCAGGTTGCGTTCTACACCATTGTCAGCCGTATTTTCGGGATAACTTTTGGGTTTAAGTTGATGGAATTGGGCGAAAGCCGGGCTCAGATCAATTATGCCAAGATTGTCGATGATGTACCCGAAGCCGGGAAAGTGGTTGAAGATGAACATGCCCATGAAGACAAGCTGCTCAATATGCTTGATGAAGAGGCAATTTATTATGCCGGGTCTGTGGTTCTGGGCTTGAATGACGCCCTGGTGGAACTGACCGGTGCATTGGCCGGGTTGACCCTCGCCTTTCGCAATGTGAATACGATCGCCCTGTCCGGCCTTGTAACCGGTATTGCGGCTTCACTTTCCATGGCGGTTTCGGAATATCTTTCCACAAGTTCAGAAGAAACGGATAAAAATCCGCTGCGAGCTTCGATCTATACGGGCATCGCTTATGTGATAACGGTTGCTTTGCTGATCCTGCCCTTCCTCCTGCTCCATAACGCCTATATTGCTCTGGCAATTTCCTTGGCAACTTCGGTGGTGATCATTGCAATGTTTAATTACTATATTTCAATTGCCAAGGGACTGCCATTCGGCAAGCGGTTCCTGAAAATGGCCGGGTTGAGCCTGGGCGTCGCCGCGATCAGTTTCCTGATCGGTTATGTGCTCAGCAAATGGATGGGTGTGCCCGGAGCATAAAATAAATATACAAATTTTTAAATTAATAGCAGTCCGGTGATAGGTATACCTGACTGCTATTTTCTTTATGCCTAATTATTAATAAATAATGGGGCGAAGTTTTTCTCTGCCGCATCCATATAAAGCCCCAAGACATCATAATCCGAAGTGAGATTGGTAAAATTTCCAGATATGTAAAGGAAACGAAGAACTCCACCTTTTTCTCAATAATGTAAATGGCCTCGCCTGACTGGTCCTCTGAATACATGACCAGATAGTGTTCATTTGTGGGTCAATGGTATAGGCAGGTGTGGATGAATTGCAATTGCCCCTGAGGTCTGTTGCAATGATTCCATCCTGGCCATTATAATACCCATCACGTTTATGCGAGGCCATTTCGGTTAAGGTTGGTATAATTGCCGAGAACGTGTTCCCAAAAAAAGGTGCGCTGTGGATCCGCAGGAATTTACAACCAAATTAACTAAATACTACCGGGACCAATCCAAGCTGGTTGATCTTCAGGTCACTCTGGATTGGGTCAATGATACCGGTTGGGAGAGCGAGATCTATGCTTACACCCTCAACAGCGGCTCAGTGGACGCCCGGCAAACGGATAAACTGGTGATGCGGATGCTGACCGGCGCGGATTTCAACGGTGCCAAATCTGAATATCAGATACTCTCCAGCCTTCATCGCGCCGGTTACCATAATTGTCCGCCAACATAGTCGTCTTCACCATGACTGCTGAAGGCAACCAGGCAGGAGCTATCCATATAATTGCATGCAATACTTGGATTTGTCTCATCTCTATCCGACACGGGGACAACTTCGATGATGCTCCCCACGGTGCGGTTCAAAGGATCAACCGCAACAGCATTAACACCCCACAATTCACTTACGTGATATTTTTGCCAGACAACAACAAATAACCCGGAAGACGCTTCATAAGCAATATCCGGATTCGTTGAAGAATGACTGCCGCCATCCGAGACTAAAAAACGATCAATCCACACGCCGTAATAGTAAATGAAGACATAGATCTCACCATCAAGAGTGTGAGCGACAGCAACATAATTGTCTCCATGTGTGGCAGCGGAATATTGCTCGACATGGTCATCAAAATTTGAAATCTGGACTAAATTCCGTGACTGTGAGGTCACCGTTCGAGATAAATTGTCTCTCAAATCCGGCGGTGCCGGTTGTTTAAGCTTGGGCAGCGCTGAGGATGGCTTCGATCATCCCTTCATTATCATGCAGCGGATCGAGGGTGGGGATTTCTCTTCCAGCTTTCCCCGTACGCTGGAAGACGACCAGGCGCCGCTGGTTGCATTCATCAAACTTTTTCGCAAACTTCACACCCTGGATTGGCGGCCTTATTTTGATGACCCGGAAAGTTTAGCGCCTTTAGGTAACCCTTATTACCATTTTGACCGCCTGCTGGCATTCTTCAGATCCTATCTCGACAGCGGTGCGATGGCTCCCCTGCTGCCGCTGCTGGATTGGCTGGAGGGACAGCGCGAACGGGCAGCCTGTCCACAGGCCAGTGTGGTCCATTGGGATTTCCATGCCGACAACATCCTCGAAGACGCGGATGGGAAACTGTATGTGGTGGATTGGACCAGCGCCGAGATCGGGGATTACCGTTTTGATCTGGCCTGGACCCTTGCGCTGACCCTGGCTTACAGCGGCGAGGCTCGCCGGACGTTGGTTCTGGATGAGTATGAGCGGCAGTTGGGCGGGAAAGTGCCGGAATTGGACCTGTTTGAAGCGGCAGCTTACCTGCGCCGGTTTGGTGTGGTGATGCTCAGTCTGGCCTTGGGGGCGGATAAGTTAGGAATGCGTCCTGAAACAGTGGAAACGATGCGCCGGGACCGGGTCCCGCTGACACGGCTTTACGATCGCCTGCGGTTGATCAGCGGGTTGGCACTGCCCGAGATCCGTGATTGGCTGGCGGAACTGGGGTGAATGGAAGAGCCCGGTTGTAAAAGTGTAGAGGGCTTGGATCACCCGGGGGTTATGGATCCCTGCGCATGACCAATACCGGCTGATCCAAAACAGCATCAAGGGAACACCATTTACTTGCGCCCCATTGATAAATTTTAATTCTCTGTTTACAATAGATTAAGTTCACGTTCGAAAGATCAAGAATTCAATCAATAGGCTCGGTTCCTGGTGAGGTCAGTGATGAACCATTCTTCCCGGTATTTCCGATTGATCCTTCCCTTCCTGGTGCTCGCACTGGCTGCCTGCAGCTGCCCAGTCAAACTGCCAAGTTGGTTCGGCAGCAAGGAGCCGAGTGAAACGGAGGCCTGGCAATCCACGGTTTCTGAATTTAAAAGCCTGGTGCAAGGGCAGCAGATACCGGATTTTTTGACCGATCCCGAACTCCCGCAGGATGGTGCAGTTTTTGACCCGAATGAGTTATTGACTCCTTTGACACATTTGAGCCTGATGCCGGGTTACACCCTTGATTTTGTTTACCAATTTGACGGTATGGGAGGTTATCCGATCCTGTATGTGCGGAAGGCAGCCGACCCGTCTTTTGAGAATCTGGAAGATTACGAACGCAATGCGGGGGAATGTGACATGATGATCCAGCCGGCCGGTTGCGATTACCTTTCATTCATCGAGACCGATGGCACCGATCAGGGTTATTTCGAGTGGGTCCTGCTGAAGATGATGGGTAACCAGTTCTATCTTTTCTGGCATGCCGGATACAACGATGTACAGATCGTCGCCAGCAGGGAAAGGCTGGAAACGTTGGTGGAGAAAATTGGTGACAACGATTTTGGATACCCATTGACGGCTTCCCAGAAGCGGCAAGCGCTTCGGATCGATCCTGCCCCGGTAGTGACGGTTGGGAATAATGATGTAAAAGTGCGGGTGGTCTGGTTCACCAAGTGGGGTGGTTTTTATGAGACCATCCTTACGCTAACCAATACCGCGCCTCAGCGTGTGTTGGACAGCGAGACGAATAACCTGGTTGAATATGATTGCGGCATCATGTTCTAAATGATTTTGTCAGCCTGAGATTTGATCATGGTTTGAATGAAGCTAATTTTGGAGGATGGAGATGGGTGAGGGCCTTATTTGTTTTGATAATGCTTCCGATTTTTTAAATATGGTGGGTGATACACTCTATCCACGGGCTACGGTTAACAACTTGATGTTGGGGATTTGTGAACGCCTGGTAAGAGACCCTTCTGCGTATAATGATCCCTTCTATGCGGCTGTCATGAATGAACAGGGGGGACTTGTCCTGGCAGCATTGATGACCCCGCCTCACAACATGATCCTGGCAAGCGGGGAGGATTATGGAGTGGGGCTGGTGAAGCTGGCGGAACACTTGCTGGTGAATGAGGTAGTCATCCCCGGAGTGACCGGTCCGGTCCAGTTGGCGGAAGATTTTATCAATTTGTGGAAAGCTGCCACCGGTCAGGAGGCTGAGGTGGAGATGTTCCAGCGGGTTTATGAGCTGCGCAATGTCCGCCTGCCAAAAATGCCTCCGGGGCATTTCCGGGTGGCGCGTCATGAGGATATCGTGTTGCTCGCCCAATGGCTCCAGGCGTTTGAAATTGAAGCGCTGGATAAGGAACAGGGTTTGGATCTGGAACGCGCAGAGCGGTTCATCACCAGGGGCCAGATTTTCGTCTGGGACGATGAGGGCGTATTGACCTCGATGGCGATGAGCACCCGTCCGTTGACAACCTCGATCACGGTCAGCGCAGTCTACACGCCACCGGAATACCGCCGGAAAGGATATGCGACCGCATTGGTGGCGAAGCTGAGCGAACATTTATTGACTTTGGGTTATGAATTCATCAACCTGTTCACTGATTTGCAAAACCCCACTTCCAATGATATCTATCAAAAGATCGGATATCATCCGGTGGTTGATTTCCGGATGTATAAATTCCTGGAAGAGGGAGTAGATAAATGACTCCAAGAAAGATGGGTTTTACGGCAGATTAAGCTGGTGGTAGACTCAGGATATTAATGTTTATTCGTTCCACTCAAGGAAAATCCTGTGGTTCAAACCCTTCAAATCCTCCAGGTCACCCTGTTTGCCATCCCGATCCTTGGCTTACTGGCTCTTGGCCTGATCATCCTGATCCGTCCCATGAACATCATAGACCGGCGCTGGTTGCTGCTGGTCTTCCTGCCGCTGCTGCTGGCAAATTTACTGGCAACTTGGGAGAATGACAGCTTAAATGAGGTTGCCGCCCTGACCGACTGGCGCTTGTGGTTGGTCTTGGTGACAGACCTCGTGCTGGGCGTGGGCCTCACCCTTGGCCTGCGAGGTATTTTAATATACGGTTTGAATGTTTCTGATACGGTTTATTTGTTAGCGGAAGCGCTGCACGGAGCCGGTTTTGAAGTTAACTCCCACCTGGGTGAGAAGCGTTCACTATTAGCTGCTGCACAAACAGCGGACATCCTGACTGTGAATGCCGAAAAAGGACCGGAGGATATCTGGTTGACGTCCCGGGCGGGTGAGGTGCTTATCCGGGTGGGTTCGCGAAGGGGGCTGGCCATCCTCAGGAAAGCAATTCCGGCAGTCCGGTCCACACAATCCGAATATGCATTTTCAGAGCACGCCATTGGAATCATATATATCGTTTTGGGGGTCGTTTTTGCCGTATTAAGCTGGATCTTCTTTTTTGAACCGCGTTTGATCCTTATTGATTAAATAAAGGAATATCACTCAATAGAGAGAAATTATGCCTTCCGAAAAACCCCGCACCCGAATCCGTGACCTGCCTCGTAATGTCTGGGCGGTCAGCCTGACCAGTTTCCTCATGGATATCTCCAGCGAGATGGTCGTCAATATCCTGCCGCTATTCCTCTCGAATGTCCTGGGGGTCAAGACCAGCATCATCGGGATCATTGAAGGAGTGGCCGAGGCCACAGCCAGCATCCTGAAAGTCTTCTCAGGCTGGCTTTCCGACAAACTGGGCGGCAGGAAGTGGATCGCTGTGGCGGGTTATGCCATCTCTGCGGTTTCGAAACCTTTTTTCTATATTGCCAATAGTTGGGGTATGGTGGCCGGTGTGCGCTGGGCGGACCGGGTCGGCAAAGGCATCCGTACTGCACCGCGGGATGCCCTGGTTGCCGATTCGATCAAGCCTGAGCAGCGTGGGATTGCCTTTGGCTTCCACCGCGCCGCAGACACCGCTGGGGCGGTCCTCGGCATCTTGATAGCTTCCCTGGTGGTCTGGCTGGCCCAGTCCAATACTGTGGGTCTCGGGGCCGGCACTTTCAAGACAGTGGTGCTGATCAGTCTGGTGCCAGCTTTTTTGGCCGTGCTAAGCCTGACAATCGGCGCCAAAGACGTCAGAAGAGGGGAAAAGGTTAAAGCCCCCAAGATCACCTTCAAGGGGCTGGGCAAACCTTTCCTGGTTTTCATGCTGATCGTGGGTATTTTCGATCTGGGCAATTCATCGGACGCCTTCCTTGTCCTGCGGGCGCAGGAACGCGGGATGAGCGTTCTGGGGATCCTGATCATGCTGGCGGTCTTCAACATGGTCTATACCCTGATCTCCACCCCGGCCGGGGCATTATCTGACCGGGTGGGCAGGAAAAAGGTGATCATCGGCGGCTGGCTGGTCTATGCCCTGATCTATCTTGGTTTTGCCCTGGCGCAGCGGACCTGGCACATTTGGGTGCTTTATGTTGCTTATGGGATCTATTACGGCCTGGCATACGGCACAGCCAAGGCGATGGTTGCCGACCTGGTCAAACCGGAGCTGCGGGGTACCGCCTACGGCACTTATAATGCCGTCCTGGGGATCATTGATTTTCCCGCATCGTTGATTGCCGGCCTGCTTTGGCAGGGCGCCGGCGGATGGAGTGGGTTTGGTCCTTCCGCACCATTCCTGTTTGGCAGCGGTCTGGCATTTGCAGCTGCTGTATTGATGTTTTTCTGGCATCCGAAGAAAGTGAGTGATGAAACAGTCTGATCCGGATGGTTTTTACCGTCTCTACGTATGAAAGCAGTCAAGTTATTATCGCAAAATGCTTCTAAATTATCAGACGCCCCACCCGGGCGTCTTTTCTTTGAATTGACGGAACCATAATAGTTGACCTTATCAGAAAAGAATTTCCATTCTCAAAACGCCTCATCAGAATGAATCTGCCTCTGGAATATCACTGAGGAAAAATTGACAAGCATCTCTTAGGTTTTATACAATGTGATAGCTGTCAGAAATTATCCCTAATCGGGAGGAGGCACGGATGTCCATCTTCTGGACCTTATATTGGTTGGGGTTTTTGGGGATTCCACTCGTACTTCTATTGGCAACGATATTTCTACCCAACGGTGCAGCCGCATCCGGTTCGCATATATGGGTCTACCAAGGCACAAACCGGAAAGTGAAAGATGCTTCCGTTCGGGAAGTCTGGCAGCGGAATAATCCGGGGAAATCCTGGGACAAACACCAATCCAACCAGTATATCGGCTGCGCCATCTTCCTTGCCATTGTGTTCATGGCCTTCCTGGCCTGGCTGGCAGCGGAAATCTTTGTATTACCGGCGGAGCGGGTGGGACTACGACTCTTCTGGCAGATCGGTTCGCCGATCCTGGGCGGCCTGTCGGCGGGCCTGTTCTATGGCATTGAGTCCCTGATCATGACCACCTTGAAATCCGGTTTTTTCAAAGTCCTCCATATTATTGCATTGATCCTGACAGCCATCGGTGTGATTGGCGCGTTGGTGCTCACTTTCCTGAAACGACCACTGCCGATTTCGCAGAACTGGATTTGGGCGCCGATCGGCGCTTCACTGGTCATCCTTATTTTGGACAGTATCTTCAGCGGAACCAGGCAGAAGAAGGCCGGTAAAGGGGGTGATAAAATCGAGCGTTGGGTTATGGAGGTAGCCCAGATGGTCGGGCAATGGGATTTGGAGAATGTGGAAGCAATCATGGTTTTCGCCACCTACCAGGTACAGCAAGGGGAATATGATTGGCAAGTGCGTGACAAAGAATTTTTCCATCTTACCGAATCGATCCTTTTAGACCTGATCCAGGGAAGGCCAATGTCCATTGATGACCAGGACATCTATCATGCCCGGGATGAGGTGATCAAAGCTGTACAGGCATTTTATTTTTACAGCGTCAATAAATTTCCCGAGTTCGAAATACATCCTCGGATCAAAAGAGCACTCTCGAAGGATTAACGAACGACATATAGATTTACTTATAATATTGCAATTTCCGTCTGCGATTAATCCCCTGAACCCTACCAGGGGATTATTACAATGGCTCCTATGGAGTGTGGTGTTGGGTTGCCTTGAAGTCTACAATAAACTCATCAGCAAGACCACAAATTTGGGTTCTGGGGAAGGACTGCGCTAACCAAAAATATCCTCTTGCATATTTTCTCCTCCGTGTTAGCTGAACCCACCCCCTCCAGGGAGCGTTTCCTACAAGACGCTCCTTTTTATTTTAATGCTCTCGAACTGAAAAAAGCAGATCATCATTTATCGGGCAATGAAAATCCCTATTTTGCGGTAGGATTAGACATAACTATCCTATTGGAGGCTGATTTTGATCACCAAGCAAGCCATTGTTGCCGGGCACATCTGTTTGGATTTACGTCCCGACCTCTCATCCGTGCCGGAAGGGCAATTTGAAGCGCTGCTTCGGCCCGGGAAATTGATCGAGGTGGACGGAATTACGCTTTCCACCGGCGGGGTGGTTTCCAACACCGGCCTGGCATTGCACCAGTTGGGCGTTCCGGTCCGACTGATTGGGAAGATCGGCCAGGATCCCTTCGGCGCGCTGGTGAAATCCCTCCTTGAAAAACATCACCCGCAGTTGGCAGCAGACCTGGTGTTGGATCCCAGCGCTTCCACCAGTTTTTCCATCATCCTTAACCCACCGGGTTTTGACCGCATGTTCCTGCATGACTCCGGGGCAAATGATACCTTTTACGCCTCCGACCTGCCGCGGGCGACCCTCAGGCAGGCGGATCTTTTCCATTTTGGCTACCCTTCGTTAATGCGATCTGTCTACCGGGGTGGGGGCGCCGAACTTGTTTCGATCCTCCAAAAAGCGCAGCGGGAAGGATTGACGACTTCACTGGATTTTTCATTGCCCGATCCCTCCTCTCCGGCAGCAAAAGTGGATTGGCCGGAAGTGCTGGCAAACAGCCTGCCGCTTGTGGACCTATTCGTCCCCAGCGTGGAGGAATTAATCTTCTTGTTGGACCGTGTCACCTACGATCGGCTATCTGAACCGGGCAAATTGGCATTACAGGATGTGGTCTCACCGGCGATGCTGCATGACTTGAGCGAGATTATACTGGGTTATGGCGTGAAAGCCCTGCTGGTGAAACTCGGCCACCGGGGGATCTATTTACGGACGGCCGGAAGTCCAGCCTGGGCGAAAGGCGGCCGCGGACTGGATGGGTTGGGAACGGAGTGGCACGGCAAAGAATTATGGGCGCCGGCATTCAAGGCCGAGGTGAGGGGCACCACCGGTGCAGGTGATGCGGCTATCGCCGGTTTCCTGAGCGCCATCCTTAACGACCATGGTCCGACCGAAGCGTTATTGATGGCCGCGGGGGCAGGCGCCTGCTGTGTTGAACGGATGGATGAAAACGCAGGCATTTTGAGTTGGGAAGAAATCCTTGCAAGGATCTCACAAGGCTGGGAGACCTTGCCTCTTGATCTTTCAAATGAGGGATGGCGGAGGGAATTGGATAATGGAATCTGGGAAATCGGATAACAGCAATTTAGATACTGTAACAACCTGGGAACTAATGGCGATCAACGTTCTGCTGGCGGTTGAACCGAAAGCGGAATTTGATGTGAATGCCGTCCAGACGAACATGCTGGAGCTGATCCAGATATTGGATGCGGGTAAGCTGGATGCCGCATTGCAGGACGAGGGATTCATGGAGAAGACGGAAGTCCTGCTCCTGGCACTGCTGCACGGAGACCATATCGATGTTACCAATCCGTATGTGTTTGAAGCGCGTAAGGCTGTTTTCGCAGCAGCCCAGGTGGTCTATAACTACGCCGTGGCCAAAGGATTTTGGCAAACGCACCCTGAGATCAGGTCGGCAATGGAGCGGAGTGAATGAAGTTTGATGACCTGATCCCTGCCACGTTCGTCAAGCGCAGTATCTTTCGCCCATCTTGAGAACGCCCGGCAGTTTGCACCGTTCGAGCGGATTGATCCCGGTCTTGCTGCGAATTTACGCCGGATGCATGCCTTTATATGTGCGGTGAGTACGGAAGAGGTTGTGATCGCTGAAGAGATACCGATCAATTTATAAATTATCTTTTCTATAAATGCGCTTTTACATAGATGTCATCATATTTATTATTTAGTACAATAGTTTCAAGAGACAAGAATCCCGAGGAGTTAATAAGATGAAAATCCTGATCATAGGCGGCACCGGATTGATCAGCACCGCTGTCAGCCGGCATCTGCTGGAAGCCGGCCACGAACTGACGCTCTATAACCGGGGCGAAACACCATCACGCTTATCGGGAGATTACCGCACGATCAAGGGCGACCGGAACGACTTCGCGGCTTTCGAAGCCCAGATGGCTGAAGCGGGCTCCTTCGACTGTGTGATCGATATGATCTGTTTCCGTCCGGACCAGGCGGAGAGCGATATCCGCGCCTTCAAGGGACGCATTGGTCAATTGATTTTTTGCAGTTCGGTGGATGTCTACACCAAACCGCCGGCCAGGTTCCCGGTGGTGGAATCAATGGAACGCCATGCCCTTTCCGATTACGGCCGGGACAAGGCCAAATGCGAAGATTTGTTCATGGCTGCCGACCGTGAAGGCATTTTCCCGGCGACCATCATCCGCCCGGCCCATACCTATGGCGAAGGCGGTCTCATCATTCATACCTTTGGTTGGGAGACTTATTTCCTGGACCGGCTGCGAAGGGGCAAACCGGTCATTGTCCACGGAGATGGGGAAGCCTTATGGGTTTCCTGTCACGTCGATGATGTCGGACGGGCGTTTGCTAATGCAGTGGGAAATGAGAAGGCCTTCGGCCGGGCTTATCACGTGACCGGCGAGGAATGGCAGACCTGGACTCAATATCACCAGAGGCTGGCCGAAGCCATCGGCGCACCTGAACCGGTGATCGTTCATATCCCGGCGGATGTCCTGGTCAAGATCGCGCCCGAGCAAACCATGGTCACCTATTTAAATTTCCAATACACCAATATTATGGATAACAGCGCGGCCAAGGCTGACCTGGGGTTTGAATACACGGTGGATTGGAAGACAGGCGCACGACGGACTTATGATTGGCTGGTTGAGCATGACCGGATCGAGGATTGGCAGACCTTTCCCCTCTATGACCGGGTGATCGAACTCCACAAGCAGCAGTGCAGCGGTCTGGTGGCGGAGATGGCGAATTTTAACAAACGGTAATTGATTTTACGTGTTGGGTTTTTAATCGAAGTAAAAATACCAGGCAAGAACAATTTAAATAGTTCTTCACGTTTGGCCCTTTGTGACCGCCTCTACAGCAATCGATATATTGTTGATGGCTTCAACTCCTAAAGGATCTCTCTGCAATACGATACAATTCTTTCCTAATACCTAATACCTAATACCTAATACCTAATTTTATATATTATACCTATACTATTCACCTTGTCCCATTCACCATTCTCCAAACGTGATACACTATCCTTCGCATGAACGAAAAAGCGATTATCACCCTTGAATATCCCAAGATCATCGACCGGCTGGTGGAGTATGCGGACTTTTCCGCCTCGGCTGATCTGGCGCGGCAGCTAAAACCCACGCCCGACCTGGAAGAGGCGCGCCTGCGGCAAACGGCGACCCGTGAAGCCCGGCATATCCTCAGCCTGGATGCGGACGTCTCATTTCAAAACGCCGTGGACATCCGGCCGATGGTGGGCCTTGCCAAACGGGATGGGGTACTGGAACCCGCCGACCTGCTGGCGATCAAGAACACTTTGATCGTCTCCCGAAGTGTCCGAAGAGTGTTGGAAAACGTGGCCGAGGAGACACCTCATCTCTCCAGTTTGGTGGATGGGCTGCCGGTGGGCCTGGGTCTGGTGGACATGATCAGCAAGACCGTCTCGGACCGCGGCGAGGTCCTTGATTCGGCCTCCGCGAAACTCGGTGAGATCCGGCGGGAGATGAAGATCACTTATGAACGGATGATGACTCGTATGCAGCGATACATTTCCGATTCAAATACGGCCCGGATGCTGCAGGAGCCGATCATTACCCAGCGCAACGGCCGGAACGTGCTGCCTTTGCGGGCGGAATTCAAAGGCCGGATCAAAGCCGTCATCCATGACCAATCCGCATCCGGCGCAACCCTGTTCATCGAACCGCTGGCGGTGGTGGAATGGAACAACCGCTATAAGGAGCTGGAACTGGCGGAACGTGACGAGGTCCGGCGGATCCTGGCTGAGCTCAGTCATTCGGTTGCCGGATATGCCGATACGCTGAACATGATGGTGACCGTGATGGCCGTCCTGGACCTGGCATTCATGCGGGCGAAATATGCCGAAGACTTGGATGCGAGTGAGCCGCAGCTGCGGCCATTCCGTGAAGTGAAGAACGGGAAACACCCCGGCAGCACGATCCGTGTCTTCAAGGCCCGGCACCCCCTGCTGGATCCGAAGAGCGTTGTACCGATTGATGTCGATTTGGATGACAAGACCTATGCCCTGGTCATCACCGGCCCGAACACGGGCGGAAAGACTGTCACCCTTAAGACCATAGGCTTGCTGGTATTGATGGCCCAATCGGGGTTACAAATCCCGGCCCAATCCGGTTCGGAACTGACCGTTTTTGACAATGTGTTTGCCGATATTGGCGATGAACAATCAATTGAACAGTCCCTTTCGACATTCTCAGGGCATGTGACCAATATCGTTGAAATCCTTAAATCGGCCGATGCGCATTCACTGGTCCTGCTGGATGAATTAGGCGCAGGTACCGACCCGCAGGAAGGGTCGGCCCTGGCGCGGGCGGTGATGACCCTTTTACTGGAACGAAACATCACCAGCATGATTGCCACCCACTACCCCGAGTTGAAAGCTTATGCACATACGACGGAAGGTGTGTTGAATGCCAGTGTTGAATTCAACCTGAAGACCCTGCGGCCAACCTATCACCTGACGATCGGGCTGCCGGGCCGTTCCAATGCGCTGGCAATTGCTGAACGGTTGGGACTGCCGCTTGAGATCATTGAAACCGCCCGTGCTGAGATCAACCCCACCGACCTCCGTGCAGAAGACCTGCTGGATGAGATCCATCGCCAGCGCGATCTGGCGCGGCAATCTCGTGAGGCTGCTGAGAGTGCCCGGCAGGAAGCGGAAACCATCCGAAATGAGCTCGCCGACAGGCTTGATCGGATTGAAGATGAGCGTTATGCGATGCTTGAAGAATCCCGCCAGGCGGCTGAAAAAGAGCTGACGAATTTAAGGGAGGAAATGGAGACCCTGCGACGCCAATTGGCCAAGGCACGCCAGCCCCTGGAAGTGCTGGATGAAGTGGAAGAAGTCGTGGAGGTTTTGGAAGAGGAAGTCGCAGAGCCGGTAGTTCGAAAGGCGCCTGCCAAATCCGTCCGTAAAGTCAAAGGCCCCTTGCGGCTTGGTGAAAAAGTTCATTTACGATCCATTGACCAGGATGGCGTGGTGACGGCGATTGGTGAGGATGAGGCGGAAATCCAGGTTGGGATGCTCCGGGTCAGGGCACGTCTGGGGGACCTGGTCCGTAAAGGCGAACCCGAACCGGAGGTGCCGGTCAAACCGGAAAAAGAAAATGCGGGAAGAACTACTCTGCCAAGAACTCAGGACTCACCGGGAATCGAACTTGATATCCGCGGCCAGCGGGTGGACGAAGGCCTGGATGAACTGGATCGTTACCTTGAAAAAGCCTATTTGGTGGGATTACCTTATGTACGGATCATTCATGGGAAAGGCACCGGGCGTTTGCGGGAATTGGTGCGTGAAGCGTTGAGCGCCAGTCCTCATGTCGAACGGTTTGAATCCGGCAGTCGGACTGAAGGTGGGGATGGTGTTACGGTTGCTCATCTCAAGACCACTTAATTAAAAGAAAAGAACCGACAGTGTTGGCGAGGCATTGCCGGTTCTTTTGCATATGGACCCCTCGACCACATGCCCAAAGGCGGAGAATTCGTGTAAAGAAAGCATATCATGGGAACGTTACCAAAACGTAGACACTTTTTATGGGTAATGATGGCCTTCGATCCATGCCTTCTGAGCTAATTGAAAATCATGCCGCAAAACATCTGAATGAGTATGGGCTTCCAGAATGGACATCAGAGATTCAAACGGTTCGTCCGTGAAACCATTTCCTTTTTCATTACCCTGAACTTTTCGTAGCTGGCCGTCAAGTTGAATGCCATAGAGCAAAGTCCAAATGGATCCAGTCGTCTGGCTCTCCGAGATTAATCGTTTTAATAAGTCTTCAGCTTTGGTGAATTGATGTCTGGATATTGAAAGCCGCGATAGTGCAACCCAACACCATAAAAGGTCTTCCCGCAGGTTATTTTTCAGACAGATTTCTTCAGCTGTTATAAATTTCTCACCGGCTTCATCAAATAATTGTGAGACTACATCCACCACGCCGGAGATCATAAGGGCTTGAGCGTAAAGCTGCTGCATTCCCGTCTCATATGAGATCTGCAAAGGTAATTCCAAAACTGTCCTGGCTTGTGCGGGCTGACCGGTCCAGGCCAGCAGGTAGGCGAGCAAGATATCATTTTCCAACCCATGCTGGGTGATGCGAGATACACCCCGGCGCATCTTTGCCAGTTGATAATACTGGCTTGCTTTTGAGAAATTCTGCAGTCTAAAGAAGATATCCCCGAGGATACTGTTGCCATTGATGACTGCATCGATATGATGACTCTTTTCCGCTAATTCAATGGCTCTTTGTGCGTGATCATATGACTCGTCCAAATAACCAAGGAAAATTTCAGCCCTGCTCATCGTTAATAGTAAAACTTCTTCGACAAAAGTGTTGGCAAGTACATTGGTGATCTCCAAAGCATCTCTCGCAGCTGAAATGCATCCTTTGAAATCCGCTGAATATAGCAACCCCACAGCAAGGAGGTTCTTTGCCCGGATATGATCGAAGGGCGACAGGTGTTTATGTTCGTTGACAAGCTGCTGAGCGATCCGAAGGGTTTCATTGGCGTCCCCCAGTGCAACGTAGACTGTTCCTTCCATGTACTGTGCGGAGAATGCCAAAGATTCCAATTTTGGTGAAGGCGGCTGTCGTTTGATGATTTCCTGAACCTGGTTATATGAGTCCAGGGAATTTTGGAAATCAAGCAGCCACCAATAAAGCGCACCTTGCCGGTAAAGCGCATGACAAAGTGGAAGAGGTTGATCAGTCTGGCGAAGGTTTTTTATCGCCTGTTGGATTAAATCAAATCCGGTTTCAAACTCATTCCTCAGGAAACAGGCATTTGAGAGTGCCATTTGAGAAATCCCAAGTAAGAGGGAATTGGCGTTACGTTCGCCGAGGTATTGAAGTTTGACACCAAGGATCTCCAGCATGGCGATCTGGTTGGATTGGTAGGCGAATTCAATCCACTGCTGGTAAAGCTGTCGGATTTCATCCGGACTGAAGAATGGTTCCGGAGTGTTTTGTATCAGGCTCTCAGCCTTTTCCAAATTTCTCAAGACTTCATCCCTGGCACCAAGGGTCCAGGCATAATCAGCCGCCTTTAACAACCATTCAAATGCTTTTCTGATATCCATGCCTGAGAGGAAATGGTTTGCAATGACAGCCGCTTTGGCATTGGACTGGCTGGACCGCGATAGCTGAACGGCCGCCTGCCTGTGGAGATGCTGGAGCTGGATTATCGAGGAATCATTGAGGACAACTTCTCTTAATTTTTCGTGGGTGAATTGAAAATAAGTTACCCCGGTTTGGTCCTGACGAGAGATCGTCAGAAATCCCTTTCGGACCAAATTATCCACACTTGAAATGAACTTTCCCTGATCCATTTCCGAGAGGTTTTGGAGTATTTCCATTGAGAATTCGTTTCCAAGAACTGCGGCGGTCTTTAGAATTGAAAAAGAAGAGTCATTTAGCTGATTGATACGTTTATCGATCAGTGCATGGACGATCGCGGGCAGGGGTAATGAGGAAGATGGACTGAGGTTCTCAATACCATTGGGAGAATTTTGAAGTTCACGGATGATTTCAAGTGATAAAAACGGATTTCCTTTTGTCTCTTCATATAGTTTGTCCATAAAGAACATTGAAGGCTGGTCGCCCAGTACTTGTTCCACAAGTGAGGAAAGAGCATCCTGATCCAGTCCCGTCAGCGTGAGTGTCGTGATCGGATGGGTTTTATGAAAACGGGAAAGTAAATCTTCGAGATCGCGGTTCGGTTCTTCGTTGCGGGAAACCAGGACCAATACGCCATACTGATTGAAGAATCCTTCTCCGATAAGGTAACCAACAGCGCGTAATGTATAGCGGTCTGCCCAATGTGCGTCGTCGAGCACGAAAAATATCCTCCCGGAATTTTTTGCAGCGAGAAGCAGTACATGATGGATGGCATCAAACAGGTTCTGCTCACCGGAAGGGAAATTTGCCTGACGAATTGGTTCGCATTCCTCACAAAACTCTGACAATTCCGGCAGCAGGACAGAGATGTTCTTGAGCCAATGGCTCTCCAAATCTTTCCATAATTCGGATGGAATATGGCGTCTCAAACCGTGAATCAGTGAAGAGAGGGGGAGTTCATGTTCCATTTCTCGGCAAAGGGCATAGAATAATTTGGGCTTCGGTTCAATCGTTTGGAAACATTCCTGAACGAGCCTGGTTTTCCCGGATCCCATTTCGCCCTGGAGAACGAAAAGGCCGCCCTTGAAAAAAGACTGGTGAAGTTGTTCCAATTCATTCTGTCGGTCAACCAGACGTAATTGCATGGTGAGAGGTGCCGGCCAATTGGGGAGGGCAGGTTTGTTGTTGGCATCCACCCGGATCCTTGAAAGCTGACAGCGTTCGAGAATTGCATCAGGAAGGGGCGAATTGAAGTTACTCTCAAAAACACGCTCGAGTTCATCACAATAGGTGATCACATCATGATGCCTTCCCAAATCGGCCAGGATATTAATGACTTCGAGATGGAAAGTAACATCAAGCACATTTGATTCCGCCAATTGGGTAAATATATCCAGAGCTTCATCGAGAGAACCATTAGCGCGATAATGCTGAGCGAGGCGTTTTAAAAGGTATTGACGATGGTAACCCAGTCTCCGATCGAGCGTCAACCGCCAGGCTTCAATTTCAGAATAACCGGAAAGGTTATCACCTTCAATGATTGAATCACCCTTCCACAAATTGAGCGCGGTGTCAATTTCGTGGAGGACCCCGGAAGGTAAAGGACGAGTCTCCTGGTACGAGGCCAATTTTATCCGGAGTTTGTGATAATGGGCTTCGAAATCTAAAATATCGACAACGATACGATCCTGGTCCAACCAGACCTGGTCCAGTTCGGTGACCAACAGATCCGGGTCAGGCATTTCACTGCGGAGCCGTGATAGAGCGGTGCGCAACGCGCTGCGAGGATCAGCTTGTTCGGCCTGCGGCCACAGCAGGTCGATCAGGTTGGACCGGCTGAGGGGGTGGTCCCCCACCGCGAGGACATAGAGGATGGCGCGTTCCATCCGCCGGCTGATATGCAGCGGTTTTGCGTCGTATTGGATTTCGACTGGTCCCAATAGATGGATGTGCAACTTTGGTGAGGTCACTCCATTAATAATACCTTCCATAGGCCTAGGCTTGCATATAATTATCTCAGGTACCAGGCTCGAAGTACTATGTAAAACAGGCTCAAAATAAAATTGAGATTTAATTGATCCAAAGGTCAGTCTATCTGTCCAGGTGTTCAATTACCGGAAAATATCTACCCAAGAATGATTCGGTACGGGTTCGTTGGCGTTATTTTGTTAATTGGGAAAAGTGTAAAAAGGGTCGATATGAGATAGCTAACCCGTATATGGAGAGGATAATCAAGGGGAAATGCAAAAGTCCCAACCACCAAAAGGAAGAGAACCGTGTGAAAGCTAACATAATATTGCCGACCCCAATCCCGAAACCGATCAAACTGGTCGCCCTCAATAAAGGGAGGTTGACTTTGGGATATATGAATATTAATAATGCAAGATAAACCGGGGTCATCATACAAAATGCAAGGCCGGCACCATTGGTAGCCAGATGGAATAGGTTGAAATCCGGTTTTAAGGTATTTGGATTGACCGGTTCCCAGAAAGCCAGGAACGCTGGAATGAAGATCCAATAATTCCAGAGCGGTTTCTTTGGCTTCAGGAAGTTGTTTCCCGGAGTGATAGTTTCAATCGACCAGAAGAAAGCGATCAGCGAGAAGAGAACCAGGTTGGCGGTGCAAATTCCAAGTCCAACTTCCTCGGATTTTGAAATACTCTGAACCAGACCGAGACAGACATAATTCAGAGCAGCGTAGGCACTTATCAAACGTCCAACCTTATCCTTGAAGATTAGAAGGAGGACCAGTAAGAGAATAGGAATCACCTTAAAGATCCAGAAATAATTTGCAAATATCGGTTTGATTGGATTTGTGATAATGGTCAGATTGACCAGCGGCCACTCCATCACAGGATGATGTATTGCCGAATAGGGAGGAAGAGTGAAAAGGAATAATATGATCAGAATGAACCACCATTTCCCGGTGATTTCTTCCAAAGTGTTGTAAAATTTTGACAATCTCGGGCCGGACATAATGTCTCCCTGGAAAATCAGTTAACTCATCAAATTTAAATTCCTTAGCAAGAGATTCGTCTGATCTATTACTATTGTACAGCCTAGTTTTCCGGTTACCTTGAGAATAAAAAACTGCTCAAGACAGGCTTGAGCAGTTAATGGTGCCGAAGGTGGGAATTGAACCCACATACCCGTAGGTACACGATTTTGAGTCGTGCGCGTCTGCCAGTTCCGCCACTTCGGCAAGTGAGACTTATTTTAACCGTTAGCAGGGGGAAGGTCAAGGAGAAGACGCAGGCAATGTTCTGACATGCTGCCGTCATTTTCACGGTTCTCAGGTATGATTGTCTGGTATGATGAAATCAAATCCAGCATTTCCGGATTTTACGGAAATGCTGTAAACGGAGAACAATATGGAACTCGGAATCATCGGACTGCCTCAATCGGGAAAGACCACCCTCTTCAACGCGCTGACTTACGGCGACGTACCCACCGGGATCAGCGGCGGGAAGGTTGAAGTCCATACGGCCGTGATCGATGTGCCGGATGAACGGGTGGACCGGTTGACGGAGCTCTTCGTTCCGAAAAAAGTGGTCCATGCCAAAGTGACCTATGCCGACATCGCCGGCCTGGAAGGCAAGGCAGCCGAAGGAGGCATTTCCGGGCCTTTGCTCAACACGCTCTCACAGATGGATGGCTTCATTCACGTCGTGCGTCAGTTTGAGAACCCCAATGTGCCGCACCTTGAAGGCAGTGTGGACACTCGTCGGGACCTGGCAAACATGGAAACCGAGTTGATCCTGAATGACATGATCCTGGTCGAGCGCAAACTGCAGCGTCTGGAGGAAGAGCATAAACGGGGTGGTGTGGGACGTGATAAGGGTCTGGTGGAACGTGAGACGGAGTTATTTGAACGGCTCCAGTCAATGCTGTCGCAGGAAATCCCCTTGCGGAATGAAACCTATACCGACGATGAAGTGAAAATGCTCGGAAGTTATGGCTTCCTCAGCCGGAAACCGCAGTTGATCGTCATAAATCATTCTGAAGACCAGGAACCGATTGAGATCGAGACTCCTTTTGCCAATACGAAAGTCGTCCATATCCCGGCCCGACTTGAAATGGACATCGCCCAGCTGCCCCCGGATGAGGCCGAGATCTTCCTGGCGGAATATGGCATTGAAGAACCCAGCCTGAACCGCTTCATCCGCCTTTCTTATGATTTATTGGGACAGCAATCCTTCTTCACAGCAGGCGAAAAGGAAGTCCATGCCTGGACGGTCGCCCGAGGCGCAACCGCACCTGAGGCTGCAGGCGTAATCCATTCCGATATGGAAAAAGGTTTCATCCGGGCGGAAGTTGTATCCTATGACGATTTGATCACTTTGGGGAGTTTCGCAGAAGCCCGTAACCAGGGCAAGCTGCGTTTGGAGGGGAAGAAATATATCGTTGAAGATGGGGATGTATTGACGATCCGATTCAATATTTGATTTTTAATAAATTAATTTTTAGATCATGCGTTGCCCGACTATCCGGCCGAACTTGCCTGATCTCTTTTTAATTGCATTTCATCCCTCTTCCATTTATTTCGTTGACGCGCTGGCTGGGCAACGGTAGAATCGAATTCATCATGGCAGATTTTCTCAGCGAACTCAACAAACAGCAAAAATTGGCCGTCGCAGCACCAGCCGGACCGGTGCTTGTATTAGCGGGACCGGGCTCAGGTAAGACCCGCGTATTGACCTTCCGGATCGCTTACCTGATTGCAGCATTGGGGATTCCCCCATACCAGATCCTGGCAGTGACCTTCACCAATAAGGCGGCCCGTGAGATGGAAAGCCGGGTTTCGGAATTATTGGGCGGCAAGACGGATGGCCTTTGGCTCGGTACCTTCCATGCGATCTGCGGGAGGATCCTGCGCCGGGAAGCGGCTCACCTGCCGATCGACAACAACTTCGTGATCTTTGATACCGACGACCAAATCTCATTGGTCAAACGGGTCATTCGTGAAAAACAGATAAATGAAAAGGATTTCCGGCCGCACCAGGTGCTTGCCAAGATCAGCATGGCCAAGAACGACCTGATCGGTCCGGAGGATTTCCCGGCAATGACCTATCGAGACGATACGATCAAAGAGGTCTACCAGTCCTACCAGGAATATTTGGTCGCCAGCAATGCCGTCGATTTTGACGATATGCTGCTCTATACGGCCAAACTGCTTGAAACGAACCCGGAAGTACGTCAAAAGTATGCGCAGCGGTTCCGGCATATCCTGGTGGATGAGTTCCAGGACACCAATCAGGCGCAGTATTATTTGCTTTATCACCTGGCTTCCCATCATAAAAACATTTTCGTGGTTGGGGATGAGGACCAATCGATCTACCGATGGCGCGGTGCGGATTACCACAATGTGGAACGTTTCATGCGTGATTACCCCGAAGCGGAAAAGATCCTGCTCGAACAGAATTACCGCTCTACCCAGACCATTCTGGATGCAGCCGTTGCCGTGATCGATGAGAACCCCAACCGCACGAAGAAGGAACTTTATTCTGACCGCGGTACCGGTGAGGAAATCGTGGTCTATGAAGGCGAAGATGACCTCGATGAAGCAAGCTATGTAGTGGATACCATTGGGCGTGAAGTTATGCTGGGGAAAGCGCGCGAATCCGATTTTGCGATCATGTACCGCACCAACGCCCAATCCCGCTTGTTGGAGGAAGCTTTCCGCCGGGCTAATATGAGTTACCGGCTGGTCGGTGCGCAGCGTTTTTACGGCCGCCGGGAAGTGAAAGATGTGATCGCCTTCCTGCGGTTGGTCTATAATCCGCAGGATGAGGTCAGCCTGGCACGGGTGATCAACCTTCCGCCGCGCGGCATCGGTTCCGTGACCCTGGAACAGCTGCAGCTCCACGCCAGGCGGTCGGGAATGAGCAGCGGTGCAGTGCTGCTGGCATTGGGGACGGAAAACGGCGCCGCTCATGAAGAGGCATTGGACAGGGCAGTTGCGCGATTGCAGCCTTTTGCCCGGATGCTGCATAGCTGGCGGGAAAACCTGAATAAGGGTTCACTCACGAGCCTCTTTGACCAGGTGATCCTTGACACCGGGTATGAGTCTTACATCAAGGATGATGGCGACGAGGAGCAGGACCGCTGGGCGAACGTTTTGGAACTGCGACAGGTATTATTAGAATATGAGGACCGCGGGTTGGCTGAATTCCTGGAAGCGATGGCGTTGGTGGCCGACCAGGATACCCTGCCCGAGAAGCTGGATGCGCCGACCCTGCTGACCCTGCATGCCGCAAAGGGACTCGAGTTTCCTCAGGTATTCATCATCGGCCTTGATGAACAATACCTGCCGCACAGCCGCTCCCGGGATGAACCCGAAGCAATGGCTGAGGAACGCCGCTTGTTTTATGTGGGCCTGACCCGGGCGAAGAACCGCCTCTATCTCCTGCGGGCACGACGGCGGCGCAGCCCGTATGGCAGCTATGAGGCCATGCAGCCTTCCCGTTTCCTGGAGGAAGTCCCCGAGGACCTCACCAAAGGACATATCACCCGTTCCTTTGACCGGGCGGAGTCCTATGATTTCAGCGCTTTCCAATGGGACCGATCTTACGGACCCTCAAGTGATCGGAAAAAAGCGAAGGCGCCGGAACCGATAAAACAGCGATTCTTCCCGGAAATGCGGGTGGAGCATCCTGTTTATGGCGAGGGTGTTGTACGTAACAGCCTTATGGAATTTGGTGATGAGACCGTGGAAGTATACTTTGAAGGATTAGGGCTAAAAGCGCTGGTCGCATCGATGTCCAGCCTCGAGATCCTTGAGGATTGAGATCGGATCGAAGGATGAAGCAATTCAACAAACGCTGGATAGGGTTGATATTGGGGTTAACGCTGGTAAGCCTGGCTTGCCGGCTGACTTCAGCAACTCCTGTTTCGTGGTCCGGCACGCCGACGGCGGAGGCGCGGAATGCGACCAATGCGGCCGTTATCCTCACCCAGCAAGCCGTCGCTGCTGAAGAGGAGGACCTGACCCCGATCCTGACACCTACGCAGATCATGCTGACCCCAACGCCAAAGCCAACGGTTGCCGTGGATGGGCCCTGGCTGGTTTGCCACGCACCGGAGCCGGGCGTGATCCAGGCATATGATATTGATGCTGGAGTGACGCTTGAGATCGTCCTGCCGGAGCCGATCTACACCAGCGACCTGGTCAATGGGCTATCTCCGGATGGACATACCCTGGTCGTCAGAGCCGGTTCAGAATTGATTACCGATGAATTGGGACTCTATCTCATTGATTTACCTTCGATAGAAGTCACCCAATTGACTCCACTCCTGTCGCTGTCCGTTCAGCGGAATATCGTCAATAATGTCGGCACCCGTGCCTTTGACACTTTCCGCGCCGTCACTCGTGAAGATGGGTTGTCCTGGTCACCGGATGGACGGTTCCTGGCGTTCACTGCAGCGATGGACGCACTCTCCAGTGACCTGTATATGTGGGACACTCAGCATGACCGGATTGAGCGGTTGAACGGTGTTTATTCCCACAGTACGTCACCATTCTGGGCGCCAGGCAGCAACTGGCTGGTGTCACAGGAATTGGGAGATTATTCTGAAGAGACCGGCTGGCGCTCTGAGGTGGTCACGGGTTTACGGGTTCCAAGTTTCAGCGATCAGAACACGCTTTACCTGCCGGTTCCAGGCAGCCAGGGGGAAGTCTTTCTGGGGTGGCTCAATGCACAGAGCTTCATGAGTTACTCGCAAACCGCTGATGGTCCCCAGATGCTTCGCCAGGTGAATGTTGATACCCTTATTGTCAATCGGGTCATTTCGGGTTCCTTCAGTCAGGCAGCCATTGGTCCGGACACCACGGCATACGCTTATGCCCTGGATGATGAAGCCGCTGCTGCCAAAAACCTCGTTGCGGGTGTTTACCTGGTTAAAGCCGGAAGTGCAGCGCCTGAGCTGATCCGGTCGGGTACATGGACCACACTCACCTGGGACCCGGGTGGGATATTCGTTGCTTCCGGCGTGCAGGGACTGATCGCGTTTACGCCAGATGGCCAGAGCAGTTTTCTCCCGGATGAAAAGATGGCGCGACTATCTCCCAGTGGAAACTGGTTGGTCGCCTGGGGTGATGAAGAAGGTTCCAACGAAGGCGCTCGGCTCTATCAGAGCCCCAGCGGTACCCGGCTGCAGGACCTGACCGACCTAAAGGTTGAATCCGTTTTTTGGCAGCCCGATTCGATGGCCTTTTTTATGGTGGCTGAAGGCGCAATTTATCGACTCGCATTTCCAGACCTCAGCCTGGAAACGATTGCAACCGGATTCACGGACGACCAATCACTGGTGCTTTCCTGGGTCGAATAGTCATTCTTACAAATATTTTCCAAATAATTAAAAACATTGACCGAACAGGTCAATGTTTTTTAGATTATTGGTGCGCTCAAGTGAAGGGCGCACCCTACGTTTATTGAGGTTTTATAAAACCTGCTTATGGCGAAGGAGCAGGTTTGTGATCAATAATGCAATCAGACCACCGATCAATCCGAACAGGACTTGAGACCAGAGGATCTCGCCTTCAGTAAACTGGCTCCCGACCAGGCCCGCAAGGGCCCAGGGATAATACTTCCCAAAAATCTCAGAATTGATCACAACGACGCCGGAGACTGTGGCGATGATGCCGAAAGCCGATGCCACAACGAAACTCTTCCAGTTCAAAGCCACCCAGGTATTGATTGCGATGATCAGCCAGCTTGCAAGGAATACCAGGATGGAGTAGACGAGCAAAGAATCCCAGGGCGGCGTGCCGCTCAAACCGAAAGCCGGGTTGACGGCTTGAATAATGAGACCCATCACGATTGTGAGCACCCATAAAACCAGGCAGCTCAACGCGATCAATAATAATCCGGAAAACTGTTTGGCGCCGATCGTCATCCAGCGCGGGACGGGCAGGGCAAATAGTTTTTTCCAGGTCTGGTTATTGTGTTCCAACCCGGCAATTAATGCCGTTTCCAATGTAACGAAAAGAGGGAGCATCACCAGGCTCCACATTACCAGGTTGGATTGGCAGATATAGAGCCAGGCTTCACGACTGTTGTCGAAGGATAAAGGCCCACGTTGAACCAAGATCCCGAACTGCATCAGAGTGATCGACAGCGGTGCGATGAAAGCGAGCGCCAGCGCCAGCGTCCGGCGCATTTTCAGGATTTCCGCGCGGAGGACGTTCCAAAGTGTTTTCATAATTCCACCTGTCTTTCGGTTGTTGTGAGCGATAAGAATATCTCTTCCAGGGAACGTTTTTCCTGGCTGAGGTGATAGACCTCAATCCCCTGGGCCACCAGTTGGGCGTTGGCTTTTGCCAGGGTTTTTTCGTCATTGGAGACGATCGAGAGGGAGTGATCGCCATTCTGACTCACCTGCCATCCCATCCCCGTCAGGATTTGACGCGCCCGGTTGGGGTTATCCACTTCCAGGATCGCATTCCCGCTCAGCTTGGTCTGAAGTTTCTCCGGAGAACCCTGAAAGATCAGTTTCCCGTTGTTGATGATCCCGATCTGGGTTGCAATCTGCTCAACCTCATTGAGAAGGTGGGTGGAGAGGAAGATGGTCACCCCAAAGGCTTCCGGTAAGCCTCGTAATAGATGGCGCATTTCCTGGATCCCTGCCGGGTCCAGCCCGTTGGTCGGTTCGTCCAGGATCAGCAGGGCAGGACGCCCGAGCAGGGCACCGGCCAGACCCAATCGCTGCCGCATCCCGGTGGAATAACCGCGCACCAGCCGGTTCGCCGCAGCCTCCATCTGGACGATATCCAGCACTCGATTGATCTCCTCGTCAGGCAGGTCCAGCAGTAAAGCCAGCAGTTTGAGGTTTTCCCGGCCGGTAAGGTTGGGGTAGAGTGATGGGGCTTCGACCAATGACCCCACCTGGCGGAGTACCTCAATCCGGTTGCCGTTCAGGTTTTCGCCGAACAGGCGTACAGTCCCTTTATTGGGACGGATCAGTCCCAACAGCATTCGGATGGTAGTGGTTTTACCGGCGCCATTCGGCCCCAAGAAACCGTATACACAGCCTTTGGGTACCGCCAGTTCCAGCTCGCTGACCGCAACGACCTGTCCGAACCGCCGGGTCAGGTGTTGCGTTTGAATGATATTTTCTGTCATTTCGAACTCCTTTCTAATGAAAGGATAAAGGGAAGATGTCACAGATCTTTCACCAAATTGTCGCAGAATTGTCGCAAGAGGGGGATATTTTGTAATAAGCATAATTGTCGAATATCAGGATGGGTCCTGTTAATTGAAAGTTCTTGTTGTGGTAAATAAACAACCCCATCCCGCCTTCGGCACCCTTCCCCTCAAGAGGGGAAGGGATGGGAAAGCTGTGAATGGTGATTGCACCGTGTACTATTATTCAGCCGTGGATTGAGACAAATCCATTTGCAGGGAAAACCTCCGGCTTGGAGTGCCAATATAAAAAGGGCTATAATTAGGACGATATGTCCCAAAACCTCCAACCGCCAGAAAAAATCGCTGTGATGGCGAACCCCAGCATTGCTGATGCGCTCTTCGTTGCCAGAGAAGTGGCCGATTTTCTCAACGAGAAGGGTGTTCAGGCTGCTGCCGGGTCGCTGTATGATGATGACCTCCGCCAGGCAGTCAACCGGCGGGAATTTGATCTGGTGATCGCTCTGGGCGGCGATGGGACCATGCTGCGGGCTGGGCATCTCTGCGCGCCGGTCGATGTGCCCCTGTTGGGGATCAATGTCGGCCATTTTGGCTTCCTGGTCGAGATCAAGCGGGAGAATTGGCGGGAAGTCCTGCCAAACCTGCTTTCCGGGCACTTCCGATACGAGGAAAGGATGATGCTTCTGGCAAAATGCGTTCGGGATGGTCATGAAGATGCCGTTTTTGATGTGATCAATGATGTGGTTGTTGCCCGGGGAAGGTATGTCCGTCCAATTGAGGTGGAAGCTGACCTGGACGGCGCCAGGATTGCCAGGTACAGCGCGGACGGGTTGATTGCGGCTACTGCCACCGGTTCCACGGCTTATGCCCTGGCGGCCGGTGGACCGATCCTGCCGCCTGAACTTCGAAATATCCTGCTCATGCCTGTTGCGCCGCACCTCTCCGTTGACCGGGCAGTGGTGCTGGCAGAAGGCGCCACGATCTGCATCACTGTCCATACCGAACATGAGGCCGTGGTCAGCGTGGACGGGCACGAACCCTTGCCGATCACCGATGGGGATTGCGTCCAGGTCACAGCCCACGAAAAATCCCTGAAAATGGTCCGCTTCCAGGACCCCGGTTATTTTTATCGCAACCTTACAGCATATATGGAACACAACCCCTTATTAAGTATCAAATCCAATGGACAATCCCACTAATCCCCAAGCGAATTCAGACGAAAATGTAATTACCCTCCGCTGCAACCGATGCGGTAAACCGATCACGCCTTCGGAAGCTGTCCTGACGCCGACCGGTTATCGCTGCCAGGAGTGTGTCCGGCAGCAGCAAAAAGTGTTTGACACCAGCCAACCCCTTGATTATGTCTGGGGCATTCTGATCGCTGCCGTGATTTCCTTTGGCGCGAGCATACTCGCTTCATTCATTGGTTTCTTCACCTTCCTTTTAGCGCCGGCTGCCGGCGTGGCTGTTGCGGAGATTGTCCGGTTTGCGACCAAAAAGAGGCGCAGCAAGCGGCTTTTCAGACTGGTCAGTGCAGGGATGATCCTGGGTAGTATCCCTCTGATCCTCTTCAATTTGCTGCGTTTTTTCAGCCAGTTGAGTGCTGGCGCGTTCAGCCTGTACAGCCTGCTTCCCCTGGGATACCAGGTCCTCTATCTGGTGCTGGCCGTCCCATCCGCCTATTACCGCCTTTCCGGCAGTCGACGGGCTTGAGGAGCTTTGGTAGAATCATCCTATGCTGACCGAACTGCGCATTGAGAATTTCGCCATCATCCACCAGCTTCAACTGGATTTCGCCAGGGGGCTGGTGATCTTCACCGGCGAGACCGGTGCGGGTAAATCGATCATCCTGGACGCTCTGGAAGCGGTGTTGGGCGGCCGCGCCGAGACGACATCCATCCGCACCGGCGAGGACCGCGCCCAGGTTGAAGCTGCTTTCTTCCTCGACCCGGCGATCCGGGACGCTGTTCAGGCATTACTGGAACCTGAGGATCTGTTGGACGATCCGGATTATGTGACCCTTTCCCGGGAAATTCGTAATGAGGGGCGTAATACTGCCCGGATCAATGGGCGGATCGTGACAGCTTCCCTTCAGCGAGAGGTTGGGGGCTATCTGGTGGATATCCATGGGCAGTCCGAACATCTTTCTCTACTGCATGTCCGCAATCATCTGCATTTACTGGACAGCTTTGCCGACCTTGATCCGCTGCTGGCCGATTATGGGCAGACCTATGAGAAGCTGCGTCAGGTACGCACGCAGCTTGATAATTTGCGCCAGAGCGAACAGGATGCTGCCCGGCGTACCGATATGCTCACTTTCCAGATCCAGGAAATTGATGCAGCCAAACTAAAACCTGACGAGGAAGAAGAACTACGTCAGGAACGCACCCGGCTTGCGAATGCCGAAAGCCTGGCGAGCCACGCCCAAAATGCGCTGAGCCTGATCGATGACAGTAACCCGGAAGTGCGGGGGATCAGTGAACTCCTGGGTGAGGTGGTGGAAGCACTGCAAGCCCTCTCCCGGATCGACCCGACCACCGGACAGATGTATGAGACGGCGGAGACCAGCCTGACTGCGCTTCAGGACCTGGCGTTGGAGCTGCAGAATTACGCCGAGAATATCGAATTCAACCCACGTCTGCTGGACCGGATTGAAGAGCGGATCGACCTGTTGAACGCCCTCAAACGGAAATATGGCAGCAACCTGGCGGAAGTGATCGCCTTTGGCGAGCGCGCCAGACAGGATTTGGACAACATTACCCATGCTGAAGAGCGGCTGGAAGAGCTGGGAGAAGAAGAAAAAGCGCTTATCCAGGTGTTGGCAGAAAAGGCCTCAAAGCTGAGTGAGAAGCGTCGTCTGGCAGCAGAACAACTCGGTCACATGGTGGAAGACGAGTTGAACGACCTTCGTATGGAAAATGCCCGGTTTGAGGTGGCAATGGGCACCCGCCTGGACGAGCATGGGCTGCCGCTGGGGGATGGCACCAGGGTAGCTTTTGACTCCAACGGGTATGACCGGGTGGAATTCCTGGTCGAAACCAACCCGGGGGAAGGGTTTAAACCACTGGTGAAAGTTGCCTCCGGCGGTGAGACCTCCCGCTTGATGTTGGCCTTGAAGAACGTCCTTGCAAAGGCCGATCAGGTCCCAACCCTGATCTTTGATGAGATCGACCAGGGGATTGGCGGCCGAGTCGGGATGGTGGTCGGGGAAAAACTATGGAACCTTTCTCACCAGCACCAGGTGATGTGCATCACCCACCTGCCGCAGCTGGCGGCCTACGGCGACCAGCATTACAAGGTGACCAAAGCGCAGGTTGATGGGCGAACTATTACAGAGGTACTGATATTGGCGGGCGCGGACCGTCGTGAGGAACTCGCGCAGATGCTCGGTCCGGTCAGTGAGGGCACCCTGCACTCTGCGGATGAGATCCTCAAATTGGTAAGAGACCAAACAAACCAATAATGACTTAAGTAACCGCCTGAAAGGCGGTTTTTCTTTATTGGAAACGGGATTAATCGGATAAAATAGAAAATAAGAGGACGAAGGTCACATCACAACCGCTCCAGGAAGGAGTCCGCATGCCAAGCCTGAACGATATTTTGGCTATCATATTGGGAGGAGGTCAGGGAAAACGGCTTTATCCACTCACCATGATGCGCTCCAAGCCGGCCGTGCCTATTGCCGGAAAATACCGTCTGATCGATATTCCCATCAGCAACTGCATCAATTCAGATATTTACCGGATCGCTGTCCTGACCCAATTCAACTCGGTTTCATTACACCGGCATATCACCGGCACTTATAATTTTGATTCCTTCCATACCGGCTGGGTCCAGATTTGGGCGGCGGAACAAACCATGGAGCGGATGGAATGGTACCAGGGCACGGCGGATGCGGTCCGCAAGCAGCTCTTCGAAATCCAGATGTCCCGCTCCAAATACGTGCTGATCCTGGCCGGAGACCACCTTTACCGGATGGATTATTCCAAGATGGCGCAGTATCACTGGGAACATAATGCCGATGTCACTGTTGCCGTGCAGCCTACCGGACGGAGCGAAGCTTCCCGTTTCGGCATCCTTAAGCAGGACAAAAAAGGGGAGATCGTGGATTTTGCCGAGAAGCCCAAGGATCCTGAGACCCTGGATTCATTCGTTTCCCGGGATGACCCGGAAAAACCTTACCTGGCTTCAATGGGAATTTACCTTTTCAACCTTGATACACTGGTGGATATTCTCTCCATGGATCAGGGCGGCCATAACTTTGATGATTTTGGCTATGACATCATTCCCCATTGTGTGCAAAACGCCCCGCATGTTTTCGGGTATGAATTCAATGGTTATTGGCGTGATATTGGGACGATCCGCGCGTTCTATGAGACCAATTTGGCGCTGACAATGCCGTCGCCGCTTTTTGATATTTACAATCCCGATCAGCGTATTTACACCCACGCCCGGTTCCTGCCCGGCTCGCGGCTGGTAGATTGCAAATTGAACAATGTGTTGATTGCAGAAGGCTGCGGAATCAATAACGCGGAAATTGAGCATTCGGTGATTGGTCTGCGCAGTATGATCAAGGGCGGAACCCGGATCAAGGATACGGTCATGATGGGCGCCGACTATTTTGACGAATCCGGCGATATCCCGATGGGCATCGGCGAAAATTGCGAAATCGAAGGTGCGATTCTGGATAAGAATGTCCGGATTGGGCAGGATGTCTGCATTAAACCCTTCCCCCTGGGGACGGAAATTGATAACGAGACCTACACGGTCCGCGATGGCATTGTGGTCATCCCAAAACGGACGATCCTGCCTTCGGGCACCCGGATTGAGCCATAGGACTGAAAAGCAATAATTGAATTGACCATAAAGACACCCCAACGGGGTGTCTTATTTTCCCTGGTAAGCATTGTCAGATTTCCGAAGGGGTGGGGCATGCTGCGGTTGATTTTACGAGATATTTGTAAAATGTAATTTTGCCTTCCTCCTCCTGCTATAATTCAGCTTATGCGAACCTACCTTGATTGTTACCCCTGCGTCCTGCGCCAGGCCCTGGAAGCCGGCAGGATGGCCGGTGCGGCACCGGACCAGCAGCGGTCCATCTTGCTGGAGACATTGGAGATCTTACGTGCCCTGCCGGAAGGTGCAACCCCGCCGGAGATCGGTGCAAAAGTACACCGCCTGGTGCGGGAGATCACCGGAAACGACGATCCCTATAAGCTGGTTAAGCAGGTTTCAACTGAAAAAGCGCTGGCACTTTTACCAAAGCTTCGTGAATTGGTGTCCGCAGCGGATGATCACCTTGAAGCTGCGATCCGAGTCAGCATCGCCGGGAATATCATCGATCTGGGACCGAACCCCGACTACGACCTGTGGGACGTTGTTCTAAAAGTTCAACGGCAGCCTTTGGCGATCAACGATCTTTTTGAACTGAAGCAGCACCTGGAGACGGCAAATTCCATATTATACCTGGCAGATAATGCCGGGGAAACCGTTTTTGACAGGGTGCTGATCGAAAACCTGGACAAGCCGGTGACTTATGTTGTCAAAGGCGGTCCGGTGCTCAATGATGCCACCCGGGAGGATGCGGTGGCAGTTGGATTGGATGAAGTTGCAGAGATCATCGATAACGGCGCTCGGATTCCCGGTACGGTACTGTCGGAGAGCAGCCCGGCTTTCCAACGCATTTTTGAAGAGGCCGACCTGATCCTGGCGAAGGGGATGGGGAATTATGAGACCCTTTCAACCGTTGATGCGCCGATCTTCTTCCTCTTGCAGGTGAAATGCCCGGTGATTGGGGAGGATGTCGGCGCGCCGAAAGGCGGGGTCGTGATCAAGAGAGGTTTGGGGATTCGGGATTCCTGATCGCTGTGGATCTCTAAAATCAGATATAATTATCAGGATTTGCGTCCAGACCCGGCGTAGAATACCCTTAGATAATCTAAGGGTCACGGCATTATCAGAAAGTAAAATTGTGGGTTGAAATCATTGTTGATAGGAGTGACAGTTTTATGAGTGAAGAGAATCCCGTACGAGACAATATTAAAGTGGATGATGTGACCATCTCATGGCATTCCATGTCCAGCACGGATGTGCTGGAAAAACTGGAAACGCCGCTTGAAGAAGGTCTCTCAAATGAAGAAGTCAAAGCGCGCCAGGAAAAATACGGTCCAAACGAATTGACCGAAGCGCCTCAAACCACATTCTGGGAGATGCTCTGGTCGCAGATCAACAGCTTTGTGATTTATATGCTGCTGGCTGCTGCGCTCGTTTCGGGGCTGTTAGGCGACTATGTGGAAGCGGTTGCGATCCTGGCAATTGTGATCCTGAATGCCATCATGGGCATCATCCAGGAAAGCCGAGCCGAGGCTGCCCTGTCCGCGCTTAAGAAACTGGCAGCCCCGGAGGCGTCCGTTATGCGCGGCGGTCACCGAGTGGCTGTACCTTCTCCCGAACTGGTGCCAGGTGATATTGTCTTTCTGGAAGCCGGCAACTACGTTCCGGCTGACGTCCGGTTATTGGAGGCCGTCAACCTGCGGGTTGATGAAGCGTCCCTGACCGGGGAATCTCTTCCCGTTGAAAAGAACGCTCAAACCCGCCTGGAAGCGGACATCCCCCTGGGCGATCAAAAAAATACGGCCTTCATGGGAACGCTGGTCAACTATGGACGGGGTAAGGGTGTGGTCACATCCATCGGGATGAACACCGAGTTGGGTATGATCGCCACCATGCTGCAGTCCGTCGAGACCGAGGAAACACCTCTCCAGCGCAGGCTGGACCAGCTTGGCAAAGTGTTGGGCTGGGGCTCTCTGGCAATCTGCGGTTTGGTCTTTTTAATCGGCGTGGTCCGTTTCGTTATACAACCCGGTCATCCGGGACTGCTCAGTGAAGCGGCAATTGCCGAATACACCAACCTCTTCATGATCGCGGTCTCACTGGCGATCGCTGCCGTGCCGGAAGGTTTACCCGCTGTGGTGACCATCAGCCTGGCGCTGGGCATGCGTGAAATGGTCCGTCGTCACGCCCTGATCCGTAAACTCTCCTCCGTTGAAACCCTGGGTTCAGCGACCGTGATCTGCTCGGATAAAACCGGGACGCTCACCCAGAATGAAATGACCGTCACTACCATCTGGGCGGATGACCAATTTGTTGATGTAACCGGGTCGGGCTATACACCGAAGGGTGAATTCAAGGTTGATGGTCAGCAGGTTTCACTGGACCAATTCCCGGCGGTTAAAACTTCACTCTGGCTTGGCACCCTCAATAACGATGCTCAACTTGAACATTCCGGTGAACAGGATGGTCAGGAAACCTTCAGGATGATTGGCGACCCCACTGAGGGTGCGATCCTGGTTGCGGCCCTGAAAGCCGGTGCATCGGCCAAATCTTTGAACGAAGCATATCCCCGCCGGCAGGAGATCCCCTTCGATTCCACCCGAAAACGCATGGTCACAATCCATGAGGTTGAGGAACCGACTGCCGGGGATATTTCCCCATTCAAGGATAATGACGAAAAACGTGAATGGCACATCATCGCGGTCAAAGGTGCTCCGGATGTGGTTTTGAACTTATGCTCCCACCTTCAAACCATGGAAAATAAAGACGAGCGGCTGACTGATGCACGCCGGCAGGAAGTGCTGGCTGCCAATGACGCCATGACGGGTAACGCCCTGCGGGTTCTTGGCGTGGCTTACCGGATGCTGCCTGTTTTGCCGGATGAGATCAACAGTGAAGAACTGGAACAGGACCTGACCTTCGTCGGCTTGATCGGCATGATCGATCCTGCCCGTACTGAAGTCAAGGAAGCACTTAACACCGCACGTGATGCCGGCATCCGTACGATCATGATCACGGGTGATTATCCCAATACCGCCCGTGCTATCGCAGAAGAGATTGGTCTGCTCCAACCCGGGCACAAAGTCACAACGGGTGCTGAGTTGAACAATCTTTCCGATGAAGAAATGATTGCAGAGGTCATGGTGACCGACGTCTATGCCCGGGTTAGCCCGGAGCACAAGATGCGGATCGTGGATGCCTTGCGCGCCAATAACCAGGTCGTAGCAATGACGGGCGACGGCGTCAATGACGCGCCGGCCATCAAACGAGCTGACATCGGGATCGCGATGGGTATTACCGGCACCGACGTCGCTAAAGGTACGGCCGATATGGTCCTCACCGATGATAACTACGCCAGCATCGTTTCCGCTGTGGAACAGGGCCGTGTGATTTACAGCAATATCCGCAAATTCGTTTATTACCTGCTCTCCTGCAACTTCGCTGAGATCATGGTGATCTTCCTGGCGACGCTGTTCGGCTGGTCGACACCACTGACGGCGATCCAGCTGCTCTGGCTGAACCTGGTGACCGACGGCGCGCCGGCTTTGGCGTTGGGCACCGAGGCGGGAGATCCTGACATTATGGACCAGCCCCCTCGTCCGCCGAAGGAACCGATCATCAACAAGTTCATGTGGACAGGAATTGTGGTGCAGACGATTGCGATCACGGCTGTAACGCTTGGTGCATTTGCCATTGGCCTTTTCGTTGACCAGGAACACATCGCCTTTGCCGAAACGATGGCCTTCACCACGCTCAGTATTTCGGAGCTGTTCCGGGCTTATACCGCTCGATCCGAATACTACCCGCTGTTGAAGATTGGTGTTTTCAAGAATAAGTTAATGAACTGGGCCGTCCTGGGTTCGCTGGTTTTGGTCATATTGGTTATCTATGTCCCCTTCCTGCAACCGGTATTCAATACCGCACCTTTGGGATGGGCGCAGTGGGTCGTCATCCTGCCACTGATCCTCATTCCGTCCATTGCTGCAGAAGCTGCCAAATATGCGATGCAAAATAAACTCCGCAAAGAACGGGAAGCGCGGATGGAATCGCTCAATTTGGATTAGCGGCAAAATCAATATTAAAAAAATAGAACAACGGGACGCCCCAAACCACCGGGGCGTCTCAACGTTTAACTTCAGTCAATACAAGGAGACTGGAAACCGGCGAAGCAATCTGCGCATTTCACGAACTTGAACAAGAGCTTTTCCGGAGAATATAAATAGATTACCGGTTGGAATGAAAGGAATATTGGTGGTATCCGGTTTCGAACATACCACCAATATTCATGTAAAGAATTGACTGAATTAGAGATAAATTCTTATTCTTCCAATTGGAAGATCGCTTCACCCTCTGTGAGGGTTCGCACCGGCAAAGTTAACTACTCTACAAAACGGGGATAGGTCGTCCCGCCGTTGGGGAAGATCAATACCTCCGCACTGCCGGGGAATTTCTTGCGGGCAGCATTCAATGCGTCATCCAATGAATCTTCAAAGGTCACAAAAGGCAGGTTGTCTTTTGTCTCATCCGGGATGGTGGGTGCGACCATGATCAGGGTGGCGTGGCGCATCGCCTGCAGGGCAAAATAGAGGAAGAAACGATCTTCTTCACCCATATTGCTTAATTTCAACTTTGGTACCAGCGGGATCAGCAGCGGCGCCAGGAGTTTGAGCGCCTTGCGACCGACCGGCAGTTTCTTCTCCGCCAGGCCAAACACGCCAACCCCTTCTTCCGCCCGTACCAAAGTGATCATCACCCCACCGCGCTTCACGGCTCGGACATTGTTCGCCAACGCTTTCACGCCCTGGCGCAGGTCGGAATCCATGGGGAAAGAATTGGTGATCACCACGTCCGCGGGGTGCCCAACCGGTACACCGAACAACTCCGCGCTCGTTTCACATCCAGCGCGGTGGGCCTGAACCGGGTCTCCCGCGACCACCCGGACGATATTCAGGTCCGCATCCAGCACGGTATTGATCAGGAAGACCGGGTTCTTCAGCATCCGGACCGCTTCTTCCAGGTCCTGACGCATGGGGTTATCCGCAATGGGCTGCCCGACCATATTGAAGGTGGCCGGCGTGGCGTTCAGGCTGTGGTTATGAGCAATGGTCACACGCGCGGCCGTTCCCGGCAGAAGGTTCTTATACCCTCCGCCAAAACTGGCAATGATGTGCGGCTCAATACAGCCGATCGAGATCACCAGGTCTGCTTCGGCAACCGCTTTGTCAAGATAAACCGGTGTGCCGCGGCTGGTCGTCCCCAGGTTCACCATCGTATCCAGGTCATCACAGGAAAGGTTCCTCACCTGGCTTACTTGCAGATCGTCAATCCCAGTACGGTTCTGCACTTCTTCAAGAGTCATCGGCCGGTGCAATCCCAATGCCGGGACAATGGTGAGGGTGTCACGTGAAACACCTGCCTGCTCCAGCGCAGCCAAAACCTGGGGCATGACCACCCTTACCGGTGTAGGGCGGCTGATGTCGTCAATAACGACCGTCACCTTCATTCCGGGTTTCACAAGGTCGGTCAGTTTTGCCATCCCGATTGGGTTGTTCAGGCTCCTTTTAACCTCTGTTGTGACATCCTTGACAGGCGGGACATCGTTTGGTTCCAAATAGCCGATGACCTTCCAATTTTCCGGCAGACTGATGGGCAGCTTTTCATCACCCCAGGGTAAAGAATAATGGTCCATGTGCAGCATCCTCCTGATAAAGATTTATTCGAATGATTTCAATGATCCCTATTATAAGTTCAAAAAGCAGGTGGTTTTTGATCAGTAAATAAAAATGGAATCAGGGTCATTAGGAGGGTTTCCTTAAAATCAAAAATTTTAATATGGTGTCGATTGTGGCGTTTTTGGATTACGTTTATAATTTGATTGATACCATTGCCGGATCATCTTTTTACCATAAAAGTAATCAGTTATTTAATTATAGGAGCGCCATCATTCGTGGATAAATTTATCGCTGTCGCGGGGAATATTGGAGTAGGAAAATCCACACTGGTGCGGTTGGTCAGCAATGAATTAGGCTGGTCGCCTTTTTATGAACCCGTAGCCGAGAACCCTTATCTGGCCGATTTCTATGATGATATGCAGGCCTGGGCTTTCCATTCCCAGGTTTACTTCCTGACGCGGCGTTTGCGGATCCATCGCCAGCTGATGGCCCAAACCGGTTCCGTGATCCAGGACCGAAGTGTCTATGAGGATGCGGAAATCTTCGCGCATAACCTGTTCCTGCAGGATTCGATCAGCGACCGGGATTATGAAAGCTATCGTGAACTGTATCAGGTGCTGGTGGAATTCCTGCCTCCTCCCGACCTGGTGATCTACCTGCGGGCTTCAGTCCCGACGTTGCTGGACCGGATCGCGATGCGGGACCGCTCCTACGAGCGTACGATCGGCGCGGATTACCTGGCGGATCTAAACGAACTTTATGAGAGTTGGGTCGATCAATTCGATCTTTGCCCTGTTCTCGTCGTTCCTTCTGATAACTTGAATTATGTTGAAAAACCGCAGCATCTCGCACTGGTCATCGAAAAAGTTCAGGATATCCTGACCGGCAAAGAAGAAGTTCATTTCGATATGTAATAAAAAAAATCCAGTAAGCTCAAATCACTAAAAAACAGACGCGTAAATCCGTCTGTTTTTTGTTGTTTTTATAATAAATGAAGCACTGGAAAAGATTACTCGGGAATCACTTGTGTTTCTTCGATAACCTCTTGCACTTCTTCAGAAGGTGGTTGTGGTTCTTCTCCCCGCGGGGTGACCGTCAATTTTATGGCCGTGCGCACCTTGCCGTCAATCTCCACATCAACAAATTCAGGAACGCAAATAATATCAATCCCGTCATTGACGAGATATCCCTTGGCAAGGATGATGGCTTTGACAGCCTGGTTGACTGCGCCTGCACCGATGGACTGCACCTCTGCATACCGGTGCTCGCGCATCACGCCTGCAATTGCCCCTGCTACAGCCGCAGTACGGGAGTTTGCTGAAACCTTTATGACGTTCATAGTTTTCTCCCTTAATAAGGTGACATTCCAGTTCAAAGCTAAGATATCATGAACATTTTGGGGCTGCATGAATGCTTATTTAGATTGTACAAGATTTTTTATTTGTTATCAAGAAGTGAGTTTATCTTTATAAAATTCAAGAAATGTCTCTTGACGATGCATTCCTGGCCTTAATTCGAATGAAAAATGATGTTATGAATCAATTATTCGACAGGTATCTGATAAACGCGATAGCGTTTATAAATCTTCCCGCCCAGGCGTTCGGCCAATGCAGGCGTTTTTGGGTTGTCTGTGGATGTTAAGGAAAGATCGATCCATTCGTATCCCTTTTCCTGGGCGCGTTTCAGCATTTCGGAGAACAACATCAAACTGGCGCCCGTTCCCCAGTATTCCGGCAGGACCAACACACTCTTGATCGCCAACCCCTTGGGTTGCATCTTCCTGTACCGGAGCATTTTCAGGTAGTCCCAGGGAAAGCGCAGGCCATTCACCTTGTGCAGGATCTCATTCAGGTTGGGGATTCCGGGGAAGAAACCCACCGTCAGGTCACCGACGTCTGCAAACAACACCAGGTATGGATCGGCAAACTGGCGGAATGGTTCCAGGGTGTCATCCAGCGCCTGGCGGTCCCAGCCGACGAAATCGTCCAGGTGGGCCAGAGCCTTATTGAGCAGGAAGTGCACCCGGTCCGCTTCCCTGTCCCATTCCTCCAAACGTGCTTCCCGGATCACGGCTGTGCCGCGGTCACCTGCTTTTTCGGCCAGTTTATGCAGCAGCCGGAATTCCCGGGTATCCTGGGAGATGTCGACGGCAAAGGCGATGTTGTCCGGGCGCAGAGGCGTGAAACCGTAATTCACGACCAGGTCTTCGTAATAGGCGGGTGTATGCCCACAGCTTATCGCCGGGGGGCGGTCACGGCCTTCAATCAGGATTCCATAAGCGGAGTCATAATCCTGGTGGAAGGGACCAGTCATCCGTTCCAGACTCCGTCCTTTCATCCAATCCAGAGCGGCAGCGAACAGTGCATTAGCGACGTCCTGGTCCTTGATACATTCGAAGAACCCGAACATGCCGTCCTTCAATTCACGAGAATCGTTCGATGAACGGTCCTCCGCCGCCATGATCGTCCCGGCCAGTTTTCCGTCCTTGTATGCGAGAAAAAAGTCCGCATCACCATGTTCGTAGAAAGTGCCTTTTTTCGGATTAAGCTGTTTCATCCGCTCCGGCAGCAGAGGCGGCACCCATAAGGGATCATCTTTGTAGATCTGCCAGGGAAAGGTGGCATATAAGCGCCGCTGGTGGTTGTTTTCAACCTTTTTGATGGTGATTTGGCTCATATTGTCTCCTCGGCGTCTGTTTGGGCACGCCGAATTTCCAGTTCCTCGACAACATCATGGTACTCCTTGCGGGAGAGCGGATAAAGGATGGCAAAGACGATCCCACCAACCAGCAGGAGCGCCGGGATCGGCCCAACCACCAACCGGATTCCTGTGATGGTTGAGGCCGGTTGGACGGATGCATTGGGGATATACCCGCTGATATCCAGGACGGTGAGTGCCAGGGGAACCGCGATCGAATTGGCGACCTTGCTGGCAAGGGTCACCAGGCTGTAGAACATCCCTTCATGCCGTTCACCAGTCTTGAGTTCGTCCACTTCGATCGCATCCGGGATGATTGACCAGGGCAGGACATGAGCAGCGCCTACACCTATCCCTGCCAGGACACAAAGTGAAAGCAGGTAGAACAGTGAACTGGACGCAGAAACGGTGATCAGCAGGATCTGTACCACCGCCCAGAAAGAAATCCCGTAAATATACGCCAGGCGTTTATTGAATTTTTTCGAGACCCAGTCCCAGAGGGGGAGAGAGATGATGGCGGTGACGAAAATGGTCGCCATGATCACTTCACTCATATTTTCTCGCTGGACGACATACTTGATATAGAAAAGCAGGTTGGCCTCGATGATCGCCATGCTGGTCCAGGTGAAGAGATAGATGATCGCGCTGAAAACAAAAGGGCGGTTCTTCAGGGCGGCTTTGAGCGAGTCCATCAATTTGGGACGTTCGAGGTGGGCGAAATACGGCTTTTCGCGCGTCCCGAAAAAGACCAGTAAAAGCGGCAATGCAGATGCGATCCCGAAGATCAACCCCATCTTGAATACGTTCCCGGCGTTCCCAGGGGACATCTGGCCGATGATTATCATGGGTAAGACGAACGAGATCAGGCCGCCCAGGATTGAAAAGAACATTCGATAGCCGGTCAACTCGGTACGCTCGTCGTAATCCTCGGTGAGTTCAGGGGTCAGTGCGAAGTAGGGCATCCCGACAATTGTACTCATGGCGTCATAGAGTACATACATCACCGTATAGAAGATCACCAGGGCGGTATGGGATTCAAACGCAGGTTTGAACCACAAGAAGGCAAAAACGATTGCAAACGGTATTGCGCCGAACAATAGGAACGGTCGGCGTCGCCCCCAACGGGTGCGGGTTCGGTCAGAGATATAACCGACCAACGGGTCGTTGATATAGTCCCAACTTTTTCCAATGAACAAAGAAATCGCGACCACGGCAGGGGTCAGCCCGACGACATCAGTCAGGAAAATGGGGAAATAAGCAGCAACGATGGTACTGGTCATGCTGAAACCTACATCCCCGGCGCCGTAGATCAATTTAGTCAGTTTGGAAAGTTTCTTCATTGTGCCATTCTCGCCTGTTTAAAGGATTCTCAATGGACTATAAAAATCCCTTTGGCAATGTCGGACTTGCCAAAGGGATACTTTCGTTCAAGTAAACATTTTTATGGGTGAGTTGTCGGCCTGCGATTCAGGCTGATTCCTTAACCCCGGATAAATTCTTGCCTTCAGCCTTGGCTTGTTTGTTGGCTTCACGTCGTTCACGAAGTTCTTCCACAATTTTATGGTGCTGCTCACGGCTGAGCGGGTAGAAGAGAGCGAACACGATCCCGCCGACCAGGAGAATGGCCGGGATCGGGCCGATCACCAGGCGGATGCCCAGCAGGGCGCTGTCGGGTTGGACGGTTGCCCCGGCCTGGTAGCCGGTCACCTGCAGGACCAGCAGCGAAAGGGGTCCGGCAATCGAGTTGCCGATCTTGCCCAACAAAGTGATCAGGCTGTAGAACATGCCTTCGTGTCGTTCAAAGGTCATCCACTCATCCCATTCGATGGCATCGGGAATGATCGCCCAGGGTAAGACCTGGGCGGCGCTGACACCGATGCCGGCCATCACACACAGGATCATGATCAGCCAGAAGGGCGTCTGCGGAGTGACCAGGATCAATACGATCATCACCACGGCCCAGAAAGACACGCCGATAATGTAGGCAAGGCGTTTGTTCCAGTGTTTGGCAGCCCAGTTCCAGATCGGCAGGGCGAAGATGGCCGTGACGAAGATGCTGGCCATGATCAGGCTGCTTTGTCCCTGGCGCTGAATGATGTATTTGATGTAGATCAACAGGTTGGTTTCCAGTACCACGATGGTCATCCAGGTGAGCAGGTAGATACCTGCACCAAAGATGAAAGGGCGGTTCTTGAAAGCGGCTTTAAGCGAAGGGATCAGTTTGGGCTGCTTTTCAAGCATATATTCTTTCTTCTCTTTGGTCCCAAAGAAGACCAGCAGCAGCGGTGTCGCGGCAATCGCGCCGGCGATCACACCCATTAACATGACCTTTTTGACGTTTTCCGGAACCATTGATCCGATCACCAACATCGGGAAAACGTAGGCCGTGAGACTGCCGAGAATGTTGAACAGCATCCGATAACTGGTCAGTTTTGTGCGTTCATCATAATCATCGGTGAGTTCCGGGGTGAGCGCGTAATAGGGCATATAGACGGTGGTTGCCAGGGCCTCATAGATGATGTAAGCAATCGAATAATAAACGATCAGGCCGGTCTGGCTGAAATGTGGACTGAGCCATAATAATATAAAGGATAATCCAAAGGGGATTGCACCGAAGAGCAGGAATGGGCGCCGGCGTCCCCAGCGGGTGCGGGTACGGTCTGAAAAATAACCGACGATGGGGTCATTGACGTAATCCCAGCTACGGCCGACGAACATAATGATCGCCACCAGGGCAGGGGAAAGGCCGATTGCATCCATCATAAAAATTGGAAAAAAAGCAGTAATAATAGAGTTGTTCATACTGAACCCAAGATCCCCGGTTCCATAGATGATCTTGGTCCAGAAGGGTAACTTATCCTTTTTGTCCATACGAATAATCCTCTCTCGGTGCAAATGATCCAATATTACAACACTAAAGGCGCCTTCAAGTTTTGGAATATTAAGGGATATTAGTCAGTAAAAACCCTCGGCACGCTCCTGACGTGCAGAGGTTGAGTTAATGACAGATTTCCTGATAGTGAAAAGGCAATCCTGGTCGCATCAAAAACACAATGATTGTAACATCAATGCCGGAAAATCGTGGGAATAACGATCTTGATTGTGAAAAGGGTTTTATTTTATAAATCAGATTTGTCATTGCGAAACCCCTGGAAGGGTCGCACCTAACGGTGCTTCACGCAATGACAAAGATGTGGGATAGGTGCGCTTTTCTGCTGAGTATACCAAATTAGACTTGTCGCAATGACAATAAAAAAAGGCTGCTCACCATGATGATGAGCAGCCAGATTCTAAGGAGAGAGTTTATGTTTACAGTTTACCGATGGCCGCCGCCACCGAAGCCATTACCACCGAGGCCAGTGCCTGTATTCACGCCGCCACCGGTCCACAAGGGGGTTCCGTCGTCTTCGCGGATCACAATGGTTCCTGAGGAAGTCGTAACCTGACCGGTCTCAAAGACGCCATCATCATAGAAGCCGAGGATGGTAACGTTGTCGCCAACGTTCAGGACTAAACCGGATTCGTTGAGGAAGTAGAGTTCACGTCCATCCAGCACGAAGGTCGTACCATCACTGAGGGTGATGACCACTTCGTAAGAGGAAACGGATTGTACCGTCCCGGTTACTGTGATCCACTCGCTCACATCGGCGATCCCATCATGGGTGCCATCCTGTGGGGCATCTTCGGGCTGGTTGCCGAACCCATTCGGGTTGGCGATCCCATAACCGGTGCCGTCTTCAGGGGGAACAATGTTTCCGGTACCATCACCGGGGCCGTAACCGGCATCTACGCCGTTGTTAGCACCAAGGTATTCACCGTCAGCGATGATATCATCCACACCGCCATCCAGCACCTGGTTTTGGTAGGTCAGGGTATTCCCATTCCCATGTCCGCCGCCATATCCATCCTGTACACTGTCATTCAATGCCAGGGCTTCATTATCGACGGCTTTCGCCAGTGTGCGGCTGACCGCTCCAAATACCAGCAGTCCGAATGCCGCTGCCAACAAAACACCTACAAATACTTTCTTAACCATTCTGTACCTCATTTCTACGTATAGTGTAATTTTCAAATTTTCTCTGGAATTATGCGTTCTCTTCAACAGGCTCCAGAGCCGCCTGTCCGGTTGTCGATATCACCCGGCGTGAGCCGAACATCTTGCTTGAAATATTGGTGATCCAATCCCAGTGCAATACAATGTGCAGCGTTGCACCGATGGTCATGATCACGCCGCTCCAGGTATGGATCAAATCCCAGGTGGTTTTTGTGAATAAGAATGCTGCTGCATACGGGCCACTTTCTGCATTCAACAGGAAGTAGATGCCCGAGATACTGCAAAGGACGAAGCAGACTGCGATGACCGTATCAAGGATGATGCTGTAGGTCAGGCGAGTGCCAAATCCGTCACGCTTTTTCATCAAAACCTGCCATGTGCGGGAAATCGTACTGATGATCCAATTCCAGTGAATGATGATATGAACGAGGGCTGCAAGGATCATTAAGATCCCGCCCCAGGTGTGAAGTGATTCCCAGGTAGCCTTGGAAAAGATCAGAGTTTTGTTGTAATATGGGTTTCGCCCACCCTGATAACCACTGACGGGATAGACCAGGAAATAGATACTGGAGAGGATGGCCAACACGGCTGTAATGCCGAGGCTGGCGTCAATCCACCAGTTCTTCTTCAATTTAGTAGTTAATGTTGATCTTCTTTTTTTCATAATATTTCTCCAAAACATTCAGGTTGTACGGTCTTAATGATAGGTGCCGGACTTGCAGAACGCGTGGAGAAGATATGAAGAAGTTGTGAAGATAAAACCTTTAATTTTTGAACACGCTATAATATTCCTATGACTACGGTTTTGATCATTGAAGATGAAAAAGAACTTTCCAAAGTCCTGGAGGCATACCTGAAGCGGAGCGGTTATGACGTTTTGGCGGCCACACGGGGTGACGAGGGTCTGGCACTCTGGGAAGAGAAGCACCCCGACATGGTCCTGCTCGACCTGAACCTGCCGGGGATGGACGGCATTGACATTGCCCGAAAGATCCGCCAGACGGATGACACCCCCCTCATTATGGTCACTGCACGGGTGGATGAGCTGGACCGCTTATTGGGGCTGGAGCTGGGCGCGGATGATTACATTGCCAAACCCTTCTCACCGCGTGAGGTGGTTGCCCGGGTGAAAGCAGTGCTGCGCCGGGTGGATAAACAAACGCCCGAGCCTGACCTGGTTATTGAAGTCGCCGATCTGGTGATAGATTCACAGGAATTTTCCGTCGAGCAGTCCGGCAAGGTGTTGGACCTGACCCCGACCGAGTTCTCAATCCTGGCAACACTGGCAGCGCATCCCGGCCGGGTTTATTCCCGCCTGCAGCTTCTGGATGCCTGTCAGGGTGTTGCTTATGAAGGATATGAGCGCAGCATTGATGCGCATATCAAGAATTTACGCAATAAATTAGCGGATGACAGCAAGGACCCCACATATATTGAGACGGTTTTCGGTGTGGGCTATCGTTTTAAGAAAGAGGCAAAGTAGGTATGCGCTGGCGATTGATCGGCTCCTTTTTATTGGTCATCCTGATTGCATTGGGAACGGTGGCACTGGTAACCCGGTATACCACCCAACAGGAGGTGGAAACTTTCCTCGGTTATGGCGGGCAGATCGGGCTCGAGAACCTGGCTACTTCTCTGGAGGACTATTACGCGGAAAACGGCAGCTGGACAGGCGCGACCGACGTAACCGCGGCAAATGGCAGCGGCGCGAACAGCGGTGCAGGCAGCGGTGCAGGCACCGGTGCGAATGTCGGCGCGGGACACGGTCAGGGGCAGCGTGCCGGAGCGAACTCGGATACGGAAGAGACTACGGACGCCACTGAGAGCGAGATTACGAGTGCCAACGGGAACGTCGCAGGGAATCCGGCTGCGGGGCCAAAGGCCGAGCAGCATATTGTGACGGATGCCGCCGGGACGGTTGTGGTCAGCCCGGATGAAACAGAAATCGGCACCCAGCTTTCCGAGACAGTGCTCAGCCAGGCGCTTCCCCTGGAAGTGAACGGGGAGATAGTTGGATATCTTGTACCTGAAGGTGGAATCGTTGAACTGCCCGATGATTTTGACGAAGTCCTGATCGAACGCGTCAACCGGGCCTCATTGTACGCCGCGCTGATTTCGGGCGGGATAGCCGTCGTGCTGGCATTGATCCTGGCATCGCTGATCCTGCGACCGGTGAGGTCGCTCACCAGAGCCGCCAACCAGATGGGTGGGGGGGATCTTTCGCAGCGTGTGACCGTACACGGGTCGGGTGAATTGGCTTCCTTGGGGCGAACGTTCAACCAGATGGCGACTTCCCTCCAGGATGCGGACGAGCGCCGCCAATCGATGACGGCGGATATCGCTCATGAACTGCGCAACCCCCTGGCCATCCAGCGTGCCCATCTGGAAGCATTGCAGGACGGGGTTTATCCACTCACCCAGGATAACCTCGCTTTGATCGGAGAACAGAACCGGCAACTGACCAGGCTGGTGGATGATCTGCGTACCCTTGCGCTGGCGGATGCGGGTGAACTGTCCTTGAACATGCGTAATGTCGACCTGACCGAACTATGCGAGAATCTTGCTTCGCGGTTCCAACCTCAGGCAGATTCGAAAGCCGTCCGGATCACCTCAAGCTGCGGACCGACCCGGCTGACCAGCCGGGGAGATAAGGAGCGCTTGCAGCAGATCCTCGATAATCTGATGCATAATGCGCTTCGGTATACCCCGGAAAATGGAATGATCGCGGTCAGCCTGCAAAGGCAGGGGAATTCTGCAATCTTTTCCGTCCACAATAACGGTCCATCCATTCCGACTGAAGTACTTGAGCATTTATTTGAACGCTTTTATCGCGGTGATAAAGCCCGTGACCGGGCCAGCGGGGGGACGGGATTGGGTCTGGCGATCGCACGCAAGCTGGCGGAAGCGCATGGGGGAACGCTGATCGGGGAGAACCATCCCTCCGGTGGGGTAGTGTTCAAGCTGGTGCTGCCGTTGAGTTGAAATAAGACCATGGTTTTTGAGTGATATTGGATTTATGAAACCATAAGGGTGAGGCATGCCTCGTCCTTATATGTTGAGTAATAAAAAGCTTAGCCTTCACGCTGGGAAACGAGTCTGACATAATCTAATCAAAAGCAGAGTGGGTCGTTTCCTCGCTATTGTTAATCGACGTCCAAACGAAGCGTCGACCAACACGCCTGTGAGATACATCCAGATACCCTGGCCGATGTTGGTGAAGGCCATCAGAATGGCGAACATAGAAGCCGCAATCCGGGGGTCTATGAACCGCATCACCACCGCGAAGTATTCGGTCTGGTATGCGCCGGTGACCACGCCGAAGAAGATCATCAAAGGCAGCCCACCAGGAAACTCTGGTAATAAATAGATGATTATAATAATTAACAGGTTTATAATTGCGTGGTTTCTAATTTCAAAAATGGGATGGGAATATGACTGAAAAGATTTCCGTGGAACTGGGAAATATACAAAAGACACTCTTTTTGCCGCTTTGGGGACGAGCTGTTGAATCCCAAAAGGAAAAACCTGTTATGGTTGATGCACGGGCTGTTGAAATCATCAATCAGATCGATCAGGATTTCTCACCGTTATATGAGAAGATGGACGATTTGAGTCAGATTGCCTGGATCCAGCGCAGCCTGATCGGGGACCGGATGATTAGGCGTTTTCTTGAACATCATCCACAAGGTTCGGTCGTCAATATCGGCTGCGGTCTCGACACGACCTTTGATCGGGTGGACAACAGCCAGGTGCAGTGGTTTGACCTGGACCTGCCGGATGTGATCGCTTTGCGGAAACGTTTCATGCAGGAAACAGATCGACGGAAATTCATTTCTGCATCATTTCTGGACGAAGGGTGGTTGGATTTGATCAATAACGGCCAACCCGTTTTCTTCCTGGCAGCGGGTGTATTCTATTATTTTGAACCGGAACAGGTAAAAACCTTTTTCCTTCGTCTTTTGGACCGCTTCCCCGGCGGCGAAATCCTGTTTGATGTCAGCTCACCCACCGGAATCCGGATTGGGAACAAGAAAGTAATCGAGAGTTCCGGCCTGGATGAAGCTTCTTATATGAAATGGGGACTGGAAAATAAGAAAGACCTTCTGGCCTGGGACCCTCGATTGATATTGATGAGCCCTTATTATTATTTCCGAAATTTCAAGATGAGTTTTCGCAATACCCTGATGGGGACGCTTTCGGATATTTTGGGGATCCAATATATGCTCCATTTGCAGCTTGGTGAAGCAAAATATGCCAATTAGGACTTAATTGAAATTGAAATCATCAGCCGCTCCTGAGGGGCGGCTCTACGCGTAAGATATTTGAATAAGAGAAATTCTTCTGTTGAACAATAAGCCGTAGAGACACTGCATGCAATATCTCTACGGCATTTCGCGTTTTAGGGTTGGATATTACTCACGCAATAAATTATTGAGCATTTCAAAATCCGTCCTGGAAGTCATATCAGTGCTGATCGGGGTGACCGAGACTTTATGTTCGATCAGCAGCGCAAAGAGGTCGCTGCCCGGTTCCAGGTCTCGCGGGTCATAGCGGATCTCGTAACCCACCGGTCCGTGTTCGGTTATTGTTGCTCGTTCAGCCGGTTTGGGGACGTAATAACGCTGGCGCGATTGGCGGGTGAGCGCCCAGGGGGTTTGAGGTGTGGCATTCTGGGGGACATCGATCTTCAGCAGATCCACATCAAAGGGAAGCTCCAGGTTCAGGACCTTATCCGCCATCAACTGGGTGAAGTAAGCGGCGGCGCTGAAATCAATATCCTGCGAAAGGGAGAAGTGGTGCTCACGCCCGGTCTGCATTGAAACCGCCAGCGCCGGGATGCCCAGGGTGGCTGCCTCAAGCGCAGCGCCGACCGTACCGGAGATGGTGATCCCGGAGCCGACGTTCTCGCCGTAGTTGATGCCGGATACAACAATATCAGGTTTACCCTTGATCACATCGTAGATGCCGTGCAGCACGGATTGCCCCGGGGAACCGTCCACAGCGAAGACATCCCATTCTCTTCCATTTACGTTGAGGGTCATCTGTTCGATAATGCCGGAAGATTGGATCGGCATGCTGCGTCCCGCGCTGGTCTGCTGGTCGCGCGGGGCGACCACGTGGACGAAACCGAGGGGGTCGAGTGCTTCCGCGGCTGCCCACAGCCCCGGTGAATGGATGCTGTCATCATTGGTCAATAAGATTTGGATGGTTTTATTGTTCATAGCAACTTCATTCTAATCGAGCGCCGGGAAGATGACAATCAAAGCATAGTAAAGGTTTGATTAACATCCCTGCTGTGGTTCCATTCCATAAAAAAAGACGGTCAGTGACCGTCCTGGTTCTGCGATTTGGAAGAAAGCTCAGGCTTCCCCGGCGGCACATTTTATGGCAAATGCTTTGATCTCGTCGATCATCGCCATCAGGCCGTTGGCGCGTTGGGAGGAAAGATGCTTGCTCAACCCGGTCCCCTCAAAGAAGGTCAAATCCGTTGTGAGGATATCCTCTGCGGGCTGGCCGGAATAAACCTTCATCAGCAGGGCGGCCAGGCCTTTCACGATCAGCGAGTCGCTGTCCGATTTGAGCAGGACCTTACCGTCCTGGCATTCGCGGTACAGCCAGACGGTTGATTGGCAGCCCCGGACGATATTTTCCTCAGTTCGATATTCCACAGGCAGCGGCGCCATCTGCTGTCCAAGTTCAATCAGATAGGCATAGCGCTCATCCCATTCCGGCAGGAAGGAAAAATCCTCGACGATCTCCGCTTGAATTTCATCAATGGTAGGCATGGTTCACCGTCCTAACATCTTCCGCACCTTGTAGATCGCTTCGATCAGGGCGTCAATCTCGGCTTTGGTGTTATAGATTGCCAGCGAAGCTCTCACGGTGCCTTCGATTCCCAATGCAGTCATGACCGGTTGAGTGCAGTGATGGCCAGTGCGGACCGCCACCCCTTGGGTGTCGAGCAGAGTACCCAGGTCGTAGTGATGGATCCCGCTGATGTTGAAAGCCAGGATGCTGGTGCGGTGCTCACTGTTTCCGTAGATCGTCAAACCGGGTACTTCCGAGAGGCGTTCCCGTCCATATTCCAGGACATCATCTTCGTGCGCCCGGATTTCTGCAAACGGGAATTGATCGAGATATTCAATGGCAGCTTCCAGACCGATCGGGCCGACGATATTGGGCGTCCCGGCTTCGAATTTGAATGGGAGTTTATTGTATGTGGTACGGTCGACAGTCACGAGATCGATCATTTCACCACCACCCTGGTAGGGCGGCATGGCGTTCAACCATTCCTCTTTTCCATACAATACGCCGATCCCGGTAGGACCGTAGATCTTATGGCCGGAGAAGGCGTAAAAATCCGCATCCAGCGCCTGAACGTCGTGCTCGATATGCTGCACGGACTGGGCGGCATCCACCAGAACGGCTGCGCCGGCGTCATGAGCCATCCGGATGATCTTTTCGGCCGGGTTGATCGTGCCGAGGGAATTGGAGACATGGTTGAAAGCCACGATCCGGGTTTTGTCGTTCAACAGGTTCGCGAAGACATCCAGCCGAAGGTCGCCCTTCTCATCAAAGGGGATCACCCGGAATTTGGCACCCTGCCGCTCGCACATCATCTGCCAGGGCACGAAGTTGGAGTGATGCTCCATTTCGGTGGCAATCACTTCGTCACCCGGTTTGACGAATGCCTGGCCAAAAGAAAACGCGACCAGGTTGATCGATTCGGTCGTGCCGCGGGTGAAGATCACTTCGTAATCGTGGGCGGCATTGATGTAGGCCTGAACGGTTTTACGGGCTTTCTCATGAGCTTCGGTCGCCAGGTTCGAAAGGTGGTGGGTGCCGCGGTGGATGTTGCTGTTGTAATGGGTGTAATAATCGATGATCGCGTCAATCACGCTCTGTGGTTTCTGGGTGGTTGCGGCGTTATCAAGATAGACCAGCGGTTTACCGTTAACGGTTTCTTGCAGGATGGGAAAATCAGCACGGATTTTTTCAATATTGAGCGTCATAGGTCCCTTTGGTTGTGTGGGTTTTCGTCAATGAATTTTACCAGACATAAAAGCGCGCGGCGAAAAAAGAAGTCACCGGTTTTTTTACAGGAAAGAGGAATTACATTAAAATAGAATCACGCAATCAGAAGCGAGGGAAGCATGATACGTGTTGTGCTGGTGGACGATCATCCGGTGGTAAGGGCGGGAATGCGGGCCGTGTTGGAGAGGTCGCAGGATTTACTGGTGGTGGCAGAGGGGGGTGATGGTGAAACCGGACTGCGACTGGCGGAAGAATACCGGCCGGAAGTCCTTGTGTTGGATATCAATATGCCGGATATGACCGGTCTGGAAGTGACCCGCCGTTTGCGGAAAGGGGGATATGACAAGGGTATCCTGGTGCTCACCCTGCATTCTGATGCCAAGACGGTTTTTGAGACTTTGGAAGCCGGCGCGAATGGTTATGTCCTCAAGGATGAAGCACTCGAATCCCTGGGCACTGCCGTGAAGGCCATCGCAGCCGGGGATAGCTGGCTCAGCCCATCCGTAGCCGGCAAGGTTGTACGCAGGCTGGTCGATGGAAAACCCCTCGGAATTGCCGAACCGGAATTGCCGGTAGACCTAACCCCCCGTGAAATAGAAATCCTGAAACTGATCGGACAGGGTCTGGATAATGAAACCATCGCTGAGAGGCTGGTGCTTACCAAGCGCACTGTGCAGAACCACGTTTCAAATATTTACAGCAAATTAAACACTTCTTCACGGACGGAAGCGATGCTGTTCGCCATTCATCATGGTTTGGTTGAGGTGTCTTCGCCGGGGAGTGGAAATGCCGGCTGAGTCAAACCGGAGCCGGTCAACATGGGCGCTGATGCTTCTGAGCCTGCTCTTGCCGATATTTACCGTATTGCTCCTGATCCCGAATACACGCGCAATGATCCTGGGCAATGTGGAAATATCCGACCTTGCCGGGCGTCTGGCTGCGGTTGTCATTGTCACCGGTTCAAGTTTGTTCATGGGATTGTTCACTCTGTTCAATCGCAGCGCTCATTTGGGTTCGCGAACATACTTTCTTCTCAGCCTTGCCTTTGGCATCACCATTGCCAGCGGGATCATGCTGGCCGGCGGTGATGTCGCGTCACTTTCACTGGTCCTGCTTTTTTCAATAAGTGTTTTCATTACATCCGTGCTTTATTTCCAATACCGATTGACCTTCCCGCGCTATCTTGGGAAGAAACCCCGATGGTGGTTGTCACTACTCTATTTGTCGTTCCTGCCCGGGGTCATGGTCGTTTTTTTGGCACCAGGCAGCATCATGTCCCATTTATTCATGGGATATGCGGGTTCAATCACATTGGCTGGGATTGTTGTTGGATGGGTGGTGTATTTCCATTGGGACCGGCCGGTGTATTGCCAGCGTTTACGGGTGGGGAGTTCTGGATTGGCGTTGGCTGTATTCGTTATCATTGCGGGCTACCTGGTGCCGGTCCTCACTGGCCTGTACGATGAGTTATTCCCGGTATGGGTTGCTGTCGCATTGGTGATCCTGGCACCGGTTGGCTGGTTCATCCCGCAGAACTTCTTATCACTCCACAGGCTTGACCGAATCCTCCGATCATTGGCCGGTTTCCTGATAAGTACCTCGATCGCCATCGTCGTTATTGCCGGCTTTTTTGTTTGGGTATTCCCCTTGATTCCTCCCTCGGGCCCAGCCCGTGCTCTCGCCATCGGCGGGTTGGTGCTGTTGATCGGGTTTGGTTTCCATCCGCTGCTGCTCCTTGTCCTGAGAGGGTTGAACATCCTTGTGTATCGCATTAAAGATCAGGACCCGCAGCTGGCTGCCAAAGCCGGGCAGGCTCTGGCCGGCGCGCTAAGCCGCAGGGAGTTGAACCAGGTGCTGACCCGGGATATTCCCGGCTGGATGCGCCTGTCCGGAGCACAGCTCTGGTTCGGAGAGGCGACCAATGCACCAACCCGCAAAGGGGAAAACGGTAGTCTGGATTTTGAATTGATCTTCCAGGCCAAGGTGCGCGCCATCTGGAGCTTGCTAACGCCGCAGGATGGGCATCCATTTTCGCCTGAAGACAAAGCGGTATTGGCACCGATTGCCAGACAGGCGGAAGTTGCGCTCCGAAATGTACTTCTGGTTGAGACCCTGCGCAGGCAGCTTGATGAGATCCGGGCTGCACAGGATTTACTCGCCCAGGCCCAGCACCAGTTGATCCGCTCCCGGGAGAACGAACGCTCCCGACTGGCGCGGGACTTGCATGACGGACCGGTGCAATCCCTGGTGGCGTTGAACCTGGCAATTGGGTTGTTGGACCCGATTGAAGCGGGAAACGCTGAGCGGATCGGCAAGGCGCTGATTGAAATCCGGGCTGAAATGAAAGATATGATCGCGGAATTGCGGGAAGTCTGTGCAGTTCTGCGCCCGCCGCTGCTGGATACCCTCGGGTTGGGTTCCGCGCTGGAAGCACTGGCTGTTGAATGGGGAGAGGAAAATGGTATAACCGTGTCCACCGAGATCGAGGCTGCCGAGGAGCTGCTCTGCAAGCTGTCTGATGAAGCTGCGGTTAACCTTTACCGGATCGTGCAGGAAGCGCTGCAAAATATCGGGAAACACGCCCGCGCCGGACATGTCACTGTGAGGATGCACTGCATTGACTCTATCTTGAAGTTGGAATTATTAGATGACGGGGCCGGGTTTGCCGTGCCTGACACCTTCCGCGACCTGACTCAGGGTGGGCATTTTGGTTTGGTCGGGATGCGGGAACGGGTGAATTTGATCGGGGGAAAATGGGACCTGACCTCAACACCGGGTCAGGGGACTTGTATTACAGTCAGTTTGCCGGTTGACAACCCAACCTGATAACCTTCTCTATTTTCTTCAGGAAAGCAGTTTTTCCAGATTGGTCCAGGTCATCAAAGCCAGGTCTTCGGGATTGGCAAGGAAAGGGCGGACATCATTTTTAGCCTGATCGAATTTTTTCTCATCGAGTTGTGCCAGCAGAACAGCCTTCCAATTTGCTTTCTTGATCCTAACACCCTGCCACCCCGATTGTGATAGGGCATTATTCAACATAATGAAATTAGGTTCAGGCCAGGTGCGATCGCTGAGATACCAGAAAAGGTCATAAATATCGCGTCCTTTGAGATAAGAGCGCTGCAATACCGCGTGGATTTTTCCGGCGAGTAAAGAGCTTTTGTCATGGTGCTGCAGATTCAGGAAAAGCTCTCTATATCGGATGAGGCTGGTAGCGAGGATCGCGCCAGCAGGTGGGTTGGTATCTACTTCAAGTTTTATGAAGAAATTCTGCTCAGGATGAGGCGATAAATCCAATTCATATCTCAACCCCGGAAAATTGATCAATGCACTATTTACGACTTTTTGGTCGTTGGATCTTAATTCAACCGGGTATCCTTCCAGCTTGAGTTGGTTGGAAATTATTTCGAGATAATCCTGAAAATTATATTTTTCAGGATGCATTTCAAGCGAGAAGTCCAGGTCTTCAGAATATCTTGGGAGTTGGAACAAGAATCGCAATGCAGTTCCACCCTGAAAAGCCAGGGGGATCATTCCCCCTGCATTTTGTAGAGCCATCAGGATTCTCGCCTGGAGATATTCTCTCATCCAGTTCAGAGCTTGCTGAATTCCTTTGGCTGAACGCAGATAGGTAGTCAGATCTGATTTCATAGGTGTGTATATTCTTCATTCTTGATCAACTGAGAAAGGTTATCCACAGCGTTCATTAATTTATTTTTTCCAATTGATCGGGTGAATTCACGCATCCAGCGGATATCGAGTTGTTCGGTGTTTTGTAACCTCAAGGATTCAAGGAAGGACATTTTACCGCCCTGCGGTGTGAGATAGATCAGATCAAGCAGCGCTTTTTCAGGTCGAGCTAAATATACCAATTGTTTCGGTGTTACCTCAGCCAGGGAGAAACCCGTGAAAAAGTCTTTCTGCACGACTTGATAAAGATAGGTGCCAAGCTTTGTCTCAAGTGCAACAGTACGCCTACGGTTGGTGATGCTGGTGGTTTCGAGTACCGCTTCCGGGATGAGCTCGTAATAAGAAAGGGCAGACTGCAAGCTGATATAAGACGGTGAGAGCAGCTGATTGGCAATAAGGAAGGGATGGGGATCTGTGCTTCGATAAGGTTCAGCTAAAACATATAACCCTCGCCGAAGCTGATTCAATTTCCCTGCTTCGGTCCAACGGGAGAGTTGTTTTTGTAATTTCGCCGGATCGACATCACCTGCCTGGAGCAAATCACTTTGGAACAGGGGAAGATTGTGGATTTGGGTCAATACATCTTCAAAATACATATTATTAACTTACCATATTTGGTAAGTTAATGCAATAGATTATGGCATTTGTACTAAAATCTTTGTCCCCAGGTCTGCATCCAACTGTTCGGCAGCATTGCCGTTGACCACTGAAACCGCGAGTGCACCGCTGCTGTCGATAAGGGCGATCAGGCTTCCGGACTCTGCTTCGCCGAAGGTTTCCCTGACTCCTTCAATCGTCGTCTTGCCGACCTTGATCATGATGTTTTCTTTGTCCGCGGGTAATTGACCGGCTGCCAGGTTGGTGCTCAGGTTGCCGAATGTGTCCACCCAGGTCACTTCCGCTTCCCAGCCATTTTCAGTTCGGACGGGTTTTGGCAAGGTCACCCGGATGGGATCGTCAATCGGGGCTCCCAATCTATTCAAAGGGATGCCGTTGACCAGGTGTGCGCCGATAGGTGAGAAGATGTCCCGTCCGTGGAAGGAGCGGCTGAGGTCGGGCAACCAATATTCAGACCGGTCCAGGTTAACGATCTCAACGGGCTCATCATTCTCTTCGGCTTTTTCCAGCAGGCGAGTCAGCAGCCCATTGTCGGGTGCGACATAGAACTGGGTCCCGATCCGAGCGGCGATCGCCCGTCGGGTGGTCCCCACCCCGGGGTCTACAACCGCGATATGGACGGTCCCTGACGGGAAATAGGGCGCTGCTTCGGCCAGCATACGCGCGCCTTCCTGTATGTTCTGGGGGCGGATCTGGTGACTGATGTCAATCATAGTTGTCTGCGGCGCAATCCCGGCAATTACCCCTTTCATCACGCCGATGAAGTGGTCTTTGAGGCCAAAATCAGTCAATAACGACAGAATACCGCAGGGATACAGGGTTTCAGGTTCGACATTAGGCCCAAACCGATCCACGGTATCGACGTAGTTATAACCCTCACGCAGGACTTTGGTAAAGACAAGCGGCAGGCCCGTCAGGCGCATTTGGCGGACTGACGCCATGATGTCGTAAGGGACCCGGAAGTGTTCCACAGACACACGATCACCTTCAATGGTCAGGATGGCATAACTGGCCCTGGGGTCCCCATCGTCGGGACGGCCGACGCTTCCCGGATTGACGAACAGGACACCATCCTCCTCGATGGTATAGGACTGGTGGGAGTGTCCGCTCAGGACGATATCGGTGCCGGCAATGGCTGCCAGTTCGGAGAACCTTGCCATGGGCGTTTCCGCCAGAAGGTGTTCGGTGGGAGAAGCAGGGCTGCCGTGGGTCATCAGAACCTTTTTCCCGGCCAGGGTGATCTTCTGAGATTCCGGAAGTGAATGTAAATACTTACGCGAGGATTTGCTCAGGGCACGATAGGTCCAGGCAAATAACGCTCGTTTGTCAGGGGATTTGACGCTTTGCCAGTCCTCTTCCCGGTTGGCTTTGCTGAGGACTTTCTTGTCATAGTTCCCCAGGATGTTGATAAATTGAACGCCACGGATCGCCTTGACCACTTCATCCGGGAACGGGCCGTAGCCCGTCATGTCGCCCATATTCAAGACCTTTTCGGTGGCATACTGACCTTGCGCGTGCCGTAAAACGGCCTGGAGCGCCGGCAGGTTGCCGTGGATATCTGAAATCAGGGTGATCTTCATTGGAAATTGTTGTTATTCTTCTTCAGAGGGAAATTGGTCGGTCAGATCGATGAAAGTGCTCTCGTCATCCTCCCAATTATTTTCATCTTCTTCTGCCTCTTCCTCTTCCTCGGGGACCTCTTCCATGATTTCTTCATCAATAAGTTCAATAAATTCCTCTGCTTCTGCTGGCTCAAGGGGTTCTTCTTCATGAGAGGGTTCAGAAGCGGGCATATTTTCGAGCGGCGCAGCGAGCACGGATTCCAGAGCCTGCCAGGCATGGTCATCAAGCAAGGACTGCCATTCCAATCGGAAGGCGCGATATGCAGCATTACGAGCTTCCTGTCGATTTTCCATCAGGAATTGGAAACCGGGCAAAAGTCTTTCAAGCGGTTCGGAATTACCGAAGTAATCCTCGATACGTTCACGTTCTTTATCAATGAATTTGGGCAGCCAGTTAATCCAGACATCATTGTCGTGAAAAGCGCCCAGGAGGTCCTGGACATCTTTCATGACAACAATGAATGGGTCCAGTTCTCCTGCATATATAGGAGCAAAAACCTCCATGGTGTATCGCAAGTGCTTACCGGCGATCCGCATGGCGTGAAGTTTATCAATGTTTTCTTCATTATCTACGGCATCCTGGAATTCCAAACAACCACATAACGCGAGCTCGATCTCATCATATGCTTTTTGATAAAGCGTTGGGGAATAAGTAACCGGCTGTTCTTCACCATTAACCCGTTTTCCCAGCCAATGGATCATTTGTCCAAGTGTCTGACTTTCGGTCAATTTGAAGAGGGTCTTATTGACTTTCCTTTGTGCTTTTGTACGTGATTGTTTCAATCGCAGGAGCAGGCGATTATAACCGGGCTTATATTTGGAATCCAGACGATCTTCATAGAGAGCGTTTAATTGTGCGATCTGGATATCCAGATCGCGGGCATTCCCCAGGGCATGCAATACCTCTCGTACTTCATCTCGCCAGTTTTTAAATTTCTTTTGGGACAGGCAATCCTTGAACAGGTCCAAACCATTGGAAAGTCGTCTGGATGCGACCCGCATCCGGTGGACGCATTCAATATCTCGGCCAAGTTGTACGCCCTCAATTTCATTTTCGAGATTGAAGACTTGTGCCAACATAAACCGGGTGCCAAATTCGCAGATCGGTTTTGAGATTTGCTTGCCCATTGCACTATCTCCCTGTCCTGACAGGTCGTAAGAATAGGTGTTTTACGTCCTAAAGGTTGACATCAATGATCGGTTGCTGGTCTTCCAGAAGATCTCGGATCTTGTTCTGGAGGTCTGAGAAGACATTCATTACAGGCCGGCCGGCATCAATGGTTTTAAAACCATATTCTTTCGCCAACACGTCAAACGTCAAACTCAATTTAGCCTGATAATCAATAAAACTGTCAAAAAGGTTGTCAGAAAGATGGATGTCCATCCCAGCCTCCCAATAATTCAGGCCACGGCCGTGGATCAAACGGGAAACAAGGTCGGTGACATCCGCCTTAAGATAAAGGATCAGGTCGGGTTTGAGCGCAAAACCATAAACTTTGTGCGCCCATTCCGGGTCAGCCCCACGGACGATATCGCGGGCCATGATGGAGTAGAAATAGCGATCGGAAAGGACGATGAATCCAGCTTCCAGCGCCGGGATGATCTGGTTTTCCAGACGATCGGCGAAATCGGTGGCGTAGAACAGGCTCATGGTGATCCGGCTGAGGGTATGACCGTTCTTGGCTTCATCCAACCCTTTTTGAGTCATGTTCGACCGCCGCAAACCGGTATCGGATACGGCAAAGCCCTCATCCTCCAGCCAGCGCCGCAGCAGTTGGGTTTGGGTCGAGCGACCTACGCCATCTGAACCTTCCAATACGATCAGTTTTCCGGGCAGATCCGCAATTTCTCGATAGGGGAAACCGGCGCCGTAGAATTCTGCATCAGACATTTGCCCCGCCTTTCCCGCTGTTGATCTCGATATCCAATAAACCTTTGGGACTGCCATCCGGTGTCGGCAGCCCTTTCCAGCCCTCCAGCTCCTGGCGAACGATCTCGCGGACGAGCCTCTGTTGAGCCTGCACGGTCAGCGTCCCATCAATGACGGTCAATCCGAATTCGTCCACCATCTGATCGTATTCATTCAGGATCCGTTCCTGGAAGAGGTGGAAGCTTTCAATCCGGCTTTCAGAAAGTTTCAGGTCCATACCGGCTTCGTAATATTTCAATGTTGCCCTGGCACTGGTGATGCGCTTAACGGCCACATCCAGCGGGACCCTGAAGAACAGCGAGATATCCGGCTGCATGGCGAAAGAGTACAAATTACGAACCCACTGGTGGTCCACACCTCGGGCGACATCACGTCCGAAAGCAGTGAAGGCATAGCGGTCGGCTAAAACGATCACACCAGCCTTAAGCAGCGGCAGGATCCTGTTTTCCCAACGGTCGGCAAAATCCGTTGCCTGCAGCAGGCTGAAGGTGGTTGGTGTGAACAATTTATTTTTCTTGGCGCGTTTGGTGGTGGATTTGACCAGCTGTGAGGAGTTCCATTCACTGAAATAGACCGAACGGCCTTGTGTTTGAAGCCATTTATAGAGCAGGTCAATCTGGGTGGATTTACCGCTGCCGTCAATGCCTTCAACGACGATTAATTTTCCCGGTGTTGTATTTTCCCTTAACACGTGTAACCTTTCATGCTGAGAGAGTCTTGTTATGTTAAAAAATTATACTAGATATGTCTCAATAAACCTAACTGGAGTGAAAAAAAGCCGGCTTTGTAAAGCCGGCTAAATCATCTCTTTGATCAGGTTAAGAGAACCGATTAAAGTTCATCCTCGTCATCCCATTCATCGTCCGAGGCGTCTATTTCCAGAAGTTCTCCGGTGGCGATGAAGATCGTTCTTTCGCAGATATTAGTGACCCGGTCGGCCATGCGTTCGATATTATGGACGACCCACATCATATAATTGGAATGGTCGATGATCTCGGGATCGGCGATCATCGCTGCCACCATCTTGTGATAGATCTGGTTGTAAAGTTCGTCCACCAGGTCATCTTCCTTGGGGATGCGGTAGGCCATATTGACATCTTCAGAGATGAACGCACTCAACGCCCGGTGCAGCATGCCAACCGCGAGGTCACCCATCCGGCTGATCTCCCGCCCGGGAATGGGCGTGTCGTCCTGCCCGATCAATAAATTGATCTTTGCGATCCCCTTGGCATAGTCACCCATGCGCTCCAATTCGGTGATCACTTCCAGGATTGCTGCCAGGAGACGAAGGTCATGTGCGATCGGCTGCTGGGTGGCAAAGAGGATCAGGACCCGGTTTTCAATGGCATAACGTTTTTCATTGATCAGATCGTCATCCCGGTAGATACGCCGGGATGCTTCCATATCCCGCCTCTTAAGGGCATCAATACTGTACAACATGGCCTGTTCTACCATGCTGCCCAAAAGCAGGACTTCATCTTGCAGGTGATGGATTTCTCGGTCTAAAGTCTGGCGTGGCATGTCGCTCTCCCGAAGGATGGATCAATTGGTTTTGTTATTGTATATCATTCTATCCGAAACGACCAGTTACATACTCCTCAGTCTGGCGGTTTTGCGGATTGGTGAAGATCTGTTCAGTTGGGCCATATTCCACCAGTGTGCCCGAACGGTCTTCATCGATCATCAGGAAAGCAGTGAAATCGGAAACGCGAGCCGCTTGCTGCATATTATGTGTGACGATCACGATCGTATAATTTTCTTTCAGCGATTCCATCAATTCTTCAATCTTGAGTGTTGAGATCGGGTCAAGAGCGGAGGCAGGTTCATCCATCAGGATCACAGCCGGTTCGACGGCGATGGCCCTGGCAATGCACAGTCTTTGCTGCTGACCGCCGGAGAGTTCCAGCCCGGATTGGCCTAACTTATCCTTGACGTCATTCCAGACGGCAGCCTGCCGGAGGGAGCTTTCCACGATCCCTTCCAGGACGCTTTTTTTCCGGATCCCATACAGTCGAGGCCCAAAGGCGACATTATCGAAGACGCTCATTGGGAAAGGGTTCGGTCGCTGAAAGACCATCCCAATCCGCTGGCGGATGTCGACAACATCCACGTTGGGATCGTAGATATTCTTCCCATCGAGTAGGACCCGGCCTTCAACCCATGATCCTTGCACCAGGTCATTCATCCTGTTGAATGAACGCAGCAGCGTGGATTTCCCGCAGCCGGACGGGCCGATCAGGGCTGTGATCTTATTCTGTGGGATGTGCATGGAAATATCATTGACCGCTTTGAATTTCCCATAGAACACTGAAAGGTGCTCAGCCGCCATTTTTATCGGCAGGGATTCAAGGTCCTGACTTCCTTCTTTTTCACCAATACTGATACTGGTCTGTCCTATTCGAGGAAGTGTTTCTTTGCTTATCTCAGGAGTCATTGTGGAAAGACTCGTGGGTTTGAATGCATACATTGATTCGATCCATAAGGTATTTCGTTCAAAGTGAAGTGGCGTGTAAGTTCTATATGATCACACGTAAAGAAATCATAACATGCAGACATTTTATTCATACCAATATTCAGTTAAAGTCTAATAAATCACGGTAAAGAACCGGTTAACGTCAGGCTACCGGCAGGGTGAAATAGAAGGTACTGCCGACCTGTTCTTCACTTTCTGCCCAGATATAGCCGCCGTGGGATTCGATCATATGCCGGGCAATGGATAGCCCCAGCCCCGTGCCGCCGCCCGCCCGGGCGCGGTCCGCCTTGTAGAACCGTTCAAAGATGCGTCCCAGATCCTTTTGGGCGATACCCACGCCGGTATCCCGGACGCCAAAGACGATATGATCACCATCCTGATAAGCGGAGACTGTGATTTTGCCGTTGGGCGGGGTGAACTTGACGGCATTGTGGATCAGGTTGATCAGCACCTGGGTGACGCGGTCCGGGTCTGCGAAAACGGATGGAAGAACTCGGTTGGCAGTCCAGGGTCAGTTCCAGGCCGGCGCGTTCAGCTTGCAGCGACATCCTTTCGGTGGCAGGCCGGAGCAGGTCGCAAGGCTGGATGCGATGGAAGGAAAGCGGTACCTTGCCCGATTCGATCCGGGAAAGTTCCAGCAGTTCATTGACCAGTTGGGTCAGGTTGTCGATCTCGGTTTCCATGCGGATGATGAAGCGCCTGGCTGCCGGTGGGTCTTCCAGTGCGCCTTCCTGCAGGGTCTCCGCAAGTGCCTTCAGGCTCGCCAATGGTGTCCGCAGTTCGTGGGAAACGTTGCTGATGAAGTCCCGCCGGACGGTTTCCAACCGGCGGAGCTGGGTGAGGTCCTGGAACAGGATCATCGTATTCCCCGGCAGGATGGTTTTTAATGGGATTGCTACCACCTGCAGGAACAGGTGCTGGGGTCCGATTTCCAACGTAGTACTTTGCCGTTCACCGGATTTAGCACTGCGCCAGAGATTAACTAATTGGTGATAGCGCATGACCTCAACGATTGAGCGTTCAAGCGCCACCGATTCGCTGATCTCAAATAAACGCTCGGCCGCCGGGTTGAGAAGTTGTACCCGGCCGTTTGAATTAACGATCATCACCCCGTCGGTCATCTGGTTGAGGACGGATGAAAGCTTGGCGCGTTCACTGGTCAGGGAATTGATCTGGGCGCCTAATTGCCGGGCCATCACTTGCAGGGCATCGCTTAATTCTTCCAGGTCCTGGGGTGCATCCGGGAATTCAAGGTTAGTGAAATTGCCCATGCTCATTTGCTGAGCCGCAATGGTCAGGATCTCCATCGGGCGCAGCGAACGGTCGTTGGCAATCAGTGAGATCACCATCAAGCCAACAATGCTTACCAGGATCACGGCCAGGCTGAGCCAGGCGATCCGGTTGAGGTCAAGTTGATAATATGAAAGCGGGATCTGAAGCTGTACCAGACCTAAAGGGGTTTGGCCATCATAAACCAGGGCGGCTGCCCCCAGGATCCTTCCGAAACGTCCAACCCCTTCCCCGGTTTCCAGCGCCTGGCTTACGCCCAGTAATCGCAGCGGCTCCATGGGCTGATGTTCAAGCGGGAGCGAGGATCCGACGATTTCACCGTCCATATTCAGGAAAGTGACTTCAAAGCCGTATATCTCTGATGCATCGACAGCTAATTGGGTAAGCTGAACGCTTTCCCTGGGTGTATTGAACAACGATTTTGCATCCCTGGCAATCATCTGAGCAGTATCCAGGGATTGCCTTTGCCATTGGGTGTTTTCCTGCTGCCGGACGAGATTCACGATCAGGATCGTGAACACGACCATGGAAATGGTGAGCAGGATCAGGTAAGGTACTACGATCCGCCAGCGGACCTGACGCTGCATGGATCAGCCTTCGAAGCGATAACCGGCGCCCCGTACGGTGATGATCCGCCTTGGGTTGGCCGGGTCATTTTCAATCTTCTCACGCAGCCAGCGCACATGGACGTCCACCGTGCGGCTGTCGCCGATAAAGTCCCAACCCCAAACGCGTTCGAGGATGAATTCCCGGGAAAGCACCTGACCCTGGTGTTGGGCGAGGAAGGTCAGAAGTTCGTATTCTTTGGGTTTGAAGGCGACCACTTCACCATTAACCGTGATTTCCCGGCGGGTCATATCGATCCGCAAGTTGCCGAACTCCAAAATTTCCTGCTTGGGCCTGCCATCCTGGCCTTCACCCGTTTTTACTTCTTCACGGATCAGCCGGACGCGCCGCAGCATGGCTTTGACACGGGCGATTAATTCCCGCATGCTGAAGGGTTTGGCCATATAGTCGTCGGCGCCGACTTCCAACCCCACCACACGGTCGATTTCGTCGTCACGCGCGGTCAGCATCAGCACCGGAGTGGACATTTCCTTGCGCAGGATGCGGCAGATCTCGAACCCGTCCAGTCCCGGCAGCATGACGTCCAGAACGATCAGGTCCGGCTGCATTTCCCGCGCCAGGTCCAAGGCTTCGGCACCGTCACCGGTGGTTTGCACTTCATAACCTTGTTTCTTCAGGTTATACGCTAACGTCTCCTGCAGGGAGATTTCATCATCTACAACCAAGATCTTTTCAGGCATTTCTCCTCCTCATTGTTTCCAGGAGCGTCGTAAACCTTTCGGCAAGTTCCGTCCTCGAAAATTCCATTTCAATTGACTTTCTGCCATTCATTCCCATTTTACGACATTTTTCGGGGTTTGACGCGAAATCCATGATCGCTTTGGCAAGTGCATTCGCGTCACCGGGCGGTACGGCAACCCCAGCCATAGCTTTTTCAACCACCTGACGGATCTCACCGTCAATCGCCAGGATCACCGGCTTCCCGGCAGCCATGTAGTCAAAGACTTTGTTGGGGTAGGTGGTCTTATACAGCTCGATCGGTTTCAGGATCGCCAGACAGGCATCCGCAGCAGCCAATGCAGAGGGCATTTCCATCTTCGGGACCGGCGGCAGGAACAGGATGTTACCCAGGCTGCGTGTCCTGGCCTCTTCCTGCAGGCGGAGCTTTTCCTTCCCGTCTCCGAGCAGGACGATCCTGATCTTGCTGTTAGGAAGGAGCAGTTCGGCCGCATCCAGCACCACATCCAAATCGTTGGACAGACCATGGGCGCCGGCATAAAGCACAACGAATTCGTCGCTCAGACCGTGTTTTTGGCGGCATGCCGTACCATCCGCCAAAGGATCAAACATCTCAGGGTCAGCGCCGTTGGGTATAAGGGCGATCTGTTTTGCACCGCGGGCTTTGACGTGCTCAATAAAGCCGGGGGAATTGACCATCACCAGATCGGCATGTTTATACAAGAAGCGCTCCAGCCATTCCGACATCCGTATCAGGGTTTTGTTTTTCAGCACGCCGACCGCCACGGCAAATGCCGGCCAGAGGTCACGCACTTCCAGCAGGAAAGGGACACCTTTCAACCGGGCCAGCAGCCAGGCTGTTGGGCCCTGGAAGATGGGCGGCGTGGTGCCCCATACCAGGTCCACCTTGCGGACGAACAACCCATTGAAGAAAGATGAAAGCATGAAACTGAAGAAACTAAAAACCCGCCAGATAAATGAACGGTGCAAGGCGGGTAGCGTGCAGCTGCGGATGATGGTCACACCCAGGTCGTCGGTTTGTTTGCGGACTCTTTTTCCCTGCCCGGTGCCTGTGAGGTAGCTGACAGGGCTGGCGATGATGGTCACCTTGTGCCCTTCACGGGCGAGGTGCCTTGCCAGTTCATGGTGACGGGTGCCGCCGGGTTCATCCATCGCCGCAAAGGCCTGGTGGATCAGCAGGATGTGCATATTGTTAACAATTTTACTCGATGAAGTGGGAGTTGTGGGAAGGGCGGGATGGAGAATATGAGTAGGATAGGTTGTGAAATCCGCTAAAATGGTGAATGGGGATCGTTATCCAAACAAACCAAGGTATCAAGAATGTTACGCGTAGAGAGGCCCCGTCGGGGCGTCTCTACGTAACACCTCAATTTATATGTATGTAAAGTATTCCAAGCTTTTCCTTTTTGCACCCGCCGTTATTACATCGAGTGTTTCGCTTTGCTATAGAGTATCTGTCTGCGAAGCAAACTGATGAGGTGGAAGAAAACACAAAACACCTCATCCGGCACTACGTGCCACCTTCCCCTCAAGGGGAAGGCTTGTGAGGTGGGTTAGGCTCCATTTGGAGCCTAACCCACCCTACGTTTAAAGTTTACTTAAATCCCCATTCGGTGATGATCTCGATGGCGGCAATGGACCGGATACCGCTGCGATTACCATCAGGGCCGGCTGCTTGACGGCATAGGTTGGGGAGATCCAGCCCCAGGTGAGGATTGGGTTCGATACTTCTCCTAACAAGGATTCTCCGGCACGGACCAGACCAAGCGTAGATATTCCATTGAATTGCAGGTGAATGAGAATGACGGGCCTTTGAACTTCAATTGTTCATCCGGTACGCGCTTCCCATTCCCAATCCGGCAGCAGCCAACTGATCCGAGCGTTATGGTTTTGGCTTTTCGAGCCGTCAATGGGCAACACTGTATCGGTCACCCGCCAACCAGAACTCTGTGGCTTCCAGCATCCGTTGGTGCAGTGCGCCCAGCCGCCGGTAACCGTTGTGTTCGGCAACCAACCGCCGGATGTGTCCCTCCTCATCCATTTCATACGCAAGGACCTCCGCCTGGGCCCAATCGAGCCAGAGGAAACGGCCGGCACGCAGCATCTGGTCCTGCCCGTCGAGGGTCAGGGTGTTGTGGACGAAGGCGGTCGCCAGGCCATTATCCCAGGGCGGTGCGGCATTATAGAAATAGGTCCCCGCATCCCGCGCAACATTCACGCCCTGCCACCAGAGGTCAACATGGAGCTGGTCAGCATGGGATGGGCGGTCGCCGAAATGGGCCGTATGCAGGAATGCCCGGCCGGATCCGTTTTCCACCCGCAGCATATCCTGCGCCTGGGGTTGTTTTTCGTCGTTCTCAGGCTGGCCGGTGAGTCCAAACCAGGCTGACATTTCATCCTGCTGACTGAATTCAAGTATGGTTTGTTCCAAAAAAGCCCGGGCGGCTGCGTTCACCACCGGGCGGAAATCGTTGAACGGCTGGCTGGTGAGAGGGAGGATATAAGCCCCGTCATTGGCACCCAGGTTGGGAACTGCGCCGGTTTGCGGGTCGGTCAGGGCCCACAGCCAACGAGTCGCTGCGGCCAGGCGTTCCCGGGTAGTACCCGGCCAATCCGGCTCACCGGCTTCTCGCCGCAGCCAATCGGTGAACAAAGCCAGCTGCAGCATCAGGCGGTGATAGTTGACGCTGTTTTGGACATAAGTTCCAAATTCTTCGATCTGGTTTTGAAAGCCCCAGTTCAGCCAGTGCCAGCCCAGTTCTTTCCATTGGTGAGCATTGGGATGATCCGCAATGTAGATCCCGGCTGTATACAGCCCGGCTGCCTCCGACAATAAATGATTATTGTTCTGAGCGCGGGCGTAGATCAGGGTGGATGGGATGCGCTGGGCATGTTCTGCAACCGCCTGCCATAGACGTTGCCGGTTTGCAGGCGTTGATTCAGGGCTGGATGCCAGCACCCGGTCACAGAAGACCAACGCCATCAGCCTGATCGCCACCTCCTGCGCCGACTGCCATTGCCGCCCCAGATTGGGGGGATGCATATCCAGAAAATGCAAGGTTTTCGCCCAAAAATCACGGGCATATTTTGCCTCACCGCTGAAGGCATAGGCGCGAGCCAGGGTGATCCCCCAGCCGAAGCGTCCCGGTTCCCAGATCAGCTTAATATCCTCTTCAGTTGGAATTCCTTCCAGTTTCGTCCAATGCAGGGGTGATGCGCCGGCATCCAGGTCCAGCGGGACGAGCGGACCGCCGAAAAGCCGGACCTTGCCCTGCAGGACTTCATCCGCTTCGGCGAGCGTCCGATCGACCTGGCCGGGTGTGGCCTCGGGAAATTGAGCAATAGGTGGTAATGCAGGCCGGCCCGCATCGTCCGAACGGCGGCTGGGGGTCATTCGCCTGTAATGGCCGCTGCACAGACCAAACCGGTAAAGACTGTAACGAAGGAGTTTTGCCGGTCCGAGCTGCTTGATGGATTTTATGGTTTTTGCAAGAGGGTTCATATTGCTCCACTCAGGGGCAGATCGTCCGCCATGCATCCAGGTTGCGGTGCTTGAGGATGGCGTCAATTGATAAATCGTTTGCCAGGCTGCAAAATCTGTTGGGCTGCATGCCGTTATCGGTGTACTCAATGTCAAAGACCGGTTTGCCGGCTTCAATGAATGGAGCAAGCAGGTCACACCAGTCTTCGGCAAAGCAGCTCTCGGTGGTCGTCCAATCAAAATCATCAACCAGCGCTGCCGCCTGCTCCGGGTCGTTCTTCAAACCGATCCCAAGACCGCGTTGGTGGGCTTCGGCCGCCAGCCAGCGGTTGAAAGCTAACTGGTCCCCCGCCGTGAGCGGGAATCCGGTGGCGTTAGTGTATCCATCAAGGTTATCCGAATCCACCCCGTCGAAACCTTTCTGTGCGCAAAGGTCCAGCCGGGAGGTGATGATGGGGGATAAAGCCTCGATCTGGCGGATATCCAGCCAGCGTTCACCCGGCCATCCGGTGTAATTCGCTCCCAGCACAAACTCCGGGAAGTCACCGCTGTCCGAGCGCCAGTCCTCCCAGGCACCGGCATTCAAATAACAGATCGCTTTTGCACCTTTGGCATGCAGGCTGGCAATTTGTTCCGGACTGGTTTCAAACAGATCCAGACTGAAAATATCGGCAGCCACACTCAAATCCAGATCGTCGACATATTGTACCTGCCAGCTTAACCCCTGAGCCGGCTGCCACCAGCCATCCGGATGGTCCGGACTGGCGATGAACTGCGGCGTTGGATTGCTTTGCGTGCAGGCGGTGAAGATCAAGGCAATGAGTGATGGGATTAGAAATCCGATCGTGATCCGAAGCTTGGAAGCGCCAGGCATTTCAATTTGGTTGGTTCTGATTTTGGTTGCTCTATGATTCCGTGATGGCGACGGTTTTCCCGTTCCGCAGGGATTCGACCGCTGCGAAGCTGGCCCGGGTCACGCCGATCAATTGATCGTAGGGGATCGGTGGTTCCTGATCATCCTGTACCGCCTCCAGGAATGCGCGCCAGGCATCCCGGTGGCCCTTGTCCTGCCTAAGGAAGTTCCGGATAACTTTTCGGCGACCATTTTCGACCAGTTCCAGCTTTCGCCAATCCTGCAGCACGGCGACCCTCCCGCCGGTGAAGACTTCCACATATTCCTTGGGGAAGGATTTGTCACCGTTCGCCAGGTAGCTGACGAACCCGATCGAACCATCCGGGAACTTGAACGTCATCACCACATTATCTTCACTGTATTTCCCGTTGTCGGGCAGACCCTGGGTGGTCACTTCGACTGGGTTCGCGCCGACCAGGAAGGTCAGGAAGTCGATGAAGTGGCAGCCTTCTCCGATGATCCTCCCGCCGCCGATTTTCGGATCGTTGATCCAATGTTCGGGCGGGATCAGATTGGCGTTCACCCGGTAATGGGCATAGAGCGGTTCCTGGCGTTTATCCACGAAGCTTTTCAGGTGAACTGCCAGAGGAGCGAAACGCCGGTTGAAACCCAGCATCAGGAGGGGCAGGCCTCCCTTCTTCAAAGCCTTTTCCATTTGGCTGAGTTGTCTTGTGTTGATCGCCAGCGGCTTTTCACAGTAGACATGTTTGCCGGCTTTGAGCGCCTGCAATGTTTGCGGGGTATGAAGGTTATGCCGTGTCAGGACGGCGATCAGGTTGATGGCCGGATCTTCGATGAGCGCGTCAGGGTCGCTGGCGGCAAACCCGAATCCGTAGCGCTGGGCGGCGTGCTGCGCGCTGACGCCGGAAGCGGAGACGATCCCCACCGGTGCAATCCCGCCTACCTTGGTGATGGCCGGCAGGAAGGTTGAGAGGGCATAATTCCCTGCTCCTAAAACACCCAGGGCCAGGATCTCACCGGGTACGACTCGCACGGATGGAGCCGTTTTATTGGATACTCGGTTATCCTTTGGCAGCGGATTATCGCCGTAGGTCAGCAGGACGCCGAGATAGGGTTCCTTGCCGGTGATCAGTTCATAAGCCTTTTGGCCTTCTTCAATTGGAATGCGGTGGGTGATCAGCGGAGAGACATCCAGTTTCTTCGCTGCCAGCAGGTCCAAAAAAGCTTCCATATTGCGGGTTTCCGTCCAGCGGACATAACCGATCGGGTAATCGATGCCCTGTTCTTCAAACCTGGGGTCGTATCTTCCGGGGCCGTAAGAGCGTGAGACCAGCACTTCCAATTCCTTGGCATAGTAAACATTACGGGGGATCTCCAAACCGACTGCGCCCACCGCCACGACTTTTGCCCGGTCTCGGGCAATCTCCCCGGCCAGCTCGACCGGGTCGTTTGAGGTTGTATCAGCGCAGATCAGGACCGCGTCCACACCGCGGCCATGGGAGAACACGCCCGATGCTTCAGCAGCCGCATCACGGGTTACCGCGCTGTGAGCGCCCATCGATTTTGCCAGTGCGACCCGCTGCGGATCCAGGTCAATACCCAAAACCTGGCAGCCTGCCGCAGCCGCGATCCCGGTGGTGATCAGTCCTAACAAACCCAGGCCGATCACGGCCACCCGCGAACCGATCTGTACATCGGCCAGGTGGAAACCCTGCATTGCAATTGCACCAACGGTTGTGAATGCGGCCTGATCGAAATCAACGCCGTCAGGGATGGAAACCATCAGGTTTTTCGGGATGACGGCGTATTCCGCGTGCACGGCGTGACCGCCGCCCGCACAAGCCACCCGGTCGCCAACCCGGAAACCTTCCAGGTCCGGCCCGATCTCAACGATGGTGCCGGCGGAGGAATAACCCAACGCCATAGGCTGGTCAAGTTTGTTCATCGCAGCTTCGTAAGTCGTCAGGAGCCCTTCCCGCCAGGCTTTGTTGAGCAGCTGGCGCATCAGGTCGGGGCGGGACTGGGCTTTCCCCAGCAATCCCTGTTTGGCGAATTCAACCACCATCCTCTCGGTGCCTGCTGAGACCAGTGAAACGGCGGTATGGACCAACGCAGTGCCCTCAGCGGGGTGCGGGACGGGTACTTCAGTGACCTGCGGCTCACCCGTTTTCATGTTCTGAAGCAATTGTTTCATATTTTTGTACTCATTTTCATAATATCGACGGTATTAGGATTATAGCGCAAACCGATGAATCGTTGGGCGGGAGGGAATAGATTAAAGTGGAAATATTTTGGGCAAGATAGGATAAGTTTATATATAGGATCGATTTATGGTGGGTCAGCGACCCACCCTACCGGAAAAACTTTAGGAGTAAGGTGAGTTAAGCCCGGTAAGGATGAGTTCACTGAGCAACCCCCTTCCCGGCTGCGGCGCAGCCACCCTTCCCCCGCAAGCAGGGGAAGGGAAAAATATGCATAAGCGGCTCTTTAAAAGACACCCTTGTGGGTCGGCAGCATACCATCTTTGAATGTTGAAATTATGAAATTTTTTATGGCAACATATCAATTTGACAATTTAAACAAAAAAGCTGCCATTTTGGCAGCTTTGTATATAAACTCATATTTTTGTTTATTCTTCTTTTTTTGGTTTTGCTGGTTCAGCCTTATTTTCTGACTTGGTTTCGCTCTTCGAATCCGTGTTTTCCTTCTTACCGTGATCGTCCTTGTCGGATGAATAGGTCTGGCCGGAAGGGGAGCGGTTGTCGGTTGCGTAGAACCCTTTACCTTTAAACACGATACCAACCGGCTGGTAAACCTTGCGCAGGGCGGGTTCGCCGCATTCCGGGCAAACGACCAGCGGGTCATCCGTGAATTTCTGGTACTGATCGAAACGCACCCCGCAATTTTCACATTGATACGTATAAGTCGGCATTGTTATTTTCCTAACATTAATCCTACCAGATTATAGTCCCCTTGGAAGTTAGTGACAAGCTTTGCCGGTGCGATCTAACGATTCTCTAACACCTCTGGACGAATTCAGGATAAGTGGACCAAAATACAGGCTTTGGAACCCCGGAACCTTCACTGGTATAATGCCAGCATGCGTAAGATCAGCTATTTGGTGTTCTTTATACTCATCCTGGTCGGCTTTTTGGTCTCCGCCTGTGCTTCAGGTACAAATTCGGAACCAATGGGCGGTACGCCAACCGGCACCCAGTCCGGGACCTTGCGGCCTTATCCCTCAGGTACGCCGACGGTCACGCCGCTGCCCACCAATTACATCAGTCCGACGCCCTCACCGACCATCACGCCCACACCAACCCCGGTCTATTATGAGGTGCAGTTGAACGATGATATGTACAGCATCGCCTTCCGTTACGGCCTCAGCCCGGATGTGCTCATGACCGCCAATCCAGATGTTGACCCGCGCGCGATGACGGTCGGCATGACGCTGCTGATCCCGATCACTCCCACGCCCCCTCCAACACCCACCGCAACCTCCGAAAAGACCCAGGCGACCACCGAACCCACACCGGACGAAAATGCCCTCGCCACACCGGATTGTTATCCCGACGCGCTGGGCGGTTTGTGGTGTTTTGTGATGGTCGAAAATCAGCAGGAGACCGCTTTGGAAAACGTCTCCGCAATCATAACCCTGGGTGAAGGTGAAGATATACGCCAGGAACCGGCCATAACCCCGCTCAACCTGCTGCCGGCGGGAAGTTCCCTGCCGCTGATCGCCTATTTCCAGCCTCCCTTACCCGCGATTCTTACTGCATCAGCCGAGATCGATTTTTCCCTGCCGGTGATGCCGGGCGATCAACGCTATCTCGACCTGGTCATCAAAGAGCAGGACCTTAAGAAAAGCGCGGATGGTCTGGTTGCGACCGCAGCCGGGACCATTTCACTTTCGAGGGATCAAATAGATGCGCAATATGTCTGGTTGTGCGCCACAGCGCTTGACAGTCAGGGCCATATCCTGGCCGTCCGCCGCTGGGAGAATGACCTGGACCTGTTGGCCGGCGGTGAAATTTCGTTTGCGGTCACTCTCTACAGCATGGGCGGACCGATTGACCGGGTAGACCTGGCAGCCGAAGCGCAGCCCGTATCCACCGGCGAAGGGCAGTAGACATTTTTATACGGATTGTTTTTTCGGATAAGCTAATCCTTACCGATATAATATTTTGTTGAGGGTACGATGGGAACAGAACCTTTACCACCATTAAACTGGGGGAAACAAACATATATCATGGGGATCATCAACATCACCCCGGATAGTTTTTCCGGAGATGGTTTGCTGCGCAAGGATAACCTGATCGAATCGGCACTTCAACAGGCTGAGGTCTTCCTTTATCACGGTGCGGATATTCTGGATGTCGGCGGCGAGAGCACACGTCCCGGCGCCATGCCGGTGGATGAAGCCGAGGAACTTGAACGGGTGGTTCCGATCATTAAAGAGATCGTCAACGCCTTCCCTGAGGTCCGTGTTTCGGTGGATACCTACAAACCGGAAGTGGCGCGTCAGGCTTTGGAGGCCGGTGCGCAGTGGGTGAATGACATCTGGGGTTTCCGGGCTGATCCAGAACTGGCCGATGTGGTAGCGGAATTTGATGCACCGGTGGTGTTGATGCACAATCGATTACAACATGGGTCGGCGGAATTCGGCGTCCGGTTGGGCAGTCACATCGTGGGGATAAAATATGACGACCTGATCGGCGACATCTGCAATGACTTGATGTTCAGCGTTTCCCTTGCGCATAAAAAAGGTATTCCCGATGAACATATCATCCTCGATCCCGGGATCGGTTTTGGCAAAACGGTTGCACAGAACCTGGAATTGATCAACCGGCTGGACGAGATCAAATCGCTCGGCTATCCCGTTCTGGTCGGCCCGTCCCGTAAATCGTTCATCGGATATACTCTGGACCTGCCGCCGGATGAGCGGGTGGAAGGGACGGCTGCGGCTGTGGCTATCTGTATTGACCGCGGTGCGGATATCGTCCGGGTACACGATGTGGATGTGATGACACGCGTGGCGCGTATGACCGATGCCATCGTGCGCTGAAGCAACCGGATTTTGACACGATTGGATAAAAGCAATATGAGCGAAAATGGCTACGAATTCCCTCCGGTGGGAATTTCCCTTGACGACCTACAGGCGGATGGTGTCATTCTCGATATCGGCGGAGGCGGTGAGGGTGTGATCGGCCGGCTTTCGGGCCGGGAGGTCGTTTCCATTGATCGACGCATGGATGAACTCAATGAAGCCCCGAAAGGTCCCAGTAAAGTCATGATGGATGCCGGATATCTGGGTTTTCCGGATAACGCTTTTCAAACCGCAACAGCCTTCTTTTCGATGATGTATATCCCAAAGACCGAAGATCAGCAGAGGGTCTTTGCAGAAGCCAGCCGGGTACTAAAACCAGGTGGAATATTGCATTTATGGGATGTGGATTTGCCTGGTAATCATCCTGAAAATTTGGCATATTTCGTCGTTCATATCCGATACCGGGTCAACGGTGAAGAATTTAATACAGGGTATGGCATGGGTTGGCCGGATCGACTCCGGGACGAGGTATATTATATTGACCTGGCTGAGGGGGCTGGCTTGCGACACACCCGGATTGAATTGAATCACCACACCTTTTATCTTCAATTTCAGAAGCCTGAAGAGATCTCCTGACCGGCGTAAACTTCCTTTTTTGAAAACTTAACTCAATCCATCAGATCATGGACGGTCCGGACCGCTTCATCCATGGTTTGCCCAAGAAAGACCCCGCTTACTTCCTGACGAGCGTCTGGATTCTCATTAAAATACCGCCCTCCAAAACCTAATTTGGGTTGTTTGGGCAGTTCGTCCAGTTTGGCTTGCATTTGATACAGCGGCTGGGTGGTATCTTCAAAACTCGCCGATAAGATCACCATGTCTGCGCCGGCGTCTTCGGCGTAGAGTACCAGGTCGTCCACAGGCAGGTCCGGTCCCAGGAATTCCACCTGGTAGCCTTCCCGCCGGAGCAGGACCGATAACATCAAGGGGGCAATCTCATGGAATTCCTCCGGGGCACACCCAACCAGCAGGGTTGGCGCATTACTGACCACCGGGAAGACCTGTAACAGGTTCATTAAAATCCCCTGGATGAAAGCGGAAGCGAAATGTTCGGTGGCAATCCGAATCTCACCCCGATACCAGGCATCGCCGATCTGGTATAAGCAGGGTTGGAAGATCTTGAAAAAGACCGTATAGAGATCGAACATGCTTTGAACGGAATCAATGATCTTCCTGGCTTCGGCTTCATTGTGGGATGTCAACGCGACGAACAGCATCCCGGCATATTCCTCGGGAGTGAATTCCGGGCGTTGACTGGGTTCGAGTGCCGGGAACGATGGCAGGGCTTTCGGCCAGATGCCCTTGCCGCGCAAATGCTTGTATTCCCGCACGGCGCTGCTGATTGATAACCTTTCATCCAACTGATGGGTGATCCAGCGCACGACCTGGATGTCCCGCTCGGAATAGAGCCGGTAATTGTTCTCCAACCGTTCCGGTTCCAGCAGGCCATAGCGCCTTTCCCAGGCGCGCAAGGTCACCGAGGGAACGCCAGTCCGTTCGGTGACCACTTTGATCGTATATTTACCTTCTTGAGGATATTCTGCAATGGAAACCATGTTGATAACCTTTGATAAAGATTGTACAGATTACTGCTATTTTACCGTGTTTCCCATCCGCTGGCTTCAAAAAGCGATTCGAGGAAGATCCCTCGTTCCTTTTCCGTCATCGGCCGGGGCTGGGCATAATCCTCCAGCATTGCGGTCAGCAGTTCAGTACTGAGGTATTTCCCGTCATAGAAGGTATGCCGCTGGATGATCTCCCAGCGGGTCTCAGTGATCTGATTGCCGTATTGGTCAATAATACCCATCTGGTCAAAGAACAGGTTTCCCAACCCGTAATGAATGAAAGCATCATCACGGAAGGTCATGCCCTTTGCCAGGTGTGCCTGGCTGCCATTGACGATCACCGCGCCGGCGTCCGCCATCATCCCAAAATCGCGGACATGGTTCTCATTCGGGAAATTGTAGTAATCCTCGTAATATTGGAATGTAGCGATAGGCAGGTAACCCTCCGCTTTCAAGCGGCTGATCTCGTTTGCCATCCATTGGTAGTCGCCGCAGGGTGCTGACCCTCCGTGTTCATCGGTCGCCCAGGCGTAATCCGGCCCGGAAGCATTGCAGCCGATGAAAGCCAGCTTGTTGCCGTGATCGGTCAGGGTCAGGGGGGTTAGGGCGTCGGCCAGGTCGATCCCGCCGCCGTAGTAGACCATGCCGTGTTCGTCATAGAGGTCCAGGGAGAAGGGTACGACATCCACGCCGTAGACATAGGCCGAGTTGTTGTTGTGGTTGCCGGTGAGTTCGATGATGTCCGCGCCGATGAAATCGAACAGTTCGATGTAGTCCGGGCTGCTGCAAAAGAACAATAGCCTTGAGTGCGGATCCGGCGTGGGACAGTCCGTATAGAATGATACTTCGTTGCTGATGTGGGTCAGGTCTGCGCCGGCCAGCCAGTCCACGATTTTCTCGGCAGGATAGAGCACGCCGTAGGTTTCCATCTTGTCGGCTGTGGCGCGTACCAGGGCGGTCACGCCGGTCATCACCAGGGTGGTCATCTTTTCCGTGTCACGGTTGGTGGGTGTGATAGCATTTTGCAGCGTTTGCAGATCGGCATCGGACAAAACCGCACTGGTCGATTCACGTTTGACCAGGTCGAAGGATAGGACCAGGGGAGCGGAGGATGGGTCGAAGGATGATTTGGAAAGCGGTGAAACCCCATCAATGGCAATCACTTTGAGTTGGGCCGAGAGGGAATCGAAGGGCAGGATAGCCCAGGCATTTGCCTCCCAGAGGTCTTCCACTATGGGAAGGCCGTCGGCGATGACAATCAGGGTTGGATCCGGTGCGCCCCATCTGGCTTGCAGAAAGTTGACGACCGGGGCGGGAACGGACAGGTAGGCAACATCTTCCATTGCAGGGGCAGGTTCTCCCTGCCAGAAAGATTTAAGCTCATTAAGAGAGACCGAATCGGTCAGCGTGGGAAATGGTGCGGCCAAAGCGTAGACCCAGGTGCTGGAAAGCAGCAAGTCACCCGCTGGCGACTCATCAGCCGGACCGAACCAGAGGTCTGCACCGGGATCGTCAGTGAGTGATATGTTTTCCAACGCGTTTGGAATAAAAATACCAGCCGGCGCAACAGAAGAAACGAACAGGGAAACCGGCTTAACGGGTGTGGGCGTGTATTCGGGAGGTTGTGTCTCTGCGGGTGTTTCAGTCGCTGTGGAAGTCTGAATAGGCGTCGCCGCGCTGCAGGCGGATAGCAGAATGGGAAGAATCAACAACAAACTGATCAGTCGAAGCGTTTTCGGTGAAGTGTTCATGGGCAGCAGCTTTACAAGTATCATGAATAAAAGCCGATGGATAGTAGACAAAACTTGGTGGCTAACCAGTCGTAATTATGCCACTAAATAGGAAAATCAAACACCCCTGGCTCTGAAAAGGCAAACAGGGGTGTCAGGTATTAGATTTAGATTTGATTTCTATGGTTTAGTACTGGATCACACGAGGCATCTTTTTGGCCTGGGCAACCCAGTCCGCCACCTGTTTCTCCGAGGGGAGCTGGCGGACGAGGCTCTTCTTCATGTTAACCTCAACCAGCTTTGCATGCAGATTTTCCGGCTTGCGCATTGCCAATTCGGGGACGGTATCCACACCGGCTTCTTCGAGCAGGTCGGAATACTCCTGAGCCACACCCTTGATCCGATACAGATCGACATGGTTGACCCATTCCAGGACCAATTCATGGCCGATACCGGATTTCTCTTCGATTTCCTTCCGGCCCATCGGGGTAGCGCCCTTCTTCAGGAGCTTGTTGGTGGTGGTGATGCCAATTGCGACGAGTTTCTTGGAATATACCGGGCCGATGCCCTCTACATCAATAATTTTTGCCATTTGAGTCTCCTTATTACCTAATTCCGAATTGATATTAGATTGGCGTGGGGAAGGTTTCTACCCACAATTATTAAGCATATCTCTATTATTTTTTAATTCTACTAAATATGACGTTACTTGTCCAGATTTTCCTCATAATGAAGCGAGTATAATTGCCGGATATGTCCATGAAACCACTGAAGCTCAACTTTGATATCCTGCTTTTTACATTGACTCGCACGGCGATCAACACCAGTTACCGCATGGTTTATCCATTCCTGCCGGTGTTTGCAGCTGGGCTGGGTGTTGAACCGGCGTCGTTAGCGCTGGCTTTCTCTATCCGGTCATTCCTGGGCGTCTTCGGCCCCTTTCTGGCGACGGTGGCCGATACCCACGACCGCAAGACGGGATTGCTGTTGGGAATTGGACTGTTCACCGCGGGGAGCGGCCTGGTCGCCATCTGGCCGGGATTCTGGACCTTCATCCTGGCCACCAGCCTGACTTTGCTGGGCAATGGGGTCTTCATCCCTTCGATGAACGCTTTCCTTGGTGATCACATTCCATATAACCGGCGCGGACGAGTCCTGGCGATCACAGAGTTAAGTTGGGCGGCAGCTTTTATCGGCGGGATCCCAGTGGTCCGCCTGCTGATCGAGAACCATTCATGGGTCACCCCTTTCATTATTTTCACAATCATCGGCGTGGCAACCTTTATTGTTTATCTCATCATTGTCCCAACATCGAAAGTTGCCCATTCGGAAGGGAATACCGTTTGGCGCAATCTTGGAAAAATTCTCGGAACATGGCCCGCGCTGGCCGGTTTGCTGGCAGGCGTGCTTTTCACCAGCGCCAATGAATCGGTCAACCTGATCTTCGGTATCTGGATCGAGAGCCGCTTTGGGCTGGATTTTGCTGCGCTGACGATTGCTTCCGTGGTGATTGGAGCATCGGAATTGGGTGGGGAAGTCGTGACCGGTATCTGGCTGGACAGCGTTGGTAAGCGGCGGATGATCTGGATCTTTCTGGGTTTGAACAGCCTGGCTGCACTGCTCCTACCGCTGACGGGGCATACCCTGGGGTTGTCGATGGCGGGGCTGGGATTCTTTTATATTACCTTTGAGATTGTGCTGGTCAGTGCGATGACGCTGATGAGTGAGGTAATGCCATCTGCACGAGCCACTATGCTTTCGGCGACGATAGCCGGTTTTTCCCTGGGTCGTATGCTGGGCGACCTGTTTGCTCCCGGGTTATTTGAGCTTGGGTTTTGGGCGTCCTGCCTGATGACAGTGGTTTTAAACCTGATTGCCGCCGGACTGTTGACCCAGGTCAGGGTGCATTCAAAAGTAACTCAGGCTGAGTGATCCAATAAAATACAAAGAAAAAGCCCACATCAATTTCGATGTGGGTCTACTGTTTATTTCTTAATCGTTACTTTCCAGTCAGGGCCAAATCCCAGATTATATTCCTCGCTGAAACTCCCCTGGTTGACGGCTACCGAGATGCGCATCAACTCGTTATTATAGATCATCACATCACCTTTTTCAGCGAACCCAAAGGACTGATCGAAGAGTACCCGACGGTCGAAAACGATATTACCGTCATGCTCAACCGTTAATTGCAGATGGTCTCCATAAGTAAATCCGGCATTCAGGAAGTCCCTGGTCGGGATATTGGTCCAGAGGTTCCCGAAATGCGGGTCGTTGATCTCGAATATGCCCTGCACTTTACCCTCGCCGAATTCAGGATCCTGAATGGGGTGGAGCACGATCTCCTCCACCGGGTATTCCGGTCCGACGCCTTCAAAGTCAATGATCCCGCTGGCGAGCCTGGCGGCGCAATAGGAAAACAGGTCACGGCCATGGAAAACGCTGACATCCTCGGTATTTTTTCCTTTCAAGCGGTTCACACTTTCGTCGATCTCCCGGACGGCGGTGATGCCAACCCATTGCGCCAGATGGGTCAACGACCCGTTATCCGGGGTGACGACGATAATAGCCGTCTGCAGTGGCAGCCACACAGGCTTTTCGCTTTGTCCCCACGCCGGGGTCGACGACGGAGACGAAGATCGTACCCTTAGGCCAGAAGGCCATCGACTGGTAGAGCCGATAGGACGCGCTCCAGGTGTCGAACTTGGGGATCTCATGAGTCCCGTCGATGATCTCAATCTCCCGATCTACACTTTTGACGACTCCATACATGGCGCAAACCGCGCCCTCGGCATAACTGAAATCGGTCTGGTAAACGAGGATGGGTTTCATGGAGCGCTCCTAAATAAAGGGGTTGTAGAAACGGCTGTGGTTGATGAAAATGGAAACGCTGATGCTGGCAAAGAAGATCAGCGCTGAGATGGTGATTGCAACCCAGTCCTGGCGGGTGAACTTCCTCGCAGAATACCAGGTGCGGGTGCGCAGCTTGCCGAAACCGCGCAGATCCATCGCGTTGCTGATCAGCTCGATCCGGTCCAGAGAGGAGAAGATCAGGGGGACAAGGATCATCAACGAATTCTTGAAACGCTGCGACATTTTTGCCTTGCGAGAGAGGTCCAGCCCCCTTGCCTGCTGGCTCTGGCTGATATCGTGATAATCCCGCTGGATGTCCGGGAAATAACGCAGCGTGAGGGAAACCGCATAGGATGCTTTATAAGGCACACCGACCCGGCTCAATGATGAGGCGAATTCGCTGGGATTCGTGGTCAGCAGGAAGATGATCCCCAGTGGGATGACGGAAGTATATTTAAAAAGTTTGGTGATGGAATAGAGGAGTTGTTCCTGGGTCAGGGCGAGTTTTCCCCAAAGGGGAGCGATCACATGCCGGGTGCCGTAAATTTCGACGCCCATCTCAGGTGAAAAGAGGAATGAGATGACGGCGTTAACCAGCACGAAGATCAGGACATAAATGACCATCAGGCGGATTTGCGAGAATTTGATTTTTGAGATGATCAGGATCACGATCGAGAAGGCCATCACCCCCAGGATCACCCGGATATCATAGGAATACATCACGGCGAAGGTCAGGAACAGGAAGCAGATCAGCTTGGTCAGGCCGGATAGGCGGTGGATGGGGGTATCGAGGACGTCGTAGGAAAAGAGCTTGGTCTTGGCGTTCACCGGTTCTTCAACCTCCTCTCATAATCAATAAAACCCTGCACAAAATCGGTTCCGTTGGGAATCCCGGCCATCTGTGCCAGGTTGAAGAGAGAGGTCTCTTTCAAGTTGGCTTTCTCGATCACCGCACTATCGGTCAGGACGATTGAAGCGGACGTGTCGGCAACGATCCGGCCTTCCGCCAAAACGATGGCACGCGGCGTGTATTCCAGCATCAGGTGCATGTCGTGGGTGATCAGGATAATGGTCACGCCCAGCTTGTTGATCTCGACCAGGAACTCCATGATCTCGGTGTAATGCCGGAAATCCTGTCCAGCGGTGGGTTCATCCAGGATCAGGATCTTCGGACCGAGGACGAGGATCGACGCAATCGTCACCCGTTTCTTCTGCCCATAGCTGAGAGCGGAAATCGGCCACTCGATGAAGGGGGATAACCCGCAAACTTTGAGGACCTTCGCAACCCGTTCCTGGATTTCTTCTTCCGGAACGTCCCGGAAGCGAAGCCCCAGGGCGACTTCGTCAAAGATCAACGATTTGGAGATCATCTGGTTCGGGTTTTGCAGGACCACGCCGATGAATTCAGCGCGCTCCTTGATGGTCTTGTCGGCGATATCCTCACCGTAATAGCGGATGATGCCGGTGTCCGGTTTTTCGAATCCACAGAGCAGCTTAGATAAAGTGGATTTACCGGCGCCGTTCTTCCCGACCAGGGAAACCATTTCCCCTTCTTTGATATCGATATTGATATCCTGCAGCACGGGGTGGATACCGTCATAGGAGAAGCTGAGATTTTCGATGTTCAGGATCGACGGTGCGGCAGGTTTCTCGGGCGGTGCCTGGATGTTATTAAACCAGTTGCTCAGCGCATTCCGGGAGAGATCGGTTTTCAGGGTGGTGATGTACCCTGGTTTGATTTCACTGTTAACGTCCACCCCGGCGTATTTCAATGCGGTCACATAAAGCGGTTCCCGGATCCCGGTGTCCCTGAGGATGTCGGAGGAGACCAGGGCATGCGCATCCATATCCGCGATGATCCTGCCATCCCGCAGGACGAGGATCCGATCCACATGCTTAAATAGCACATCCTCCAGGCGGTGCTCGATGATGATGACCGTTTTCTCAGAGTGTTTATGAATATCGTCAATAATTTCAATCGCCGCTTTGCCGGTCGCCGGGTCGAGGTTGGCCAGGGGTTCGTCGAACAATAAAATGTCGACATCATCTACCAGGACACCGGCTAACTCAGTACGCTGCTTCTGTCCGCCCGAAAGCTCAAAGGGCGAAGAAGTCAGAAGCGTGTCCATGTCCACCATCTCAGCCACTTTTTGGACTCGCTGGTGCATCTGGTCGAGTGAGACATTATCATTTTCCAGTGCGAAAGCAATGTCCTCTCCGGCGGAAAGCCCCACGAATTGCCCGTCAGAATCCTGCAGTACGGTCCCGACGGATTTGGAGAGTTCGAAAATATTCTTCTCTAAAGTATCCTCACCCTTGATCTTGAGGCTGCCGGTGATCTCGCCTTTGTAGGCGAAGGGGATCAAGCCGTTGATGCAGTGACCCAGCGTGCTTTTACCGCTGCCGCTCGGCCCGACGATCAGGATCTTTTCACCCGGGAATATCTGCAGGTTGATATCATGCAGAGTCGGTTCAGCCTGGCTGTAGTATTGAAAATTGAAATTTTTGAATTCGATGATTGGTTGTCGGTCCATCAGTGATGCCATTGGTGAGGTCATGAGAAGATATTGTACCCAAATATTTGGATTTTAACATCTTCTGAAGGTAAGTGCGTTGGGTAGAGTAAACCTTAAAAAGAGATGGCTGTCTCCCAATGGACGACAGCCATCTTTTGTCATTTCTGTGAGGGTATCAGCCTACTCTGATTTCTTGAGACTGCCTTTTTGCGTGCGGGTGGCGGCATAGGCCACCAGGAGCAGCGTGCCGATGATGCCCGTGGTTACGAAGTTTGATGCTGCAGCAAAGAGACCCTGCGTGAAGACATAACCGGCGGGTTCTTGATAGATCAGGATATCCAGCACTGGTGCGACAACAATCCAGGCGACTGCATTGCCAATGAGCTGAATCAGGTTGAATGTAAGGATATCCTTACCCTTGAAGGTACCTTCGCTGACCTTGGTGCGATTAAACGCGAAGCCAAAGACGAAGCCGGCGACACCGCTGGCGATCACCCAGGACCACCAGGGTGAACCGTACTGGATGGCATCACTGAGGGCATGGCCGATGAAGGCGATCAACGCGCCGGCGATCGGGCCGAAGAGTGTCGCCATGAAAGCGCCGAAGCCGTACGCCGTCTGGACGCTTGTGTCAGGAATAGGGGAGGGAATCTTCACATACATGAACAGCAGCATAAAGATTGCTGCGCCGATACCAATGGCAACGATCGTGCGGGTCGTAACTTTGAATAAGCCTTTCATGATTTCTCCTTTTTATTGGAAAATGATGATTCTTTCGGTCCTTTTCTCTCTACTGAGAAAAGAATTTACTCTGGATCTCTTCCCGGAGATCCGCCAGGACGGTAAGCAATGAATTGTTGAAAAATTTAATGTAGAGTTTATACCGTCTGCTGGCCTTTACAGTCATCGTGAAGCCTTATTTATGAGTCTGATCCTATAAATCCTCCTTGACGCTTATCAGTACATAAAAAGTGATGTTGTATAAAAAAGTTAAGTTCAATAAAACGATTCTATAATAACGCTCCACCAGTGTCAACACGATGACGTGATGAAAGTTGCGTAAATCACAGTATGAGTTGACTTGTGGATAAACATGAGACGCCCCGGTGAGGTGGGGCGTCTCGAGGAGAAGAGATGAAGCGGCGATCACGGTTGATGACCACCACTTTTTATCAAATTATTCGCTCACTTCGACCAGAACGGGTTCCATGGGCGTTCCATCACCGGATGGTGGTTCGTCCATACCAAGCGGTTTGTCCGGCGCTTTGAACTTGAAGTAGATCGGGATAATGATCAGGAACGACGCGCAGGCGGTGATGATGAAGGGCGTCTGCGGGCTGACGCGTTCCCAAAGCTGTGCACCGATCCACGGGGCCGGTAACGAGATGAAGCCGCGGCTGCTGTCGAACACACCCGAGAAGGTACCCAGCATCTTGTGCGGCACGACTTTCGAGATCAGGGATTGGTACGCCGGACCCAGCATGCCGCCGCCAAACCCGAATACGGCCCAACTGATGGCGAAGGTCAGGAAGTTCGTTGACCGCAGGAAGACCCCGAAAGCGACGAAGATCAGGAAGAAACCGATGATCAGGGGCAGCCGTTCACCGCGTTTATCGACCAGCCTGCCGGAAAGCATCGGCACGAACATGGCCGCGATGGAACTGATCGAACCCAGCAGACCGATCTGTTCAACGCCGATGCCGGCGAGTTTTTCCAGGTAGAGCGGTTGGAGTTCACCGGACATTCGGAATGCGATATCGGCGACGCCGTCGGTCAGGAAGATCCAGGTCAGCACGCCGCCGCCCACCAGCATCCCCAGCATGCGGACCATGCTGGTTTTGAAGGAACCCATGGTGAGCTTCTCGGTAGACTGTTGTTTCACCTGAGATTTCATGGTGGTCGCCATCCAGATCCGCAGTCCGGCGGCCATTGTGTAGAGCAGCCCTGAAACAGCCAGCATCCACTTGAACCCGAATGCGCCGGCCAGCAGGCCGCCCAGCGGCGGCCCGATCACACCGGTGATCTGGAAGATGGTGTTGGTCATGCCATAAACCTTGCCGCGGTTCTCTTCGGCTGAGTTCTCGGCGATGAAAGCCTGGAAACTGGGTCCTACCAGGGCGAACGGGATCTGGTAGATGGCGAGCGCCACGATCATCCACTGCCAGCTCGGGGCCAGCAGCATGGCGATGAAGCCCACGATCCCGCCTACACTCCCGATGGCGACCGCACGCAGGCGACCGATCTGGTCGGAAACCCAGCCGCCGAAGATCTGCAGCACCAGGATCGCAACCGAGGTGAGGGTGAAGACCAGGCCCACATCGGTGATCTCCGCGCCGAGGTCGGTCAGGTAGAGCGGCATCAGCATCGGGGTCATCATCCCGCCGATGTTCGCCAGCACCATTGCCAGCATGAACCAGCGCATGATGGGGGTCAGCAAGGGTTGTTTTTGGGGATTTTCCTGGGCTTGCATGCTGTTTTCCTTCGCTACCGGGATTAGCTTGAAAGGATCAAGCTGGGTGTGTAAAGGGAACAATAACTTCCCCGCGATAAGACCAGTATAAGAAGGAAAAGGATTTAGTGAGAAGCACCCTTAGGATGGTATCAAGCCTGGCCGGGTGGGTAGGACAAGTAATATAATATAAATCTACTAGGAAATCTTTATTATTAAAATAACTACTTCTATAGGCTATTAACCCAATCTTCGATGATCATTTTCATTTCGTATAATGCCTTTCGTGCCCTTTCTTTATCAATCGCTTTGAAACTATGAGCCCTATTTAATTCTTCATAAACATTGAGCATATGTTTTGAAGATGAGAAAAGAGTTTCATTTTCTCGAAGCATCTTCTATATGAGTATTTATTGCATACAATATCCGCTCGTTTCGATAAATTTGATTTGGTTTATCGCCAAATTTCTCCTTCCAGTAAGGTGAATTTCTTACTTCACTATCTGGAGCCAAGCAACGGAATAATTGATCATAAGCATGCCTAATAAGATATAACGCTCCTCTATCAGGATCGGATCGTGTAGCATATAAAACTTCCCAAATCTCTTGATACGTTTTCGCCAAATCTTTATCAAGTTCAGCAATATGTTCATTAAATTTTGTAGATTGATCCTCGTTTTCCGTTATTATAGGAATCATTAGTTGAATACGATCATTGTCTCTAACGAAACTATCTGTTGAACTTGCCATGGCAAGAATTGTTCCTGAAATACCAGAAATGACACTTGTCGATTTAATTGTTCAGAAGATTGATATGTCAACATATTCACTTCATTTCCGTAAGCTAGAAGCGAATTATATAAACCGTTTTGTAATTTAATAATATATGGATTTGTTGAATTCTTATTAAAGTTTCTACAATATATGCTTTATTTTCTTGAAACAATATCTTTTGTGCGTCCAACTTGCATCAACTTTTCAACTTTATTCTTGTGTAATGTATCTAAGTCAGTTTCAATTTTCTCAACGATTTCTTTAGGAGAAGGTCTATCTTTTTGAACATTTTCATCATCAAACAAAATATACCCACCTTTGTAGCCTCATTAACATCTATAAATTAGTTTTAGTCTTTCTATTCAAACAAACAACAAAATTCAATTGTAATAATATTATACAATTTACTTTCTTCAATTAATAAAAGAATTAATTCCAGTATTTAACAGGTTATTTACTATATATGTCCAATCGATCTTCCTATCCAACAGGTTGCGCCAGTTTACCATGAGTGAGGCATGGGTCAAAATCCCAGAAGCCATCCTGGTCGCGCTGTGACGAAGGCCGACCCAGTGCAGATTTTGGCAGGACAGTCTGGGGGATTTTATTGATCGTGAGCCTCTTTTATCTCCCGCAGATAGCGGCTGACCGCTGCATCTTCTTTTTCGGGGTACTCAAACCCGGAGTTATCAGCCACCTCCCGCGCGACTTCCCTAAACAACGCTCCCATCGTAAACAGGGCATCCCAGATTGCATTGATCTCAGCAGGGGTGTAGGTGGCAAGTAATCTGCTGCCACTGCGCTTCCGTCAGCGCCTCCCGCAGGCGGGAACCACCCTTGCCGGGGTTACGCACGTAATCCGTGCGGAAGCCGAACAGCCAGGTCAGAACCTTCATCAACTGCACACGAAGGGGATCTTCCAACAGTTCTCTGGCGTAAAGGATCTGGCCGCGCGCCAATGCTTTGGCGACATAGGGCGAAACCCACCAGAACTCGTTGCAGCAGTCAGAGAAGGTTTTTGCCGTGGGCGGCGCGGGCAGGTAACTGGCCTCGCTGGGCGCGGGGAAGGGCTCGAACAGCCCGTCCTTATCCAGCAGCAGGACGCTCAGGCTATCCTCTTCCATGAAGGCCAGGTGCGAGATCGGGATCAGGGTCAGGTCAATCCGGTTGCCGTCCATGAACTGCATCAGCCAGGTGAAGCCGCCGTCCGCCCGGATCTGTGGTTCACCCATCAGATCCGGCGTCTGCAGGATCATCCGCTCGCCGAAGCGGTCGATCCAGGCGTCATCAGACAGGAACGACCCGGTTTCGGTCACGATATAGACGATATCATAATCCTGGAAACGGTCCGGCGCGATGTTGGGATTGACCCGCGACCCGTTCAGGATCACGGCCCGGATGCGCTCATCTTCCAGGGCGGATGAAAGGATCAGATCCATCATTTCGGTATCACTGCGCATGGGGATCATTTTCATTTAAATTGGATTGGGTTGGTGCGTTCTATTGTATGCTGCCGCTGCCGCAGGTCGTGCGCACCACCAGTTCGGAATCCATGACCTTGTGCCGCGGCGGGGTGACTCCGTTCTCGATCAGGTCGATCAGGAGTTCCACTGCGGCGACGCCCAGTTCTTCCACCGGCTGGCGGACGGTGGTTAGTTGGATCGAAGAAAGGGTTGGGATCGGGATGTCATCGAAACCGATGACGGCAATATCCTCCGGCACCCGCAAGCCTTTTTCCCGGATGACCCGGATCGCGCCGATGGCGGTCACGTCTGAGGCGGCAAACACGGCATCAGGCTTCTGGTTGAGCAGGGTCCGCATGGCAGAATTGCTGCCTTGTTCGGTGAAATCCCCCTCGGCAATCAGCTTGGGATCAACCTGTCGGTTGAACGCTGCCAATGCTTTGCGATAACCTTCCAGCCGGTCCATCCCGGCAGTACTTTTCAAAGGACCGGTGATGGTTGCCACGCGCTCGATACCCCAGGCGCAGCAAATGCAGGACGGCTTTATAAGCGGCTTTCACGTTATCCACGTCAACATAGCTGACCTTGTCGGGTTCAAACGGCCGGCCGATCACGACCACCGGTGTCTGCGATTCCACCAACTGGTTGATTAACTGGAGGTCACCGTGATGCCCGGATTGAACCAGAACGCCATCCAGAAGCCCCCTGTCCTGGATGCGGGTAAAGATCAATTTCTCATCCTCTTTGGAGGAAGCCAGGAATAAAGCCAGCATATATTCCAACTGGTTGCAGGTTCTGCTGATGCCCCTGATCAGGATGGGGAAGTAAGGGTCTGTAAACAGGGCTGAGACGGTGTGCGGCAGGACGAGGCCGATCGTGAGGGAGCGCTGGGACACCAGGGCGCGGGCAGCCGCGTTGGGGCGGTAGCCGGTCTCTTCAATGATCTGCATTACACGTTTGCGGACCTTGGCGCTGATGTTGGGGTGGTTATTGACCACGCGCGAGACCGTTGAACGGGAAACGCCGGCTCTTTTTGCGATATCCTCTAGTGTTAAAGTTGACACATCAACTCCCTTGCTTTTTCAACCAGCTCCATAGCTGGTTAGGGGATTTTTATATTCGGGGTTCACTGATTAAACCCGATGATTGTGATCAGTTTATGGTAAAATAGTGAGAGCGCTCTCATTAAAAATTATAGGTTCAATCCTTTTTTATGTCAACAGCGTTAACGGGTGGTTAAGTGATTTTTAACAATTCATGAATAAAAGCGAAATTGATCAATCGAGGCTTCTGGAGGAACTGATGAGCGAAAATAACTTACCCAATATCCCCTGGGAAGACCGCCCTGCAGGGTGCGCTGATGTGGTCTGGCGCTATTCCCACAACCCGATCATCCCCCGTGACCTGATCCCCTCATCCAACAGCATTTTCAACAGCGCGGTGGTCCCCTTTGAGGGAAAATTTGCCGGGGTGTTCCGCTGTGATAATAAGAAGCGGGAGATGAATGTCCACCGGGGCTTCAGTGAGAACGGGATCGATTGGCAGCTTGAAAACGATCCGATCGAATGGCAGTTCATGGATGAAGAGCTCAGCCATTTCCAATACCGCTATGACCCACGGGTCACCTGGCTGGAAGACCGCTTCTACGTCACCTGGTGCAACGGGTTCCACGGTCCCACGATCGGCATTGGATATACCTATGATTTTGAAACTTTTACATTTTTAGAAAATGCCCTGCTGCCCTTCAACCGCAATGGTGTGCTGTTCCCGCGTAAGATCAATGGTAAATATGTGATGTTGAGCCGTCCCAGTGACAACGGGCATACGCCCTTCGGCGATATCTTCCTCAGCCAGAGCCTGGATATGGTCCACTGGGGCGAACATCGCTATGTGATGGGGGTGGCAGGGGGCTGGCAGAGCACCAAGATCGGTGCGGGTCCCATCCCGATTGAGACCCCGGAAGGCTGGCTGATGTTTTACCACGGCGTGCTGACCTCCTGCAACGGGTTCGTCTACAGTTTCGGCGCGGCCCTGCTGGACCTGGACCAGCCCTGGAAGGTCATCCGGCGAGGCGCACCATACCTGCTCTCGCCGCAGAAATATTATGAGAATGTGGGTGATGTGCCCAATGTGGCTTTCCCCTGTGCCGCGCTCTACGATGAGCCGACCGGCAGGATCGCGATCTATTACGGCGGCGCGGATACCGTGACCGCCCTGGCGTTCTGCAAGCTGGATGAGGTGCTGGACTGGCTCAAGACAAACGCGATGTAAGAGGTTGGCACGGTCATAATTCCTGAAAAAATCAGGTTCCCGTGATTTTTTATGTCTTGTTTATGGGATGCAATTCCTAAAAATCTCGAGAGTCTTTATTCTTGTACGGAATTTTCGATTCCGATTTATTTAAATTTTTGAAAAGAAAATCGTAGAGACATTGCATGCAACGTCCCAGCAAGAGGGGGTCGAACTGTTAACTATCAATTTGGATTCATTGACTAAATCTTAGACTCAATGTGGTAGAGCACGTCGACGATCACGATATCCATATCCTGCCGCAGCCGCCGCCGCAGAGCTCTGGCCGTCTGGTTATGCAGGAACATCCCTGCCCGGTTCTCCGGAATGAATTCAGGAATCACGACGGTCGTCAGTTGGTCGGTAAATTCAATTTTGTTCACCTCTTCAATATAGTTCACCAGAGGCGTGAGGATATCCCGGAAATCATACTCAATAAAGATGAGCCGGATATTCCTGGTGATATTCGGGAACCGTTTCCAGCGTTCCAACAGCCTGTGTTTCATTTCATCGGAGGTGACGACCACCAGCGCCCGGACGTCAGTTGAGATCCGCTGCGCATACTTTAACGCCTGCAGGGTGCCGCGATGGATGTCCTCAATGGGGATCATGACAACATCGGCCAGCTCGGTCAATTCATCTTCAGCCAGTTCTCTGGTACTTAATGCTTCTGCAACACGCTTGTAATGCCTCTGGATGGAGTAGAAACCAACCACCAGGATTGGGATCATTAGCGCGACAATCCAGGCGCCTTCCCTGAATTTCGTCAACAGCAGGATCAGGAAGACCAGCGAAGTGACCACCGCGCCGATCGCGTTCATGACCTGTTTTAAACGGGCGTTGTCTTCATAATGAACAGTTGTCACTTTTGTTTTGAGCGTTTCACCATGTTTTAAGTGCACGATACGGCCCATCAGGCGGAACATACCGGCCTGTGAAAGGCTGAAGCTGAGCATCACCCCCAACGCATACAGCGGCAGCATGGCGATCTCATCAGCTTTATAAAAAATGATCAGCAGCGAAGCCAGCACAGCCAGCAGGATGATCCCGGCGCTGAAAACGAGGCGGGAACCCCGCATGGATAACCAGCGTGGAAGGAAGTTATCTTTGGCCAGGAATGAGCTTAGCTGCGGGAACGCCTGGAACCCGGTATTTGCAGCCAGGAATAAAATGGCAAAAGTGGAAATCTGTACCCAGTAATAGAGGAAACCGCCGTTGGTGATCTGGTGCGTCATTTGCGACAGGATAGTATCGCTCTCATTGGGGACCAGCGCCAGGTGCGTTGAAAGGAAAGTGATCCCAATAAAAAGGGACATTGCCATGATGCCCATGATGATCATGGTGATGATCGCGTTGCGGGCCTCCGGGGGTTTGAATGCTTTGGTCCCGTTGCTGATCGCTTCGATTCCGGTGAGCGCCGTGCAGCCCCCGGCGAATGCCCTCAGGATCAGCCAGATATAGGCGAAACCGATCGGTGAGATGGACGGAGGGACAGGTGTGGCACTGATAGCCAGCGGGTCTATCCCAAACCAGCCGAGTGAGCGCAGCATCCCAAGCACGATCACGATGAAGACCCCACCGACAAAGGCATAGGTCGGGAGGGCAAATATGGTCCCGCTTTCCCGGATTCCCCGCAAGTTGATCCAGGTGATGAGAATGATCGCTAAAATCGCGATCAGGATCCGGTGAGGATACAGCGACGGGAAGGCTGAAGTCACGGCGTGCACGCCTGCAGAGATCGAAACTGCGACGGTCAGGACGTAATCAATCAGCAGTGCGGCAGCAGAGATCAGGGAGGGCACTTCACCGAGATTGTCCTTGGAAACGGTATAAGCCCCACCGCCGTCCGGATAGTGGAGGATCGTCTGGATATAGCTTATGATGACGATCAGCACCAGGAAGGCGACCCCCAAAGCCAGCGGCAAGGTCAGCGAGAGGGCGCCGCTGCCCATGACGATCAAGACGCTCATGATCGCTTCGGTGGCATAGGCATTGCTGCTGATCGGGTCGGATGCAAAGATGGCAAGCGCCCGGATCTTGTCCAGACGTTCATGCTGATCCATGCTGGAGGGGAATGGCTTTCCAAGCAGAATTCGCTTCAGGTTGTTGAAAAACATATAAATCCTTCGTTTATTCCCAAGATGAGAAGAGCTTGTTTGTGGAATTGGTTTGCCGGTTTCGGATTTGGCTCAGTCAATATTTCTCAGCGTGTTTCATTGTTCTCAGCCGCGGCGAGTCGGAGATCAAAATCAATTATACTCAGCAATTCCAATAAAAATGACTTCACAATATAAGTGATCATTATTGGCAAAGGGTACTCGTTGAATGAAAACATAAAAAATTATTGAATTGGGTTTGATCCGGAAAGAGGTAAAATTAAAAGCAATGCATTATCGATATAAACGAAGACCCTCAACCGCATAATACTTTAAGGACCAATTGAAAATTTAGGCTCAAACGTAAAATTGATCACCTGAGCATGTAGAAGTTATTTCTACAAGTTTAGGGGAACGTAATCTGATGAATGTGCAGGAAATATGGCACAGCATCCAAAAATCTTTCACACAAATCAAAACAACAATAAGGCATTCACCTGGGGTGATGTGGTTGCCATTGCTTTTATTGTTTCACTCCTATATATAGGAATCAGATTGGCATTTAAAGTCCCTGCCGTGATCAAGGGACCAAACATATCCCTGGCTCCTTCCGCTCTCCCCTGGTATACGCTGCTTTCCGTCGGGCGAATGTTGGCTGCTTATATATTGTCAATTCTTTTCACATTGGTTTATGGACGTGCGGCTGCCTACAATCATCGGGCTGAAAAATTCCTTATGCCTATACTGGATGTGCTCCAGAGCGTACCGATCCTTTCGTTCCTGCCGGTGGTCCTGCTGAGTCTGAGCGCAATCCTGCCGATCAGGGTTGCCGTTGAATTGGCTTCAATTGTATTGATTTTCACCAGTCAGGCATGGAATTTGACTTTTTCCTGGTACCAATCATTAACGACAATCCCCGTGGAGCTCAGGGAAGCCAAATCGATTTTCCGCCTCAATTCATGGATGAGTTTCAAATTTCTGGAACTTCCTTTTGGTATGATCAGCCTGGTTTGGAATAGTATGATTTCCTGGGCTGGCGGCTGGTTTTTCCTCATGGCCGCCGAAATGTTTACTGTTGGTTCACGCGATTTTCGGCTGCCGGGACTTGGGGCATATCTTGATGAAGCGGCCAATCAAAAAAATTATGGCGCTATCGGCTTGGGAATCGCGGCATTGGTCCTGACTGTTGTAATACTGGATCAATTGGTTTGGCGGTCATTAATTGCCTGGTCTGACCGGTTTAAGGTTGAGATGATCGAAAGTGATGACCCGCCAACATCCTGGTTCCTGAACATCATCGGTAATTCCCAAATCCTGAAGAAAGCGGGCGATTTGCTTCAAGTATTGTCTGAAGCGTTTGATCGCTTTCAATTACATTATTTCCCTTTGAGATCCAGTCCGATTCCGAAGCGATCCAGGACCAGGTGGCTTGGTATCAGCATTTCAATATTATTCATGGGGGGGTTGGTTTACTGTCTTTATCTGGTTGGGATAATGTTATCTAAAATTCCATTGGCTCAATGGTCTCAAATCGGGCTTGGCTTGCTGGCGACATTATTACGGGTATTGATTGCCCTTGTGATTGCCCTTGCCTGGACGATCCCGCTGGGTGTGGCAATTGGAACCAATCGACGGCTTTCGAAAATTTTGCAGCCAATCGTCCAGGTTACCGCTTCTATCCCGGCGACTGCCCTATTCCCCGTCATTCTCTTACTTGTATTAAATCATTCAGGCGGATTGAATCTGGCCGCGATCCTGCTTATGCTGATGGGTACACAATGGTATCTGCTGTTCAATATCATTGCCGGCGCCAGTGCCATTCCCCAGGACCTGAAATACACAGCCGAGTTGATGCATTTGAATGGCTGGCAGCGCTGGCGGAATCTGATCTTGCCGGCCATTTTCCCTTATCTCATAACGGGCGCCATCACTGCCAGCGGAGGTGCCTGGAACGCCAGTATCGTCGCTGAATATCACAACTTTGGGGGAAAGATCCTTTCTGTATCCGGGATTGGTTCGTTGATCGCCCAGGCGACTGCTTCCGGAAATTACCCTTTACTACTTGCCGCGACCCTGACAATGATCCTGGCCGTCATACTGGTGAACCGCTTGTTCTGGCGTCGGTTGTATAAACTCGCTGAAGATAATTACCGTATGGAGTAATCATGGCAAAAGAACCCTTAATGGCACTTGAGCATATATCCCAGGATTATGGGCTTGGCCAGCATCGCTTCACTGCGGTCAATGATGTCAATCTGATCCTATATGAGGGTGAGTTCCTGGCGCTGCTGGGTCCTTCGGGCTGTGGGAAGAGCACGTTATTGCGGATCATCACAGGCTTGCAGGAGGCGACCCAGGGGAAAGTGCTCTATCGCGGGGAGCAACTGCAAGGTGTTAATCCCAATGCGACGATTGTGTTTCAGACTTTTGCTCTGTTTCCATGGTTGACCGTGCTTGAAAATGTCGAACTGGCTCTTCAGGTGAGGGGAATCGGGAAATCGGAACGAATTCAAAAATCTGAAGAACTCCTTGACCAGGTTGGACTGGATGGGTTTGAATCAGCCTATCCGCGTGAACTCTCCGGCGGGATGCGCCAGAAGGTGGGATTTGCCCGCGCCATGGCCGTTGAACCTGAACTGCTTTGCCTGGATGAGCCGTTTTCAGCTCTGGACGTGCTTTCAGCAGAAACCGTGCGAGGTGAGCTGCTGGAACTTTGGAGTGAGGGAAAGATACCAACCAAATCCATTTTAATGGTCAGCCACAATATTGAAGAAGCTATTTTTATGGCAGACCGTGTGATCGTTATGGATAAGGAGCCGGGCCGGATCATCGCCGAGCATAAAATAAATTTGCCTCATCCACGGCAGAAGAAATCACTTGAATTCCAAAACCAGGTTGATCTGGTCTATGCCTTGTTGGCGGGGCAAACACTATCTGACGAAGAAGAATTAGGCTCTGCACCGGGTGAGGAAGGACATCCCCGAAAATTACCTAAGATTTCGATCAACGATCTGACCGGGTTGATTGAATTTGTCGGGAATTCCGATAAACCAAAACACGATATCTATATCCTGGAAGACCAACTTGGGATTGACCCGGATGATCTTCTTCTTCTTGCTGAAGCGGCTGAACTTTTAGGCTTTGTCACGATTGCAAAAGGTGATGTTGAATTAACCGACCTCGGAAAAAGTTTCGCCGGAGCGAGCATCTTACAGCGTAAAAAAATATTCGCTCAGCGTGCACGCCGAATACCCATGATGGAATGGTTACTGTCTTTACTTGAAGAAGCTGATAAAGAGCAATTGAAGATGAGCATCGTTCGGACTGCGCTCAGGCTCGAATTCCCACCGGAAGAAGCGGATAACCAGATCGCAACTTTGATCACCTGGGGGAGATATGGTGAACTGTTGAACTATGATGACGATACGGAGACTTTCACACTGGAACCTGAAACGAGAAGAGGAAAACCCCATAAACGAAGAAAAGGGCCATTTTCCGGATGATTGCCGGTCGAATTATTGTGATTGGTTTGGAAGATCTGGTTTGCTTTTCCCTTTACAGACAGCTTGCCTCATCATTAAAAATTTGCAGTAATTTATTTTGGGGGATTTGAAAAAACCTTTATACTCAGTGATTTTATTTACTTCTGCTCGTTGATGAGCCAGGGTTTGAGTCTGGGCCACCAACGGTGCACGTTGGCTTTATACTGCCGGTAGTCCTCACCGAACCGCTTTTCCAGTCCGGGCTCTTCGGAAAAAATGAAATAGACCGTATTCACAACAAAGAAGACCAGCGCCAAAGCCAGGATGCCGCAGGATTCCAGGATCAGCCCTTCGCTGACCATCATCAGGACGACGCCGAGGATCATTGGATTGCGCACATAGCGGTAAGGCCCGCGGACCACGAGGCTTTCGGAGGGGATCCAGGGCATCACCGTTGTATTGGCATAGATGATGATCAGGCGGATGGAAACGATTAACAAGCTCAGTCCACCCAGTCCGATCAAACTCCCAACGAGGAGCAAGGGTAGTTGGTGTGAGAGCAGCGGACGTCCGGCCAGGCGGAGTTCCAGCAGGTCAATGCCCGCCGGCAAGGCGATCAGCATAACGATCGGCAGGATGAAGGCCTTGAGATGAGCGGAGAGGGGTTTATCCATGCGTGGTTTCCGTGATGGGCGCGAAGGTGGACTTGGAAAGCCACAGCGTAACCTGTGCGGCGAGGAGAGAAAACAGCATTTGCAGGAAGGGCGAAAACACCACCATCAGTCCCAGCCAGCCGATGAAGCTGGCCCGGGGTTCATAGAGCACCATCGGGATCCCAAAATTCGCCAGGTCAGCGGCCGGGTCAAAGAGCATCAGGAAGGTGGGCATCCAGATGATCGCCATCGCCAGCATCGTCGCCGCGGCGGTGACCGCAGACCAGAGCAGCAGTTTACCCATCAGTTTGTGCGGGTCCGGCGTCAGTTCTGAAAGACGCATTACCAGCCACCAGCCCACGGGCAATCCGAGCAGGATGTTGAAGAACGGTATACCCATGCCGGCGCCGGTGGCGAGGAGGACCAGAAAAAGATAAAGGGTAATTGCCCAACCGATTTTCATTTTGATCAATTTACACATGTTCGTTCCTTTCTTACGAAAAAAACACAACCGGTTCAATGGACGGGATTTCCTTGTCGTTGAACCGGTTGTTAATGTATTATCGCTGCCCTATCAAAAACTCTCGAAAGCGATAATCCTGCATTCAGGCGAGGTCGAAACGATCGAGGTTCATGACCTTGGTCCAGGCTGCGATAAAGTCTTTTACGAACTTCTCCTGGGAATCATCGCTTCCGTAGACTTCCGCGATGGCCCGCAGTTGGGCGTTCGAGCCAAAGATCAGGTCGACCCGGGTACCCGTCCACCTGAGTGCACCGGTTTTCCGGTCACGGCCTTCGAACACCTCCTCGTCCTCGGTTGGGTTCCAGATTGTGCTCATGTCGAGCAGATTCACGAAGAAGTCATTGGTGAGCATTTTTGGTCGTTTGGTAAAGACGCCGTGCTGTGAATGGTCGTAGTTGGCATTCAATACTCGCAAGCCGCCAACCAGAACGGTCATCTCAGGGGCGGTTAACGTCAGCAATTGGGCACGGTCAACCAGCAGTTCCTCTGCCGACAGGCCAAAATTAGTTTTCAGATAGTTACGGAATCCATCCGCAGCCGGTTCGAGTACGGCGAACGCTTTCACATCAGTTTGCTCCTGGGATGCATCCGTCCGTCCCGGCGAGAAGGGAACGGTCACAATAAATCCTGCATTCCTGGCGGCTTGCTCTATCCCGGCGCATCCAGCCAGGACAATTAAGTCGGCCAGCGAAACCTTTTTCCCCCCTGTCTGTGCGCTGTTGAATTCATTTTGGATTCCTTCAAGGGTTTCCAGCACAGTTTTCAGTTGGGCAGGCTGGTTGACGTCCCAGTCCTTCTGGGGCGCAAGTCGAATGCGTGCGCCGTTTGCGCCACCGCGCTTATCGGAGCCGCGGAAGGTTGAGGCTGACGCCCAGGCGGTCGAGACAAGCTGGGAGATCGACAGGCCCGAGGCAAGAATTTTCGCTTTGAGCGACGCGATATCAGACGCATTGATCAGGTCGTGATCGACTGCCGGGACGGGATCCTGCCAGATCAGCTCTTCGGCAGGGACCTCGGGGCCGAGATACCGTGAGCGGGGACCCATATCGCGGTGGGTGAGTTTGAACCATGCCCGGGCGAATGCATCGGCAAACTGGTCCGGATTCTCATAGAAGCGTCTTGAAATCTTTTCATAAACAGGGTCGAACCGCAGTGCGAGGTCGGTGGTCAGCATGGATGGTGCGTGTCGTTTTGAGGGGTCGTGCGCATCCGGGACTGTATCAGCGCCGGCACCATCTTTCGGAGTCCATTGATATGCACCGGCCGGACTCTTGGTCAGTTCCCATTCGTAACCGAACAGGATATCAAAGAAGTTGTTGCTCCATTGGGTGGGTGTCGTGGTCCAGATGACTTCCAGACCGCTGGTGATCGCGTCATCACCCTTGCCCGTGCCAAATTTGCTCTTCCAGCCGAGGCCCTGTTCCTCGATGGGGGCGGCTTCCGGTTCGCGTCCCACCAATGACGCATCACCGGCGCCATGGGTTTTGCCAAAGGAATGGCCGCCTGCGATCAGCGCGACCGTTTCTTCATCGTTCATTGCCATCCGGGCGAAAGTCTCGCGGATATCCTTGGCAGCGGCCAGCGGGTCAGGGACGCCGTTCGGCCCTTCCGGGTTGACATAGATCAAACCCATTTGTACCGCGGCGAGGGGATTCTCGAGTTCCCGATCGCCAGTGTAGCGCTTGTCGCCAAGCCACTCGCTTTCGATTCCCCAATAGGTGTCTTCTTCCGGTTCCCAGATGTCTTCACGTCCACCGCCAAAGCCGAAGGTCTTGAAACCCATCGATTCCAGAGCGCAGTTGCCGGCGAGGATCATCAGATCGGCCCAGGAGATCTTATTGCCGTATTTCTGTTTGATCGGCCAGAGCAGCCGGCGAGCCTTATCCAGGTTCGCATTATCGGGCCAACTGTTGAGGGGCGCAAAGCGTTGGTTGCCGGACCCCGCGCCGCCGCGGCCGTCCGCGATGCGGTAGGTGCCCGCGCTGTGCCAGGCCATGCGGATGAAGAGCGGCCCATAGTTGCCAAAATCGGCCGGCCACCAGTCCTGTGAATCCTTCATCAACGCGAAGATATCCTTCTTCACCGCGTCAAGGTCGAGTTTCTTGAATTCCGCCGCATAATTAAAGACTCTCCCATGGGATTCGACGTGGGAGAGTTCTGGTGAAGGATCCTGAGGTTCAACTGATTTGGCCACCAATCCTGGTTTGATGTACCTCTGCCTGACATGTTTTGTACAGGCCTGTTCGGCTTCGGGTTCTTACGATCGTTACTCATAATTTATCACCTTTCATTAAGTGATTCCTTTAACAGCGCAGTTAAGAATAAATACTTGGCTGTCTTCAAGTCCGACAATCGAATTAACGGAATTTTATTTAGCTGCAAAGATCCAGGATATACATCCGGAAGGGAGTTATTTCTCAGTAAGTAAACTTCAATTATTCGACCACTAACTTTAATAAAATCGTAAGTATATTATACCTCTCCCCACTTAGTAACATTATTTTGCAAAGGTTCTCCGGAACAAGTCCAGGAAAGTCTTATTGTTTGCGAGAAGGATATGCACAAAACATTACTATAAAAGGAATGAAGATTTCCAACGGGGTTACTGAAGTTTTTTGACTGTTAAATCTTCCAGACCAACAATACCGGGAAAATTGGTAGTAATGTGATCAGGATCAAGGCAATCAGGCGGGATTTGTCAGATTTTCCGGACGCCGGCGGAGGTGAAAGAAAGCGGCCGTATCGGTGGAGGCGATATCTATAATTGTCACGATGATGATTCTCAAGGGAAGTATCCTGGTTCATCTCCCAAATCAGATCCAATTTGATTAATAAAAAAGCCTTATATCAGCATTCAACCAGATCCTTTATAAAAGAGACTTTTGTTTGCATTATATTTTTTACGATAATTTCAGCCGGAAGACCTGCCTTGAGCCACCTTCCGGTCCATTTGGCGCTTTTTCTGCCGGTTTGAAACCGAGCATTTCATAAAATCGGCGTGCCGGTTCACCTTTTGGATTGTCAGCGCCGAATGTTGTCAGCATGATGGCGGCCGGTAATTCAACCTGAGTGAATGCATATTTTACGAGCGCCCGGCCAATCCCACTACGCCGGTGCTTTTCGGCAACCGCCAGCCAGCCAATGACATATTCGGGTGGTTTGGGTGAAAAGAGCAGGCCACCTTTCAAAGGCGCCCCTGCCGGCTGGCCGTCTTCCCTAACGCAGTAAGCCGTCAACCGGGCGATATTTTTCTCCAGCGCATGGTGGAAACCTGGATCGTCAACCATGGGGCCAAACATCGGTTCCACTTCCCGGGCCAGGTTTAACCAGGCCGGGATATCTTCCGGCTGCGCCTCGACCACTTTGATACCTTCCATTCGCAATCTTTCCCGTTATTCTTCCTGATTCGCCAGGATGTAATGGTCTTCCACGTCCCCATGCTTGCTCTCATTGAGCAGCGCGCTAAGCTCGCCGAGGTGATAGAGACTGTGCCGGATCAGGAAGATCGCCACCGATAGCTGCGTTTTCCCGGCCCAGGGGAAAGTTTCGTTTGGCGCGGCATAATCCAGTTCGCTCAGCCAGCGCTCCGTTTTCATGGAAATGGTCTCGATAGCATCCAGGATGTCCGCCTGAGAAGGCAGGTCTTCCTCGCGGCAATCCACCCAGTCACCTTTGAAAGGTTTCCCCGATTTAAATTGCAGGTCGGATTCATCTTCGATATAAAACCGGGTGGAACCCAACACATGATAGGACAGCCGCGCCGGGGTCATCGCATTGCGGCCGGTGTGGATCCAGGCGTCCGCATCGAAATCTTTGACGAGCCGGATGAAAACCTTCCAGGTGTGATCGTATTGATGGATCATTCCGTCTTGCATGTTTCCTCCCGATTGCTGATATTGGCGTCCAGTTTATTTTAATACCTTAGGCATCATCCGGCTTTAATCTTAGATACCATTTCCGATCCCAAATTAATAGAATGAAGGGCACCAGGCTGATAACGAGTGAGACGATGTCCAGCCAGCCGACCTGGTCGGTCAGGGAGAGTACGGCCAGCGCGCCCAACATCAGCAGGGCGAAGTAGTAGGCAAGCTTATTGCGGCGGCGCAGCAGGAAGGCGGCGCCGGCCAGTGCCAGAGCGCTGAGGGCTGCCAGCCCGGCCCAGATCCAGGTCACCGCGCTGAGGCCGGTGCCGGAATCGGAACGGGCTTGCAAGGTGAAGACGGCAAAGCCCAGCCAGAAGAACGTGTTGAGCAGGATGAAGGCGAGTGTGACTTTGACCCTGCCGAGAAGGTTTTTCAAGTTATCCCTCCAATTCGTTTTATTTATTAAACGGTTGTCAGGCGTTTTCGATATCTTCTTTCAAGATAGCATATTCAAAGGTGTCTTTCCACAACGGCGTGCCATCCGGCGTTTTGCGGAAGTAGATGTATTTCCGGAAATAGCCTTCTCTCCGCATCCCGATCTTCTCCATCACTCTCCAGGAGGCGATGTTCTCCGGGTTGCAGCGCGCGAACACCCGGTGAATCCCGAAATGTTTGAAGCCGTACTCGATCAGGGCGCGGGCGGATTCGGTGGCATAGCCCTGGTTGTGGAATGCCGGGTTAAAAATATATCCTAATTCCCACGTCAGGAATTCTTTGGGCTCTGTTTGTGCAAAATACAAATGGCCGACAAGGACCTGGTCGCTTTTCAGAATGACAGCCCAGAAATCATTGCTCTGCGCTCTTTTCAAAGCTAATTTCCTGGCATCTTCCAGGGAGATCGGTTCGCCCGGTTCAAAGCGGTAGACGGCCGGATTTGAAAGATAATCAAAGAGGGATTCGTAATCCTCCGCCTGAAATGGGCGCAGTAATAGTCTTGGCGTATCTATCATCGAAAAGTCCTTAATAAATTACTTAAATCATGGCGAGACCCGTAAAACTCACTCTCTTCATTATGCAGCATTTTCCGGAAAATTAGACGCCGATCAAGAGAATGATTTCTTCCAGGTACAGTGGTGCGTTGGCGATGAGGGGCGGCGTCAGATGATAAGGCTGTTCCACAACACGATGGTGGAGGCAACAAAGAAGACGAAAAAGCTGAAATTGTCGTAACAGTCGTTGACCAATTCCCGCGCTCGCCCTTTCAACAATTTCACGAACGGCGTTTTGAACAGGTATATCACCCCCGGCAGGAAGACGACCGCCCAGAAAGGATACAATGAATGCCCACTCACGATGCCGTAGATCATCATCCCGGTCGTGATGACGGCTGGACCGTAGGTGATATACACGAACCGCTTGAAGAGGGCGTTGCCCAGTTTCCCGCCGGTCTCCGCATCGGACCCAAACCGGATCGCGACTTGTGCACCGCTGGCGATGGCGAAGTAGGCCGTATGACTGATGCCATAACAGATCATCAGGGCAATAAAAACAAGCGATAGGATGATGTCGAAAATAGTACCAACGGACATGAAGGCGATATACACATGCCCAACCGCCAGGATATAAAACCAACAGCCGACCAGCCCAAGCGTGCCGGCGTTGAGCAGCCTGGACTCAGGTAAGATGCTCATTTTTTCCGTGGGGGTATTATCCGAACCGGAGATGTGATTGTAGAGCAAGTCCCCCACCATGAAAAGCAAAGCGCCAAGGATGCCGGATAAGCCCAGACAGCGTAGTGTCCAAAGTGTCGTCATTTCTATCCTCCTAATACCGCCTGGCAGCGTGTGGTCGCAGTGTGTGGGCTCCATTCAAATCCAAGCGACCTGTGTTTGATTTATTCTTCCGAATATACGCCCCAAGCCAGGTCATCAAACTGAGTGACGAAATCTTCCGAAAAATATTCGGCATAATCCGTCCACCCTTGCAGATAATACCCAAAAAAAGCGACCGCAAAATGATCTATCCGGCTTATGACCTTGCTATCCTCCACCATCATGTGACTCCTGCCGATGAAGGAAATTAAAACCCTTTCGGAATTCACAAGATGTTCATAGGCATAGCAGGATGTCATCTCGTACGAAACGAGATCATCAGCGGTCCCGGCAACGATCAGCGCGGGAATATCTATCGCAGCCAATCCCTCAGCACCGTATAGCCAGGTTGAATCAGGCGCCATGGGCATGACTGCGAGGATTCGATCATCCGTTGTTGGCTGCCACAAACCCTCGGAAACCGTTGTAATTTGCGGACTCACCTGAGCAGAAAATTCATCCCATCTTTCGGATAAATCACAGAAATAATTTATTGATGTCGAACTGATTGGATGTTCGAGGTCAGGAGATTGAGTACACTGGGATAAATAATACTCAGGGTTGATCCTGGCGCCGCCAAGTGCCAAAGCAAATAACCCGTCCGAGGAATATCCCGCCACGCCCACCCGGTCGGTATCCAATACACCCGTCAGGATTTCGGGAGGGTTGGAGGTAAGCCAGTCCAAAACGAACAGGAAGTCAAGCGGCGCGTCTATTACCGCATTGTTCCAGGGGGCGGTATAGGAAAAGCCCGGTGACTGGACGGTGATTGTAACAAACCCATATGTTGCAAGATGTGATTTGAATAAATAGGTTCCGGAATTCTTTCCAGTCAGAACCAAAGGGTAAGGCGCACTGCTGGTGTCTGGCACAGCATTACGCACAATAACCCGTCCGCTGGCATCCTCTTCTTTCAGCGCGGGGTACCAGATCGATAGCCTGATCTCCCGTCCGTTACGGCTTTCATCGATGACCGTATACTCTTGGTTCCCCGCTATAAATGGGCCGGGTTCTGACAATGGAAATGCAGTTGGTTCTTGTGTATCCTGGGGTGCTGTCGTTGCAGGGGAGGAACAGGCAACCAGGAATGCAACCAGAAAACCGATTACCATAAATGACCTGAAGTGGTTCATGCTTTACTCCTATCCAATAAGGCTTACAAAACTATTATGTTGATGCCCTACGGATTGCTTTACTAGCGATGGAAATGGATTGTGAGGAACCTGGGAGCAGATAAAACTCTACGCCAGAAAAATGGTTTAAATGCGGCAGAATCACAGACGTCCGGCATACGCTTCGTTGAGCGACGTGGAGAGATAACACAAGCCAACGGATTTCATGTCGATAATCTTGCCAGACAGTTTGGACAAGTACCGTCAGAATTTGGCAGAACTTCCATTCCACAATATGGACAGGTTGTTATCGCGGATAATTCGGGTTCGAGAAGATCTTTCGCAGACAAATCATTTTGTTCAGGTTCGGTTTTTATTTTGGAGTCTGGCGTTTTTCGATTGCTGCTATTGCTTGATGAGTCCAGCTGCCGTTGTGTCCCCTGTGGAGGTGTTGGATTTTTATTTCTCGATACAGCTGGCTCCTTTTCTTTCTGTGCTTCCACCTGTGGGGACCTTTTAGATTTCCATGCTTGAAATGCAGCAAAAGCCAATACAGCGATGATGCCATAACATGAAGAGCCAAATATGTAACTTAAATCTCCCTGTCCAATAAAATAAAAAATCGCCCCAATTAATGGCGATATCACAAGTACAACCCCAGCTATTCTAGCTTGATTACCTTCCAAAATAAATTTGTTACTTAATTTGAGTTGGCCTTTAATAAGCGCCCAGATACCAAAAAATAGTGTGAGAACACCAAAAATCAACCATAACATAGGTATTCCTTTCGAATAAGATGCCTGGCGATTAATGTTAGCTGTGGGTGAGTGGAATTTGAAAAGCCTCTCTGCTATTATCGCGCAATTCTGCTCAAAAGCGTACGCTTTTGAGCGGTCGCGAAGTAAACTCGAAGGGCCGAGCCGATGGACACCGGACTCTGTATTGGGGCGGTAAAGCCTTCCGAACAGTGTTTCTCTAAGTTGAATACCTGATGGACAATTCCTGAAAAGCAGTTTTTTGGGGTTCATTATGGATCAGCGTCATGATTTTCGCTACGCACTCCTCAACCGTCAGGGCGGATGTGTCCAATTCGAGGTCGTACAGATTGTGCCTATGAACGCGTTCGAACTGGTAGCGAGCCAGACCGATGCTCCGATCCCCGCGATCTTTTTCGCGTTGTTCCGCCACGTCCAGCGGGCATTTCACGCCCACGAAAAGGACATCATAATCTTCCCAGGCTGCCACGCACTCCTTCAGCCACACTTCTTCCTCCAGCACGTGGTCCACAATGACATTATTCCCCGTGCTCGCAAAAGCCGCGATGGACCGGTGGAAACCGGAAACCACCTGCGGAATAAGACGCATGAAAACCTGTGCTTCCTCCTCGTTCTTGGGCTGAAGCAGTTTTTCCGGGTAGAGGTTGAAGAAGTCATCCAGAGAGGCGCGCATGTAGGCTGTTTCGAGTGTGTCCTGCAGCGCCCTGGCGATGGTGGTCTTGCCGGCGCTCGATGTCCCGTTCAGAAAGATGATGTGGCCTGGTTGTGTATTGTTTTCCATTGTGTAAGTGGGCTGTTCTTCCAAATTATGAAGGTTGAATGTTTTAATTATAAGGAATAACAATCTTTCAAAAATTGTGTTTGAAGGTGCTTGTCATCAAGCATTCCCGCAGTCAATACAAAACCCCCGATGAACACAAATGATTCCGCCGCATGTGGCACAAGTCCATCTGGTTATTTCGTTTTTAATGAAAGTATCAATACCTGATTCATCTATATTTTTCAGATTTTCGAGCATGCTCATCTGATATTTGGTTCGATATCGTTTATCTAACGCTTTCAATCTGGTGCATGGGAATTTACTGCATTGATCGGAACAGAATAATAAGTCGTTTTCTCTCCGAATGTCGCAATTGACAATAACACATCGAATACAATTTCTCGGTTTGTTGGTATTCTCCCCCCGACAGCCCGGGCATTTATTTTCATCCCGTAATAACCGGCCCATACAAACGGCGCAATTCATCCCACAGGGGGCGATCAGTTCCGGTTTAATAAGCAATGCAGGATCCACATGCGTCCTTTTTTCAATCATAGAAGGGTTTTTAGCCGAATTCATTTGCTGAATGAATGATAGAAAAACCAGGCGATCATTCATTCACACTCGCGGGAGGGTGTGTGATGATTCTGAGCATACAAAGATGCGCTTATCTTCACGCGCCCACCCATACGTTTCAATTATACACAATCATAAAATCAGCTTAAAACGATAAGAATTGGAGGAAAGCGGATAGGCAGAAGAACTGGATCAACCATCCACCGAAAAGTCGCCGGCTGGCGAAAATGGCGAAGGGGACAGCGTTGGGGTTGTGTGGCGATAAGGTAGATTATAATATCTATGACGGATCAATTTTAAATAAATCAGAATTCATCAGATCTTTTTTGAACACCACGGCTGTTAAATTCCATTTCCATCAAGATCATTAAAATTGAACTTAATGCTTCTTAATGCAAAATAGTAAATCGCACACATAAAGCCTACACCTAATATAAAAATTAAGGTGGCCATTATCCAGGCGAAGAGATTCCAATCAACATTAGAAGTGTTATTTATGAAGAAAGAAAGAACGATGTCATGGGATCGTTGCAATTGCAAGAAGTTTGTAACAACTATTACAAAGAGAGAAAATTTCGCACCAAAGTTTATTAACTTGCTTAATTGGATGACTTGGTAAGGGTCATAGAATTCGGGTGGATTATTTTTACCCATAAAGTAATCGTATTCTGAATTATTTGATTTTTTGTCCGTTATTTCCTCTTTATCATACAATTTTTGCATATACTTTCTACGTGAGTTGTTGTTCATTAAATTCAACCTCAAGCCTATCCTTATAATTTAAATTGGTCTCTACAATCATATATAACCCAAACGATATTCCTTTGAGGACAAGCCAGTAAACAACGCCCTTCATTAAAATAACCAACAACTCGGAAAAAAAATAAAAAGAATAAATCAAATTGTTGCTAAGCATTGCCCATAAGGTGGGCTCATTAAACTCTGGGGTCAAACCTTGTTGGATTAAAAAGGAATTGCGTAATTCAGCAAACCTTGCAACAACAAGAGAAATTTGAATTACAAGTGCAACCCAGGCAAGGATTTTTGCGGCAAATGCGATGTTGGTTAAACTTGCATGTTTTTTCGTAAAATATATTTCTGTTGTGTTTTTAGACATGAATTTTCCTCCCATAATCTAATTTATTCGTAATTAGCAGTTTGAAAAAAGGCCGTAATTCAAATAATCAGTTTTTTCTTATCATTATTTTTTTTAGTAAGTTGATCCAACCAGATTGGTTTATTGGAACCTCTTCATATCCATAAATTCTCATTAATGACTTTACTTATGATGAAAACTCTCCAGAGGCTTGTGGATGAATCCAGATTGAATCGATAAGAATATGAAGATTTAATATAACACCCGTTTGAATGGTTGATAAGTGATAATGGTTTCTCTCGTCTGAGATTAACTGTTGCCCTTATTTCTCTTTCCAACCTAAAATATTCTCGTTTTGTAAAGAATGGAAATAGAAAATAATTTATATTCCAATTATGGAAAGAAGCTGGCAGTCGATATTCTTCATCACCATATCGTATTTTCCCAATCCAGACAACCGGTTCATGTTTTCCTTTGAATATAAAACAAATTTTTAAGTCTTCCTATCGTTGATCGAATTGCTAGCGATTCCTTATTAGAAGTGTATTCTACCCATAATCTTTGCGATTCAACTTGGTTTGCTGTCCAGCAACTTAGTAATCTTGATGGTATTTCCCTCTGTGTATGCCATTGCTCAAAGGTGTATGATTTTCCATCGTCAGATTTTATGGACCCCCATCTGCGATTTATTTCTTCTAACATAGATTTATAATAACCCCCTTCTTTATCATCGGTTTGTTCATCAGCTTTTGTCAGGTGCACGCTTGTTGGAAGGCATTTCCTTTTTTTACTTCATTTTTGTTCATCTTCGGACAACAAAGGCTATCAATATCCATGAGTACTTCGCAAGATCAGCATTAACGAAAGCCAATCCAATAGAAACAACAAAAATGCCAAGAACGATCAGGGAAACCTGTGTTTCACGACGACGTTGGCGGGGGTCAAAATCTGAGTTGATCAATCGATTGTTGTATGAGGCATACCACCAAAGAAAAATTGAGGTGATGCTGGCTAAAGACATAACGATCGCATAAAAGACCGTGGAGGTTCGATTACCATATTCGCTGATAATGGATGTGGGGAAAGGTATAAAGGCAATAAACATCAGAAAAAATAGATTGAGCAACATCAAATTGCGATCAAATCGTTGGATCAATTGAAATTTTCGATGATGACTTATCCACAAAACACCGATGGTCATGAACCCAATACCATAGCCAAGGTATTTCGGCCAAATGGAGAGGAGTAACTGGGTCAGCTTTGTTTCGGTCAGCGAATTTTCTACACTCGGGATACGGATCTCTAATGCAAGTAACGTGATGGCAATTGCGAAGACGGCATCGCTAAAAAAGATGATGCGTTCCAAGCCGAGGCGATCCTGGCTGATTTTATCGGGCGTGGAGTCAATTGTTGTATTTCTCACAGGGTGTATTTCGTATATCAGAAAGATTTTGTCGAATTCGAATGTATTAAAAGCTGTCTGATATAACTGTCCCGCTGAGATCGCCGTTTTTGGATAAATGTTTTGCACCCTGTGTCATCACTAAGGAGAGTGCAAAGGCAGATTGCAGAACAACAAGTATCCAGAACAGTCTCGGGTCATCCGACATGACGTTGGAATAAGCGAGTGTAACGTCGGTTGCCGCATGAAAAATGCCTGCCAGCAGAACACTCCCATGGGTATGATTAAAGATCCAGGTGGTGATAATGCTCATGGCGACGGTAGACAGTAAGAATCCGAGAAAAGGCAGTGTGGACTGGAATGAGCCTGGAATAAACCATAGCGGTAGATGCCAGAGGCCCCATAATACACCCAGGATCAAACTGGCATTTAAAGCGCTATATCTAGATTGAAGGCGAGGTAAGGCGAAACCTCGCCAGGCGGTCTCTTCGGTGAGTACGAAAAAGAAAATCTGAAATAAAAGTGATGGCAGTAGGTTTTGGAGCGACAAAAGAATACCAACCTCATGCGTGCCACCGAGTATCAAGTGGATACCAATTGCAATCAGGCTGAGAAGCCCGGTAACTGTCAATGCGATTAAATACCAGATGATCTTAACGCTGCCAGCGGATCAAGCGGCTAAGCAAATCTTTGACTGCTGGCCACCCCCCAGTGATGACAGCACTGATGTAGCTGGCCAGGGTTAACCCCACCCAGAAAGCAAGAGATTGGGGAATATGGAAAGAAAGCATCCCGCGTGATTCGGCGATTGTTGTCCCCCAGATGAGCCAAGGAAGGATAAAAGCTAAAACGAAGAAAATTACTAGTGCATTACGTTTCGTTTTCAAATCTATCTCCTTTGTAAAAGACAAATAGTCGGTAAAATCAAATTTAAATATACTCTTTCCTATCTCTTTTTCAACAAGCAATTTTTTCGTCTTAACTCATAATTGACTGGTTTTTTCAGTAAAAAAAGGGGGTACTGGCGGTTGAGCAAATGCGCCTTTATTAAGAACGCATAATAAAAAACTCTTCATGAGAAGTCATGGGGAGTGTAGCATCGTGATATTTGGCAATGTACGATGAAGCGTCATCAATATATCTGGTGGTTCCTTGCTTTTAACCTCTATTTAGGGGCACCAAGTCCTGCAGGCTGAAACTTGAAGCCATAGACCAGCATTCAGCGCTCGTCCCAGTCGGAGCGCAGCTTGCGGGTGATCATCGCGACTTTTTCCTCGACTGGGCCTTTTTCCAGCTTGATCAGCACTTCACTTTCCGTCTGCATTTAGACTTAGCTCACTGCGCGGGGCGGCGCTCAAATTGTTGAATGTTCCAATGTGTGCTCGATCTCAGCGCGATGATAGCTGGAATGACCATCCAGATCATTTGGCCATTCCGGACGGTGTTCTCTTCCACTGAACCATTGTTCAGGCGCATCGTTAAGCGCAGACAATAAATCCTCTTGAACCTGCTTATGCCAGGAGATAACCTCCTGCGGGGAGCGGTTCCGCCATCGCTCGTAGACCACGTGGTTCCCATCCGTCCAATTAAGCCCTTTTTCCTCCAGCGGTACAGGCAGTCCTTTGATTTTTCTGATCACATCAGCCTTCCAATGGGTGATGTGCGCCAGTGTATCTTTCACCGTCCAGGGATCTTTGGTCTCGGGTCTGGTTAGCAACCGATTCCAATCCGCATCGGTGAGGTTGTTCGCCAGATGATCGAGTTGTTCGAACTCTTCAACCGTGCGCTTGATGACTTCCTCGCGAGTGTGACGCATGATCATGGACCTCCTGAATAAATTAAACATAATCCGGGCTTGAATTGATGGTTCAACCTATCTGCAAGCCATAGTGACGGGGTAAAGCAGGATTCCGCGCTGGTGCAGAAACAGCCCAAAATACCGCATAGTCCTCTGGCATCCTGCATGTTTTCTTGGGTGACTTTATGGCTAACAATATATAAAGCCTAAAAGCCAATACAGTTGCCAAGTTTGGGAAAATTATAAACCGTTATGGCTGTTATAAAAGTCTTCAATAAAGTAATTATTGTGTAAGTCGTATGTCCTATTGTAAACAACAATCAAAAAACCGCCCTCCAACTGGAGGGCGGTTGCATCATTCAATTCCGTTCTTCTCTACGCGCCCATCACCGGGCGGAACTTGTAACCATAGACCAGCATCCCGCCTCGTCGCCGTCGGAGCGCAGCTTGCGGGTGACCATCTCGACCGGCATGCCGATCTCGACTTTTTCCTCGCCCAGGTCGGTCAACAGGAAGCTTAAATTTCGAAGGTTTTATAAACGAACTAAGCAAATAATTCTGGATGTTGTTTTGTATAGCTGTGTATCGATGAAGATGAAATAGCAACCGCAGCGATATTAACAGGTAAGCTGCAAAAACAACCAAACCCTCCTGTCGCGACGTCGATAATAATTGCAATAACATCCCAGACCAAGCCACCAATAAGCAAGGCCAATCCTGTACCGGTTTTATTAGCGTAAATCCAGCCAATTCCATAAATCCCAAATAATCCAGGCAACAGCTCTAAAATTAGAGCTGTACTACGACTTTTAGGAGGATGCTGGATGTAAACAGGTAATGGTTGTGGTTGTTGTGACATAATTATTTCTCCTTGTATCCCAATAATTATCAAATTTCACAATTTGGCGAGTTATTTATTAGTGTTGTTTCTTATTTATCTAAGCCATAACTCATCGTAAGTTTATATCCACCTTTAAGAATTTATGAATGTGATGAATTTTATATTTGAATAATAGACTGATTGTTTTATGGTTTTTTGATTAGTGTTTGACCACCCATAACTATTGAATATTATACACTAGTAACTGAGGCAATATTTCTATTTATAAAACCGCCCTCCAACTGGAGGGCGGTCGCATCATTCAATTCCGTTCTTCTTTACGCGCCCATCACCGGGCGGAACTTGTAACCATAGACCAGCATCCCGCGCTCGTCGCCGTCGGAGCGCAGCTTGCGGGTGACCATCTCGACCGGCATACCGATCTCGACTTTTTCCTCGCCCAGGTCGGTCAGTTGGGCGGTCACGATCGGGCCTTCATCCAGCTTGATCAGCGCTACGGTGTAAGGCGCCTGCTCTTCAAAGCCGGCGGGGACATTGCTCATTTTGGTGAAGGAATAGATCTCACCCTTGCCGCTGAAGGCATAATCCGTTTTGGCTTCGCCGCCGCATTCCGGGCAGACATCGCGCGGGGGGAAGATCTTGGCGTCGCAGTGAGGGCACACCTCACCGATCAGTGCATAGCGTTGTTTCTTTAGCCGCCAATGGCGTGGGACTTCCATAACCTAACTCCTTAAAATAACTGTTATTCAGCCGTTCGGCTTCTTACAACCCATAGTCTACTGAGAAGTAACTCTCAGAAACTATCAGAAATGCCCTTTTTAAGCGTTTTTGGTGTTTCGGGGATGGATTTTACCGGTTTTAATAGAAAAAAAGTGCGAAACCGGGGTTTTCAAGACCCCTTCCTGTCTGCGGCACTTCGTTTGCAGGCATCCTTCCCCCGAGGAACGGAGTGACGAAATCCCCGAAGCAAAGCGGTGGGATGGGGAAGGAACAAGGATGGGGTTATGAATAATGAAAATTAGTTTTGTTTATGCATTTCCCTTCTTTTTGTCCAGGATTTGATATTATCCTTTTAAATGAACTATTCTCGAAGTCCGGTGTTAAATATCCCGCATTCCTGGGCTATGATTAATGATATGATTTGGACAGGTAAACCGAATGTTTCCCGACAGGAGGACGCTCACCATGACCGTTCATTTGCTGGATGACACGCTGCATATCGATATTTATTATGAATGTGAGGACGAGGACCTGGAAGACAATATCTGCCTCACCGTCATTGAACGCTGCCCGCCCGCCGAACGATTGTTTCGGATCGGGGAGAACCACCTCTACCTGACGCCGGCTGAAGCGCGCGCCCTGGGCGAAGCGCTGTTGGATGCTGCCGAACGCAGCCGTCCAGCCCCTGAAGCCTGAGGAGACCCGAACTTGATGCAGCTTACGCCCGAAACCGTGCGCAGCGTCATGCTGGCCGCGCAGGGTTTGCTCACCCCACCTGAAAAAAAACCGAAAAAAGCTGACCTGCTGCCAACCATCCGGCAGATGGGCTATTTACAGATCGACACGATCCAGGCCGTCCGGCGCAGCCACAACCTGGTGCTCTGGAGCCGTCTGGGGGATTACGATGTGGACTGGCTCGATCAGATCCACGCCGAAGGCCAGTTGTTTGAGTATTACGCCCATGCGTTGTGTTACCTGCCGATCGATGCCTATCCTGTCTTCCGCGGGTTGATGATCTACGGCGACCACGAGGGCGGTTACTGGTCCGAATGGGTGACCGACCGACCCGAGATCATCGATCATGTCCGCCACGCTGTGCATGAGAACGGGCCGATCAGTTCGATGGATTTTGAAACCGAACGGATCGAGACGGGATGGGGCGGCGTGAAATCGGAAAAGATCGCCCTCAACCACCTGTTCGTCGAGGGTGAATTGATGATCTCGCACCGGGACAACTTCCGCCGGTTCTTTGACCTGCGCGAGCGGGTCTTCCCCGAGTGGGATGACGCCGATGCCCTCGATACCGATGCGGCTCGGGACGCGCTGACACTGGAAACGGTGCGGGCTCTCGGTGCGGTCCGAGAGGATTGGGTGGCGGACTATTATTATCAAAAGAAGACCGGTGTGCTGGAGCGTCTGCCCAGGCTGGTCGAAGAAGGCCGGTTGATCCGCGCGGAGGTGCCCGAGTGGGAACTGCCCGTCTATGTCCATCCGGACAGCCTGGCCGATGTGGAAGCAGCCCTAAACGATATGCTCACCCCGACCTATACGACCCTGCTCTCACCTTTTGACCCGCTGGTGTCCGACCGGGCCAGAGCGCTGGATCTGTTCGATTTCGACTACCGCATGGAATCCTACACGCCGGTCAAGGATCGCAAATACGGCTATTTCTGCCTGCCGATCCTGCATAAAGGGCGGCTGGTGGGAAGGCTGGACCCCAAAGCCCACCGCAAACAGAAGCGGATGGAGATCAAGAACATCTACCTCGAACCCGAGGTCGAATTGGACGATGGCCTGGTCGGTGCATTGAAGCAGACCCTGGACCAATTCACCGCCTGGCATGGGATGGAGTCGCTTTCGATCACCGCGGCAGACCGCCCTGAATTATTGGAGGCGCTTTCATGAATCTTAAGCCTGCATTTACGCTTTGCTTCCTGCTCAACGGGGACGATATCCTGATGATCCACCGCAACTTCCCGCCCAACCAGGGCTTATGGAATGGGGTCGGCGGCCATATCGAGCCGGGTGAAACGCCCCGCCAGGCGATCATCCGCGAGGTTGCCGAGGAAACCGGTTACGCGATCAGCGACCCGCAGTTCTCCGGTTTGCTGACCTGGGAAGGCTTCGAGATCCCGCCCGGCGGGATCGCCATTTTCACCGCCGAGGTTCCCCACCGTGAATTTGTCACCAACCACGAAGGCGAGCTGGCCTGGGTGACCCGGGAGTGGGCCTGCACCGCGCCGGAGGTGGTCGATAACATCCACGTCTTCCTGCCGATGATCCTGGCCGGGGAGACATCGCTGCATTTCCACTTCAGCTACCGGAACGGCGTCCGGGTGCGCGACCTGATCGAGCCCCTGGATGAGGATTTTGACCCCGAAGCGCCATTCCATCCGGAAACGGGATTCATTGAAGAGCAGCGGGGTGAATTCCTGCTGAGCTTTGACAAGGACCGGCTGCAGATTGACCGGGTGGAGGATTTTCTCTCCCGCCAATCATACTGGGCGAAAGGCCGTCCGCGTGAAATGATCGAGACCTCGATCCGCAATTCAATTTGCCTGGGTATCTATCGAGAGGGTAAGCAGGTGGCTTTTGCCCGGCTGGTGACGGACCAGGCGACCTTTGCCTGGTTGTGTGATGTTTTTGTCGATCCGGCTCAGCGCGGGAATGGACTTGGGAAGTGGCTGGTGGAAGCCGTCACCCGTTATGCCGACCAGGTGGGCATCCGCCGCACACTGCTGGCTACAAGCGATGCTCATGGTCTCTATCAGACCTATGGACAGTTCCACCCGCTGTTCATCCCGACCAAATGGATGTCCCGCGAACGACCGGACCTTGATCAATTTTAAAAAGAAGGAGAGATAACGATGGAATTCCAGCAGGGTGACTATACCATCAGTACGGAGAAGGAAAAACTGCAGATCGATGTCATCCATCGCTACCTGACCGGGGAAGCCTATTGGACCACCGGGCGGACCCTGGCGATGACCGAGAAATCGATCGCCAACTCGTTGTGTTTTGGGGTCTACCACCAGGGGGTCCAGATCGGGTTCGCGCGGGTGGTGACCGATTATACGGTCTTCGCCTACCTCTGTGACGTCTTTATCCTGGATGACTACCAGGGTCAGGGCCTGGGCAAGTGGCTGACCGAATCGATCCTGGATGTGCTGGATGAGGAAGGCGTGCGCTGGACGATGCTGGCAACCCGGGACGCGCACGAACTCTATGAGGATTACGGCGGTTTCCAGAAGCTCTACCTGCCCGAGAAGTGGATGGGGCGGGTGAACCCCCGCCTGCTGCGCGGCTCCGGCCAGTCCTACACCGTTCCGGGTGATGGGATGTAGGGTAGGGGATTGGGTATTAGGGATTAGGTATTAGGAATTAGATGTAGGGGTAGGCCACGTGCTGTAAAATCCCTGGAACGTAGTGAAAGGGACGTGCACGTGACGAAGAAAGAATATTGAAGATACATACGAATAGTGTATATTACGGAATTGAAATGAGGTGATAAAGATGATCAAAGTGAAGCGCGTTTATGAGGATCCTGACCCCGCGGATGGGGAACGGTTTCTGGTTGATCGCCTCTGGCCGCGGGGCAAGAGCAAGGAAAGTTTGAAGATCGTTGCCTGGCTGAAAGACGTCGCGCCCAGCAATGACCTGCGTCACTGGTATGAGCATGACCCGGCCAAGTGGGAGGAGTTTCAGCGCCGATACCGGGCCGAACTGGATGCGGAACCGCAAAACTGGGAACCGCTGCTGGAGGCTGCGGAAAAAGGGGATATCACCCTGCTTTATGCCTCCAAAGAAACCAAGATCAATAACGCCGTGGCGTTGAAGGCTTACCTGCAGGATCATTTGCAGGATTAAACCGGCCCCCCATTTTACAGGCTCCTTACAGAATGACAAAACCCGCCTTACGTGCGGGTTTTATCATAGAGATGCTTAATCAAGTCGTTCACTACAAGTAAGGAGTCATTCAGATGAAGAAATTAAGCAAGATCCTGATCACCCTGGCTGTCCTGGTTGGTATCGTGGTGCTGGCCCTCCCGACCGGAACCGTCGCCGCACAAGGCGAGAACCCTCCCCGGGATGAAAGCCGCACCGGCCGACGCCCGCAGGGACTGGAAGGACTGTATGCCGAACTGGTCGATAAATATGAGGATGTCGGCTACCGCCTCCAGGACACGGACGACCCGGTGCGGCGGCTGGAGAACCGGATCGAGACGCTGACGGAAAACGGTGAGGACGCCTCCGGGTTACAGGCGATCCTCGACACTTTCCAGGAGAATATGCATGCGGTCCAGGCTGCTTATGATGACCTGAGTGCTATCGTTGAGGCGCATGACGGGTTTGATGCTGATGGCGGGGTGGTTGATGAGAGCATGGCGATCCAAACCCTGCGGCAAATGGCTGAGGGCCTGCTAAATGTGCACCAGTTGGGTGAAAATGCCCGGTTCGAGCTGCGCTGGGATCTGATGGCATACCGATATCAGAATCGGACGGAAGAATGAAATAACTTGCCCTCATATCTCTCCGAAAACCCGTGAGGGCGCCAAGTCTGGCGCCTTCACGACTATTATTTTGTCCTGCCCCTCATCAGTCTGCTTCGCAGACAGCTTCCCCCCAAGGGGAAGCCTTAACAGGCTCTGGTTTTTGAGTCTGTTGTGTTGTTAGCCTGGAACTCAGTGATTTAATGAAAAACTTTATCATTGCGATAAGTTGAACAGAGTCATGCCGCGCTGGCTTGAGGCCGCAGACCGAAGTGGCAATCTTCTACGCTTGATATTCAAGTCTCCTGTCGGGGAAGGAAGACTATGACATATCTTATAAACGATATCCAATTCGATTTGCATTTCCTTTTTTTGGTGTTATAATGCAATCCGTTCAACCAATTGAATAGCCCTATGCGGCACTCTTATCCAGAGAGGTGGAGGGACCGGCCCTATGATACCTCGGCAACCAGAAAGTCTAACTTTCATGGTGCCAAATCCGGCAGAGCGATTTCTGGAAGATGAGAGGGAAGCCAATGCTCGATTTTACGCCCCTCTCGCACGAAGCCAGACGGGGCGCTAATCTTTAATGAGACATGGAGGTTCTCACCAATGACGTTGACATTTATGACTTTACCAAAATATCTATTCACCTCGGAATCGGTCACGGAAGGCCATCCCGACAAAATTTGTGACCAGGTCGCCGATACCGTCCTCGACACGCTGATCGCCCAGGATAAATATTCCCGGGTGGCCTGTGAATGCGCCACCAAGACCGGCTTCATCATGGCGCTCGGCGAGATCACGACCACCGGTTTCGCCAACTTTGACGAACTGGTCCGCAAAGTTGTGATCGAGATCGGTTATGACAACAGCGACAAGGGCTTCGACGGGAACACCTGCGGTGTATTGATCGCCCTGGCGAACCAGTCCCCCGATATCGCATTGGGTGTGGATAGGGCCCAGGAATTCAAGTCCGGCGAGATGCGCGAGGACAAGGAAATTGAAGAGGTCGGCGCAGGTGACCAGGGGATGATGTTCGGGTATGCCTGCACCGAGACCGACGTCCTGATGCCGATGCCGATCTACTATGCCCACAAGCTCACCCGCCGTCTGGCGGAAGCCCGTAAGGCGAACGACCTGGATTTCCTCCGCCCCGACGGCAAGAGCCAGGTGACGGTGGAATATGAATATGGCAAGCCGAAACGCATCCACACCGTCCTGATCAGTACCCAGCATTCCCCCGATTTCAGCCTGGAACAGATCCGGGAAGGCGTGATCGAAGAGGTCATCAAACCCGTTCTGCCAGCCGAACTGGTCGACGACGATATGCTGGTTTACGTGAACCCGACCGGTCGCTTTGTCATGGGCGGCCCGATGGGCGATGCCGGAGTCACCGGCCGTAAGATCATTGTCGACACCTACGGCGGCATGGGCCGTCACGGCGGCGGCGCGTTCAGCGGCAAGGACCCGACAAAGGTCGACCGCTCCGGCGCATACGCTGCCCGTTGGGTAGCCAAGAACGTGGTCGCTGCCGGCCTGGCGGACCGCTGTGAAGTGCAGGTGGCTTATGCCATCGGTGTGGCACACCCGCTTTCCGTCAACGTGGAGACCTTCGGGACCGGCAAGATCGACGATTCAAAGATCGCCAGGTTAATCTCCGAGCACTTTGACCTGCGCCCCGGTGCGATCATCCGTGACCTGGACCTGCGCCGCCCAATCTACCAGCAGCTCTCGAATTACGGCCACTTTGGCCGGGATGACCTGGATTTGACCTGGGAAAAGACGGACAAGGCCGAACTGCTAAGGGATGCAGCCGGGCTGTAAACCCTTCCATATCTATAAGTAATATCAGGCTCCCGGGATTTTCAAAATCACGGGAGCCTTTGTTTTTAGAAGTTAGTTGTGTCGCCGACTTACCATCTATCTGTAAAACCGAGATTGCTTCGTCGCTCTTTGGGCTTTTCGCAATGACGATGGGAGGATGTTTTCGCTTTTCAGGCTCAATTTACCCCATATATTAAGTTGACCCACCATTCCTGTCACGTGCGCTTCGCGGCGTATGAACTGTGTTTTCAGACCAGCCGACCCTGGTATTTACTTGCGAACAATGCCGGTCCGCCACCGGTATGCCAAAAGAGGACGGTGTCGCTTTGCTTGAAATAGCCCTTGCGGATCAGGTCGATCAACCCGGCGGCGGCCCGCCCGGTGTAGACCGGGTCTAGCAGCAGGGCTTCCTGGCGGGCGAAGAGCCGGATCGCTTCAATCTCCGGTTCGCCCATCACGGCATAGCCCCCACCGGTATAGTCGTCATTGACCAGTACCTCATCCGCATCGAAGGTCCACGGCTGGCCGAGATAATCGGCGGTGGCAGTTGCCAGATCCGCCACCCGTGCCTTAAGTATGTCCGCTTCTTCATCCACGCTGATGCCAAGGATCTTTCCGGCATAGCGGCTCATCCGCGCGCCAACCAGCATCCCGGCCTGGGTACCGCCGGAAGAGCTGGGGAAGATGATCCAATCCGGATGGACCTCCTGTTCGGCCAGTTCCAGCATGGCAGTCACATATCCGACCGCGCCGGTCGGGTTGGAGCCGCCGTAAGGGATCAGGTAGGGCTGGCGTCCGGCCATTTTCGCCTGCTCGAATACCTCCGCCAATTTGTTTTGCACCTGGTCCCGCTCGGTGAAAACAAGTTCCGCACCCAACAGGTGAAAGAGGAAGTTGTTGCCATCCGGTGATTCAGGCGGATCGCCAAAGAGGACCAAAATGCAGTCCAAGCCGAATTTCGAAGCAGCCGCCACAGTCTGGCGGCAGTGGTTGGACTGCACTGCGCCGGCGGTGATCAAGGTGTGGGCGTCCTGTTCCCGGGCGGCAGCCAGCAGGTATTCCAGTTTGCGGGTCTTATTGCCACCGAAAGCCAGACCGGTCTCGTCATCGCGTTTGACCAGCAATTGCGGGCCGTCCAACAAAGCCGTGAGCCTCGGCATATCCTCCACCGGGGTGGGTAAATGGGCGAAATGCAGTCTCGGTTTCATGTGCTCATCCCTCGTTTGGTTTCAGACTTCCCACGCCGGCGCATCCATCCCAGGATACGTGGAAGCACCCGGCTGTAGAGCCGGTAGATCAGCGGTTTGACCGGGTAATCCCAGGCCCCCAGGGTACGCACCACGCGGCCGCCGAAGCCGTCCTTGAAGCGGTAAACGCCCCACATCGGGTCGCTCTCATCAAAGGCATCCGGCGCGCCCCAAAGGTCATATTCCCGGCATCCGGCGGCTTTTGAACGAATCATCGCTTCCCACTGCAGGAGGTAAGTGAACATCTTCTCCCGGTGGTCATCCAGCGACATGCCGTGGATATACCAGGCCCGTCCGCCAAACCGGAAGATCACCACTGCGCCGACCGCTTCGCCTTCCACTTCGGCGATCAGCGGTTCAGCCAGTCCGGCCTTAAAGAAGATCCGCCAGACGGTCTCATAATAATCCTTGCCCCGGATCAGGAAATCGTCCCGGATGGATGTATGGGCATACATCCGATAGAGCAGGTCAATGTCATCAAGGCCGCCCGACCGGACGGTCACACCCCGGCGTTCTGCCAGGCGGATGTTGTAACGGGTCTTGGACTTCATCCGGGCCAGCAGGTCCTCTTCATCTTCCTGCAGGTCAATCATGACTGTGTTGCGGAACTGGATCTGTTCGTCTGAGAATTGCCAGCCTCGGTCCCGCAAGCTGTCACGGATGGCCAGACCGGCTGGGTTGGGCTGGTCGTCTTCCTTGCCCGGTACCCCGAATCCCAGGGGGAGGTCGGGATCAATTTTAATGAAAATGGCGCTTTTCTGCCTGGCGAAATACTGCAGGTCATCCAGCACCTGTTCGGCGAGGTGTGCATTTGCCCAGTCCAGCATCGGGCCGCGCGGCACATACATCACGCCCATCCGCATGGCGAACCCGCCCAGCCGGATGCTGCGCAGCAGGACCAGGGCGGCTGCCCGGACAGTCTCATCCGCATCACGCCAGAGGAGAGGGTAGGCCTGCCAGCCGACCTGCGCTTTCACTTCGGCCCATTCCCAGGTCTGCAGAGCGTGCGTGCCGGGCAAGACCTCGATCAGGCTGTCCCAATCGGATGCCTGGTTGACCTCTGCGATTTCCATCCGGAATTTTGTCATCTCGCTGTCCATCATGCTGAAGGGGTCCGGTGGCGTTGGGAATAAAGTTGGTAGAGGTTGTAAAGGAAGGGCCTATAGACCCGGTCCCAAGCGCCGATTGTCCGCCGGATTTCGCCGCCGAAACCGCGTTTGAAGCGGTAGACGCCCCAGAGACCGTCCGCCCGATCGGTGAATTTCTCCTCCAGGGTCGACTCGGGTTGGTCCGGGATGCCCCAAAGGTCGTAGGTGTGGCAGCCTTTGGACCTGGCCCAGCGCATGGCTTCCCACTGCAGCAGGTAAGTCGGCATCCGGTTGCGTTCCTGGTTGGTGGATGCGCCGTAGAAATACCAGGCGGTGTCACCCTGAGCAAAAGCCATCAGCCCAGCCAGGGGCTGGTCCTGCCAGGAAGCGATCAGTAAGGTGCAGGCGTCCTGGGCTGAAAACAGATCATAGGCACGTTGGTAATAGTTTTGATTGTGAATCCCGAACGCATCGCGCTCGCCGGTGGTTTGCATCATTTTAAAGAATCCCGCCACATCCGTACTGCGCTGCACCAACACCTCTTTGCGTTCAGCCAGGCGGATGTTGTAACGGGTCTTGGATTTCATCCTCGCCAGCAGGTCCTCTTCCGAACCCTGCAGGTCAACCAGCACGGTGTTGGGCGGCTGGATGGTCTGGTTGCTCGGCTTGAACCCCGGTAAATGAGTGGGAGCAAAGTCTGCCGCGACCGGTTCCCAGACGTCCGGTTCCACTCGCAGGAAGACGGTTTTCTCCGCCTGGCAAACCGCATCAACTTCCGGCCAAAGTCCTTGCCAATCTCCTTCACCGACTGGACCGCGTGGGATATAGGCAACAGTGAACCCCAGCGGCAGCCGACGGAACAGGACCATCGCGCCCAGCGTACCCTGTTGGATGTACCTGGGCTTCCATCCAAATTCAGCCTTCAATTCACCCCAGGTCGGACTTTGAAGGATATGGGCTGCGGGGTGTTTCCGGATGAAAGCGCCCCATTCCGCTGCAGTCAGTTCAGTCATTGTCTCCTTAAAACAGATGACATTGCCATCCTGTCGCCGGCAATATCAAAGATCGGCTTTCCCCATTAAGATTACGCGGGGGTTATTCCACCATATCCAGGTTCGGCTCTTGCGCCTGGATGGCTGCGCCGGGGATGGTTTCGCCGAGGATTTCCAGGATATCTTCCGGTTTGCCTTCGCGAGCCAGGGTGATCAAGCGGTCAACCACGGCGTTCAGTGCTTCTGCGGTCAGCACTTCCTCGCTGTCGACCTGGTTGATATCCGGGTGCGTCGTTGGGGAGTAGGCAAAGCCCTGATCCCAAAGGTCCTCACTGAGCTTCTCGCCCGGGCGGATGCCGCTGAAGGCAATCTCGATATCCTTACCAGGTTCCAATCCCGAAAGGCGGATCAGGTCTTCAGCCAGGTCCAGGATGCGTACCTGCTCGCCCATATCCAGGACATAATTCTCGCCCCCCTCACTCATCGCGGATGCCTGTAGAACCAGGTGCACGGCTTCCGGAATGGTCATGAAATATCGCCTCATTTCGGGGTGAGTCACGGTTACCGGGCCGCCTCTGGCGATCTGGCGTTTGAAGCGGGGCACGACGCTTCCCCGGCTGCCCAGAACATTCCCGAACCGCACCACGGTGAACGCCTTATGATGCGATTTGGCCGCTTCCAACACCAGCATCTCGGCGATGCGTTTGGTTGCGCCCATCACGTTCACCGGACGGATGGCTTTGTCCGTTGAGATCATTACCAGCCGTTGGACGTTATTTGCCAGGGCTGCGTTGACAACATTGCGCGTCCCCTGGATGTTGTTGGTGATCGCTTCTTCAATGTTGGCTCTCCATCAATGGAACGTGCTTATGGGCGGCTGCATGGAATACAACCTCAGGCTGCCAGGTTTTAAATAAGGAATCCAAACGGGGAAAATTCCGCACATCCGCGATCAGGGGATGGATTTCCAGGGACGGGAAATCCTCACGCAGGTCGAGGAGCGCTTCGAAGATACTGTTTTCACCATGTCCAAGCATCAATAACCTGGCAGGTCGGGATTGCGCGATCTGGCGGCAAAGTTCGCGGCCGATCGATCCGCCCGCACCGGTCACCAGCACCGTTTTGTCTTCCAGGACTTCTCCCAGAGCGGTTGAATCCATATGGACGGGCTCACGGCGAAGCAGGTCGGCAATTTCCACCTCACGCAGGCGGCTGACGCTGACCGCACCGCCCAGCAGTTCATACAGGCCGGGCATGGTTCGGAAGGCTACGCCCCGCTGACGGCAGACTTCGGCCACCTGGCGCAGCAGCGTCCCTGCCGCGCTGGGAATGGCAATGATCACCTCATCAACGGGCTGGTTTTCCAGGGTCCGGTAAATCTGAGACAGCGGCGCTAAAACAGGTACCCCGTGGATCTGACTGTTTTGTTTGGCCGGGTCATCATCCAAAAAACCGATCGGTTTCATGTTCAGCTGGGGATTTTTCTCGAGTTCCCGGACAACCATTGCACCCGCATCACCCGCACCAATCACCAGAACGTTATGTTTACGGCGTCCTTTGAATTTCAGACCGTTCGCCGCAGTTGACCTGTTTTCCGCCAACAATCGGAAGATGAAGCGCAGCCCGCCGACAAAGGACATTGACAGCAGCCAATCGATCACCAGTACGGAGCGTGGGAATCCGATAAAAACACCGGCGGCAAACAGGGTGATCATGATCGCCGAAACGATGATGGATGCTGTTGTCACTGCTGAGAAGATCAGCACCAGTTCCCGGATGCTGGCATATCGCCACAAGCGGCGGTAAATGCCAAAGAAATAATACACCAGCGGTTTCACGATCACCACGATCCCCAACATCCAGAGCAATGAAACCTGGTAGGTGGGGAAAATTGCGATCAACTCCAGCCGGATGATATAGCTGGCCAGGACAGAAACCAGGCTGAGAAAGATATCCCCCATGAGCAGATATCGATTTCGAATGCGTTTACCAAAAATGATCATTAGGGGTTGTTCCAGAATCTATTGTCCCTTAAACCCGAACACCGAGCCAACCGTCCGCAGGATGATGGCGATGTCCATGAAAAGGGTACGATGTTCAATGTAATAGAGATCGTATTCCAGCTTGATTGCCGTTTCTTCGACCGTTCCGGCGTATTTCTGGTTGATTTGTGCCCAACCGGTTATCCCGGGTTTGACCAGCAGACGCGCTCGGTAGAAGGGTAACGTTTTTTGGAACTGCTCGACCAATTGAGGTCTCTCCGCCCGGGGTCCGACCAGACTGACCTCACCGCGGATGACATTGATGAATTGGGGAAGCTCATCCAGGTGGGTTTTTCGAAGGAACCAGCCGACTTTGGTCACACGGTCGTCATTTTCCTCCGCCATCTTTGCCTGGCCGTCCTTTTCAGCATCACGCGTCATCGTGCGGAATTTGATGATGTTGAAGGACTGGCCGCCCCGGCACAACCGTTCCTGGATCAGAAAGATCGGGAACCCGGACTCAAGGATGATGGCCAGAGCTATCAGCGGGAAAAAAGCCACCATGATCAGGAAACCGACCACGCCGCCGGCAAAATCGATCAACCGTTTGGAGAGCTGGTAGGCCAGACCTGTGTGTGATTTTTCAACGAACGAGCGCACGATCCATTCCGCTTCAAGCTGGAAGATCGGCACCCGGGAGAGGATCTCTTCATAGAGCTGCGGCATGGGGGTCAGGTTGACGCCCATCTCCTGAGCGGTCAGGATTGATTGGAACATCTTGCCGTGCATTTCCCCGGTGATTGCGAGGATCAGGTCAGTGACCTGTTGTTCCCGGATGATCTCGATCAGGTCATCGCTTTCGCCCAGCACGGTATATTCACCGACCTTCGTCCCCTGCTTGGCAGGATCGTCATCAATCAGGCCAACGGTAAAGAAAGGTGGAGGCCATTGTTCCGAGATCACTTTCACGATCGTTTGCCCAGAAACCCCCGCGCCGATGACCAACACCCGGCGTAAAAGGTTCGGGGCAGTGAAGATCCGGATGTAAAGCAACCGCCAAATTAATGTCAATATTGCAACAAAGGCGATAAAAAAGGCCACGCCCCGTCGTGGAAGAGAATTCGGTGTTGAAGTGAAATAGATCAGCAGGTAAACCAGGACATAGATCAGGGTTGCCAGGCCGATCCCTTTGAGTGTTTCACGAGGGCTGCTGGCACGATGAATATCATAAAGCTCAACCAATAAGATCATCCAGAAAACGGGCAGGAGGAAATACCAAACCGGTGGCCGCTGGACGATGAATTCCAGCGAAAATTTCATCCAGGCATCCCCTGCCGCCCAAAAATAGAGCGCCAGGAAGAGCGCCAGGGCTGCCATCAGGACGTCGCCGATCAGCAGGATGAAGATCCGTTCAGAGGCGCGCAAATGCCATCGTCTGGGTGGGGTTTGAACTTTCATGGTTTACATTTTAACATTTATTCAGATTTTGGGGGACTGACCAGACTCCAGAGGAAACCGGCTCCCCAGGTGAAATGCATGGTGGCTATCGCCAGCGGGACGCCCAGGACCATCACAAGGTCCTTATTTTTATTTGCCAGCTGAACGCCTGCCAGCAGCAGAATAAGTAAGTAAATTGCGATGACGGCCAGCAGCGCCCAGCGTGCCGGCCAGAAGAATGGTGCGGCCAGAACCAAAACGATCAACCCGGCGACAAATACAGGCGGCAGTGCCTGGCGCCAACGAAGGGTCTCGGGATAACGTCGCAGCATCTGGCGTTTCCAATATCCGTAACGCCAATACTGCCGTGCCAGCGTTCTCAGGTTGCTGCGGGCGAAGTATTCGGATCGGATCATGGGGTCAAGCCAGACCTTCCCACCCGATTGCCTGACCCGGACGTTGAATTCATAATCCTCGTTGGTCAGCAAGGTCTCGTTGAACATCCCGATCCGGTCGAGCAGCTCACGCTTGAAAGAGCCAAAGGGTACGGTGTCGACGTATCCGGCCTGGTCGGTGAAGCGGTAATGGGCATCCCCAACGCCAATCGGGTGCCCGGCGGCTGCGGCGATACTGCGTGCGATCCAATGCTTGCTGCCGGGTCGTATATCCCATACACCGCCCACATTTTGGCCGCAGCCTTCATTCAAAGCGGCCACGACCCGTTCAACGTATTCAGGATGCGGTTTGGAATGGGCGTCCAAGCGGACGATGATCGCACCTCTGGAGGCCGTTATCGCTGAATTTAAAGCTGCCGGGATAGTATGTGCGGGATTCTCAACCACAATCACAGCCAGGTCAGGATGGTCAATTTGCCATTCTGCAATGGCATCACAAGTCCCGTCCGTCGAACCGCCGTCGGCAATCACCACTTCCAGATCGTTATGTGAATAGGATTGGTTGTGAAGTGCTTCAAGCAAAGGCTGGATGGTCCACCGCTCATTGTAGCAGGGAATGATGATCGATACTTCAGGTTTTTGATCAGCGTTAGTAGTCATTTCTGTAGGGGTAGTTTTACCACAAAATGACTGCCTTTCCCAAGTTGACTCGTGACTGAAAGGGTTCCCCCATGCGCTTTGACAATTTGCTGGCTGATCGCTAATCCCAAACCATACCCCCGTACCTTGCCGCCGGTCCGGGCTTTATCCACCTGATAAAAGCGTTCAAAGATCCGGCTTTGTTCTTCCGGTGAGATCCCCTCCCCGGTATCGATCACGTGGATCAGCACCTCGTCCGGTGTCATTTCACTGGACAGCGTGATCGTCCCTCCGGAATTGGAAAATTTTAGTGCGTTGTCCAGGAGGTTGTCCAGCACCTGCATCAGCCGGTCCGGATCGCCCTGAACCATGGCGGGGTCCGAGGCAATATTGACCTCAAACCGGATCCCTGAAGCATTGATGCGCGGTGTGAATTTATGCCTGGCGGCTTTAAGGAGGGGATTGATATCCATCGGTTGAAACACAAAGGCAGCCGTCCCGGCATCCATTTTGGTCAAAGTCAGCAGGTCCTGCACCAGACGGTGCATCCGGGCGGCTTCGTTTTCAATCACATCGGCCGCTTGCGCCAATTCCGCTTCGGAGTGGGCTGTCCCGTCCTGGATCGCCCGGGCAAATCCCTGGATCGAAGTCAGGGGCGTTTTGAGCTCGTGTGAAACATTGGCGACGAAGTCCTTCTGAGACTGCTGGGATTCCTGCACCTGGCGGGTCATATCATTGAACGATGCTGCCAACTGCCGGACCTCGTCAGGGCCTTCGAGGGGGATTGGATGGGCACGCCCATCAGCGACCTGGCGCGCCTCCCGGCCAATCCGCCTGAGGGGTGCAGTGATCCAGCGGGACATCAGCAAAGAAAGAATGAAAGCCACCAGCATGGCGATCAATCCAGCCTGAGCAAGCGGTCCAAGGAATTGGTCCCGGAAGATGGTCACTATTTGCAGCCGCGGGCGGTTGACTGCAAATAAAACCAGCTGTTCCTCGTTGATGTTGTCGATAATGTAATACCAGCCTTGCCCCTGGGAATCCCGATAAAAAATAGGCAAAGCACCAACTTCCGTTAAAAGCGGCACGCCGCCAAAATTTGGCAGGTTCGCGCCTTGTTCACCGAGTGAATCTGCAATCACCTGCCCATCAACGGTCAATACCACGATCCGCCCCCTGATCTGGCTCGTGCTGTGGGGGAGCATGGCCTGCAGGGTGGCGGGGGTCAGGTCAGCAGCAGCCCGTAATTTTGGCAGCGCGTTGACACGCAGAGTCTGCAGGTTGAGGGCGGCTTGCTGGAGGGGGATGTTACCTCGATATACGACCAGAACGATTGCCGTACCTACAACACATAAAACCAAGGCGATCAACAGGGCGTAGGTCAGCCAAAGGCGGGATCGCAGGGAATTGAACATCAGTCCACCAGTTTATAACCGATACCGGTCACCGTTTCGATTTGAACCTTGCTGGCAGCGATTTTCCGGCGTAATTGGGCGATATGTACATCGACTGTGCGAGTTTGGCCGTAAAAATCATACCCCCAGGCCTTGCTCAGGAGCTGCTCACGGGTGAGAACAATACCCTTGTTTTCAGCCAGCACCTTCAAAACTTCAAATTCCTGCGTCCGCAGGTCCACCGGCTGGCCGCTGATCCTTACTTCCCGTCCGGCCAGATCAATTTCCAGGTCGCCGACCTGGATCGGATCCTGTTGTGTCGTTGAGGTGGGGATCCCGCGCCGCAGTACAGCGCGGACCCGGGCGACCAGCTCCCGGGGGTTGAAGGGTTTGGTCAGGTAATCATCCGCGCCCAGTTCAAGCCCGAGGATCTTGTCGATATCGTCATCCCGGGCCGTGACCATGATGATCGGGACGGGGTTATCCTCGGCGCGCAGCCGTCGGCAGACCTCAAACCCATCCACCTTGGGGAGCATCACATCCAATACCATCAGGTCGGGTTTGTTGGCAGCGATAAAATCCAATGCCTTTTGGCCGTTATTCACCGCACTGACCCGGAAACCGTCGCGTTCCAGATAGAGCCGCGCCAGTTTGACGATATTGGGTTCATCGTCCACAACCAGGATGTGATACGTATCCATGATTACTAGTCCTTATCGTGGCAACCGCAGTCACAATCCTCATCGTTTGGAAGCAGAGCGACGGCTTCAATCTCCACTGCAGCACCTTTAGGTAACGCGCCAACCTGGAAGGCCGAACGAGCGGGGTAATTCCCGGTAAAGAATTCGCCGTAGACCGCGTTCATTTGACCAAATTCGTCGATATCCTGCAGGAAAACAGTGGTCTTGACGACCTGGTCCAGACTGCTGCCGGCTGCTTCCAGCACGGCTTTAAGGTTGGTGAGCGCCTGGCGGGTTTGCGGCTGGATACCGCCTTCAACCAGTTCGCCGCTGGTTGGGTCCATGCCCAACTGCCCGGCGGTGAAGACGAGATGCCCGGTGCTGACGCCGGCGGAATAGGGACCGATAGCCTTGGGTGCCTTATCGGCGATCACAACTTGTTTTTCATGGTGACAACAGGACATTATTATGCCTTTCTTTGATGAATGTGAGGAATCCTTTAAAAATTATAACATTTTGGGTCATGGGATGTTGTAATGCAGGCGTAAAACCCCGGGTTTCGGTGAATGGCGAATGGAGAATAGTGAATGGTGAATGGTGAATAATGAAATAAGTTCAATGCCCTCAGGAAATCCGGCTATCAGGGGAAGACCTGAATGATAATGGGAGTTATGGTTTGATCAACCCGCCGTGATAGCGCAGTTCATAAACCATCTCACCGTTCCGTTCAATCCATTCCCGCCCGGAGAAATGGGTCAGACCGCCTTCTGAGCGGTCATGATAACTCAGTTCGTCCTGTTCAAAATCCCAACCACCGAGGAATCGTCCCTCCGCATACATCTTGGACAGACTGGTTTTAATCATTGCACCGGTCTCCGCGCCGGTGATCTTCGCCGGTTGGAGGATATACCCGTAATAATTCATCGCCCAGGCCGGAACATCGTCCATGTAAACAACTTCTTCCCCAATGAAATCCGTCCCGCCGAAATAGCTGTCAAGGTAACGGAACGGCCCCTGCTCGAAGGAGAGGTCATGTGACCCGGGGCGGCATGACTGGACAGGTGACCCGCTGCCGACATACGTTGCGGTTTTCGCGGCAACAATGAAATGTTGTAATTGATCCAAATCCATTTTCTTTCCTCCTTGATCCCTTTCCAGTTTATCCAATATCAAAAAAACCCGGAAAAATAATTAATTTCATAAGCAAGCTTCAAATTATAGAAGATTCACTCGAATTTAAGCATTTCGACGATTTCCTCCAGGCAGGCATCGAAGATCTCCTGCATGATGGCCTGGTCAACCCGGTATGCGCCGCCAAACATGCCGTCACCGTAGACTTCCCGGGTTGCGGATTTCCCCAGGATATCCCCATTTAAATTTGGGACAGGTTTGATTTTCTCCGGCAAGTCGGAGACAATGGTGAAGTCAAAAGCTTCTTCCCAGTTGGCATGCTGATTGATCAGGCCGTTTTTCTTGCTGATCTCCGACACGACCTTTGTGGTCCACCAGGCATACCAGCGGATTTGTAAATCAGGGAGGTCATTTACCAATTCCACGAGATGATCGCGCACAGGGGTATTACCACCGTGGCCGTTGAGGACCATTACCTTGCGGAACCCAGCGCCGTACAGCGAGCGCAGGATATCTTCCACAACATCCAGATAAGTATGCAGCCGCAGGCTGATCGTGCCGGGATAGGACAGGAAATATGGTGAGCTGCCGAAATTCAAAGGCGGCGCGACGATCACGTCGGTTTCATCGCTGGCAGCTTCGGCCAGTGCCAGCGGGATATTGACATCCGTCATCAGGCTCAGGTAACCGTGCTGCTCGCACGCCCCCAGTACCAGGATCACCCGGTCATCCTGTTTGAGATATTTTTCAATCCCCATCCAGTTAAAGTCGTCAAAGAACATTGGTATTCCTCCTCGAATAATGATTCCTGAAGGGATTATAGCATTGAGAAATAAGTCTGTCGATTCGCGACCAGCCAAAAGGATATTCGTGCCGCATCAACGAAGTGCCGGGCGACAGGAGCCGCCAGCTGCGAAGTGACGAAGCAATCTTCTACTTTGATCCATCAGCGAGGTTATATGGATTGGTGAGGTGTATCGTTTCTATCCACTTCTGAAAGATCGTCATGTCGGCTTCAGCCTCCTCGCAATGATCATAATAAAGATTGCAGTCGATTTGCATCCCACTGACGAAATTTAAAGAAATTGTCCCTATAAAAAAGTAGAGACGTGGCATGCAACGTCTCTACATATTTGCTATTTTAAGTTGTCAAATGAAAATCTAAACCACGATGTTCACCAGGCGACCGGGGACATAGATCACTTTCCGAGGAGTCTTGCCTTCCAGATAAGCGATCACATTCTCACTTGCCAGTGCGCCTGCCTTGGCGTCCTCTTCATTGATATTGACGGGGACGACCATGCGGTCACGCAGTTTACCGTTGACCTGCACGATCAGGGTGATCTCGTCTTCTTTGGTGGCAGCTTCATCCACTTCCGGCCAGGGCTGGGTGTGGATCGAGTAGTCGTGACCGGTCTGGGCCCAGAGTTCTTCGGCGATATGCGGGCTGACCGGCGCTAACATACGCAGGTAAATGCTCTCCGCTTCCAGCCAGGCATCGCTGCCGAATGCGCCTTCCGCCTTGGCTGAATTCATTTCATTGAGCAGTTCCATCAACCCGGAGACGATCGTGTTGAAGTTGAAGGTCTCAAAATCGTAGGTGACGGATTTCAGGGTCTGATGTAACTTTCGCCGCAGATTCCGGATGACTTCTTTGTCGGCTGTCCCGGCATTATCGACCGGCTCAAGGAAGGTGTACCACACCTTGCGCAGCCAGCGGACGCTGCCCCCAATGCCGCTGCTGTTCCAGGGCGCACCCAGTTCCCACCGGGCAAAGAACATCAAATAGGCCCGGACGGTATCGGCCCCATATAAGGCAACCAGGTCATCAGGGGAAATCACGTTGCCGCGGCTCTTGGACATCTTTTCGTTGTCCTCGCCCAGGACCATCCCCTGGTTCCGCAGCTGCAGCATGGGTTCCTTGCCTTTGGTGATACCCAGGTCGCGCAGCGCCTTATGGAAGAAACGGGTGTAGATCAGGTGCATGGTGGCATGCTCGATCCCACCGGTGTAGATATCCACCGGCATCCAATAGTTATATTCCTTCGGGTCGAAGGGATAATCCTCATAATGCGGGCTCAGGTAGCGCAGGTGGTACCAGGAGGAGCACATGAAGGTATCCATGGTGTCGGTCTCGCGTTCGGCCTTCCCACCGCATTTCGGACAGGTGGTATGACGCCAGGTGGGGTGCAACTTCAGGGGGCTTTCACCCGTGGGCAGCCACTCCACGTCCTCGGGAAGCAGCACCGGCAATTCTTCATCCGGTACGGGCACCGCACCGCATTTTTCACAATGGATGATCGGGATCGGAGCGCCCCAATAACGCTGGCGTGAGATCAGCCAGTCGCGCAGGCGGTAATTCACGGCGCGGTTACCCACACCTCGACCTTCCAGATAAGCAACAGCTTTATCAAAGGCCTGGTCTCCGGGTGTGCCGGTCAGCGGACCGGAATTGACCATCGACCCTTTGGCCGGGATAGCTTCGGTCATCTCATCCGCAACGATCGGGTCGATGTCCGGTGGCTGGATCACCACGATGATCGGCAGGTCATACTTCCGGGCGAACTCGAAGTCACGCTGGTCGTGCGAAGGGACGGCCATGATCGCGCCGGTCCCATAGCCCATCAGGACATAATCGGCGATCCAGATCGGGATCTTCTCATCATTGACCGGGTTGATGGCATAACCGCCGCTGAACACGCCTGTTTTTTCACGATCCGCGGCTTCCCGCTGGATATCGCCCATCCGTTTGGCCTGCTCCTGGTATTCGGTCACGGCTGCTTTTTGTTCATCCGTGGTGACCTTTTCCACCAGGGGGTGTTCCGGCGCCAGCACCATGAAGGTGGCGCCCCAGAGCGTATCGGGCCGGGTGGTGAAAACTTCGATCTCGTCTCCATCTTCCGTGGTAAACACCACTGACGCGCCTTCAGAGCGGTTGATCCAGTTGGTTTGCAAAGTCCGGACCTGGTCCGGCCAGTCCATGTTGGAAAAGTCCAGCAGCTCATCGGCGTAATTGGTAATGCGGAAGAACCACTGGCGCAGGTTCTTCTTGATCACCGGCGTGCCGCACCGTTCGCAGTGGCGGTCCTCACCCTGCACCTGTTCACGGGCCAGGGTTGTATTGCAATGGGGACAGAAATCGACCGGCGCTTCCTTCTGGTAAGCCAGGTCATTGTTGAAGAACTGGATGAAGAACCACTGGGTCCATTTATAATATTCAGTATCGGCTGAGATCGCTTCCCGGCGCCAGTCGAACATTGCGCCCATCGACTTGAGCTGGCGGCGCATGTTGTCGATATTACTGTAGGTCCATTTTTGAGGGTGGATGGCGTGCTGGATGGCCGCGTTTTCCGCAGGGAGCCCGAAGGCGTCAAAGCCCATCGGGAACATCACGTTATAGCCCTGCATCCGTTTGAACCGCGCCCGGGCGTCAGAAGGCGTCATTGCATACCAGTGGCCGATGTGCAGGTCACCGGAGGGATAGGGCAGCATCGTCAGAGCGTAGAACTTGGGTTTGTCAGGATCGATATCGGCGTGATAGAGACCGTCGGCGTCCCAGCGTTTTTGCCACTTGGGTTCGATCTCTTCCGGTTTATACATTGGAATACTGGTTGGGTCTGGCATATATCTTCTCCGAAAATAAATTCAATTGGTGAGTGTACTTCTCTGTGCCCGTGCAAATTGGTGAACCCTCACAGGCAACGGGTCTCATTTTACCGCGAAAGAAGGGCGGGGCGGCCCGAACAGGTCACCGGTGTGGTGGTTGGTGACCCTGCCGGGCGGACCCGGGAACACCCTCCTCGCTGGATGGGTGAATGAAAGCTTTCAAATCTGACCACTAAGTAAACTCCTTCTTAAATAAAAAACGCCGTCCACACAGGGACGACGTACGAAACGCCGCGGTACCACCCTGCTTCCCGTACCTCCAATAAGGCCGGACAGCTTGGGCCGCGATAACGAGCGGTGGGCGTCACCGGTTACTGACAACCAAATTTCGTGCTTTTCGAAATTTGGACATTCACCGGTGCCATCTATCCCCTGGGGGATGGGCAAGGCGAGTTCGACCTTGATTTTGGCGTTCCGCAACACCTGCCGGGCTCACACGTTCTCCGGTTCGCTGGCGGATGGTCTACTACTCCTGCCGTGATGTTTTTAAACTATTGCACTGATTGTAACACACTCATCGGAGCGGATTCAACCCTGGTTCAACAAGATTAACGTGTTGATAACTTGGAAAAAGTGAAAACATGTTATAGTCAGAACTTAAAATTCAATCTAAAAATCGGAAACACTTATGAATCCTGAAGTCATTGCCCTGATCTCCTTCGTCGCCGTCACAACCTACACGCCCGGGCCCAACAATATCTCCGCGGCCTCCATGGGTGTTTTGTATGGTTATAAAAGGACTTTGCCGTACATGCTGGGGATGGTCTCAGGATTCTTCATGATGTTAACCCTCAGCGGGCTGGTTTCGGGCTTTCTGCTCGAACAAATCCCCGCTTTTGAAATCATCTTACGGATCGTCGGCGCGCTGTATATCCTCTGGCTCGCCTGGCATACCTTGAAAGCGAGTTACACATTTGACGAGGAAAACCAAAAGCCTTTGGGGTATTTGCAGGGGTTCCTGCTGCAAGTCTTGAATGTGAAGGTGATCGTTTATGGACTGACCCTTTATGGGACATTCCTGGCAGAGAAGATCCCATCATTCTTTCACCTGATCCTTTCGGCGGCTTTGTTTGCTTCGGTCGGCTTCACGTCGGTCAGTTTGTGGACGCTGTTTGGCGCGGGGATCCGGAAATATCTGAACCGGCCCAAACTCAGGCTGATGGTCAATATCGTTCTGGCGCTGCTGCTGGTTTATACGGCTGTGGATATTTCGGGGGTATTAAAGCTAATTTACTAAAGCCAAGGTGGAAATAATTTATAAGTTTTTCATGGAGTAAGTTTATTTGATTTCTTTGAAGGACTCATCAAGACACAGCATCCCAGGCGTTTCCACCCACGCGTAACGAACGCCGTCCCGCAGGGGGCAGGGCAATCCCTCCTGAAATAGCTTGCACTCCGGCCAGCATCTTTTCCCTTGAGGCATAATGCGCAAGGTCAAATTGTTGGCTTTGATGATTGCACCTTTGGCAGGCATCTTTTCGCATTCGATGGTGATATCCGCTCTGAAGCGCTCATAACAAAGCCCGCGCAGTTCGGCCTGGTCAACCGCTTGCCTTGCTGAAAGGCTCATCAGGCTGACAGGCAGGTCCGGGTTTTTGCGTTTTACGCCTTCCATGCCCTCTTCGGTAAAACGGGCGCAGTCTTTGTGGTCCGATAATTCGGCAACTCTGTATAGCATAGTGTTTCCCTTTGGCCGGTTATTCAGATAAGGATTTTACTACATCATCCTATCAACCGCGAAGTGCCGGATGAGAGGTGAAGTGAGAACCCTGGAGGGGGATATTTTATGAAAAGCAGGATGAAGTAGTTATTCTTCATCCTGAAAAATGAATTGGTAAATGTCTTTGCAGACACTTTCGAAATCCTCATTGATCTCATTGTTTGAGTAGCGCTTTATGGTCAATCCAAGGCTGCTCAGATATGAGTTACGGATGGCATCTGCAACTTTTTCTTCAGTTGTGAAATGCTGCGAACCGTCAAGTTCGATGACTAATTTTACCGATGCGCAATAAAAGTCAACAATATATAGGCCGATCACTTTCTGTCGATTGAATGTGACTGGCAGCCCTTTAAGGAAGCCATACCAAAGATGGCGTTCTTCTTTGGTCAATTCTTTTCGTAGCTGCTGGGCGAAAGGTGTTAGTTTGGAGTTGTGTTTTTTATTCATTTATCCCACCTTAGTGAATTAATTTAAAGTAATAACACCTTATCAGTCAGCTGCGTAGGCAAAAAGACCACCTCATCAGTCTGCTTCGCAACTGAAAAGACCACCTCATCAGTCTGCTTCGCAGACAGCTTCCCCTCAAGGGGAAGCCTTTGGGATGAATTATAGGTAATTATAAAATATAAAACATCATGATTATTTGGTCGCGAAGTCATTCAGTTACGAAGACAGAAAGATTGAACCCCTCACCATTCTGGAACAAGCGAATAAACTGAGCCGTTATTCTTTTTGATATCTAATATTACATTAAGTACAAAAAGGATATTACCAGCCTTCCCCTCGAGGGGAAGGTGGCGCAGCGCGCCGGATGAGGTGTATTTCTCTCTTCACAGAGATTTTTTAGGCGTTCTTTTCCTGAATATTGAAAAACACCGTGTAACTTCTTCATGAAGTTTTGATTAGTGGATCCAGAGGGACCTGCGGCCCTCGACCTTCTCTACGACATTGCGGTGCGGCTTCTGAACGACCAACGGGATGTGAACCCTCAAAACGAGGGTGGACCCACTTTTTGGGGCTGCTGCGTTCCTGGCTTTAAAATAAAAAGCGCCGTAAGGCGCTTTTAGTGGACCCAGAGGGATTCGAACCCTCGACCTTCTCAATGCCATTGAGACGCGCTCCCAACTGCGCTATGGGCCCATATTCACTTTTTTTAGGCCTTTGGCGCTCCCAATTCCCCAAAAGGGGACAATGTGCGCTATGGGCCCATATTCACTTTTTTTAGGCCTTTGGCGCTCCCAATTCCCCAAAAGGGGACAATGTGCGCTATGGGCCCATATTCACTTTTTTTAGGCCTTTGGCGCTCCCAATTCCCCAAAAGGGGACAATGTGCGCTATGGGCCCATATTCACTTTTTTTAGGCCTTTGGCGCTCCCAATTCCCCAAAAGGGGACAATGTGCGCTATGGGCCCATATTCACTTTTTTTAGGCCTTTAGCGCTCCCAATTCCCCAAAAGGGGACAATGTGCGCTATGGGCCCAATCTAATTGTAAATTTTGTGACCCCGGTGCCCTGCGTGCGACGCCGGGGCACTTCATGGACCTGGAGGGATTCGAACCCTCGACCTCCTCAGTGCGATTGAGGCGCGCTCCCAACTGCGCTACAGGCCCCTTCTTTCAGGGTGATGAGGATTTTACCTGAGAGGGTGAACCCTGTCAAGATAAGTGATTCTTATCGCTCAATAGTGGATTTTGCAATAGACTGAATTTAGATATTGTCGATCAGCGAACCTAAAATCAATAAAAGGCCTGCCACGATCAACGCCCAGACGCCGAGGTTGCTGGGTAAGGAAATAACGCCCAAAACAGTTGCCAGGATGCCGATCACCCATAAAATGATCGCGATGATCAAGGTTATACTCTTTGGGGGTTGGGTCTTCAAACCGCTAGCCATATATTCTCCTTTACTAGTTGGGGAAAAAATTTAGACGGTCGATTGAACGGCCGTCTACTTTCATTATAGCATTTTTCATGGTGTGAAATCAAACCGGGTAATACAGGCTGTTTGCGGAAGCCTATTCTGTGATCGAAGTTGTTCACCATTTCTTAACAACCCTTTCTGTAACTTTTGGCATCAAAGTTTGTTAATCACTGTGATGGAGAAAAACATGATCTTGTTTATTAGTTGTATTCTGGCTTATCTTATCGGTTCAATCCCATTTGGTTTTCTGATTGCAAAGATGCAGGGCATCAATATCAGTCAGGTCGGCAGCGGCAATATCGGCGCTACCAATATTGCCCGTAACCTTGGCTGGAAGCTGGGTGCGGTCGTCGGTGTCTTGGATTTTGCCAAGAGTTTCGTTCCCATTCTGGTGGCAAGGGCATTGTTCGCCCAAACCGGGTTGGTCCTGCTGGTCTCGATCATGCCTGTGATCGGACACATCTTCCCGGTCTGGCTGCACTTCAAGGGCGGCAAGGGTGTGGCAACGATCTTCGGCCTGCTGGGTGCCTATTTTGGGATCCTCTATTTTCTCGGATTCCTCGCGGTCTGGTTATTTGCCATCAAGAAAATTCGGTTGATGAGTCTGGTGAACCTGATTGTGGCTTTGCTGATCCCGTTGGCGTTCTGGTTCAAGTTCAACCAGGTTGCTTTTATGCTGTTTGGCTTGCTGCTCGGCGGCATCATCTGGATCAGTCACCGCGCAAACATCAAGCGTCTGCTGGCGGGTGAAGAAAACCTCATCCAGATCTGACCCTGGGCGTATTCTCCGTCATTCAACATCTTTGTGATTAACGTCCCTATTTCGCCCCTGCATTAAGAGTCATTCCTGCTTTTTAATCCACAGCCTTCCCCCACCTCCGGCTAAGTAATTTCGTATAGCAAGTTGCCCTTCGTCGTCATCACGCCAGAAAGTGATGAGTTGAGATCTGTAGCACAGGATCGCATCCTGCCAGGCTTCCAATGCTCCTTCACTGAGGTCCTGTTCGATTCGTTTGTATTTCCCGGACTTGAGAACCGGTGCATCAAATGCCTTCAGGATATAGGGGTAATCCGCATAGTAAAGGCAAGTTTTTAGATAACGTTCACCGGCTGCCGCGACAACACGGTGGTCGATATGGCCGCCTAACCCCATCGGCAGGACCAGTTTGGCGTCCGGAGGGACCTCAATATTCAGCATTTCACCGACTTCCGTTACCAGCCAGTCATCGGGTGCTTTGCCAAAAAGCTCATCATCATTATTGACCATCGGACCGCCGGTTTGCGGATCGTGGCGATAGATCACATCGGGGTAATCAAAATGGCGATAGCCGGCCCCCATGATCTGGCAGGCTGCCCGGTCTTCTTCCCGGCGCATTTCAATCGCTTCAATACCTGATTTCCCCCAGGTGTCGTGGTTTTCCCGGGCGAACTCGGAATAATCCTCATCGATGGGGAAGCCGGCCATGATCGTCCAGACGGAAACCTTGTCGCCTTTCTGAGCGAAAGTCCATGCCAGGGCACCGCAGGAAAGTGCCACGTCATCGAGGTGGGTGGAGATGAAGATCCAGTTTTCATTAGCCATGTTGGTATTTTATCAGGAAGATGGAAGTTGGCGCAGAATTCGTAGCGTGGATCGCCGACCCATAAAAAGACAGGCACCCTTCCTTGGACGGCAGGACCGGTCCCTTCCGATGATTAACTAAAAACTGCCCTGGAGCAAATCCAGGGCAGTGATTTTTCTTAGAAAAGAGCGTTTACTCTTCGTTTTCCTCGTCCTCGCGCTTCTTGGCGTCGATGATCTCCTGCGCCAGATGCTGCGGGACCATTTCATAATGATCGAATTCCATCGTAAAGTAGCCGCGGCCGCCGGTCATGGAGCGCAGGATCGTGGTGTAGCGCTGCATTTCAGCCAGAGGCACATTTGCGATGACAATGGAACGGCCTTTTTGGGTGTCCATCCCCTGCACACGGGCACGCCGGGAATTCATATCACCCAGCACATCACCCATGTTACTTTCGGGGACGATCACCTGGACTTTCATGATCGGCTCATATAAAACTGCGCCGGCATCCTTGAAAGCCAGTTTGAAAGCTTCCCGTCCTGCGATTTCAAACGCGATCGGTTTGGAGTCGACGGGGTGTTCCTTGCCGTCAAACACGGCGACTTTCACGTTATGGACCGGATAACCGGCAACAACGCCTTCCTTCATTAGATTGCGGATGCCTTTTTCGATTGAAGCCATATAGTTATTGGATATTGCACCGCCAACAACGGCATTTTCAAATTCGAAGTCCTCATCCTGGATCGGAGATACCCTCAGATGCACTTCACCGAACTGACCTGCGCCGCCGGTCTGTTTCTTGTGGCGGTACATGGCGGAATTTTCCTTGGAAATATGCTCTTCGTAGGGGACTTTTGGTTCCTGGGTATCCAGACCGAGTTGGAATTTGTTTTCCGCTCGCCGGATGGCCACATCGATGTGCTGGTCACCCATGCCCTGCAGGATCGTCTGCCGGGTGGCGGGTTCATTATGCCAGGAAAGGGTCATATCTTCTTCGCACAACCTTGCCAGCGTGCTGCTTAATTTCGCAGCATCGGACTGGGTCCTGGGGGTCAATGCCACCTGGTAGAGAGCATTGGGATAATCAGCTTTGGGCAGCTTCAGGGGATTATTTCTGTCACAAAGGGTATCGCCTGTGGTGGTGACACTTAATTTTGCAACCAACCCAATATCACCGCAGTGCAATAAACTGGTCGGGATACCGTCCTTACCCTGAGGCACCTGCATACCAGCCAGGCGTTCCTCTTCTTCCTTATTACTGTTCCAAACCCGTTCGTCCGCGACCATCTTGCCGGAATAAACCCGGAAGAAGGTTTGTTTACCCACAAAGGGGTCAGCCGTCGTCTTCCAGACATAGGCTGCCAGGGGGCCGTTATCGGTCGGTTCGAGAGAGACCTCTTCGCCTTTTCCGTTTATTGCTATTGCAGGCCCGACATCCGCGGGAGAGGGCATCAGGTTGGAAAGGACTTCCAGCAGCGGGAACAAGCCCACTTTATGTGCACCTGCTGCAACCAATACCGGAATGAAATTACCTTCCAGAATGGTGCTTTGCAAACCCCGCATGATTTCCTTATCGCTCAGATCACCATCCTCGAAATATTTCTCGAGCAGATCATCGGCGCCTTCCGCAGCAGCTTCCACCAAAGCGAGGTGAGCGGCTTCAGCGTCATCTTTGAACTCGGCAGGGATCTCAACGCCTGCTTTTTTATCGCCTTCATAAGCTTTCATCGTCAGCAGATCGATCACGCCTTTGAATTCCGATTTTTCACCCCAGGGAAGCTGAATGGGCAGCAAGCGAGGTTCGATATGGTCCTGAACGGATTCGAGCGCTTTTTGGAAGCTGGCGTTCTCGCGTTCCATTTTGTTGATCAGGATCATTCTGGGCAGGTTGAATTGTTCGCTGTATTGCAGCGCCATTTCAGTGCCGACCTCCAGGCCTGCCACGGAATCCACCAGGATGAGTACGCCATCGGCGACCCGCATCGCGGAGATTACCTCACCAATGAAATCTGTGTAGCCGGGGGTGTCGAAGAGATTGATTTTCACGTTGTTATATTCGATCGGCACCACGGAGGTAAACAGTGAAATGCCGCGCCGGATTTCCTCATCATCAAAATCTGCGAGGGTTGAACCATCTTCAACCTGGCCCATGCGGGTGGTGATCCCGGTGAAATTCGCCAGGGCTTCAACCAGCATGGTCTTTCCGGCGCTGCTGTGCGAGGCCAGGACAATGTTTCGGATCGATTCGGTTTTATATTCTTTCATCTAAGAGACCTTCCTTGCTCCTTATAATTTATGCATCAGATAAAGACATGCAAACCCCAATTTTAAGACAATCGGGGGTAAAAGTCAAAGCAGTGACTCGCCAGGCTTCATTAAATTCATTGAACCAATGGGGGCTTTCCCAAGAGTCCTCCGCCGTCGATTATTATATCAGTAATGTTTGGTCAAACTTTATCATTTAATAAAATAATGAACAATTTTCTAGGTTTGATTGATCATTCCTCCGAATATTTCAGGCAAAATACCCTACTGCCGTATGTTGAAATCACATTGACTTAGCCCTTATAATCTAGGTGGCATGCTCAATAGAAATGCATCAGAGCCTTTAAGCTGGAGGTCTGAAAAATCCTATAGGATGAGGGTGAGATGATCATTCTTCGAAATCCAGCAGAAATATAAGGCGATCTTCCGGATGCATCATGAAAGGTGATCGATGATTGTTGCATTAATTGGGAGAAGATCCATCCTCTCTCAAGTATTTTTGATTTCAATTCTGTTTATTTGTTTACTCTCGGCTTGCAATGGGGGAAACGGCATCGAAGAACCCATGGCCATTGATGATAAATTGATCCGGGTGGAATCTGTGGTTCCCTGGACAGTCTCCGAATCCGATAAGGATTCGGAAAGCGGCACCCAGGTCGTGCCCGTTCTTGTCGTCCATACGGAAATCACGGCCCAAGAAATGGATTCGCTGCAGGACGTTCAGGATTGGGTGGTTGAAATTCGAAACAATGAGGGTACTACCGTACCGATGCTGTATAAGCCCTCATTGATCGGTTATGACCCTGCCGCGGTCAAACCCGACCTTGTTCAGATGTCCGTAGACTGGTATTTTGAGATCGATCCTGCCTCAGGCCCATTTATCCTGATGCTGCCGGGAAACAAGCAGATCTCATTGCAGACCTTTCTGAGTCAGGAGACGGAGTGATTTCAAAACCCTGACACCCTGAAGTAAAAGGTCCGGGTTATTTTCACCTTATTAAAAATGAGCCCGATCACAAATTGAATTGTGGTCGGGCTTTTTGGATTGGGTTTTCAAATTCCGAGCTGTTACCTTATGCCACGTGCAGTTCGTTCACTTTGCGGAAGTGGTACCCATAAATAGTGAAGGTGATTGCCAGGGGGAATTTGTCCGGGCAGTGGAACAAGGACCAGAAGAACAATTTCCAATATTGCCAGCGTTCTTTGCTCTTGATCCCGATCTCAAAGATTGATTTAAAGAGGGCGGCGATCTCCTGCCATTGTAAGATAGCCCTATGCTTGCGAGGATTATATTCTTTTAAGAAGGTCCGCACCCGGTCGTAAAATCCCTTGGCAGAATAGATCGAATCAAGGATCTTCCGGTAACCCTTTTTAAGGATGTCCGGATCCATCTTGGGTGTAATGTTTGATTCGCCATCGACGTTATCGCCGGAATAGGCGTGGCTGATCCGGCCCTCACGCAGCATTCGTTGGTAAAGCTGGGTGCCAATTGGCGCCTGCAGCAGCCCGACCATTGCGGTCACGATCCCGCTTTGCTGGATGAAGTCGATCATCCGCTGGAAAATGGTTTCGTCGTCGGAATCGAATCCAACAATGAAACCACCCATCACCTGCAGGCCCATTTGCTGGAGTTTCTTGACGGATGAGACCAGATCACGGTTGCGATTTTGACTCTTGGAGCATTCCGCCAGAGCAAGGTCATCCGGTGTTTCGATCCCTACAAATACCTGCATGAAACCTGCGTCAACCATCATTCGGATCAGGTCGTCATCATCGGATAAATTAACCGATGCTTCGGTTGTGAAAAGGCAGCCTTTCTTGCCCTTCCGCCATTTGATCATGGCCGGAAGCACCTCCTCTTTGAGGATGCGTTTATTGCCGATAAAATTATCATCCACAATAAAGATTCCCCGGCGCCAACCCAGCGAGTAGATCTTATCCAGTTCAGCGATCAACTGCTGAGTGGTTTTCAAACGCATCTTATGCCCCAATAAGGCTGTAACGTTGCAGAAATCGCAGTTAAATGGGCAGCCGCGTGTGAACTGGAGGCTGAGGGAGTCATAGTTGCGCAGGTTGATCAGTTCCCATAAGGGGACTGGGGTCTTGGTGATGTCGGCATATTCGTCCGTTGTGTAAATCCGTTCAGGTTTTCCCCGTCCCAGGTCGGAGAGGAACAATGGCAGGGTGATCTCCGCTTCGTTGAGGATCAGGTGATCCACCTCGGGATAACCTTCAGGTTCTGCTGTAAACAACGGTCCGCCGGCCACAATTACCTTTCCGGCTTCATGCGCTTGCGTGATGACCTCGATGGCAGAAGGCCTTTGGACGGTCATCGCGCTGATCAACACCATATCGGCCCAGGCCAGATCGCTTGCTTTCAGTCGGCTGACGTTCATATCGACCAGTCGTTTATCCCAGGTCGCCGGCAGCATGGCTGCTACGGTGAGCAGACCCAATGGCGGCGAGGAGGATTTCTTGCGAATGAATTTCAGAGCATGTTTGAAGCTCCAGAATGTATCGGGGAATTCGGGGTATACCAATAAGATGTTCATTTATTCACCATTTTCATTTTCTCCATCAGTTTCCTTTGGTGCGGCATCAGGTTCTTCTACTGTCGGATCTTCTGCTGCGGTTTCAGTTTCATTTTTTTCTTTCTTCGGGTTTGGCCTCTCTTTGGGAGGTCGTTTTTTACTTTTGTTAGTTTTGGTGACCGGCTCTTCCTTTGGTTTGTCCAATCCCATCAGCACTTTTCGGTCCAACAGGTTGACCTTCTGGAACATGGCCGCCATTTCTTCGACCGTGTAGGGCTGATCGCCATCCAGCCACCAGTAGATCGTCGCCAGCAGCGATCCGGCAAAGTGGTTGGCGATGAACTCCGTCGAGATCACTGGCTCCGCACCCAGTTCGTCAATCTCTTTCTGGATGCAGGCTTTGATGTTCTCAGCCATACTGTGCTGTAACTGACGTCCGGCAGTGATCCCGCCGCTGCCGATGATCAGGATCCGATAAAGGTCATAATGTTCGGCCGCGAAATCGAAGAGCCGGATGAGAGCCTTGCTGTCTTCCAGCCGCCATTGGGCTTCCGAGATTTGAGGCACCTGGTTCATGAAATTTTCAATGAACTCCTCTATGACGTCCAGCAGCAGCTCATCCTTATCCTTGAAGTGCAGATAAAAGGTCGCCCTGCCAAGGTTGGCTTTATCGGTGATATCCTGGATCGATACGGCATCATAGCCGTCTTCGAGGATCAGGTCCATCAAGGCATCTCGTAACAATTTGCGCGTTCGCTGGACGCGACGGTCAAGTCTTCTGGCCAAGGCAACTTCCTTCCGGGATAATAATGACAGAATAATTAGGAATGTATAATTATAGACAAGTGTTTAATAATTTATTAATTGCTATTATATTACAGAATATTCAGGTGTCAATAGGTCGTCAATCGAAAAAGCGGTTTTTAAGGTTGAACTCTAAGATATTTTGCTGAATGATTGACTCTTTGCGGAGCGGGGGAATTTCGCTCAAGGAGTTTAGCTTATAATTATACGCACTCGAAAAAATCACTCACAATAACTAACCCCAGGAGATCTTATTCGTTATGGTCACCCGACCAATCCACAACCCGCTGGAAGACCTTTCAATCACTTCGCGCATCCTCGGGATGAACATCACCGGTACAAAGACCGTCGCAGTTTACGGCGACATGAACGGCCTGATCTTTGAACGGATGCAGATCGAAACGCCTGCCGACCGTCCTTTCCTGGAAGGGTTTGATGCCATCTGTGCGCAAGCGGATAAACTGTTGAAAGTCTGCCGGGCGCAGGGGCTGCCCAGTCCGGAGGTGATCTCGCTGGCAATCAGCGGCCCGGTGGATCTGCTCAAGGGAGTTGTTCTGTCCTCTCCCGACCTGCCAACCTGGGAAGATGCCCAGATCAAAGGCCGCCTGACCGTTCGCTACAACCTGCCGGTGTTCATTGAGCATCGCAGTCAGGCTGCAGCGCTGGCCGAAGCGACCTTCGGCGCGGGGATTGGTGTGGCCGATCTGATCCTGGTGGATATGGAACCGGTCCTGTCCCTGGGAATGGTACTCAGGAATTCTGTCTACCACGGCGCCAACGATGCTGCGGGGGAGATCGGGCGGATGCAGATGGCAGTGGCGGGTCCGGCCGGATTGGGCCAGCCGGGGTCGCTGACGGGTTTTGCCAGCGGTCCGGGCATGGCGGAACTGGCACAGATGCGGTTTCCCGCCCGCTGGCCAACGCCGCCTGCGCCGTATGACCTGGTCAAAGCGGTCAACGATGGGGAACGCGAAGCCATTGAAGTGGTGGCCGAGGGGGCCGGTCAGCTAGGTAAAGCCCTCGTTTGGGCTTTGGCGATCCTCGACCCGGAACTGGTTGTTTTCGGTCACCCCGGTGATTTGCTGGGCGACGCTTTCATGAATCCGTTACGGGAAGCCATTCTGGCACAGGGTGGTGCCGGTGTGAGGCAGCTGCCGCGGCTGGTTGGCTCAAAATTGGGAGCGAAACTGGATGATGTGGCTGCTTTAATGGCGGTGGTGGATAATTTCCGCCATCGGGGGGACTAAGGCAAACTCTGTACAATTCCAAAGTCATTCCATAAAAAGATTGAAATATAACCTTAAAAAATTATATAATCTTTAAGATATCCACAACCTTCAAGCGATCATATGACAAAGACCCTTTCTTCACGCGACCGCATGCTGGCAGCGTTAAGCTGTCAAACTCCTGACCATCCCCCCTGCAGTTTTATGATTTTCGGCGCATTACATCAACGCGCCGATTCCTATCTTGATTTCGTTGAACGCCAGCTGGCTTTGGGACTGGATGCGTTCGTCATGCTGCCGCCCCGGCCGCCGCTGGTGCAAAACGACCATTACAACCTGCATGGCTTGCCCGTCTCTTTCCATCCCGATGTGCAGATTGAAGAATCAATCGCCATACCCGCGGGGGCGGCTGAACCGCTGATGACCAAGGTCTATCACACACCGGCTGGGGACCTCACCACGATAGTCCGCCAGACGGAGGATTGGCGTTGGGGCAACCATGTCCCCTTTCTGGACGATTACCTGATCCCGCGTTCCAAAAAATTCATCGTGGAAGGTCCTGATGACCTGCCCGCTTTTCAATATTTGCTCATCCCGCCCACGGAAGAGGAAGTCACCGCTTTTAAAACAGAATCGGTCCCGGTGATTGAGTTTGCCGGGAAACATGGACTGCTGATCGCCGGCGGTTGGGGTGTGGGTGCGGACATGATCGGATGGGTCCATGGGCTCAACTCGCTGGTTTACGACGTTTATGACCGGCCGGATTTCATTCGGGACTTGCTGGGGATGATCGCCGACTGGAACCGGGAGCGGATGCAGGTGGTCCTGGATGCCGGGATTGACCTGTATATCAAACGCGCCTGGTATGAAAACGCCGATTTCTTTACCCCCGGATACTGGCAAAAACTGATCCAACCGGAACTGGCTCGGGATGTCGAGCTGGCCCATCAGGCTGGCGCAAAATTTGGCTACATCATCACCGCCAGCGCCATGCCCCTGCTGGAGTTGATCGCGGAAACCGGCGTGGATGTCCTGATCGGTGTGGACCCCGAAGCCTTCGACCTGGCGCTTTCCAAAGACACCCTGCGCGGACGGGTTTGCCTGTGGGGCGGTGTCAATGGGCATCTCACCGTTGAACATGGCACCTCGGAAGCGGTGACCGGGGAAGTGACCGCCGCATTGCAGTCGCTGGGTCCGGACGGCTTCATCCTTTCTCCGGTTGACAACGTCCGGCAGGATACCCCATTGGCCATGAATAACGTCAATACATTGATCCAGGCCTGGCAGGAACTTACCGGCCAGGTCACCTAAGCAGTCCGGGAGGCTAAATGGATTTTCCAAAGCGCAAGATCATTGACGGCCATGTCCATTACGCTCATTTTTCATATGAAGACTCTTTGATGGCAATCCTGGATGAAACCGGGATCGAAAAACTGGCCGTGGTTTGCACGCCTGACGAGCAGCGGCTAAGCCTTGTACCGGATGCCGTGCTGTTCAAGGCGGAACATCCCCAACGCATCTACCTGTTTGGCGGATTGGATGTCTCACCGCTTTTCTTGTCGCCGGAGATCGCCGGGGAAGCCTTTGCTCACTATGTGGAAGTGCTCATGGCAATGGGCGCGGATGGGATCAAGATGATCGAAGGCAAAGCCGAGATTCGCAAACGGCTGCCCATCCCCGATTTTGATGCGCCGGTCTATGAACCTTATTGGCAGAAAATGGCCGAGACCCAGACACCCCTGATCTTCCATGTCAACGACCCGGAGGAGTTCTGGGATGCGGAGAAGGTTCCCGACTGGGCGCGTGAGATGGGGTGGTATTACGGCGATGGCAGCTATATCAACAACGAAGACCAGTACCGCCAGGTGATAAATGTTCTGGATCGACACCCGGATTTGAATGTGACCTTTGCACACTTCTTCTTCCTTTCAGCGCAGTTGGAACGTCTGGCTGGATATCTGGACCGGTTCCCCAATATGCACGTGGACCTGACACCCGGGATCGAGATGTATTTCAATTTCAGCGAGGACCCCGAAAAAGCGCGGGATTTCTTCATCAAATATCAGGACCGGATCATTTTCGGTACGGATATCGGCGCAAGGGCGCTGCTCCGGGACCGAGCAGCCGGGATTGAAAGAGAGGAGAGCCTGGCCCGGATCGAGGTGATCCGCGCTTTCCTTGAGAAGGAGGGTCCCTTCCAATTGACCCACCAGGGTTTCCTGTTTGGCGGGAAAGAAGCGATCTTTCAGGGCATCGCCCTGCCGGAAGACGTGCTGGATAAAATCTACTACCGAAATTTTGAAACATTTGCAGGCGTCAGCCCCAAACCTCTTCAGACCGATGCAGTCCTTGAGGAATGCCTGCGCCTGGAGACGATGATCGACGCCATGGCATCCATCCAGCCCGGCAAAGGCGGTGACACCTCCTCGGTGGCCGAAGTGAAGCGTTATTTTGAGTCATAAACCCTATCGAGGGATAACGGCGATAGGTTTTTAGTTTTTTCAGACGGAGGAACTCCTTTATGAAGACACTTAAACGCTGGCAGGAACCCATTTACGCCCTCGGCGGCTTCGGCCCCGGATTCATGTATCAAATCGTAATGACCTATTTATTATATTTTTATCGCCCGGCGCTCTCCCGGGTGGAGACGGGTGCCTTGATCCTCGCACCGGCCGGGGCCTATGCGGCCGGGATGCTCGTGGCCCGGATCCTGGATGGCGTGGTGGATATCCCGATCGCGAGCTGGACTGACAACCTCAAGAGCCGCTGGGGCAGAAGGCGTCCTCTGATGATCCTGGGCTTTATCCCCACGGTCCTGAGCTTCCTGCTGCTCTGGTATCCGCCCATTTCCGGTAACAGTCTGGGTGCGGAAGGCCATTGGGGCAATGCAATTTTTATCGCGGTGGCTTCATCGCTTTATTTCTTCTTCCATACCCTGATCATCGTGCCCTACCTGGCATCGCTTTCTGAAATTGTCAAAGACGAGCAATCCCGCGTGCGGGTGGCGTCCTGGCAGACCTTCTTCAATACGGCCGGTTACGTCCTCACCTATGTGGTTGCGCCGATCCTGTTCGAGCATTTTGGCATTCGCGGCACGATCTGGCTGTTGGTCCCGGTCTTCCTCTCCTTCCTTGGGCCGATCCTGGTGATCAAGGAATTGTCCACCCTTGAAGGTGCCCCGGATTCCACCGATAGGGCTGCTGATGTGCCGCTCTGGGAATCGGTCAAGATGACGCTGGCGAACCGGACATTCCGGATCTATATGATCTCGGTGGCGGCCTTCTATTTCGGCCTGCAGTTCTTCCTGGGTGGGATCGCCTTCATGGCAGCCGATATGATGGGCCTCAGCGATGCCCAGCTTGGCTTAATGAATGCAGCCGCTTTTGCACCCGTTCCGATCATGTTGATCCTGTTCAACTGGATCACGAAGAAGAAGGGCGCCAAGTGGGCTTTCAGGCTGGCGCTGTTGATCTTTGCCCTGGCGATGCTGATCTTCCCGCTGGGCTGGACTCATTTCAACCTGCCGCTGTCACCGATGTTGATCGGTATCATCGCGGGCGGGATTGCCAGTTTTTCGATCGGTGTATTTTTTACCATTCCTTACGCCTTCCCGGCTCAGATCGCGGCGACCGAGGCCAAAGAGACCGGAAAGGACCGCGCCGGGATGTACTTCGCCGTGCAGGGCGTGATCAACCAGTTCATGGGCAGCCTGGCCGGTTCGACGCTGGCGCTGCTGTTGGGATGGCGCCTGGGTGTGGTCATCATCGGGCCGATCGTCGCGGTCACCTGTGTGATCGCTTATTTCCTGTTCAAGCCTTATCCTTTAGGACAGCCAAGACCTAAGGAAGCGGCTGAGTAATTTGCTGGTATCGGCCACGCCGTGGCCGCTGAGTAAGAGGCTGTCCGGATGGGAATGGACAGCCTCTTTTTTGACCCCTTTCCGCTGATGCGCAGCACCCTTCCCAATCCCCTCGGCATTGCTTCGGGGATTTCGTCGCTTCGCTCCTTGGGGGAAGGGATGGGGATGGGGTGTTCAAATCATCTCTTTCATCCTCCGCGTGATAAAATGGAAAACATGCAGCACCACTCTGACCCCACTCAACCGATCGGAATCTTCGACTCCGGCCTGGGCGGACTTTCCGTCCTGCGGGCGGTCCGGCGCGAACTACCCCACGAGCCGGTGATTTACATTGCGGATCAGGGACATGCCCCCTACGGCTCCCGGCCCAAAGAGCAGATCCGCGATTTCACCTTCGGCATTACCCGGTTCCTGCTGGCTCACGGCGCAAAAATGATTGTGGTCGCCTGCAACACCGCTTCGGCCGCCGCGCTGCACGACCTGCGGCAGAAATTCCCCGAGGTGGATTTTGTGGGGATGGAACCGGCCGTCAAACCTGCGGCCGAGACGACCCACACCGGCAAGGTCGGCGTGTTGGCCACTCCCACTACCTTCGCGGGCGAACTCTATGCTTCTGTGGTGGAGCGGTTCGCCAAAGAAGTCCAGCTCTTTCAGAGCACCTGTCCCGGCCTGGTGGAACAGATTGAAGCGGGTGACCTGGATGGACCGAAAACCCGCGCCATCCTCGAAGGCGCGCTCGATCCCATGCTGGCGGAAGGCATTGATACGGTTGTGATGGGCTGCACCCATTACCCCTTTGTGATCCCCCTGATCGAACAGATCACCGGTCCCGGTGTGCGCACGATCGACCCCGCGCCGGCCATCGCCCGGCAAATCCGGCGCGTGCTGTCCGAACACGGCCTGCTTCATCCGGGAGAGATACCGGGGACCGTCAGGTTCCACACCAGCGGCGACCCCGCCGCGATGCAAGCCCTGCTGCCCAAATTGCTGGGTGAACCCGGTTCAGTTGAAAGCCTGACCTGGGAAAACGATACAACGATAAAAGGGAATAACGCCTAATCCTCGCGTATGATCAATGATCCGCCCATGCCGTTCGGGCTGGCGGTCACGACTTCTTCTCCCCTGATAAGATACCCCTGATAATTCCGTTCTCCGGCCACCGCCTGCCAGCCGCCGATCACCAGCGGCAGCGGTTCCCCAACACCCAGCCATTCCCCGTTGAACTTGCGTGTGAAATGAACATGGGTCCCGCTGGCCGACCCGCCCTCACAGGAGGGGTGTCCCACCGGGTCATCCTGCGCCAGCCAGGTCCCGGCCGGGACACGGTCTTTTTCGGCGATATGCAGGTAGATCAGCACCCAGCCGGTGCCCTCATCCCCATCGCCGTCCAGGTCGATGGCGACCACGCCCCGCGCTGAGCGCACGACCAGCCCTGCGGCTGCGGCTGTCGCCCAGCGGACCGAGACCGCACAGGCGGCCTCACCGGTCACCGGCGCAAAGTCGATCGCACCGCGGGGTGTGCCGGTCTGCCAGGTGATATGCGGGCCACCGGTCAGGCTCCAGGCCTCGCCCGGTGCGAAAGGCAGTACGAGATCCGGCTGGCGGGTATCCGTCAAAAAGTAAGGTTCCACCGCGGCCGCACGCTCCCAGGGATCGCCAAACAGATCATTGTAAAAAGCCAGGAACGATTCAGGACCCACCAGGTCCGCTTCCCACCCGGCGCGGGTATCGAGCACGGCGAAAAGCTGCGCCAGGGCTGCACTGCCCGCGTTGATTGCCGGGTCCAGACGGCCGCTGTCCCCGCCATAGAAGGCCACAGTCAGCAGGCTCCCATCCCGCCAGCCGTAAAACCCCTGGGCCAGCAGCTTGGCCGCGATCATCAGTTCCTTGTAGAGACCGGTATCCGCTCCTGCACCGAAGCCGATCGGGTAGCGTTCCTGTGCGGCACCTTCCGGGAAACCGAACACCCAGCCCGAGCGGTATTCGAGGAACGCCAGCAGCAGGCGGGGGTTGGTGCTGGTCTCCACCGCCACGGTTTGCACGATTTCCGGGCCGCCCAGCGTCTCGCTCTTTACGCTTTCACTGTAGCCGGCCAGATACCCGCCCGCATTGCGGGCAAATTCGGCCGCGTCAAAGCCCTGCACCGTTGGTCCGAAAGTGACCTCGCTGTCGGGGAGCAGTAAAACGCCGGGCAGGGTTTCTTCCAGTATGTCCGGCACCTGCAGGGTCAGGCCGGGTGCGAGCAAGCCGCTCTCCGGCAGGGGAACTTCCGCACGGATCTCGCCGGGCTCGACGCCGAAGCGCAGTGCGAGGGCCGGCAAGGTGTCGCCCTGCTGGGTGAGATAAGCCCAGATATCCGTCCTGCACAGCGGAGAGGGTGGGTGTTGCAAGGCCAGGCGTGACTTCTGCATTTGGGGATTCGGTGGAGATTATGCCTGAAGGATTGAGTATCCCGGCGATCTCGGTCTGCTGCCGGCTGCTTTGGAAGGGGGTCAGCGTCCCTTGCGGCAGGTTGCAGCCGGAAAGGGAAAATAGGAAGATACTACTGATTATAAAAATCAACCTGTGGGGTAGAACTTTCCGGGTTTTCATATTCATAAAAAAATGAAATTTTAGATTTCACAAATTTTATTGACGTTAATGAAAGAAAATTGGAAAGTAAATGGGATCGTAATAAATGTAATAGACAAGAGCAAAATCCTGATCGGTCTCGTCGCCAATGTTTGGGACTCCATCTGAATTAATATCGGCAGCGTGTACTGTTATTGTATAAGTTCCGGGGTCCGAAGGGGGTAAAAATATTCCTTCTGTATTATTCATCAGATCTGGAGACCCTCCCGAGACCGATAGACCATCCTCACCAAAATTATTTCCATAATAAGTATTGACCCCATCGGTTAAGGATAAATCCAAATTGTTATTCCAGGCAGGAGTTTCGGTGTCTACAGATACAGTGCCAGGTGCATCCGTCCATACCAACATGATCTTAAGAGCACGAATAGCGTTACCGGCCGTAATATCAAATGACCAGGTATCCCCAGTTTCATTGAAAAGGATTTCTTGGTCATAATAATGAACTTCCATTGAAGGTTGTAAAACTGCTGCCGCATCCAGCCGTCCCCAACCCTGTTTCGAATCAAAGGGATGTCCTAAAACTTCATCGTTTGCGCCAAGATTTCCAGCAAGGTCATGCGCTACAGGCAGGAAGGCCGCCTTGACCAGTGCCGGACTTGGATCAACGGCAAACATATTCCTGTATTTCTCAACAAACAATGCAACCGCGCCGGTCACATTTGGTGAGGCCATACTGGTTCCGCACATCAGCCCGTATCCACCGGGAAGTGTGGAATCGACATAACATCCGGGTGCGACCAGGTGGGGGATCGTGCGGCCATCCAGGGCAGGCCCATAGCCGGTAACAAAATCCAGGTCGTTAATGTTCGTAAATTGTGCGCCAGTGGAATTTTGCATAACGGTAGCCCCGATAGTGAAAATGTTCTTGGCTTCATCCGGGGTGCCCTGGCTGGAGGTAACGCCATCACCGTTCATGATCGAGAGCACATAAGAGAGCTGTTGGTTGCCATCTGTGGTGGGGTCGGCATCACGCACGCCGATATCCACCAGGCGGGTATCTTCGTCATATCCGAGCGGCGAACCGGACGGCCCCCAACTGTTGCCGGAGACTACTGCGCCGTTCTGATAGGATTGGGTCATCAGGGTCAGCATACCATCTGTTTCCAGATATGTTGGGGAGTAGACCTGTTCAACAAGGTGTGCACCAGGCGCCATCCCCAGGCCGCGGAGGAAACCATTCAGAGTGATTCCGCTGGAACCATCGGCGGCCATGATCCCGGCGGTGTGAGTGCCGTGATTGCTGTAGGTGCTGCCGCCGCAGGTCGAGCCGGTGCAGGGCGCCATGCGGTGGACCAGATCGGGGTGGGATTGGTCGATCCCGCTGTCCACGTTGGCGATGATCACCCCAGCCCCTGAGAGGCCCACGCTGTTCAGCCAGTCCCGGTAGCCGGGATAAGCGGCGTTAGTCCCGTCGTAATTACCGACGTTGATCTGGTCGTTGATCTCACCGCGGTCGCCGCCGTCAAGGGGCACCGGCTGGATGGCATAGGTGCCGGGCAGTTGAGCGATTTCACTCATCCGGTCACCGGGGATCAGGAAAGTCGCCAGGTCAAAGGCGGGGTCCACGCCGCTGGCGGTGCCCATCGTCTTCCCGCCCAGCGCTTCGATGGCGCTCACGGTCTCGGACAGTCCCGCCTGGGGCATGATCATCACCTTCACCAGCAGGGGGTCGCTCCCCAGGCTGCGGTTTTGGGATGAAAGGGCGAAAGCCGGCAGGTAATCACCCGCCCAGCGCACCGCATTTTGACCGCGGGCCTGCGAGAGGGAATCGAGGTCGCCCCAGACCACGTAGGTGTACGGATAGATGTACTGGATCACTTCAAGTCCCGCTTTTTCCAGGTCATCCAGCCAGGCACTCTTGATCGGGCCGTGGAACTGCACCAGGTGCAGCCCGGGTGCACCGGCGCTGCGGGCTTTTTGGTCCTGTCCCAGTCCGAAGGAGGGGACGCCTTCCAGCGGGTCAAAAGTCTGGCCGCCCAGGGTGAGGGCGTAGGGATTCTCAATGGCCTGGTAGGCCACGCCGGCGGCGTCCAGCCCGGCCAGGTCGGCCGGCTGCATCACGGCCCACAGGAAGCTGCCGTAATCGATGACACGTTCCGCCTGCAGGCTGGACTGCACGGATGCGCTGAAAGCGGCGACATCGGCCTGGTTCCCCGACTCAACGGGAATCCGCACGCCCACCGGTCCCGCCGCGGATTGAACGGAGGTGGGTGCGGCAGCCAGGGCGAAGAAGGCCAGTATGAGGATGGTCCAATGCAGCCAGTGTCGGGTCATCAATGCTCCAAATCTTGTGGTTTATCGGTTTAATCATACATGCAGTGGGGCGATGTTGCAATATGGAAACCAGATTGATGCGTCGTAAGCATAAGTAGAGATATCCCTGGCGGAGTGTCTCTCTCTTGTCGTTGCGAGGAGCGTAAGCGACGAAGCAATCTTCTACTATGATTGCATACAACTATATCCAATGGTGAGTTGTTACTTTTGTGATGATAGAAGATTGCCACGTCGCCCTTCGGGCTCCTCGCAATGACAAAGAGTGGTCGCAATGACAATATAATAACGCAATGACAAAAATGGTGGGTCAGCGACCCACCTTACGGCTGTATCCAATGGTGAGTTGTTACTTTTTGTGATGATAGAAGATTGCTTCGGGCTGCTGCGCAGCCTATTGCTAGTAAAAGACAGTGGGGTACAAGCTCATGCTTCTGCCAGCGCCTCCTGGCGCTTGGCACTTCGCTGATTCAGCATGAAGCTGATCAGCTTGTCGCAATGACAGGATAGGTGGGTCACTGACCCACCCTACGGCTATATCTAATGGTAGGTTGTTACTTTTTGTATTGATAGAAGATTGCTTCGGGCTGCTGCGCAGCCTATTGCTAGTAAAAGACAGTGGGGTACAAGCTCATGCTTCTGCCAGCGCCTCCTGGCGCTTGGCACTTCGCTGATTCAACATGAAGCCGATCAGCTTGTCGCAATGACAAAAATGGTGGGTCAGCGACCCACCCTACGGCTGTTTTTCAATGAAAAAATTTGTAGCAATGATGCGATTAATCTGCCCCCAGCTGCTCTTCCAGCCGGCCCCATTCCGCCAGAAGGTTCTCCATCTGCTCCTGCAGGTGCATATATTCCGCGCCCAACTTCAGGACTTTGTCCTGGTTTTCCGGCGGGTTTTCCAGGGTCCTTGAAATGACCGCTTGCTGTTCTTCCAGAGCCTGGACTTCACGTTCAATCTCCGTCATGCGGCCGCGGATCTGTTTCTGTTCGTATTTTGAGAGAGTCTTGCGAGAGGTCTCCACCGGTTTCGATCCGGAGTGCTTTTCCTCTTGCACACCCCGCGCAGCCTCAGACTCGGCTTGCATCTGTTCCTGCAGCTTTATCTTATAGGTCTTGAACTGGGTGTAGGAACCTTTGAAGACCTGCAGCTTCTGGCCCTGGGGCTCAACTTCCCAGATCTGGGTCGCCAGAGAGTCGATCAGGTAGCGGTCGTGTGAGACCAGCAGGATCGTGCCGGGGAAGTTGGACAGCACCGATTCCAGCACCTCCTGGGTGGGCAGGTCGAGGTGATTGGTCGGTTCGTCCAGCAGCAGCAGGTTCGAATCCGAAAGCGAAAGTTTGGCCAGCGCCAGGCGGCCGCGCTCCCCACCCGAAAGGGTGCCGACCTTGCGGAAGACATTGTCGCGGGTGAACAGGAATTTCGCCAGGTAGCTGCGGACCTCGGCCGGCAGCAGGTTCGGCGCAACGCTGCTGATCTCCTGCATCAGTGTTTTATCAGGGTCCAGCCCTTCATGGGCCTGGGCGAAATAGCCGATCTCCAGGCTGGCGCCGAGCTGCACGGTGCCGCTGTAGGGCGGGATTTGCTCGAGGATCGTCTTGAGGAAGGTGGTCTTGCCTGCGCCGTTCGGGCCGACGATGGCAGCGCATTCCCCGCGGACCAGGGTCAGGTCCGGGCAGTCAAACAATGGCTGGCCCTCATCGTGGTAGCCGACCTGCAGGTTATGGGTTCGCAGCACAAGGTCACCGGAGCGGCCTTTGGTGTTCAGATTGATGTGCATCCGCCGCGGTTCGTTGGGGGGCGGCGCCAGCCGGGCATCTTCCAGCAGCCGTTCCAGCCTGCGCTGGCGGCCTTTGGCCTGGCTGGTGTTCTGACCGGCGATGTTGCGCCGGATGAATTCCTGTTCCTTTTCAATGAAGGCGCTTTGCGCCTCATATTCCGCCAGGCGCCGGGAATAACGTTCTTCCCGCTGCGCCAGGTAGGCGCTGTAGTTCCCGCGGTAGACCTCGAGGGAGGGCGTCATCTCCCAGATGGTTTGGGCGGCCTGGTCGAGGAAGTAGCGGTCGTGCGAGACCACCACCAGCGCGCCGTCCCAATCCTTGAGGAAGGATTCCAGCCATTCCACCGCCTGGATGTCGAGGTGGTTGGTCGGCTCGTCCAGCATCAGCAGGTCCGGGTTTTCCAGCAGCAATTGCGCCAGCAGGGCGCGGGTGCGCTGCCCGCCGGAAAGCTGGGTGATCGGGCGGTGATAGTCCTTCTCATCGAATCCCAACCCGGCAAGGGTCTGCTTGATCTGCACCTCGTAGGTATAGCCGCCGCGGCGTTCGAAGGTCTGCTCCAGGTTGCCGTAACGCGCCACGGCTTCCTCGGCCCGGTCCGGGTCGGACATGGCGGCCATGCAGACTTCCAATTCGGCCTGCATCTCGATCAGGTCGGTAAAAGCGGGAAGGCAGGCTTCCCAGAGGGTGCCTTCCATCGCCAGGGTTGCCTCCTGGGGAAGATAGCCGATTGTGAGGTCTTTGGCGGGAAAGATGGCCCCGGCCGTGGGGAAATCTTCGCCGATCAGGATGCGCAGCAGGGTGGTCTTGCCCACACCGTTGGCGCCGACGATCGCGATGCGCGCCCGGCGAGGGATCGAGAGGGTGATCCCCTCGAAGATATCGTCCGGGCCGAAGGATTTTGCCAGGTTCTGGGCTGTGATCAATGACATGGAAGGAAGTATACCATTTTGGATTGTGGGGAAGGATGCCTGCATAAGTTGGTAGAAAGGGGTTATATGGAGGAGTGTTCAGGTTTTCGATCGTAGGGGCGAGGCATGCCTCGCCCTTACGTGTATGTCGTGGTTGTTAAAACCCTCGGAATGTTAACATCCGAAAGGAAATCGATCGATCGAAAATCAGGATTTATAAAATATATAGGGACGGCATATATGCCGCCCCTACGGGTCTGCTTCATAATTTCAACATCGATAGACAGCTTGGAAATGGATCCAAAATAATGGCGGACGAACCCTGAAAAAAGGGGCAGGCAGTCCAGGCTCCGAATGAGGAGGATAATTGGTTCAAAGCTGATTGCTGGTTATGATATTTTAGAGATTTCATGCAAATAACGCTCTGGAATGGAAAGGAAACTTCTCCCTTCCCCATGGTAGAATCATGCTCATGAAACGCGCTACCAAACGCTGGCTGTTCTGGGTTGGGCTGGTCATCTCAGCCATTTTTCTTTACCTGGCTTTTCGCAAGATCAACTATCAAAGTCTCTGGTCCACCTTGCGGGAGATCCGTCTCTGGTGGCTGGTTCCCGGCCTGGCGGTCTACTTTATCGGGGTGCTCGTGCGCACCTGGCGCTGGCAGTACCTGCTCAAACCGCTCAAGAAGATCTCGATCGGCACGCTTTTCCCCGTGATCAACATCGGATATATGGGCAATAATGTCTTCCCGCTGCGGATGGGTGAAGTCCTGCGTGCGGTGGTCCTCAAGCGGCGCGAGGATGTCTCCATCGCAGGCAGCCTGGCGACCATCGTTGTCGAACGCATCTTTGACGCGGTGGTGATCGTTGGCTTTGTCCTGCTCAACCTGGGTGAACTGGTGGACCTTCCCGGCAGCGGAGTCTTCGCCCAACTGGGCAGCCTGGCGACCTGGGCTGTGGGTATCTTCCTGGCCGGGCTGACGGTTTTCATCCTGATCGCAATGTTCCCCGAACCTGCGTTGGACCTGATCCATGTGGTGATCGACAAGGTCCTTCCTGAACGCTGGCATAAGCCCGTCAACAATATCGCCGACCGTTTTTTGGATGGCTTGATGAGCCTCCGCTCGCCCAAAGACGCATTTATGATCCTGCTCACTTCAATCCTGATCTGGGTGCTTGAGACCGGCCTTTACTGGAGCGTGGATCAGGCGCTCGGTCTCGGGCTCACCTTTGGGCAGTTGATGCTGCTGAACGGTGTCGTCAACCTGGTGCTGCTGATCCCGGCTGCACCGGGCGGCCTGGGGACGTTCGACGCTGCCGGCCGGGCCATGCTGGAAGCTTATGGGATCGCAGCCGAACCCGCTCTGGGATATACTCTTGTGCTGCGGATCGCGCTCTGGGTGCCGATCACGATTGTCGGCGCGATCTATTTCGTCCGGGAAGGGTTGAAATGGACCACGGATGTGGGTGAGATGCGTGCCCAGGCGGAAGCCGGGGGAGATAATTCCACCGAAACGGAAGGGACCGAGGAATGATACCTGAAAAACAACGCGTGGCTGTGATCGGCGCGGGGATCGGCGGGATGTCTGCGGCGTATGACCTGGTGAAAGCCGGCAAGGACGTCACGGTCTACGAAGCGGCCGACCACGCCGGTGGGCTGGCGGCAGGTTTCAAGGAACCGGATTGGGATTGGTCGGTGGAGCGTTTTTACCATCACTGGTTCCAGACCGATGAGCACATCCTGGGACTGATCGACGAACTGGGCTGGTCGGAAAAGGTGCTCTTTCCACGCCCGGTCACGGTGATGTACTACAAAGGGAAGTTCTATCCCTTCGATTCGATCAAAAACGCACTGCTCTATCCGGGCCTGGGATGGGGGATCAACAAAATCCGCTTCGGGCTGGTCGGCCTTTACCTGCGGGCGACCAACAACTGGCGTGCGCTTGAGAAAACCACGGTGGACGCCTGGATGCGCAAGTGGGCGGGCGACAAGGTCTATGAATTGATGTGGAAGCCGATGATGATCGGCAAGTTTGGCGAGGAGTATGCCGAGGTGGTCAATATGGCCTGGATGTGGGCTCGGCTGCATGCACGGACCACGCGCCTGGGCACCTTCGAAGGCGGCTTCCAGGCATTTGCTGACCAGTTCGCTGACCGACTGAAAGAGATGGGTGTCACAATCAAGTTGAACACCCGGATCAATGACATCACGGAGACCGCTGATGGACGGATCCAGATCGATGTCGGTGAAGATCAACCGGTGTTTGACCAGGTCCTGGTCACCACCTCACCGGGGCTGCTGGCGCAACTGGCACCCGGATTGCCGGCGGATTATCTGCAAGGGCTGCTCGGTTTGAAGAGCATGGGTGCGGTCGTGATGATCCTGTCGCTAAAGCATCAGCTCTCGGAGCAGGGTTACTATTGGTACAACATCCCCAAGAGCGCGGGTTTCCCCTTCCTCTCGCTGGTCGAGCATACCAACTTCCTCTCACCGGAGCATTTCGGCGGTGATCACATTGTTTATATCGGGGACTACCTCCCGCAGGACCATGAGAACTTTGAACTCTCTCAGGAAGAGATCCTGGCCAGGTTCCTGCCGCACCTGAAGAAGTTCAACCCGGATTTCTCACCGGATTGGATCAACAAGACCTGGCTGTTCCGTACCCGGTACGCCCAGCCGGTTCCCCTGGTGAATCACTCGCAGAATATCCCCGCCATCCGCACGCCCCTGACCGGTCTTTATTACGCCAGTATGAGCCAGGTTTATCCCTGGGACCGGGGGACAAACTTCGCGGTGGAGATCGGCCGCCGGGCAGCAGAGATGATGATAGAAGACAGCGCCGACTGATTCCAAAATCCGAATCATATTTTCGAACATATGAGCATTTCCTCACAAAGTCGAATTTGATGGAAACCCCCAAATATCGGCGCCTTCGATAATATAGTGAATCAACCCCCATATATGGGGGTTGTGTGTTTACAGAGTCTGCTAAACCGGTGACTCATTGTCTGGCAATTAAGCGCTTTAATTTTTATCAGAAGAATCATAATTTTTAAGATTTGGTCTTCTTAAAGATTTAGAATTTTTTAGTAAAAAAGTGCCGAATCCGCTTGAGGTAAAAATGGATGTCTGATAGAATTGTTTTTATTGATTTACCGAGCGGGCGACTATTTCCAGCCTTTGGAAGAAATTTAATTTAGTCGAATCACCTCCGCCACTGATCATTTCTACAGTGGCGTTTTATATTCAACTCATTTAACGCAATTATCACTCAATATTCGATCATTGCCGCACCGGACGAGAGGAGAAGGGAATGAATGCAGAGCATGCCTGGCAGGCGACTTTAGGTCAGCTTCAGCTGGAAATGTCCAAGGCTTCCTTTGATACCTGGGTCCGGAGTGCGGAGTTCCTGAGTTACGATGAGGCTTCAAATTGTTTCGAGATCGGTGTGAAGAATGCTTACGCCAAGGATTGGCTGGAAGACCGCCTGAGCGCGACCATGAAGCGTTCGCTGACCGGCATGATGGGCTGCCCGGTTGAAATCAAGGTCCGGGTCTGGTCTTCTTCGACCCAGACTCGCCCGGTTGAAATCGTTGAAAAATCCCACAGCACAACCCAAGATCCCGTTGAAAATTCAACCATCAATTCCCGTTATCGTTTTGACAATTTTGTGGTTGGTTCTGATAACCGTCTGGCGCATGCCGCCTGTATGGCAGTGGCGGAAAGTCCCGCCCGTGCCTATAACCCGCTCTTCCTGTATGGCGGTGTCGGGCTGGGCAAGACCCATCTTTTGCACGCGATCGGCAACACCTGTGAACCGGCCGGTTTGAACGTCTTATATGTCTCATCTGAAGAATTCACCAACGATCTGATCAATGCCATCCGCACCCACACAACGCCAGCCTTCCGCGAAAAATACCGCCAGGTGGATGTGCTGCTGATCGATGACATCCAGTTCATTGCCGGCAAGGAATCAACCCAGGAAGAATTTTTCCACACCTTCAATACGCTCCATGGCCAGAATAAACAACTGGTGATCTCCTCCGACCGCTCTCCAAAAGCCCTGGTGACCCTGGAAGAACGCCTGCGGTCCCGTTTCGAGTGGGGTCTGACGGCCGATATCCAGCCGCCTGATGTGGAGACACGTCTGGCGATCCTGCGCTCCAAGGCCGAACGTGCCAGCCGGATGGTCCCGGCCGAGATCCTGGAGTATATTGCCCGGCAGGTGCAGTCGAACATTCGTGAATTGGAAGGCGCGCTCAACCGTGTGCTGGCCTATTCCGATCTGAGCGGCATTCCCTTGACTTTGGAACTGGCTCATAACGCGTTGAGCGATTTCCTCCCTCAAGGCGCGGACCTGGAACCTGATGACGTGCTGAATGCAGTTTCACATGCCTTCGGCGTTTCGCAGGACCGGCTTTTAGGTCGGGAACGCACCCGGGAGGTGGCACTCCCCCGGCAGATCGCGATGTACCTCCTGCGGGAAGAGGGCGGCGTTTCATTGCCCCAAATCGGCAATTTCCTCGGCGGGCGCGATCATACTACCGTGATCTATGCCTGTGATAAAGTGAGCGACCTGATGGAAACGGATGACCGGCTCAGAAGGCAGGTCTTGCAGATCCGCGAAAAGCTTTACGGTCGTGTCAGCATGGCCGTCTGATTTTCAGTAAGAACAGCTCAATTTAGATGGGGGATAACACGAGAATTCACGGTGTGAGACTATAATTATTGCATGGACCAGCAAAAGCGATTTGGCATTGCGGTGGCGTTCATCGCTGCCTTGTTATTCGGGGCAGCCGCACCGCTGGGAAAGCCGCTACTCAACTTCCTGACCGATATGCAACTGGCAGGTCTGTTATACCTGGGCGCAGCCCTGGGTGTTTTACTGATCCTGATCCGCGAAAGGTCGTTCATCTTTCCCTGGCGGATGGCTCGTAAGGACGCTCTCCGGCTTTCAGGGGCGATCCTGTTTGGCGGGATCCTGGGGCCGGTCTTGCTGCTGGCCGGGCTGCGGATCGCAGCGGCAGCTTCCGTCTCGCTGTGGCTGAACATGGAGATGGTTGCCACGGTCGTCCTCGGTTACCTGTTTTTCAAAGACCATCTTTCCGGCAAAGGCTGGCTGGCGAGCCTGGGCGTCCTGGCGGCAGCGACCTTGCTGGCCTGGGGTGGCGGTATGGCCGGGTTCAAGGCCGGTGGGTTGATTGCCCTGGCCTGTATCTGCTGGGGAGTGGATAATCACCTGACTGCGCTGATCGATGGGATCTCACCCGCGCAGAGCACCTTCTGGAAAGGGATTGTGGCCGGCAGCGTCAACCTCATCCTGGGGACGCTGATTGCCCCAATGTCCATTTCGCCCCTTACCTTGCTCGGTGCGTTGGGTCTGGGTGCGGTCTCTTATGGCCTGTCGATCCTGCTCTATATCACTGCCGCTCAAAACCTGGGGGCAACCCGGTCGCAGTTGATCTTTTCGAGTGCACCGTTTTTTGGCTTGATAATATCCGTCTTATTGGGGGATTCGCTCACGCTGGTTGATTGGGCCGCTTTCCTGTTGTTCCTCGGTTCGGTATACATATTATTTCGCGAGACTCACAGCCACAATCATATACATAAACCGTTTGAACATACGCATACCCATTTCCACCCCGACGTGCATCACAACCATCCCCATTCTGAAGGTGTGGCCGCTTTGGGCCGTCACAGCCACCCGCATGAACATGAGCCGCTGGAGCACAGCCATCCTCATTGGCCGGATTTGCACCACAGGCATGAGCATGGCTGAGTTTGCCTTAGGCTAAATCGGTTTCCTTCGGAGAAATCCTGACAGTTTGCCCGCAGGAGGGACAGGCTGTAACCCCGGTGAGATAGCCGCTTTCCGCTTTCGTCTTCTGGCGGTGCGGTTTATCGGCCAATAGCTGCGCTTGCTGATACAACACCTGATCGCAGTTCGGGCAGTGATAACGCACAAGTTTGGCCTGGGCGTCAGCATAGAGGGTTTCTGACCTGGCATCGACGGCGTCCCCCGGGGCCTGGTTTCGGTTTCCGCGCAGGAAAATGGCCGCAACGACCGCGGCCAGCAGCATGCCGCCGATGGCGATCGGAAGGATGGGGTCCATTTAGAGCTTCTCCATCTCACCCCAACTCTTGCCGGCTTTGGCCTCCGTGCTCAGAGGAATATCCAAAGGATAGGCATTTTCCATCACTTTTTGAACCAGCGCTGTGGTCTGCTTGAGTTCATCTTCCGGCACTTCAAAGATCAGTTCATCGTGCACCTGCAGCAGCATCTTTGCTTTGAGGTTGGCTTTTTCCAATTCACCGGGCAGCTTCAGCATAGCAATTTTGATAATGTCCGCCGCGGTGCCCTGGATCGGGGCGTTGATCGCTTCACGTTCCTCACGCTGGCGGACGTTGTACCCGGCGCCATGTGCCAGGTTTGGGAAATAACGCCTGCGTCCCAACAGTGTTTCCACATAACCCTGCTTGGCCGCAGTTTCACGGATCCCGTCCAGGTATTTTTTCACACCGGGGAATTCCTTGAAATAGGCTTCAATGAAATTTTCCGCTTCGGCCAGGGTCAGGTCGGTGGCATTGGTCAGCCCGTAAGCGCTCATGCCATAGATCAGACCGAAATTGATCGCTTTGGCATGACGGCGCATTTCAGGGGTGACTTCACTAAGATCAATGCCATTCACAGCGGCAGCCGTGGTGGCATGGATATCCTGTCCGGCCTTGAACGCGGCCAGCATAGCGGCATCGTGTGCCATGTGCGCCACGATCCGCAGCTCTATCTGGGAATAATCCACCGCCAGCAGGACCCAGCCTTCCTGGGCGATAAAGCCATTCCGGACTCGCCGGCCGATCTCGGAGCGGGTGGGGATGTTCTGCAGGTTGGGGTCTGAAGATGCGATCCGGCCGGTCACCGTACCGGTCTGGTTGAATGAAGTGTGCACCCGGCCGGTCCGGGAATTGATCTGCTCCGGCAGGGAATTGACATAGGTTGAGCGCAGTTTTTCCAGCTCACGGTATTCCAGGATCCACTCAATGATCGGATGCTTCCCGGCCATTGCTTCCAGCACGGAAGCCGCCGTGGAGTAAAACCCGGAAGCCGTTTTTTGCGCCCGGTCAGGCGGTTCGAGACCCAGCTTATTAAACAATGCTTCGGAGAGCTGCTGGGTGGAGTTCAGGTTGAACTCGTACCCAACCGTTTCCTGGATCTTCTCTTCAATCTCAGCCAGGCGCTTATCCAGCTCGGTGGAGAATTGGGTAAAGAAATCCTGGTCCAGCATGATCCCGGCTTCTTCCATGTCCGCCAGGATCGGGATCAACGGCATTTCCATGTCCTGAAATAACGTTTCGGAATTTTGTTTCTGCAGGTCCGCTTTTAATTCAGGTACCAGCCGCAAGCTTATGGCTGCATCGGCGGCCGCGTAGCCTGCTGCTTCGGCGACCGGCACCAGGTCCATCGTTTTTTGGGTGCGGCCCTTGCCGATCAGTTCTTCAATATGGGTCATTTCGTAGCCCAGCCGCACCCAGGCGAGGTTCTTCAAGCCCAGGTTATGGGAAGCCGGGTTGATCAGCCACTCGGCGAGCATGGTATCAAAGGTTAACGGGGAGACTTCCAGCCCGGCGCGCTTCAACATCAGGTAATCGTATTTCAGGTTGTGTCCCGCTTTACCAATCCTGGGGTTGGTGAAGGGTGGGCGGATGGCATCAAGCACATCCTTCAGAGGAAGCTGTTTTCCTTTGGCATGCCCGACCGGGATGTAATAACCATGATCCGGGTCGATAGCCAGCGAGATCCCGACCAGCTTGGCCCGCATCACATCGGTGTCGGTGGTCTCCGTATCGAAGGCGATCAACTCAGCCTTGTTGAGCTTCTCGACCATCGCTGATAATTTCTCAGAGGTATCCACAACGGTTGTCTCGATCGCTCCAGGCTCTGAGACAGCCATTTCGGTTTCTTCGCCCTGGCTGAAAAGATCCATCTGTTCACCCTGCGGCATGACCGGGCTCATTTTATTGACCAGGTTGTTCAACTGCCGGGTCAGAGTGCGGAACTCAAGCACTCTGAACAGGTCTTCCACCGCGCGCGGGTTGAACCGGTCGATCCGGGCCTGCTCCAGGTCCAGTTTCACATCCAGGTTGGTAACGATCCGGGAAAGGGTCTGGCTGAGATAGGCTGTGTCCTTGTTCTCTTCCAGAGCTGTTTTTGCCCGGCCGCTAATCTCATCAATGTGGGCGTAAATCTCATCCAGCGATCCGAACTCATCGAGCAGCTTTACAGCGGTTTTCTCACCGATACCCTTGACGCCGGGGATGTTGTCGGAGGTGTCACCGATCAAAGCTTTGAAATCCACCACCTTGTCCGGCATCACACCCAGCTTTTGTTTGACGTCTTCCGGGAAGTAATCCTTGGCTTCGGAAAGTTTGCTGCCGGCAAGATTCACGATCACCTGGTCGGTGACCAACTGCAGCAGGTCTTTGTCGCCGGTGATGATCTTGACGCCCAATCCCTTTTCCTTGGAAGCCCAACGTGCCAGGCTGCCGATAACGTCATCCGCTTCATAGTTGTCGCGTTCCAGGCGGGGGATATTGAAGACGTCCACGATTTCCCGCATCCGTTCCACCTGCGAACGCAGGTCGTCCGGCATCTTGGCGCGGGTTCCTTTATAGCCTTCATACATTTCGTGGCGGAAAGTCTTGCCCTTATCAAACACCACCGCCAGATAATCAGGGCTTTCCTGTTCCAGCATCCGCAGCAGGATGCTGGTGAAGCCGTAGACGCCTGCAGTGGGTTCACCGCTGCCGGTCTGGAATGTGCTGGTGCGGGTCCCGCCCGCGGTAAGCGCATAATAAGCCCGGTAGGCCAGGCCGTGACCGTCGAGGAGGTACAGGATCGGAGGCATAAGCGTTCCTTTTATCTATTGGATCAGGTGGTATCTCCTCATTTTAACTCGTAACCGGTCGGAATCAAAGGAGGAAGCCATTAACCGGTGCGCTCACAAGCAGATCGCCTTAATCTACAATCATCGAGAGTGACTGCAGAGCAACCCGAAGCAATCCCTTTTTATATAAAAAGAAGATAAGCGCTTCAATTTAATTATTTAGCGACTCTACTTCGAAGATTGCTTCACCCCTCTGGCGGATTCGCAATGACAAGAAGTTTTTAAAGGGGCATATATAGAAAGTTTCCCGAGATTCTCAAAATCCCGGGAAACTAAATTCTCTACTTGTTCCGTCCTAATCTTCAATATCCTTAAAAATGTCCTCGATCTTTTCCATTACCTCATCGGTGAGTTTCTCTTTGGCATCGATGGCTTTCATGTTCTCGTGCACCTGACTGACCTTGCTGGCGCCGGTGATGACCGTGCTGACATGGGGATTCTTCAGAATCCAGGCCAGGGACAACTGCGCTTCGGTAATCCCCAGGTCGTCCGCCAAGGCGGCCAGCTTGCGGGAGGCTTCAATTTTCACCTGATCCTTCGCGCGTTCCTTCATCCATTCAAAATTCTCCAGGTCAGCGCGGCTTCCCTTCGGGATCTCACCGTTGTTATACTTGCCGGCCAGGAAGCCACCATATAACGGGCTCCAGGTGGTTGTGCCATAGCCTAATTCCTTATACAAGCGGAGCATATTCAACTTCAAAGCGCTGACGGTGAAAAAGGTTGTACTGGGGCTGTTCCATTGAAGGAGGACGCAGGTTGTTGCGCCGGGCAAAATCAACCGCCCGCATCACTTCGGCTGCGGACCATTCCGAAGTGCCCCAATAAAAAGCCTTACCCTCACGGATCACCTGATTGAAGGCGAACACTGTTTCTTCGATCGGAGTCTCGGGGTCCGGCCGGTGGGCGAATAACAGATCCACATATTCCAGCTGCAGGCGCTTCAATGAGTTGTTCACGCCTTCAATAATGTGTTTATAGGAAAGCCCGCGGTCGTTCGGTCCCTGACCACCCCAGAAGATCTTGGTCGAAACAAGGTAATCCTTGCGCGGCCAACCCAAATCCTTGAGCGCTTCACCCATGATGGTTTCCGCCTGCCCGGAAGCATAAGCCTCGGCATTGTCGAAAAAATTTACCCCTGCATCATAAGCAGCCGCCATGATTTCTTTGGCTTCTGCGACGCCGAATTGGTTGCCGTAGGTCACCCAGGCACCCAGGGATAATTCCGAAACCTTCACTCCGGCTTTGCCTAAATGTCGATATTCCATGATTTCTCCTTGATTACATTCTTGTTTTTATTATTTGGATACAAATTTCAATAAATCGTTACAATAATTATACGCGGTCGACTTTTCTTCTCACAAATCTTCCCATTTTGAGAAAAGAATTGACGCTGCCTGAGCTTAATGTTAATATGGGCTTTGTAGCCTTTCAGAAATCAAACCTGGATTAAATCAAAGGACGGTCCAAGGATGCCTGATGTCGTTTCACTCGGTGAATTGCTGATCGATTTTGTCCCCACCATTTCCGGCGTGACGTTGATCGAAGCGCCTGCTTTCAAGAAAGCGCCCGGTGGTGCACCGGCTAATGTGGCTGCCGGATTGGCAAAATTAGGGGTGTCCAGCGCATTCCTGGGAAAAGTTGGCGACGATGCCTTTGGTCATTTCCTGAAAGAAACTCTGGATCAAGTGGGTGTGGATACCTCCGGACTGGTCTTTTCGGAGGAAGCCCGCACAGCGCTGGCTTTTGTATCGCTCCGGGCGGATGGAGAACGCGAGTTCATGTTTTACCGGAATCCCAGTGCGGATATGCTCTACACGCCGCAGGAAGTCGCCTACGATCTGATTGAAAGGGCAAAGATCTTCCATTTTGGCTCGGTCAGCCTGATCACCGAACCTTCCCGGTCGGCAACCCTGGCGGCTATAGAAGTCTGCTCATGCCAGCGGCGTGCTGGTTTCCTATGATCCCAACCTGCGCCTGGCGCTCTGGCCTGATGCTGACTCCGCCAAAAACGGCATGCTCAGTGTCTGGGAACAGGCGGATATCATCAAAGTCAGCGATGAAGAATTGGCCTTTCTCACCGGACTTTCAGATATTGACCGGGCAGTGGAGCAACTCTGGCATGACAGTCTGCAGCTTATGGTGGTCACCTTAGGCAAGTCAGGAAGTCGTTATTACACACTTGAATTCAGGGGTGAAGTCCCCGGCTTTACAGTCGAATCGGTTGATACCACCGGCGCGGGGGATGGCTTTGTGGCGGGACTATTGTTTGGGCTGCTCAACCACGCTGAGGACTGGCAGCAGGAAAATCAGCTCCAGGCCATCTGCCGTTTGGCGAACGCGGTCGGCGCGCTCACAACCACCGAGCGTGGTGCGATCCCGGCCCTGCCGACTATGGATAAAGTACATCAATTTCTTCGAGATCAGTGAGAAAAACCCGGATCAATAAAACCAGGATCTTAAGGCCGCCAGGCTGGCTGATAGTCATCTGAGGGATCATCCGTCAGATCGGTCAGACGCGCACCGGTACGCAGCATGAGGTAAATATCCAGGTCGGACCCGCTTTGTGCACCATTAAATACGATCCAACCCGCATCCGGTGAGAAAGCCGGGTTTTCGGCCAATGACAGGGAGGTGTCAACCGGTACATCCAGGCTGCCTGTCAGTAAGCGACCGCCCAGGATACCGCCATTCCCAAGATCGTACAGAACCAAATTTCCTTCAGGTGACCAGGCAGGACGGAGCATGCGCCCATCGGCTTGTCCTGTGATAGCGCGAGGTTCACTCTGCCCGCCGGCATCAACGATGAACAGGATCGGCAGGTTGTTGACCGGGCTGGGAGAGACGAACACGATCTGTTCGCCATCCGGAGACCAGGCCGGCATCCGGTTGACGGTGGAGCGGTTCATCAGGATATTGGCAGTTCGGCTGTCAAAGTCATAAATGAAAATCTGAGGTTTACCGGTTTGCAGCGACGTGAATGCCAGACGGCTCCCATTCGGTGACCAGGCCGGATCGTAATCGCCGGTTGCGAGGGTAGAGATCAGGTCCGTGCGGTTGTTCTCCAGATTGAGGATGAAAATACTGGCCCCGTCATAGCGTTCCTGCATGCCACCACAAGGTGAGATATAGGCCAGCCGGGTTCCATCGGGTGACCATTCTGGCTGGCAAGCACCCTGGATCTCCGTGGTGAGCTGGCTGACGTTGCTTCCATCAGCGTTCATCAGGAAGATTTGCGGCGCACCACTCCGTTCCGAAACGAAGGCGATTTGACCCTGACCGCCGCCCTGGGCAGTCCCCTGTGGGGCTGAAGTGACGGTGATGGTCGGGGAGAGGGAAATTACCGGTTCAGTTTCAGTGGGGGGCGGATCGGTAGGGGTTTGAGTGGCTTCGTCCACCACACTGACCACCTCGGCGGTGTTCGTAACCGTTGGTGATAACGGTGCGGGGTTGAATGGCCCGTTACTTCCCAGCAGGAAGATCGCGGCTGCAGAACCAGCGCCGATAATGACCAGAAGGGGGATGAGCCAGACCCAAACGGACCGCTTTTTCCTGGGCTGTGGTTTGGGGGACTTTTCTTGCCTGGGAGCAGTATCCCCGCCAATCGGGGCGACGACCGGTTTACTGGGGGAGAAGTCCGGTAAAGGGTGGGCTGTCAGCAGGGCATCCTGAAATTCGCGGGCAGTCTGGTAGCGGTCTCCCGCTTTGATCGCCATTGCTTTTGCGATCACTCCCGCCACATCGGAGCTGACAGATGGATTGAAATCAGAGATGGGCCGAAGGCTGTCCCGCCCGATGGCGCGTTCGAGTGCATCTGGTGGGACCTGGTCGGTTAGCAAGGTATAAAGCGTGGCACCCAGGGCATAGATATCCGACCGGGTGTCCGTCCCCTGACCGTACTGTTCCACCGGAGAATATCCAGCCGTGATCCCCTGGGCGCCGGTGGAGGTGACCTCGCCCTTTTCGTAAAATTTTGCCAATCCGAAATCGACCAGCACCACATGACCTTCCGGTGTCAATTTTAAGATTGGCAGGTTTAATGTCGCGGTGGATAATGGGCGGCGTCCGGGAATGCAGATAGTCCAGCGCTTCGCAAACCACAGCACCGATCCGCACGGCCTCGTCTTCCGGGAGAGGCTTGCCCAGACTTTCCAGGCGCTGGCAGAGGTCCTGGCCGCTGATGTAATCCATCACCAGATATTCCCCCATTCCTCCGATCACAAAATGGTCGATAACTCTCGGAAGATTGGGATGGCGGAGCTTGGCAAGGATGGTTGCTTCCTGGCGGAATTGGCGGGAGTGTGTTTCGGTTGTATATAGGTTCTCTTTGATGGCGATATCGACATTCAATACTTCGTCGTGCGCCAGATAGATTGTTCCCATGCCGCTCTGGGCGATTAATGCCTTGATGCGGTAGCGGTCTCTAAGTAGGGAATCAATCGCCAAACTCACCTGTGCCTCCTGAAGAATTGAAAATCCATTAATTTAAGGTATCAACCGGCGGTGCCAAATCCGATTTTGGTAACGATCAGGGACTAGGTCGCCAGGCCGGGTCATAATCCATTGCGGGGTTATCGGTCAACTGGGTCAAATTTGACCCCGGAAAAACCATTATGTAGATATCCGAAAGGACATCGAAATACCAGTAGTCAAACGCCAGCCAGTTACCGTCCGGGGAGGTATCCACATCATCCATCAGCGGGATATAGTCGGAAGAGGCGCTGGGGAGGATTACGTATTCTTCCGCCTGGCCGATATCCTCCAACCGCATCCCAAAGATCTGTTTGGATGGGCTGCCCAATCCCAGAGCCTGGCTGAACAGGATCAGGTCCTCACGGGTATACCATTCCGGGTTGCTGTCATCAATGGCACCGGAACGTGTGAACTGGACGGCGTTTTCACCGTTTGCGTCCATCAACCAGATCTGGCCGACGCTGCGTGTCCTGACGAATACTAACCTGGTGCCGTCATTATTCCAGCCGGGTCCGGAATCATCGTAGGTCCCGTCAGAGAGTTTGATGACCGTATCGAAATCATCCACCCGGACCTTCATCAACTGCATCTGGCCGTTAATCAAAGAAGTATAGGCGATCCAATCCCCATCCGGTGACCAGGCCGGGTCAAAATCCCCTTCAAGCGAAGATGGCAGCGGTGTCAGTTCACCGGATTCGAGATTAAAAATAAACAGACTGGAGCCGGGATAACGGACTCGTTTCTTGGGGCAGGGAGAGGTGAGAACGAGCTCTTTCCCGTCAGGTGACCAATCCGGTTGGCAAGCGCCATCCGGCAGTTCGGTCAACTGGGTGACCTGGTAGGTGGGGATATCGATCATCCAGATTTGGGGCAGCCCGCTCCGTTCCGAAACGAACGCAATCATTCCTGCTCCACCACCTGCCGGGGTTGGGGTTGGCGCTGGAGTTTGATTGTTTATGCCGCCTGGAATAGGTGTCAGCTCGGTTTCTCCAGATTCGTTCGTGTTGACGGTGCCAGGGCCGGGGGTGTTTTTCACCGGGTTGGCCGTTAAGGCAATTTCCGTCTGTTTTGCCCCGCTGATCAAAGCGCCCGATCCATTAGTGCGGATCAGTGAAAAGACGATCATTACCAACAATGCGAGGATCAGAGCACCAATGATGATCCAAACAGGGCCGATCTTACCATTGGGTCCGACAATCATTTCCTTGATGCCGCGCAGCCAGTCCGGGACTTTAGGGATCTTTCTTCGCATGCCCATATTTTCCGGCTGGGTCTGGGTCATTACATCCAGCCTGGTGCTGATCCGCTGATTGGCCGGAAGAGCGCTCAATGCGGACATCAAAGCATCCTTGAATTCCTGGGCCGTCTGCCAGCGGTCTTCAAAACGAAGCTGCAGCGCTTTTTCAACGACCTCAGCCGTTTGTTCTGAAACCCTGGGGTTGTATTGTCGAAGTGGGGTGAGGGTGGCCTTACCGGTTGCGCGAGCCAAACTGTCTTCCGGCAGATACCCGGTCAATGCAGCGTAGAGGGTCGCTCCGAGGGAGAAGACGTCGGAGCGGTGATCGGTCGGGTCGGGGCCGTACTGCTCCGGCGGTGAATAGCCGGGGGTCATTGCCCGCGCAGCGGAGGTGGTCATTTCTTTATCATCCATCAATTTGACCAGGCCAAAATCCACCAGCACGACTTCACCGCTGGGTGTGATTTTCACGTTTCCCGGTTTGATATCGCGATGAGCAATCGCCGGGACGCGTGAATGCAGGTAAATGAGGGCATTGCAGATGGCGATCCCGATCTGGAGGGCTTCGCCCTCTGAGATCGTTTGTTCGCGGGTCATCCACTGGCGCAGGTCATCTCCGGCAATATAATCCATCACCAGGTATTGGCCTTGCTGGTCGATCACAAAATAATCGAAGACCCTCGGCAGGTTTGGATGCCGCAGGGAAGCCAGAATTCGGGCTTCCCGCTCGAACTGCCGTGCGTACTCTTCGGTGAAGAAGGAATTTTCCTTAACGGCGACGGTGACATCCAGATTTTCATCGATCGCGCGATAAACTGCGCCCATCCCGCCCTGTCCGAGGATGTCGAGAATTCGATAGCGATTGTTGAGTAGGAAACCGTTCTCCAAAGGCATAATTGCTTTCAGATCACTATTGATCTTCTCCTGATTTTAACCTAACTCAGGCTTCTTGGAAGATGGATTGCCCGGTAAAATACGCTATAATTCGGGTGACCGAGGATAAATCTCCTTATGTTACAAATTGACATTCGTTCAACGGTTCTGACAGCCAGCCTGATCATTGGCGTCGCGGCAATCCTGACCCTGATCTTTGGGATTAACAATATCATTAAAAGCCGCAAAATCCCTTTTTACAGCAAACGCCATGACCGGATGGTACGTGGTTGGCGGATGATTTTGCTTGCCGTTGTGCTGGTTCCTTTAGCCTGGCTGATCTTGAATTATTCCGAACCGGTGGTCTACCAGTTCATTTCACCTTCCCCAACGCCCTCCCTGACATCGACCATCACCCTGACGCCGACGATCACACTTTCGCCGACGATCACGTTGACCCCGACGATCACTGATACGCCTTCAATTACCAGCACGCCCAGCATGCCGGTCGCAATCCAGAATGAATTTGAGGGGGAAACAACCCCGAACCCGGATGCACTTTTCAGCACACTCCAGTTCGCCCAGCGGATTGATGAGGACCTGCAGCCGGTTGACCCTTCCACAACTTTTGATAACCCGGTTGGACACCTTTACGGCACCTTTAGTTACAACAATATGACTGACGGTGTACAGTGGTCGGCTCTGTGGTACCGTGACGGCGAACTGGTCTATTATGAATCCAGTCCCTGGGAAGGCGGCAGCGGCGGTTATGGATATACCGATTGGGAACCTTCCAGTAATGAGTGGCTGCCGGGAAATTATGAAGTGCAGATATTTATTGGAATCGAATGGAAAGTATCCGGGTATTTCATAGTGACCGGTGAACCCTCAACACCGACTATTACCAGCACGGCTACCCTGACAGCAACACGCACTCGAACGCCGACCAAGACCGGTACGGCTACCGCAACTCAGACGCTCTGGCCGACCAGCACCATCACAGTCACCATCACCCCGACGCCGACCCGGACACCACGTCCGACCGACACCAAACAGCCCGCACCGTAACCTTAGAAGGGGCCGGCTTTGTTCAACTGGCTCATGGCGACAGCCACCCTGGCGGCCACTTTGGCGTTGTTACGCAGCAGGGCCAGGTTGGCGCGCAGGCTTTCACCCTGTGTGATCTCACTCATCTGCTGCAGCAGGAAGGGGGTTGTCGCTGCGCCGTAAACTCCCAAATCCTCGGCTTCCGCGATGGCTGCCATGACGGCCTCTTCCATCTGGTCTTCCGGCAGGGCCGTCTCTTCAGGCGGTGGGACGACCAGCAGCACGGCTGACTGCAAGCCGGCATCCCAGGCCTGGGTGGCAATGGCAGCAGCCTGTTCGGGGGTATCCACACGGTAATCAACCGGTAAACCGCTGGAACGGGTATAGAAGGCGGGGAAGTCATCCGTTTGGTAGCCAATGACCGGCACGCCCTGGGTTTCCAACACCTCCCGGGTGGCCGGCAGGTCAAGGATCGCCTTTGCCCCTGCACAAACCACCAGGACGGGCGTCTTCCCGAGCTGCGGCAGGTCTGCCGAGATATCAAAAGCGGCACCGCGGTGCACGCCGCCGATCCCACCGGTGGCGAACACCCTAATTCCCGCCTGAGCCGCGGCATGGAGCGTGGCCGCGACCGTCGTCCCGCCGCTGAGGCCGTTTGCCAGGGCGATGCCGAAATCACGCAGGCTGATCTTTCGGCTTTCTTTGAGGTTCGCCAGCCGTTCCAGTTCGGCGGCTTCCAGCCCAACCCGGATTTTTCCATCCAGAATGGCCACGGTGGCAGGCAAAGCGCCTTCAGCACGCACGTCCACTTCCATGTCTTTGGCAAGTGTAAGGTTGGTCGGATGGGGGAGTCCATGGGTGATCACGGCTGATTCCAGCGCGACAACAGGTGTACCGATCTTCCGGGCCATGATGAGTTCTTTGGAAAGTACAAATGCATTGGGTAAGGTTGCCATTAGGATTGAGGTCCTTTCAAGTAATATTTAATTTCCTTAATTCTAGATTCGATTTGTGTGAAGGGCAAGCGGGGAACAACCCCCATCCCCAGCCCTTCCCCCGCACGCAGGGGAAGGGAGAAAATAAACAAGGTCTTCCCTCCCTGTTTACGGGGAGGGGATCAAGGGTGGGGTTTTGATAAATCCTTACGGCTTCAATCTCATTACACGAGAAAGAGCCATGACTAAAATTCATGTGAGCGGTTGTGTCGCCGTGCATGATGCCCCTATCCCCAGCCCTTCCCCCGCACGCAGGGGCAGGGGGAAAATGAACAAGGTCTCCCCTCCCTGTGTACGGGGAGGGGATCAAGGGGTGGGGTTGGTAAATCCTGACAGGCTTCAATCTCGTTAGAAGAGAAAGAGACATGTCAAAAGTCATGTGAGCGGTTGTGTCGCCATTCATGATGCCCCCATCCCCAGCCCTTCCCCCGCACGCAGGGGAAGGGAGAAAAGATATAGGTCTCCCCTCCCTGTGTACGGGGAGGGGATCAAGGGGAGAGGATTTTGATCAATCCTTATGGCTTCAATCTCATTAGAAGAGAAAGAGCCATGTTAAAAAAGTCATGTGAGCGGTTGTGTCGCCGTGCATGATGCCCCCATCCCCAGCCCTTCCCCCGCACGCAGGGGAAGGGAGAAAAGATCATAGGTCTCCCCTCCCTGTGTACGGGGAGGGGATCAAGGGGTGGGAGTTTGATCAATCCTTACACTATTCAATCTCATTACACGAGAAAGAGCCATGTTAAAAAGTCACGTGAGCGGTTGTGTCGCCGTGCATTATGCCCTTAACCCCAGCCCTTCCCCCGCACGCAGGGGCAGGGGGAAAATGAACAAGATCTCCCCGCCCTGTGTACGGGGAGGGGATCAAGGGGTAGGGATTTTGATAAATCCTTACACTTTCAATCTCGTTATACGAGAAAGAGCCATGTTAAAAAAGTCATGTGAGCGGTTGTGTCGCCGTGCATGCTATATTAATTAGGTGCCAATGGCCTAATGCCGGTTACCTAATTCCTACTCCCTACTCTTCTCCCCACACCCAGATTTGCTCGCCATCGGTCTTTACGCGAACCCAGCCATGTGAGAAGGTGTCCACCAGGGGATATCCGGACAATAATTCGACCAGTGGATGGTCGCCGTGTAATGGTAGGTCGGATTCGGGCAGTGGTAATAAGATGACTGACGGCTGCCAGGCTGTTATCAGTTCCATGGGCAGGTCCTCTGCTTTCAAACTGTCCGGCAGAAGGATCAGGCTCGGCGCGTATGGCACGTTCAACCAATGCTCCTCCACCTTACCGGTCGGCAGCAGGGCGCTGAAATCGCCCCATTCCAGCCAGAAAACAGCTCCCCGTTCCCCTGACCATAAAACCTCCAATTGGATTTCCCCATCCAGAGTCAAGATCTGCCCGGTTTCCATGAGGTGGATTGGGATCTTGTCAGTTTCCAACAATTCATAAACGGTAGCTGTCGTCTGGTTCAGCTCCGGGTCTACGCCCCACACCACCATTTCAGGCCGATATACTGATAAAGTCCCGGTCAGGGCGTTCAAATCATCCCGGTAACTGCTCCCCACCAGCAGGGCATCCAACCCACCTTGACCGGATGGGAGCAGCTGCCCCAATGATTGGTTGAGGCTGGAGGGCCGCGGGCCGCCGCCAATCAGCACCGTGTTTCCGGATGGAGATTGGATCAGAACCGTCCCTTCAGAATCGATCAGGTCGATATGCAGCAGGCCGTCCGGCGCGCCAAGTACATTGCTCCAGGTCAGTACGACCAACCCGGTCAATGCCAATAATCCCAACTGGGGAGAAAGGACCTTCGCCAGGAGTGACTTTTGCTGCGGCTTGGGAAGAAGCGTCAGAATGAAGATCAATCCATAAAACGCCACCATCCAGAGCAGGTTAAACTTCGGCAGGGTCAGGTTTCCGCCCGGCAAGCGTGCCAGCCAGGACACCATCCGGATGGTGTAGGTGACGAAAGGCCCCGCGATCATCGCCAGAACGCGACCTAACCCCGGCAGCAGCATCCCCGCCAGCATCGCCAGTCCTCCCAAAATCATCACCAGGGACTGCACCGGCAGGATCAACGGGTTGGCGATCAGAGCAATCCAGGAAATGCCGCCAAAGTGATAGGCCATGATCGGCAGGGTCATCATCTGGGCGACGATTGTGAACAACAGGAACTCTGAAATTGGGCCGATCCAGCGCTGCGCCCGTTCCTCGGGCATCCGTTTCATCAGCCACTTAAGAAATCCTTCTTCGAGGGGTTGGGCATAGAGGACCAAGCCGAGTGTGGCAGCCAGGGATAACTGGAAACCGACATCCCAGGGGATATTGGGATCAATCAACATCATCAACAGCGCAGCGAGCCCCAGGCTGTTCAGGCCATTTTGCCTCCGGCCAAACATCCCGCCGAAAACACCCAGAGCGCCCATAATCGCCGCCCGGACCACTGCCGCGTCGGCGCCTACCAGTACGGTATATCCACTGATCCCGATTATTGCAGCGGCGGCACCCCATTTTCGGCCAAACAGCCGGGTGGAGATCCCGGCGAACAAACCTGCCAGGATGGCAATGTTGAAGCCCGAGATTGCAATGATATGGGTTGTGCCGGTGCGCTGAAAGGCCTCCTGTAACTGCGGTGAAAGTCCCTGGTCCCGGCCAAGCAGGATTCCAGCCAAGAGGTCAGATTCTGGTGAAGAGAACAGGCTGTGGAGAACGGTATAACCCTTTTCACTGAGTTGATATAACGCAGCCCGGATGGGGTTCCCATACCCGCTGCCAAGTTTCTGGACCTGGGCATAGGGAATCAGGCTGGCAATTCCCTTTCGCGCCAGGTATTCCCGGTAGGAGAAATCCGCGCTGTCAAAGGGCGTTTGCAGCTCACCGTTGATTTGTAGTTGGTCGCCATACTGCCAATTTTCACCGGGTGACACCTGGACCAAAACCTTGCCTGAGACTTCAACCGGGCGGATTTGGGTTACAGCCGCTTCCAGAGGGCGTAGACTGGATACCTTTACCGTCAGGTTCGTGTAACTGTCCCGTCGATCAGGCGCATCGACCACTGTGCCGATCAACTGTACAGTTCCCCGGTCATTATAATAGCCGACATAAGCCGGTGTGACCGTCGGATGGGTGACGGCCAACCGCCAGCCGCCCAGGCAGGCTACCGCCACTAATACCGCTGTGGGAAGGCGATTTTCTGCGCCTGTCCAGCGTCGCAGGCGGTGGGTGAGGACTAATGACTTGGGAAGGGTTACGGTAAGTATCAAACTCAACAGCACCAAACCAAATCCAATAATCCAGACCCAGGCTGGTGTTTTCGTCGCATCTTCCAGGATGATCCCGGCTGTGAAGGCCAAGGCTATCCAAAAGAAAGGCAGGAATCCCTGGAGTGGGGAACGGTTTTTGGTTTTTTGCGGAGAAATGGGCTGCGACACGAGTTCCTCCCTATATCTCCTATTCTATCAAATAATTAACGTTTGACGAGTACGGTAATAGTAAATGTAACTATTTTTATCCTTGTACATCAAATCTATTGAAACTAAAAATAATTAAGGAGATATTGAAATGACAAATGAGAGTACGTTAGATCGAATTATCCGAGTGGTCCTTGCTGCTAATCATCGCTGTTCTGTATTTTACCGGCGTCATCACCGGTACATGGGCAATTGTTTTGGGAATCATTGGAGCGATTCTCCTGATCACAGGGCTGATTGGTTTTTGCCCGCTCTATAAACTGCTTGGGATTTCAACCAAGAAACAATCTTCATAATAAATCAAGCTTCTCCAAAAAAGAAAGCCGCAGATTAATTTTAGATCTGCGGCTTTTCTTGCGGGAAATCATAAATAACGAGACAAAACTTTAATATAAATTATACAAACATGACCTAGAATGTATTAATAAGAAAGAAGAAAGACAAAAAAGAATTAAGGCGAGATGTAAAAAATCGCCAGGAGGTTATGATGACTAAAAGAGAACACAAGAGATTTGATCTGGGGCATTTTTTCAGATCGATTTATTCGGATGTCGTGGTACCGGTTTTGGATGATTCAGCTAACAATTTATCTGATGGCGAATCAAGGATAATAATGCCGACAGGGCCTCAAAGCACATCTTATTATGCCATTCACCCAAATCGCCATAGATGCTAAAAATAGATAGAAGAAACCGCTGATGATAAAAGCCATCAGCGGTTTTGTTTTTAAAACTATGCTTTTAAAGGTTTACCGGCTCGTTGGTCCGCCAACACTTCCAGCATTTTGCCGTGGATGACCGGATTGGCGGCCACAATGCTGATCGGCTCTTCCAGAAAATCCTGGTCCCCATAGACATTGGTCACGACCCCGCCAGCCTCCCGCACGATCAACCCGCCGGCGGCGATGTCCCAGTTGTTGATCTCTACCTCCCAGAAGCCGTCCAGCCTCCCGGCGGCGATATAAACGATATCCAGGGCGGCCGACCCTAACCGGCGAACGGTCTGGGACAGCTTGGAGAAGCGGATGAAATTATAAGTGTTGTCATCCGGCGTGCCCCACATGTTGTTGGGGAATCCGGTCACCAGCATGCAGTCCACCAGGCCGGTAAAGTTCGAGACATGGATCGGTTTGTCGTTCAAATAGGCACCCTGGCCGCGTTCGGCGTAGAAACGCTCTTTATGGACCGGGTCGTAGATCACGCCCAATTCCAGTTCACCCTGGTAGGCATAGGCGACCGACACGCAGTACATCGGGACGCCGTGAGCGTAGTTCAGCGTACCATCGAGCGGGTCGATGAACCACTGGTGGTCGGGCGCGCCTTCCCAATGACCGGATTCCTCCGCGTTGATGGTGTGATCGGGGAAAGCCTCCCGGATCGCGCCGATCAGGAACTGTTCGGAGGCCTGGTCGGCTTTGGTCACCAGGTCGGTGGGGCTTTTATGTTTGATATCCAAATCTTCGCCTTTGAAACTTTCCAGGATCTCTCCCGCTTCCAGGGCGATCTGTTTGATAAATTCGAGTGTGGGCTGCATAAATTCCTTCTACTATTGCTTCAGGTCAATTCAACCGTTCATTTTAGCACAACCTCATAGAATGAATGTCATATTTGTAAGTAAATAACACTCTAAAAATCAGGTATTGCTTTTATTGATGTAAAATTAAGAAAAGACATCTTTTTCTAAATAATTGTATTTATAAATGTGAAACATTTCCGCCCACGCCTGATCCATCAGGAAAGGAAAGGCAGAGTATGCCTGAACCAAAACATCTCCCGCGATTTGCCGTCCTGCAGCTTTCAGGCTGCGCGGGCTGCGAAGTCTCGCTGATCAACGCCAACGAGTGGGTGGATAAATACCAGCTTGTTTATATGCCGCTGGTGGTCTCCACCAACACCGTTCCCGACGACACCGAGATCCTGCTGGTCAGCGGCGGCGTCCGCAACGATGAGGATGTCTATAACCTGCGCAAAGCGGTCCAGATCGTGGACCGGGTGGTGGCGGTCGGCACCTGCGCCATTTCCGGCGGCGTCGCCAACCTGGGTGACCGGGACGATGTCCGCAAGATGTTCATGGCGCAATCCGCCCGGCATCACCTGCCGCACCTGCTGCCCAAGAGCCATCCGATCGATGCCTTTGTGGATGTGGACCTTTACCTGCCGGGCTGCCCGCCGACGCCGGAGCTCTTCATGGCCGCGCTGACCGGGCCGGAAGATTTCGAAGCCGGCAGCATCGTTTGCGTCGAATGCGGGCGAAAGAAACTAAAGGATATGCGGCCGGAGCACCTGGTCGGTTTCCAGCAAGGTGAGAGCCTGCCGGATATCTGCCTGATCAACCAGGGCTATCTATGCGTGGGTTCCTCCACCCGCGGCGGCTGCCGGGCGATCTGCACCCGGCCGGGGCATCCCTGCGTGGGCTGCCGGGGGCCTTCGAACGCCTATATTGATAAGGAATCCTCGGTATGGTTCGACCGGATCCAGCAGGTGTTCGAGCGCCTGACGGACATCCCGCCCGAGGAGATCAAGGAAGCCCTGCATTCACCGCAGCTTTCATTGTTCCTGTTCCAGTTCACGGATTATGCTGATGGCGGCCGGCCGCCGAGGCCGAAAGAGAAGGTGTTGTAAGATGACCACACTCAGGTTCCCCCTCAGCCGGATTGAAGGCCATGCCCGCGTCGAAATGGAGATCCAGGATGGGGTGGTGGTTTCCGCCCAGTTCCAGGCAATTGAAATGCGCGGCTTCCGTTATTTTATGCAGGGCACACCGGCCGAACAGATGCCCGTGATCGTACCCCGCATCTGCGGCGTTTGTTCCACCGCCCACCATGTCGCTTCGGTTAAAGCGCTGGAAGATGTCTATGACGTTGAACCGCCCCAGCTTGCCAACGAAATCCGCGAACTTTTGCTCCTCGGACAACTGATCCAAAACCAGGCGACATCCCTGTTCATCTTCACCATGCCCGACAGGGTCGGTGCCAGCAGCATCTTTCACATGGACGAGAGCGAAGCTGACCCCGAAAAGCAGTTGAGCCTGGCCCAGCGTGCGCTCAAGGTGCGCCAGGTAGGCACAAACCTGATCACTCTGGCCGGCGGGCAGTTCATCCACCCGATCAAGGCCATCATCGGCGGCGTGACCAGCGGGATCAAAGCCGAAGACGCAGCGAAGGGACTCAAAGAAGTGCAGGCGATGCTGCCGGTGGCCTGCGAGCTATTTGACGAATATTGGGAGATGTCGATGGCGATGCGGGAGCGGATCGGCACCTGGGGCGATGACCAGCCCACTTATTACATCGCTTCCACCGGACGCAGCCGGCCGGAATTCAACAGCGACACGATCCGGGTGCTGGGTCCGGACGGGACGGAGCAGGTCAGCTTCCCACCGAGGCTGTTCCGTGAATATCTGGATTATCAGGAGACGGAGTATAGCTATGCCGGCCAGTCAAGTTACCAGGGCGAGGTCCTGCGGGCCAACAGTCTGGCTCGGATCAACCTGGCGACCTCGATGGGTACGCCTTGTGCCGATGAATACCTGGACCGGCTGACGCAAACCTTCGGTAAGCCCGCTCATCCAATCCTGCTGTTCGACCTCTGCCGCGGGATCGAATTGGTTTATGCGTTTGAACGGGCAATTGAGATGCTTTCCAAAGACCTGAATTACGAAGATACCTCGGTACCCTACAGTTTGAAGGATGGCGAGGGATACGGCCTGGTTGAAGCGCCGCGCGGCCCGCTGATCCACCATTACACTGTGCAGGATGGCGTGATCGAGAATGCGGAATTCATCATTCCGACCGTGCATAACATGCTGGCCATCGAACGGGCGTTGAAGGTCGCCGGTGAGCGTTATATCACACCGCAGGGCATCAACCTGGAACTGGAGAAGGCAGTCGGGCGAGTCGTGCGCGCCTTTGACCCCTGCATCGCCTGCGCGACCCAGTAAAGAGTAAATAACAGGGTATGTAGGGGCCGGGCTCTGCCCCGACCCTTTTTCAAAGAGATTAAACATTCAATAGACACTATTTATAATCTGACCTTTTCATAGATTGTGATTGTCATCTTGATAATTTTGCGTTGTTATCAACAAAATGGTACAACACATTTTTCCCCTCAAATTGAAGATCTACCATTAGAACTCTGTATGAACAGGTACTGGTTGAATACAAATATTGATGAATGTGTTTTTAGGGCCGCCACAGAGGGCGGCCCCTACAATGACATTTTCTATGAGAAATCAAAGGGGCAGGAAAATCAATATACGTGATTTGTTTTTATTGATTTATGATCCGATTGAATTCAACTAATATTAATCGGAATTCCTCTGGTAGATAACTTTTCCCCTCTTCCGCAATTTCATCCGGCACACCATAATATGCCTCGGCGATCCCGCCGGTGATGCAGGCGATGGTATCGCTGTCCCCGCCGATGGAGATCGCCAGGCGGATGGCGTTTTCATAATCCGACGACTCCAAAAAGGCGATGATCGCTTCCGGTACGGATCCCTGACAGGAAACATCGAATGTGTATCCCGGCCTGATCTGATCCAGCGTTCGGTCCAGGTCATAGTCAAACCGTCCCGCGATCTCTTTTCGGATGTCCACCTGCGAAGCACCCTGGCGCGCCAGCAGGATCGCCAGCGCGGTCGCCTGAGCGCCTTTGATGCCTTCCGGATGGTTATGGGTCACAGCCGCGCTGTGTTCCGCTTCAGCCAGTACCTCTTCCACGGAATTAAATGCGAACCCTACCGGGCTGACCCGCATAGCCGAGCCGTTCCCCCAACTGTTATAAGGTTTAGGATTCTCAGCCCAGATCCACCGGCTGAAATTGCCGCCGTAGCCGCGGCCGGGATAACGCCGGGCGAAATCCTGGTAGGCGCGGGTATAGTCGCCATCCGTCATCAGTGCCTGGGCGGTGGCTGCGGTCAGCACCGTGTCATCGGTAAAGAAACATTTGGGGGAAAAGAGCTCGAATTCTGTGGTTTTGATGTTATGCCATTCATAAACCGACCCGACAATATCCCCGATCATCGCACCGAGCATGACCACCTCCCGGGTTTCTATTCGACACTTTTTTAAATTAAAATGATCAGTATTTTCTTGCCAACCCGGAAAACTTGAAACCGGATGCTTCCCAACCGGCTTTATCCCAGGCGTTGACTGCGTCAAAGACGACTTTAGCACCGGTCATTTTCTTTATTTCTTCGGGTCTCAGTCCTTTGAACTGGTCATGGGCGACGGCCAGAACGATCACATCCGCATCAGCCAATGCTTTTTCGAGGCTGTCCACCCGGGTTATTCCGGGCAGCCCGGCCTGAGGCTTGAAGGGTTCGTAAGCCAGAACATCAGCACCGCGAGATTGCAGGTCGAGCGCAAGTTCAGCGGCAGGACTTTCTCGCAGGTCATCCACGTTGGGTTTGAACGCCAGCCCCAGGAAAGCGACCTTTTTCCCTGCCAGGCCGCCGGCGGCATGATCGACCAGGTCAGCTACAAATGCAGGTTGGGCGTCATTGACCTCCCGGGCGGTACGTACAAGGCAGGCGGTCTCCGGCGCGGCTTCTACCAGGAACCAGGGGTCCACGCTGATGCAGTGCCCACCGACCCCCACACCCGGCCGCAGGATTTCGACCCGCGGGTGCAGGTTGGCTATGCCGATTGCCTCCCAGATATCCACGTCGAACCGCTGTGCCAGGCGGGCGAACTCGTTGGCGATGGCGATGTTGATATCGCGGGAGGTGTTTTCCATCAGCTTGACCATTTCCGCTGTAGTGGCATCGGTCAGGATGATCTCCCCTTTGACGAAAGTCCGGTAGAGATCGCGCCCGGCTTCCGCTGATTCTTGGTTCACGCCGCCGATCACCCTTGCATTTCCAACCAGTTCCTGCAGGATCTTTCCGGGCAGGACCCTTTCCGGTGAATAGGCCAGCAGGAAATCCTCACCGGCTTTCATGCCGCTCTTCTCAAGGATGGGTGCGACGATATCCGCGGTCGTCCGCGGCGGCGAAGTGGATTCGAGGATCACCAGGTTACCGGGCTGCAAATGGGGCACGATGGACTCGGCCGCGGCCACCACCGACCGCAGGTCGGCGCGCTTATCCTCATAGAACGGGGTCGGAACGGCAATGATGAAAGCATCCGCCGGGACAACCTCATTTACTATCTGTAATTTTCCGCTCTCCACAGCATCAATGAAAATCTGTTCCAATCCGGGTTCGAAGATATGCAGCTCGCCGGCTTTCAGACGGTCAACGACGGCCAGGTTATTATCCATTCCGAAGACCTTGAGTCCATGGCTGGCAAATTCACTCGCCGTAGGTAAACCGATATAACCCATTCCGATGATGCACAGAGAATTGATTTTCATAAGTTGCTTCCTTAGTTGAGAAATGCGTGATGCAGAAAATCCAGCCAGAATTTTACCTTATTTTAGCAATTCAAATTATGCTGTGATATTGATGACGGATTTAACTGAATGGGACCTTATAATCCCTGTCCGCTGGCGAGCACCCAAAATGTCTTGATCACGATATAAATATCCAGCCAGATGGACCAATTGCTGATGTAATATTCGTCAAGATGCAACCTTTCATTAAAGGTTGTCGCATTGCGTCCCATGACCTGCCACCAGCCGGTCATGCCGGGCTTGACCTTCAGGATGATATCGGCATGTTTACCCATATCCGGGAGCTCACGGGGGAGGTAACTGCGCGGGCCAATCAGGTTCATATCGCCTTTGAGTACGTTGATCAATTGGGGTAGTTCATCCAGGCTGTAACGCCTCAGGAACTTGCCAACCCGGGTTGTACGCGGGTCGTTAGCCAGTTTGTGGAACTGGTCATATTCTCGAGCCGCTGCAGGATCGGAGGCAAGAAGTTCATCCAGTTTTTCTTCCGAATTTACAAACATGGTTCGGAATTTGTAGCTGTCAAAGGTCTCACCATTCAATCCCAAACGTTTCTGTGTATACAGGATGGGACCTTTTGAATCCAATCGAACCAGTAATACCAGGATAAGGAATATCGGCCAACTCACCAGGAGGATCAGGATCGTGAGGATCATATCCAGAATGCGTTTGATGATGCGTTCGTTTTTATGAAGAAGGTGATAATTGGTCTCAACAACCAACGTTCCATGCAGGTCAATCGTCCGGACCCATAATGACCCAAAGGGAGCGGTATTCAGGATAAACAGCATATTAGGAAACACATCCCTCATCCAGAGGAAGTCAGCAGAAAGGTCTTTATTGATTGAGTCGGTGAAGAGGACATGCTGAATACCCGAGCGCTGAACAATGTCGATCAATTCGTTCTTATTTTCAACCGGAGGCACATTCAGGATTGGCTTGCCGTTTGAAGTATAGGGGTCGAAATAACAAGCCGGACGATAACCCAATCTGCGATTCTTTAGGAGCTGCTCAATCGTTCTGGCTACATTTTTTTCTGAACCAACAACGACCAATGGGATTCCCCACCAGGTGAATCTTGAAAAACGGTTTCGCAAGGCAAAACGGCCCAGCATCATGAATAATGCTGAGAAGAACCAGGTCATCAGGAAGACTGAACGGGAATAGGCCAACCCCAGTTGCTGGAGGAACAGGATAACACCCAGGAAGATGGATGCCAGCGTAACCACATAGAGGACCTTTTGCATTTCATGGACGGACGCCAAACCGAACCCCGGATAAAGCCCGTTGACCCATGCCAGTAAAACATTGAAAATCACAAAAAAGACCAGGCCGTTGAAGATCAGCGACCAATTAACCTCGCCGCCCAGGACTGGTACAAGCAGGTAACGGATCAAAGCGGCAAGCAGCATTCCGGAACTTATCGTAACAATATCTGAAATGACTAAAACAAGGTTAACGACCCGGTTTCGATTTCCTGATAAAGCTGTGCGTACTTTATGATTACCTTCGCTCATGATTGGTTGGCTGGATCCCTTCCGTTGGTGAGTTGAACGGATAAGCTCATCTTTGGCTCAAGGATACTCTTTACCTTCTGAATTTGAAATATTCAGAGTATTTGGATTCAACAAAATTCTTTAGATCTTTCTTAAAACGATCCTTGCTGAACCGCTCCGCGTTTTTCCTGATAACGGCAGCGTTATAAGGCGGTTGCTTTTCAAAGGCCTCGATCGACTGGATTATTGATTCGGGCGTCTGCTCATTGAAGAATATCCCGGTTTTTCCCTCAACGACGGTCTCAAGAGACCCGCCTTTGCCATATGCGATCACCGGGGTACCGCAAGCCTGTGCTTCAACCGGTACGATACCGAAATCCTCTTCGGCTGCAAAAATAAAGGCCTTCGCTCGCTGCATATGATCTTCAATGTTTGCGTTATCCTGAAATCCCAGGAGTTCAATATTCGGTGTAGCGATCTTCTTTAACCGTTTCATGCCGGGCCCATCGCCAATAACGACCAATCGTTTTTCAGGCATCCTGGTGAAGGCTTCGACGATCAAGCCGACCTTTTTGTATGGCACAAGGCGTGAGACGGTCAGGTAAAAATCATCCTTTTGGGATTGAAGTTTGAACCTGCCGATGTCCACCGGGGGATAAATAACAGCCGCATCGCGTTTGTAGAGCTTTTGGATCCGTCGGGCGATGAAATTCGAAATTGCGAGATAATGGTCCACATTGGCAACTGTTCGCATATCCCAAATCCGGATGTAGTGCAGCAGCGATTTAGCCAAAAACCCCCGTAAACCCCGGTTCAACCCGGCCTGTGAAAGGTACTGGTTCTGCATGTCCCAGGCATATCGGATGGGTGTATAGACATAACTGATATGCAGTTGGTCCGGTCCGGTGATCACGCCCTTGGCAACCGCATGGCTGCTGGATAATACCAGGTCATATTCCGAAAGGTCGAATTGTTCGATTGCCAGGGGCATCAGGGGCAGATAAGCCCGATGCTTGCGCTTCGCCCATGGCAGCCGATTGATGAAAGACCCATGCACTTCGGTGGATTGAATGATATCCCGGCAGTTCCCGTTTGGATCGTAAACCAGTGTATAGATCGGTGTCCCCGGCCAGATTTCAAGCATGGTTTTCAGCACCAACTCTGCGCCGCCGTATGTGGTGAGCCAATCATGCACGAAACAGATTTTCATCAATGCCTTTCGTGAGTTATTACTTTCAAGGTTATTTTCTAGTATAACCTTCTTTTTCCCCAGTAAACGATATCATTGATTTTCAGAAGCACGAGATAAAACACTCTCATATATGCCAAGAAGTTCATCAGTGTGAATGTCCGCAAGGAGGGGGTTCTTCCAGTATCGTTCGAATGCTTTATTTCCTAATCGGCTTAATAATGCATTATCTTGAAGCATCATAATTTTGTCGTGAAGGTCCTGGGGATCACCATGTCGAAACCATAAACCTGTTACGCCATCTTCAACATATTCAGTAGCGGCACAGGAATCTGAAATGATTGCTGGAATTCCTCGAGATGCTGCCTCTATTACAACCAAACCTTGAGTTTCATACCCTCTTGATGGAAATATCAATGCCCTTGCCTGATTGAGTTGTTTGAGAACGCCTTCTCTTTCCAGCCAACCGGTCATTGTAGCATTTCCATCTATTGATTGTATCGTGTCATATAATGCACCATCACCCACAAAAATCAGATTAAAGTCTCCTTGCTGGTTGGCTTCTGCCAATAATTGGGAGCCTTTATACGTAGATAATTGCCCAATAAAGGTGTAGTGATTGTTTTGGGTAATATCTGCTGCAGGGCTATACGGAATAGGGTTGGGGTTAAATAGTTTATGTATATGCGCGTCTTCAGGGAGGTAGGGTTTTATAACTTGTAAACTAAGGTCTGAAACAAAAATAAAATCCATACTCGGGTTTGGGATATTAGCCGCAAAATTCTCAAACCATGTTCGTACATAGCGCCAAAGTTTATGGGAATAGACGCGCGAATCACACTGTTCAATCAAACAAGCCGGAGAAAGAGCTTTGAGTGTGCAAATCTCTTTTTTTGGATAATTGAAAAAGCCTCCATTAGGACAGGCAATGAAATAATCATGAAGCGTGTAAACAAGAGGAATACTGTAGCGCTGAATGATTTTCCCGATCATTGGACTGAGGGAGCAACTCCATCCATGAAGATGGACGATTGTGTCAGCCTTGTTCATCTTTCGCAGCAGGGAATCCATCTCTTTGCAAGCCTGCCGGTTCCAAATCCCCTTTACCCCAGCTTTGATTCGATTAGGATCCGTCAGGAGATCAAATTCGCCTGCGGATATTACTTTTATTTTTTTGTTTTGTTCTAATCTGGGATCCAGGGGTCCAATGGAATAGAAATAAAAAACATCATGACCGCGATTTGCAATTCCCAGTGCTTCCGTTATAGCTACATGGCTTGCCCCCCCTTTGACCGATCCGAAATCATTGACGATAATGACTTTCATGGAGGCTACCTTTAATAACACTAAAATGATTTTATTAGTTTATCATACTGATCGTGCCAGTCGAATTGCCTGACGAAAGCAATTTGTGCATTTCGGTCATGGGGTTCATCGAGTGTTTGCTGGATTGCTGAAATGAATTCCTGTGAGCTGCTGCATAATTTTGCCGGTGGATTGATGATCTCAAGTTCATCCCAAGTTGTAGCTACGATTGGCAAACCACAAGCCGCATATTCGTAAAGCTTCAGTGGATTGATACCATTAACCAATAACGGATACTCGGACCGGTTAAAGGAATGATTCCCAAATCGGCGTGGTAAAGGTATTTTGAAAGGTCTTCATAACTTTTCTTACCAAGCAAATGGAGGTTCTTCCGTTTTTCCAGACGGTTGCGTACAGATGTGTCCGGTCCGATCAACACAAAATTAACCTTTGGGAGAGCTTTGGTTGCCTGGTTGACCAGATCGCTGTCAAACCATTCACTCATTGCACCGACATAGATAACGATGGGATTGTCGATTTGTTCATATTCTTTCGGCCGTTGCGGTGATTTGTCGAGGAAATTTTCAAGCCGAACACCATTAGAGAAATATAGAGAATGTTTGGGGTTAAGTTGCCTAATCTCATTTTCCATTGATCTGGCAGAATAAATTACCAGGTCCACATTTCTGGCCAATGCGGCTCGCTGGGATTTGTCGCTATCTGTAAAATGTGCATACCCGGCTTCCTGATCTGCTATCCTATAAATGGAATGTTTGTGTGGGATTATGTCTAATAGAGGATAAAAAACAGGCGAACTAAAATAGAGTAGATCAACTTCAGAAAAACCAAGTTTCGATAATTTCCGTTTCAAAGGGGGGATAGTCATTTGTATCCAGTGTTGATAAATAAAACAGCTTTTAAGGATAGGTTTATCCTTTGGTACCATTATTGCGCCCGGAACGTAAGACCATATTTTTCCTAATGCCTTGGGATAAGTCAATCCACCTGATCGGTAGTTAAAAATTGCGCGCTTGTGAGATTTCTGAACGTCCTGCAAGGATATGGAAGGGTGAAATAGGCGCGGCGATATAGCTAACCTGCCAACCATCCAGAGCGAATTGGTCAGCAAGGTGATGATCACCTATCTTAAAGGGAAATTCGTAGAAAGTACTGGTTAAAAAAAGAGCTTTCATTTCTCAGTTTTTTCGAGGGAAGAATTATGATCTTTGTTGCCAAATCGTTGCTTCAGCGCTATCCTTCCGAAAATCAACGTAAGTATGTAAGTGAATAGACTAATCGCGACTTGTGACCATGCAACACCAATGAGTCCGTAGAGATGTAGAGAATAATACGTCAAAATTAATTCGGCTGGCGCTGAAATTGCTGTAATAATGAATTTGTAATTCATTTTACCAAGGCCTGTTATGGCGCTGTTGGTGACCGATGTGGATGATGTCAGGATATAGTTAAGTAATAAAATCGACAGGAATATAATTGCGGGTTCATAACTCTGTCCATAATATGCGGGGATAAAGAAATATCCGAATAAAAAGACTGCAATCGCAACAGCGAAGCTAAAAAAGATGATTTTTTTCTAATTCAATCGTAATTGTTTTCTAAACCATTGCTCATCATCAGCCCGCTCGCTGAAATAAGGGATCAGGATGGATCTTACCGTATTACTTGTTAAAGTCGCTGCCAAAACAAATAACAAAGCTAATGAATAAAAACCAATTTCATTCCGTTGATTTGAAAAATGATCCAAAATGAGGATGTCACCGTTTTGTGTGATCTGAGATAAGATTTGTGACAGGAAGCTGAAAATCGCGTAATTCATCATTAGCGGAGGTACGGGAATGGATAAGCTTCTAATGAACCGCAAACCCACATAACGTAAGAATGGCCAAATTCCCAGTAAATGGGCGAAAATTGAGGAAAGGATAAATCCGGGAATCCCCATTGCCAGGTGCCAAATAAGATCAGGGAGATAGAATGGATTCGTGATATGGCTTGAGCGATAGCCATTTCTTTGATCTTTTTCCTGGATTGAAGATAAACGGATATTAAAATGGTGAAGACATCAATTGGGATGATACCGATATAAATAATAAGCCATTTTGACAGGTATGAAGACGAGGTGATCAGGCCGGCTGCAGTCATAGCGATCGCAACAATGACCGTGCCCAGAACGGATAATCCGGTCCTTCTCATGGCTATCCATAATATTGCTTCTCGTTCTTCTTCCTTACGGTTTTCGGAACATAATTTTAAAACCGAACTCCCAAATCCAAATGTGGCAACCACGATAAAGATGTTGACATAAGTTTGAAGTATTTTTAAGTCACCATATTCTGTCGGTGTTAAGAGTTTTGCGACGACCAACAATGTTATAAAACTCAATAATTGGGAAAATAAATTTACCGTGAGGAGATGAAAGAAACCTTTCTTGTTGAGAAAGGTTATAAAATTTTTTATTCTTTCCAAAATTGAAGTAATAAAAGTCATTATTGATATTGAATGTGATAAATTTTAAATGGTTGCTGTAAGGCTATCAATTATTTGATCCGGCTTGGAATAATTTCTGAAAGGTCTGTGTTTCGTAAGAACACGTTTGTTTTATTGCAACACAATAAGTAAATAATATTATCACTGTCCGACAATATGCAGTCGTTTGAAATTTCTTTATATTAATTTCGTAAATAATAAGGACATGTTTTTACAGGAGAGCAATAAGTCTTTGTATTTACTTTCAAAAGGTTGAGATTTTCTTGTGATTCATAAAAATGAGTAAGTATTATTCAATCCGATTATCTATTTGTTATTCGAAATTAAAGGGCATATTTTTCATATTGCTCAACCCGAAATTTTGGTGATCGTTTCCAATATTCCTGGGGATCTTCAATTCGATATTTTCGTCGCAACCCGTTGAGAGGAATTTGCGTCAAGTCCGTTCCGAGGCCAATGTTTGCTTCAATTGCTATAGGGCCGGAATCCGTAAGCCCAATATCCCACCCAATATAAGGGAGCAATCCAAGTTTCTTGCTTCCTAGAAGCGCAAACTGTTTGATCTGATCCCAGTCAGGGATGACGAAGCCTTTAAACTGAAAATTTGTGTCGGGATGAGAGTAATATTTTTTCATTCTTTCTGTAACTGCAAAATCGCTGACTGTACCGGTTTCATGGTCAACACCCAAAGCCAAACCATCTTGCGAAAAATTATCGACGAAAGAACCACCATGACCCATTCGTAATACAGTGCCAAGTATTCTTGGGTTTCCATCTAAATTTTCCGTCACGATCCGGAATGTATTAAGAGAGCCGGAATAGATCTGTTGAATTGCTGTATCCTGTTGGATTCCGGCTTCGATATGATAATTGCTTTTTTGGAAAATTGACTTGATGAAATCTTCTGTCAAAAGGGTGCCATCTTCAAGCAAATAATCCTTATTGTGATAATTGAATTTGAATATCCCTTTACCGCATTTACCATTACTCGGTTTAATAAAGACATTCTCAAAACCCTTGTTTTTGATCTGTTCAATCAACTTGGCAGGTCTAAGGGGCTCCATTTCCTCATTGTAAGCAACCCCATGTATTAAATTTCCCAAAGAAGACGCTTGCGGGATATCCAAACTCTTGAATGTCATCTGGGTGATGATCTTCTCAATTGTCAATAAAGAGAATTTATTCGCATAAAAGGGGTCAAGCAAGATCCGGACATAGAAATATTCCGGAATATATTCTAATAATTCTTCCTCAGTTAATTGTGTTTCGGCGCGATAAAGATCATATCTAAAATAGAATAGCGGGAAACACCCCCAGAATTTTTTTGATAGTTGAATTTCTTTACGAATTAAGTAAGAGGGTTTCTTATCCTGACATACTTTAAATCTTTCCATCGCTTCCCGCTGTCGATAGTAGGTATGAGGAATGGTCATTCTGAATTTAAATGAGGAGAGTTTCAACCAGGCATTTGTATGTTTGAGTAAATTCAAATTATGTGAGACCATCTACTTTCCCTTTGTCCTGTATTTGCCAGAATTAGTGAATTAATTCATTAATATCGACCTGTTGATCGAGTACCTTATTCTTGCCTCGGGTTGTTCTGTCGATTTGATCAACCAGTTCAATTTCAGCCGTTAATTGTCCATGTGCAGCATTTTCCAGACTTGATTTTATTTCAAGACTGTTTTCTGGTGTGTAAATCTTGCCAGGTTCAATCTTCACCTGAACCTTTCCCGGGATTGTTTGAACGAATTGAATATTCTTTATGTTTTTGAATGCTTTGAAGTGTTGTCCGTAAACAAGGGCAGTTAAGGAGATCAAATTTCTGTCTCGACCTACAAAAAAGTCACCCTTCCTTCCCTCGATTTTAGAGAAGATATCAAAATGGCGACCACAGACCTCGCAATGATCTGATTTATAAAAAGCCAAATCATTCGTTTGATAACGGATGAAAGGAGTCGCCCTGTTCCAAAATGATGTGGCGACAATCTCTTTAGCTTTTCTCTGAGATAGCCTGCTTTGTTCTACGTCAATTAATTCGGTGTAACCAATGAAAGGCCAAATATGATAGTCGTCAACTGTCTCGCACCATGCACCAAAGCATACCTGTTCTGTGGAACCATAATCGCAGACAATGCGTGATCCCGGAAAAGCCAGCTTGATTTTTTCCAACTGCCAATCATGAATATTTTCTGAACTTAATAAGATTGCAGTGAAATGAAATAAATTTACATCGCCTTGTTCCAGAACCAGGGACGCTAATTGCATAGCAGTTGAAGGATACGCCTGCAATGTTGTGGGTTTATACCTCAGCAAAACCCGTCGATATTGAGGATAATTTTCCTCAGACAAGTTAAAACTATTGAGGACTAATTCTCTTCGAGTTGGGTCGTAATCCCATAAACGATTAATAGGTCCCTGGATTGGCCTGCTGAGGACGCTTGAACGTTCACCGAAATGCCAGCCAACCCACTCCCAATCCATATGACAGAACGCGTTACTTACCCAGAGATTGTCCTTTGTTTTATAGAAACCCAGCGGGTTTCCACTTGATCCACCCGTGGTGACATAAAACTTCTGCCAGTCAGGGATGGACTTTGCCATAAAATCTTTAGCATTATCGCGGATCAATTCTTTGGTAGTAAACGGAAGAAATTTTAATATCCTCTAACGATTGGATATCCTCTGGTTTGACACCTGCCTCATTGAAAAGTACGTGATAACCGTCAGTCTGTTCATATGCGAATTTCACGATTTTTTGAACCCGCTCCAATTGCCAGGATTCGATTTTTTCTCTTTCCCACCATTGAGCTTCTTCAAGGAACTTTTTTAATTCCCAATAGTCTTTTCCCATCCGTATACGGAGGGGGAGCAAACGAAAAAAGGTCTTTTTAATAAATGGTTTGATGAATGATGGGAACTTACGGCCAATAATATTTATCCAAGTCATATATGTATTTTAACCTAAGCTTGGAATTCCTTCGGTGGATTGAATGATATCCCGGCAGTTCCCGTTTGGATCGTAAACCAGTGTATAGATCGGTGTCCCCGGCCAGATTTCAAGCATGGTTTTCAGCACCAACTCTGCGCCGCCGTATGTGGTGAGCCAATCATGCACGAAACAGATTTTCATCAATGCCTTTCAAAATAACTTTTTCAACGAAAACCAGATATAACGGAGTTCAAATTTAGTAATTTAAAAGTAATTTACCAGCATAAAATAACGGATTAAATAACGATCTAAAAAATTATTCAAAATGTAATATCCGACTAAACAAATTATCAGAGATCAACACTTTATCATATTTTATCCTATAAATATTGACAGTTCACTTTTGGGATTTTATTCATATTCTCACGATATGTACGTAAATAATTTATTGGAAGACTTCAGATATTTCCCCGAAATAAAATAGATTGCGATCAACGTTCGCCGCGGGCTTCAGCCTGGAGCTGTTCGTAGAAACCGACCAGATAGGCATGCCGGGCTTCCGCCAGGGCTTTACCGCTGACTGTGAACATCCGCCCTTTAACGTTCTGCAGTTTGAACAGAAATTCGTGGTAGGAAGAATGCGGCTCGCCGGGTTCTTTTTGACCGGTCTCAAGGAATTGAACTGAAGGTTCGGCATAAGCCGGCTGCCCATCCAGGGCGGCGTAGGCGATGGTGCGTGCAGCCCCGATTGCGCCAAGCACGTCCAATTTGTCTGCGTCGAAGAGGACTTTCGCTTCCAGCGTTTCCGGCTTGTCTTCTTTACCCCGGAACCGATGGGCGCGGATACAATGCTGTACGGCTTTGATCATCTCCTCAGGCCAACCCTTCTCCGTCAGGACCTCCCCCGCAAATTCAGCCGAGGCGATATGATGCTCCGCCCTGGCATCGCCCTCACCGCCGGGGGCACTGCCGCGGGAGTCATGCAGTAAGGCGGCTGCCCGGACGATCTCCAGATCCGCACCTTCAATCCGGGCCAATCTTTCAGCCACCCGGTAAACCCGCAGGACATGATCGAAATCATGGACCGGATCGGCATCCTGATACCAGGTTCGGGCTTCTTCGATGGTGACAGGCTGCATGTAATTTCCTTTTTATGTGGCTCAGCGGATGCTGATATTGAGGAATCCGAACAGGAATCCTGCGATCATCAGGGCGGCGAACAGGATCAGGCCAATCCGGATGATCTTCCAGACCACTTTAAATACGCCGCGCAGTACAAAAACCCCGACGAACAGGATCACACCGGCGGCAATCAGATAAATAATATTATGCAATGATTCGGTCATAATTTCTCAACCCGGTCAGGTTTGAGTGGGAAGCAGGTCAGGTGACCGGGTAGATCCTGCCTTGTTTACTAACATAGGCTACAAGATTGGTGCCGAAACGGTAGCCCAACTGCCGGTAATCTTTGACACCCAGAATCAAGAGGTCGGCCAGTTTACCCGGTTCGAGAGAGCCGATTTTATCTTCACGCTGGATGGCTGCTGCGGCATTGATCGTCGCAGCGGCAATCGCCTGAGCCGGAGTCAACCCCATCTTACGGCAGGCAAGCGCCAGGATGAATTGCATCGATTCACCCCAGGCGGTTCCCGGGTTGGTGTCGGTTGCCAGTGCCAGCAGCCCGTCCGCGGCAATGAACTCTGCAGCCGGGGTGTAATCCGGCTCATTCAAGCCGAAAGGCGTGGCGGGAAGCGAAACAGCGACCGTATCCGAGTTCGCCAGTGCTTCGATATCCGCTGCAGACGTCCGCACCAGGTGGTCCGCTGAAGCCGCCCCCAGTTCCACTGCCAGGGCCGCACCGCCAAGGTTTTCAAATTCATCCGCATGGATCTTGAGGGGAAACCCCAGCGTTTTGGCAGCTTCCAGAATCCGGCGGGACTGCGCCAAGTCGAACGCGCCCCGTTCGCAGAAGACATCCACAAATGGTAAGGGTTGATTGCCGGCATGTGCCTGCCACCACTCTTTCACCGCGGGCAGCATCTCCGTGCAAAGGACTTCAACATATTCATTTTCACGACCGTCGAATTCCGGTGGGATAGCATGTGCGCCGAGGAACGTCGGGACCAGGGTCATCGGTCCCCGTACGTCAAGTGTCAGGATCGCTTGCAATTGTTTGAGTTCTGCTGCCAATTCCAGGCCGTAACCGGTCTTGACTTCGGCCGTGGTGGTCCCGTGCCGGAAGGCCTGCCAGATCCGCTGGTGGCTTTCTTCTTCCAATTCCTCAAGGGTGACTGCGCGGGTGGCTGTGACTGTGGAGAGGATCCCGCCGCCGGCAGCCAGGATTTCGAGATAGGTCTTGCCTTCCAGGCGCATCTCAAATTCCGCAGCCCGGTCACCAGCCCAGACCAGGTGGGTGTGGGGGTCAACGAAACCCGGCATGACCACATGTCCCTGCGCGTCAAAGGTGGCGGCTTCAGGAAAGCGCGTTAAAATATCCGCACTGCGCCCGGTCGCCAGGATTTTTCCGTCATCAATGGCAACTGCCCCATTCTTGATGATGTTCAATTCTCCCAGGCGGTGCCCGCGCTGCGGTCCGCCGGCCAGGGTCAGGAGCTGGGAAGCGTTATGAATGATCAAGGGAGTTGTGTTGCCCATCGTGCACCCATTATACCAACGGCCACGGATAAGCCCGGCGGTCTTCCGGCGGCAGGGGGAATACGCCGCCTTCAGAGAGAATCCGAGCCCGGCTTTGCAGTGCCTGGATTTCTTCCGGCAGCAGGTAAGGAGCCAGCTTATTATGCAGAGGTTGGTCAGGCTCCAGTTGGGGAATGAAAGCGTGGAGACTTGTCAACAAATTCTCCGGGATAGGTTCGCCAGCAAGGTCCCAAACGACGGTGCGCAGCTTGTCTTCCACGTGGAAGCATAATCCATGATCAATCAACCATAATTTCCCATCCGGATCAATCAGCAAGTGACCCGCTTTGCGGTCCGCGTTGTTGATCAACTGGTCAAACAGCATCACTTCCGGCAAAAGTTTTTGGTCTTTTTCTTCAAAATTGAAATAGTAGTATTCGGGGTCGTGTTCGATAAAGAGCTGCGCTGATCCCGGCCCCATCAGGGATTCACGGGTTCGGAAGACGGTCGGGGGGACCAGATCCCATCCGAGAGCATCACTGACCAGGTACGCGGCGACTTCCCGTTGGGCAAGGGTTTGGTCGGGAAAATCCCAGAGCGGCCGTTCACCTCGGACAGGCTTATAGACCGCTTTCAAGGTGTTTCCCTTATAGCGGCACTCCACCATAAAGGTGTAATTGGAGCCATATACGAACTGACCTTCCAACTGCAGTGCGCCTTCTCGAAGCGCTTCCAGAATCAGCTCTTTTTCCATTTTCATTGGCAAAGTCAGGGTGTGGTTTTATGGCCGTTATTCTTTGGAGAAAACTCACCCGGCGGCAGGATGGGTTCTCCTGTGGACGGCCAAACGGGCCGGCCGCGGCCGGCCAACTCAATCCCCCAACGTCCCATTGCCCAGAGTTGAGAACGCGTGCACCAGAACCGCACCACGCTCAGGTTTTCCTCGGGGACATCCGGATCATCCGCCTGAATTTCCTTGGCGATCAGGATCATTAGGTCCTGTTCCGGGTCATAACCCAGGCTTAACTCACCCACTCTGAATAGAGGATCGAGCGGTGGCTCTAGGGTCATCTCTTCTTCTTTGTAATTTGGTGAGGCATCTGCCAGGTCGGGGTTTTTATCCCGGAGTTCGGTCATCAAGTTCTCAATGGCGAGCGCCAGGGTTTGCACCTGGAACTTTTCAACCAAAAGCGTAATCGTCTGATCGGGGCCTTTCCCCTGCAGATAGAATACCCGATCGCCGGGTTTCCCGATTGCGTCTACGGTGATCAATGTCACCGGGTTCAGATCGATATCAATGCGTGACATAAGTTTCCATTCAATTCTATGTAGATTAAATCGATTCTACCAGAATTGAAAGGTGAGTGGTTAGATTTATAAGAATTTCTGTAAAAGAGGGGTATCACTCGAGATATGCGATGAGGATGTTGCTTGAGCCCATCATGCCTTCAAGCTGGCTGACCAAAGGTTCCGTCAACCCGGTAGTAACATTAGGGAAATCAATTTCAAATAAAAAGCCGTTTTCACGCACCCGGAACGCGAATTTGTCCCGGCCGGGACGGGAAATAAGGATATCATGGAGCCGCCGAATCCGGTGTACGTCCTGTTCCTTATTCCCGCAGGAATCGAGGGTGATCGTGATGCAGCGGGGTTTCTGGTCAGGCTGTGGAAGGGGTTCAGATCTGGTCAGGGTTGGTTTGAATACAACATACCGGGCAGGGGCTTCGGGGCGTTCCTGCACCTGTACGGCCGTTTCCACGCGCGGGGACATCTCAAGCCGGGCAACCGGAGCAGGTGTTTCCGTGCTGCTGACCTTCTGACCGGGCTCGGCATCATTATAATTGTCAAAGTCGGGAGGTGGTTCGGGCGGAGTCCGCGCCCAGGAAGGTGTCTGGTCCAATGTCTCTTCGCCATCCAGAACAGGCAGGTCTGCCGGTTCCGTCTGGTCGGCAGAATGGACCGGATCTGCCGGTAGTGATGATCCCGAAGAATGCGTTTCCCGGTCCTCTACCACCTGCTCAGGTGCTTCGGGCACATCCTGGGCGTCAATGATCTCCTGCGGGTCCTCACTATCATCCTCTTGCGGTTCGTCCTCCTCATCTTCGTCTTCCAGCGAAGGCAGGTCATCAAAGGGGATGTCCGGAAGGTAATCTTCCAGGAACTCATCTTCAGGCGCAGGTGAAGGCTGTACAGGTTTGGGGGTCTGCATTGTTGAGGAATTGGAAATCTCCAACTCTTCCAAAATTACCGGTACCAGTTTATTGACCAGGATCTTGGGGTCACCCTGGCCCAAATCCACCCGGCCTTCGGCCTGCAGAACGCTGTCCATCTTGATCAGATGATAATACTGCTCCCAGGTCTGGGGGAAGATCACCAGGTCAATCTTGCCATACATATCTTCCAGTGTGGCAAAACCCATGCTCTTGCCGTTTTTGGTAGTGTGCTGGCGGAAGCGGTCTACCAGACCTGCCACGACCGCATTCTCATTCTCGCCCGCCTCTGGTAATTGGTAGGAGAAATGGGTGACACGTTTGGAGAGGTTTTCCTGGTAGGGACTGAGCGGGTGCGCAGATACATAAAGACCGAGCAGTTCGCGTTTCCAGTTTAATTCTTCCCGCTGGTCGTCATCAGCCGTATTCTGCAATACAATCTCATCGCTCATGGCGTCTGAAGCGTCAAAGAATGTGAGCTGACCTGTTTCCCTGGCTCTGAAAGCGCTGGCACTAACAGCCACGATCCTTTCCAGTTCCTGCAGCAAAGCCAGCCTGGAGCCGAACCGATCGAGACCGCCGACCTTGATCAGGCATTCCATCGGCCGCCGGCCCACCTGGCGTAAGTCCACCCGTTTGGCGAAATCCGTCAGGTCGACAAAAGGCCCTTCCTTTCGGGCATCCATGATCAGGTCGACGGGATTCTGCCCGACGTTTTTGATCGCGCCGAGGCCAAAGCGGATTGCGGGGGATTGTCCCGGCCGGTCTTCGATGCTGAAGTCGTACCCGCTGACGTTGACATCCGGGGGCAATACGTCAATTCCCATCGCGCGGCAATCCGCCACATAGGTGGCGACCTTATCGGAATCGTTCTTCCAGGCGGAGAGCAGGGCCGTCATGTATTCGATCGGGTAGTGAAATTTCAGATACCCGGTCTGGACGGCAATCACGCCATAGTCGGCTGCGTGGCTCTTGTTGAAGCCGTAACGAGCAAATTCCTCCCAATCAATAAAGATCTGCTCAGCATTTTCCTGGCTGATCCCGGAGTGCTGCTGTGCGCCTTCAATGAATTTCTTGCGATGGGCGTTCAGCTGCTTGATCTTCTTTTTGGCGATCGCTTTCCGCAGGCTGTCCGCTTCGCTGGCGTCATACCCGGCCAACTGCATGGCCGCCTGCATGATCTGCTCCTGATAGATCGGGATACCAAAGGTGTCCTTGAAGATCGGCTCCATCGCCGGGTGGCGGTAGGTCGGTTTTTCCTTCTCATGCAGCCGGTTGATGTAATCGGGAATGAACTGCATCGGGCCGGGGCGATAGAGGGCGATCATGGCGATCACATGCGCCAGCTCCCGGGGCTTCATCTCGGTGATATAGCGGGTCATCCCTGTACCTTCCAGTTGGAACATTCCGGTGGTATGACCAAGGCTGATGAAATCGAACACTTCGGGGTCATCCGTGGGGATGGACCGGAGGTCGAAGTCTTTATTATGGCGCTCTTTGATCAGAGCACAGGCACGCGACATGATCGTCAGGGTGGTCAATCCCAGGAAGTCCACTTTGAGCAGACCCAGGTGATCGACAACTGACATTTCATACTGCGTGACGATGTTGACCGGGTTGTCATCAGACTGGCTGGTCGGACGGTGCAGCGGGACGTATTCGATGATCGGCTTGTCGGTGATGATCACGCCGGCGGCATGAGTCCCGGCGTTGCGCACCGTGCCTTCCATCTTGCTGGCGGTATCGATCAGTTCCTTATAAAAACCCGCCGAGTTATAGACCTGGCGCATTTCATCGGAATCGTTCAATGTTTCCTGGATGGTGACCGGTTTTCCCGGGATTGCCGGGATCAACTTGGCGACTCTGTCCACTTCGGAAATCGGGATATCCATCACCCGGCCGACATCGCGGATCGATGCCCGCGCGCCCATGGTGCCGAATGTGATGATCTGGGCGACCTTATCTTCGCCGTATTTTTCAGCGCAATACTGCATCATCTCCGCCCGGCGGTCGTCCTGGAAGTCCAGGTCGATATCGGGCATATTCACCCGGCCTTTTTGCAGGAACCGTTCGAACATCAGGTCATGTTCCAGTGGGTCGATCAGGTTGATGTCCAAAGCGTACGCCACCAGCGACCCGGCTGCTGAACCGCGTGCGTTATACCAGATACCGCGTTCCTGGGCGTGTTGGCAAAGGTCCCAAACGATCAGGAAATAGGCGTCAAAGCCCATGTCATGGATCACGTCCAGTTCATATTCCAGGCGCTGCCGGATCGCGGGATCGGAGGCATGTTCGCCGTAGATCCGCTGGAGGCCTTCATCGCAGATGTGACGCAGGTAGGATTGAGTGTTGAAAGGTTCCGGGACGGTGAACAACGGCAGGTGATAACCGGTGGGGTTCAGGTCGACATTGCATCTATCCGCGATCAGCAGGGTGTTTTCGATCGCGCCCGGAACATAACCGAAGAGTTTCTGCATCTCTTCAGGTGTACGTAAATAATAGGTATCGTCACCCATCCGCATCCGGTTGGGATCGGTAAGCAGGCTGCCGGTCTGGATCGCCAGCAGGATATCCTGCAAACGGGCATCCTCAGGATTGATATAGTGGACATCGTTGGTCGCGATGAACTGCAAATCATACTGGTTGCCGAGCTCCACCAATCGCTGATTGGTCTGGGCCAGTCCCTGGATGTTGTGTGACTGTATTTCGATGAAGAACCGGTCGTGCCCGAAGACTTCGAGGTACCATTTGAGGTTCACCTCTGCCCGTTCGAGGTCATTGTTATAAAGCGCACGCGGGATCTCCCCTGAGAGGCATCCCGAGGTGACGATCAGACCTTCGCTGTGGGCAGCCAGATAGTCATGGTCGATCCGTGGGCGGTAATAAAATCCTTGCAACTGGGAATCGGACGCGATCTTTAGCAGGTTCTGATAGCCGGTCATGTTCTCGGCCAGCAGCAATAAATGTGCTGCCCTCTTATCCCGCTGGGGATCGCGGTCGGTCATCTTACGCGGCGCCAGGTAGGTTTCCAACCCGATAATCGGTTTGATCCCGGTGTCCATCGCTGCATTGAAGAACTCCACTGTGCCGAACATGGTGCCGTGATCGGTCAGCGCAACCGCCGGCATCCCGAGTTCCTGGGCACGTTTAACCAAGGGTCTGATCTGGCTGAAGCCATCCAGAATCGAGTAGGTTGAATGGACGTGGAGATGGACAAAAGACATTTGTATGATTTCTAAATCTGCCTGTAAGGTTAAAAAACGCTGCGCCCGATCATGAAACTCAGGACGCTTTGGAATGTAACAATTATAGCATGGGGGATTCTCCAAAGTAAAATGCAGAGCCTTAAAAATGACATCATTTTAAAATTTCTCATTTTTAAAACTGACCGGATTGCATCCCGCACATCCCATGCTCAATCTGATCGTATGTATAATTAATCGTTATAGGCGGATTTCGTTACGCGTTCGATGAGTGAAATACCCCAAACATATTCACTGAGAATGAATCTGGAACCTGGTTTGTGATTCCCCCGGATTCAATTTCTTAACTGTTTTGCCCCCATCCTTGAAAAATAGCTGAATTTTTTCCCCAGCATGTTCTTTCGTTCAGCGATAGCCACCCGGTCACGCGCCTCCTCCAGCGCTGAGGCTCCAGTCCGAACGGCGCGGTAGAGATCGTACGCCGCAGTCACCCCTGCCACTGAAAGCACGACCAGCAGGGTTTCGATCAGGAAATTTGCGAAGACCCCATTTTTAGCGAAGACCGGGATGATCACATACAGATAAAGCGGGTAGGGCAGCACCATTAAGATCAATTGAATGATTTCATTGCGGATCAATCGCCGGGCGCAGTGGTCGCAGACATAATGGGCTTCCGATCCCAGGATGGGCGTGTCTTTCGGTGTGAATTGTTTTTTAGCCGCCCGTTCACGAGCATTGCCAACGCTTTCCGTATAATGGAATTGCCCTTCACCACCCGGGCGTGATTGGCCGCAGCGCAGGCAGCTTTCGCCTTCTTCAGGTTCACTGCCAGCCGCATGCCGTAACTGTAAAAGGGTCAGGATCACTAAAACAACGGCAGCCACCGGGGCCACAATGGCGGTCAGGATCCGGATGATGGTTAAGATGAAACCCATTTATTTTGCCTTTCGATGTTGATCTACAGCGATTTTACCCTAAATTGTTATTTCATCTGTTGGTTTGGAAGAAAACAAAAAGAGGCTGTCACTTCGTTCAAGGACAGCCCCTTTCGTTTTTTTATTAGTTTTTGTTGACCGAGATAAAGATGAAGGGACTGCGTTTGGTCTCCTGGAAGAGGTATGATTTTGCGGTTTGCAATACATTCTTTTCCAGATTGCCGTTGGAGCTGTTGACCGTTTTCTTGAGCTCCTTGGTAAGACCGCCCATGATTGCGTCCAAATCTTCCTGCATCATGAACCCGCGGGAGGTGATCTCAGGCGCACCCTGCAGTTTCCCGGATTTCGGATCCAGATTGAGGTTGACCATCATGATGCCGTCCCGTCCAAGGGCTTCACGCTCGCGGACGATATCCTGATCCACATCACCGACACCGCTGCCGTCGACGAAAATATAACCGCCGGGGACCCGTTCACCCAATTTCATTTCGCCGTTGAGGAATTCGATGACCTGTCCATTTTCAACCACTGCGATGTTCTCTTTGGGGATCCCCACTTCCTCGGCAAGTTTGGCATGCTGTTTCAACATGCGCAGTTCACCATGGATCGGGATCACATATTTCGGCCGCACCAGGTGCAGGAGCAGCTTGAGCTCTTCCTGGCTGGCGTGACCGGAGACGTGTACGGGGGCGATCGCTTCATAGATCACGTTCGCGCCGCGGCGGAACAGGTTATTGATCGTCCGGTATACGGATTCCTCATTGCCCGGAATGGGGTGGGATGAGAGCACGATCGTGTCACCTTCGCGGACGTCGAATTTACGGTTGGTGCCGGCAGCCAGACGTCCCAGGATTGAACGGGGTTCACCCTGTGAACCGGTGACCATCAGCACAACCTGGTTATCGGGCATCGATAAGGATTTTTCGAGGGAGATCACCAGGCGTTCGGGGAAATCCACGTAACCCAGTTCTCGGGCCATATTCATGTTATCCACCATGCTGCGCCCGGTGAAGGCGATCTTGCGGCCGTGACGTTCGGCGGCATCGGCCACCTGCTGCATGCGGGAGATCAGGGAGGCGAAGGTCGCCACCAGGATCCGTCCCTCAGCTTCCTCGAAGACCTTGTCGAGGGCGCTGTCGATTACGCGCTCGGATTCCGTCCAGCCTGGTTCGGTGGCATTGGTCGAATCCGCCAGAAGAGCCATCACACCGCGCTGGGCGAACTCAGCCAGCTTGGCGTAATCGGTCGGCCAGTTGTCGACGGGAGTATGGTCGAACTTGAAATCCGTCGAATGGACGATCAGCCCGGCGGGGGTTTCAATCCCCAGGCCGACGGCGTCCGGAATGGAGTGGCAGACGTGGAAGAACTCGACTTTGAAGGCGCCGATCTGGACCATGTCACCGGCGTTAACGGTCCGCAGGTCGGCTTTTCCGGCCAGCCCGTTCCGGTTGAGTTTCACTTCAACCAGGCCGCGGGTCAGCGGCGTGGCGTAGATTGGCGCGTTGACTTCCTCCAGCAGATGCTGGATCGCGCCGGTGTGGTCCTCATGACCGTGAGTGATCACGATCCCGCGGATCTTGTCCTTCTTGCCCTTGAGCACTTCTGAGAAGTCCGGGATGATATAGTCGATCCCGATCATGTCGTTTTCGGGGAACATCAAACCCACATCCACGATCAGGATATCATTCCCGTATTCGTAAAGGGTCATGTTCTTCCCAACTTCCCCAAGTCCCCCGATTGGGATAATTCTTAATTTTTTATTGTTACTCATTTTCTTATTTACTTTCCTGTACTCCTATGTACATGATAATGATTTTTAAAGATTTTTAAATGGGACTTTTCCCATTAGATGTCAGATTTTTTGGTGATGCCTTGAAATTAAAAACACCCTGCGGCATCAGGCCGGTCAGGGCGATGTACTGCTGTTTTTCACAATCAGTCAATAATGCCAAAATAACTACCAACGGCCACCAGTGGCCATAAAACCTGTTATTACCTTAAAGATTGTAGCATGTGGGGTGTGGATTGTCAATTTGATGGAGAATCTCTAACATTCTATTTATATATCGTTAAAATGCCGCTTCGAGCCTGTTTCACCCGTTTTGATGACGAAATTTTGGGTTGAAATGGTTGAATTTTTTCAGGAGGGTGTGCTATAATAACAACCTCAAAATGGCCCTCTAGCTCAATTGGTAGAGCAGTTGACTTTTAATCAATTGGTTCGGAGTTCAAGTCTCCGGAGGGTCACTTTTGATTTAAGAGCAGTGAATGGAGGATGAAAATAAGAAAAAGGTATTAAGTAGTAGGTATTAGGTGATTAGGGAAATTTGCACGAGGTGTTAAAAGTTCTGAAAATCAGACGGCAAGGGACCAAATTACTGTTTGGATTCGCGATAAGTGTATGCAATACTGGCAGGCGTTCCCTTACAGCCTGAATGAGTGAAGATTGAAACGGCTGATCCAGAGGTTGCAGATGAGCCTGCGTTGATGTAGAGTAGATTAGTCTGAATACTTAGTAGATTTAAATCTTTTAATTTCCTAAATAAGTCCAGGTTCCGCAATCTGCATCCAATTCAACTTGAAAACCAGAGCTTGGAACGTACATGGTACCGCCTGCCATTCCAAAATGATTATTGATAATATTTCCTGTCTGTGTGGTGATTGACCAATAACAAGTATCACTAGTTCCTGAAGATCTCCAAACACCTGGAGCAATTTCTGAACCTACAAGGTAGAATCCGGGCCGTTTATCTGTCTTGGTTGGATCCGGAGTGCTGGTCAATGTTGCCGTTTTTGTCGGTGTTTCTGTGATCGTAGGAGTGTATTTGGGCGTTTCGGTAAATGTAGCAGTGACGACCACAATTTTGGGGGTGTATGTTGGATTAGGCGTAAGCGTTGGATAAGCTGTTTGAGTAAAATAAGGGGTATTTGACGGTACTTTGGTGAATTGAGCAATGGTTTGTTCAACCCGAGATTGAACGGTAGGCTCGATTCTTTTATCAGTAAATGAACAACCCGATAAGACGATTAAACACAATAATGCTGCAAGAAATGATTTTTTAAGCATGTTTCCTCCCAAGTGCTTTATAGAGATTGAAACCTTATGTAATAATTATACTCATCCAGAAGCTCATTAATTTCCTGATTGGAACAGCCCAGGGCTATAAGACTATCCTTGAAGGTAAGCGGTGGCCCGATCTCATCGGGATTATATTCGGGCAGGTCCAGGAAGAAGTCACGCGTATTGCAATAAAAGCAAATATCCGGGATAAAAAGGTGAATTGTAATAAATTAAAGAATCCCGGCCTTGTTTTTCAGGAAACCCAGCCTATCATAAATAGAAAAAGGAAAAGAGATGCTGAAACAGTTATTTCCCAAACAGGTTTCCAATGATTACCAAGGCGCGAAGATGGCGAAATGGGTGTTTATTATCATCACTGTTGTGACCGTGGCGCGCTCTCTGGTCCATATCCTTCTCCCGGACGGCGGCGCGGGAATCATCGCCGGCCTCCCTCTGGAAACCTTCACACCCAACGGCCGGGCGACGGTGATCCAGATCTTTGCGCAGTGGGGGCTGGCCCAGCTTTTGTTTGGATTGTTGTATATCTTTGTCCTCTGGCGCTGCCAATCATTGATCCCTCTGATGTATCTATTCATCATCCTGGAGTATACGGGCCGGTTACTGCTGGGATGGGCCAAGCCGATCGAGACCCTCCACACCGTCCCCGGCGCTGTAGGCAACTACATTATGATCCCGCTGGCGCTGGTCATGCTGTTTATCTCGTTGAAGAAAAGGAAAAGCCTTTAGGGATTTTAATTTGTTATCGTAATAGGCATAAAAAAGTGCGGCCAATTGGCCGCACTCCTAATACCCAATACCTAATACCTAATACCTAATACCTAATACCCAATACCTATTCTTTAATCTCTTGCACTTATTTCAACAATCCCGCATCATCCAAAGCCTGCATCAAACGGGCATCATCCCGCGGGTCCTGTCCGGTGAAAAAATCGCTGCCAGGGTAACCGAGGGTGATATAGAGCGGGCTGTTAAAGGGGTCCAGCGGTTCGATGATGGCGACACCGTCATAACTTAAGGAGGAAGCCATCGACCAGAACGCACCGGCGTAGATCCGCTCGCCGTTGGAGACGATCACGAACGGAACACCGCTCATCGGCATACCGGCGGCAAAGACCGCAAGCATCCGCTGGTAGGCTTCATCGGTCAGGTTGATGGCATGGAAACTCTGATCGTAACTGGCGATATCGGCGGTGGTAAGCAGCGGTGCATCGGCCAGCGGCAGGTCGTTGATATCCTGATTATAAACATCCGCACCGGACATCTGGTCATCCGCAACAAGGTAAAGTTCGAAGGCTTCACCCGTGGTGGATTGGATGGTTGGGGTAGGAGTCTCGATCGATTTTGGGGTACAGGCTGCCATGATCAATCCCAGAGCAGCGAAAACAAGCACGAGTTTCTTCATGGTATTCATCCTCCAATATGGACTGTTTCATCGGTGGGAACAACCGTTTCGTGTTCCGGACCGACGCAAATTAATATACCACAAACCTCCCTCCGGAGTTTAGGGTCATTATCAAACCATACTATAATGAGATTTACCAAAGGATAAGAAAGAGGATAGTTTGCAGACTTTCAAACTCGACCCGAATAAGTTTCCCAAAATCCTCCGGAACATCATCATCACCTATGTCTTCCTGGCACTGGCCGGCCTGGGAATGGTCTGGCTCACCCTGCGGGAGAACCTCTTCACGCGCGCCTGGGGTCTGATTCCCTTTGTGGTAATCATATTTGCGCTGGTGGGCTGGTTTGCGATTCGTGAACGGAAGCGTTATTGGGAGGATTTCCGACTGGAGATCGACGGAGATGCTCTGACACGATCCGCTTATAAAACGGGCACGGTCAAGATCAAAAAATCTGAGATCACGGGGTTTAAAGAAGTCCGCCAGGGACTGATCATCGCTGTCCGAGGTAAGGAAAATGCCCTGCTGATCCCCAGACAGTTGACTGATCAGGATTATCAGCTTGTCAAAGGTAAATTGGAAAACTGGGCGGATCATAAGAAGTAGAACCTGGTATTTTGCTCACCATTCCCTAATACCTGTTAACTAATCCCTAATCTCCACCGTTCAAACGCTTCATCATCCGCCAGGCCGGCTCATTGACGTGCCGGACCACCCCCTGGTCGTCCTTGTAGGACCAGATGCCGGGCTTTGACCCGATCACTCGATATCCCAGCCTTTCATAAAGCCGCAGTGCCCCCGGGTTTTCCTTGGCGACGTTCAGGGTCACGAACCTGAATCCCCGCTTCAACAGGTCATCTTCAATGAAATCCATCAACTTTGTCCCCACTCCGCGGTTCCGCCAGGCAGGTTTGACCCGGAAAGCGAAGATATACGCCCGGAGGATCCCATCCGCGGCATCCAGTTCGCTGCTCACCAGCATCACAAAAGCCTGGCCGATCATCTCACCTTTGGGACTTTCCACCATCCACATCAGGGTTTTCCCGCCGAGGCTGTCTTTGTAGAGGCGCTCATACATCCGCCGGTATTTCTTAAATTCACCGCCCCATTCCAATGCCGGAAGGTCGGCCTCGGTCACGGGACGGATGACGAGCGATTCAAGCTCAGGGTAGGGTAGGGAAGATCGACTCTGTTCCACAGGCATGGTTCCACAAATGCTTCCGGAAAATTTAAGGAGATTACTCTTTTTTGGCTTCAGCGACCAACTTGTCCGCCAGCGCTTTTTCTTCCTGTTCGGTGTGGATCACCCCGTCGAGCCAGGCATCCCGCAGCGCAGTGAGGATCCGGCCGAACGTGGGTGAAGGTTTGAGGCCTACCGCCCTCAGGTCATCCCCGGTGATGACCGATTGGATTGCTGCCCATTGACTGGCATACAGCCAGAGCAGCTCCCTGACATTTTCGTCCTGCTGGACCAGATGTGCGGCATAAATAGCCAGACGCGGCGTGTTTTCACAGAGATGCACCACCCGGCTTGGCAGAGCATGGCCCAGTTCGGGCAAGGCATGGTTGAGTTTGCTGGCGGCGACCAACAGTTTCTTGAGGTCCGCCTTGAACCGCAAACGAGATGCGATCGAGTGGATCGTGCTCTGGGGTAATTGACCCAGCCAGATCAGGGTGGCGAGGGTCTGTTTCAATCCCTGATGGTCGAAACGTTCGGGCAAACCCCAGACCGGGTCGATCTGGCCGACTTCCAGCCGCGCCAGGTCTTCCCGGATGGTCTCATTCCAGGGCAGGTCGGGATGAATGGCTGCCAGGATCCCAAGCTCTGCCAGGCGCGCCAGCATCTGCGGCGCGTCAGGTTCCGCCAGGATCAGGTTGATCTCATGGCGGATACGTGCGCCGGTCAATTTATCCAGCAAGGGCAGGCTCTCTTCCATCAACCCCAGAGTGCGAGGCTCGATCTCGAACCCGAAGCGCTGCTCGAACCGGACCGCTCGCAGGAGGCGGGTGGCGTCGTCCACGAAGGACAGGGCATGCAGCACCCGGATGTGGCCCTTGTGAAGGTCGCTGAGACCGCCCCAGTAATCGTAGATTTGCCCGTAATGGTCACCGTCGAGCCGCAGGGCGAGGGTGTTGATGGTGAAATCCCGCCGGTGCAGATCCATCTTAATGCTGCTGCTTTCCACGGTGGGCAAGGCCGCCGGCTGTTCATAGAATTCTGTGCGGGCAGTGATCAGGTCCAGGCTGTCGGGGAACAAGGCAGAGTCGGTCTCTGCTGAGAGACCCAGCATTGCCAGCAGGTCTTCCCGGATGGCATCCGTTTCCCATCTGGCCGTGCCAAACTGGTTGTGGGTCACCACCCGGCCGCCAAACCGTTCCGATAAACGGTTGGCGAAGAAAATAGCATCCCCTTCCACCACGATGTCAAAATCCAGACTAGGCCGGTTCAGGAGCAAATCACGCACGAAACCACCCACGACGAAAATCGGCAGGTTGATCTTGTCTGCTTCTTCCGCCAGGGCATGCAGCAACGCCAGCCGCGCCGGGGGAACGGCTTTAGCCAGCATCTCTGCCACGCCTTCCCGGTTGGGTATGTCCGGTTTGGGGCTCAGGGTCTTGAGCAGGTCGGTCCGGGTGACGATCCCGATGATTTCACCCTCCGTATCCACGACCGGCACCTGTCCCCAGCCGCTGGCCCCCATCAGGGATTGGAGTGCTTCCAGCGAGGCATCCGGTCCAATTTGAACGGCTCCGGCAGCCATCAAACTCTCGACGTTCAGGTCCAGTTTATGGCTGATCGCCCGGTCAACTTCCCGGCGGTTGAGCAGCCCGACGACTTTACCTTCGGACACGACCGGGTAGCCCTCGTAGCCATAGCGCTGCATCAGGCGGTGCGCTTCCCGAACGGGTGTATCGGGGGAAAGGATCAAAGGGTCTTTCGACATGATCCCGCCAACCGTGGTTTCGGACTGGACGTGCTGTCCCAACCCGGCAATCATTTCTTCGAACTGTTTATCCAGGAACTGCAGGGTTTCGGCTTTATCCAGATGTCTTTCAGGGCGGATCAGTGCTGAGGCAGCCCGTTTATGCCCTCCACCGCCCATACCTTCGGCGATGGTGGAGACATCCACCCGATCATTGGTGGCCCGCGCCACCAGGCGGATGCCCTGGGTGGTCGCGACCAGCAGCAGCAGCGCATCCGGATTGAGCACGTCGCGCAGCTTATGGGCGACGCTGGAGATCTCATCTTTGACATCGGTGGCATCGGCCTTGGCTGCCAGGATGGTCTGGCCTTCCACTTCATAGGTTTGGATGTTCTTCAGCAGGCGTTCATAGAGCTTCCGCTGGCCTTTGGAGAGCGGCGGGAAGAGGAAGCGGCCAACCTCATCCAAATCCGCACCCTGGGCGAGACAGAATTCCCCGGCGGAAAGGTCCTCCGGAGCGGTGGAACCATAGGTGAACGAGCCGGTGTCTTCGTATAGACCTAATGCTAAGGTCGTCGCCTGAACGGGGTTCAGCATTAACCCGGCGTCCTTGATCCTTTCGACCATCTGGCTGGTGTTGGCACCAAATTCAACCAGGTGCAGTTCCCAATTGGGGTTGAGGTCGTCACGCTGCGGGTGATGGTCATAAACCAAAACCCGGGTCCGGTCGTTCATCCCTTTCAGGGTGATCAGTGACTGGGTATCGACCAGGAAGATCTCGCTGATATCCTCACGGGGGAGGTCTGAAAGTTCGATGAAAGGTAACTGGTCCTTATACTTGGCGGTGTACTCACGGCCGTTGCGGTTGATATTGCGCGGCAAAACGGGCAGCGCATCAGGCTGCAGCAGCCAGGCGCCCAGCAGGGATGCCAGGGCGTCCATATCCGCTTGCTCGTGTGTCAGGATCACTTTCATCGTCAGTCAAACCACCAATAGGTCTGGTTAGTTGGGTTAAAAAAATTATATACCGTCTGGGACAGCCTTCCAATCACTTTTTGGCCGTCAATCGCATAAAGCCAATCCGGATGATAAATCGAAACGGAGAGCACGAAATCACCACCGGGGGTATACACGATCCCAACATCGGTGATCGAATGCAGCAGACCGTCCAGTTCGGTCACATAGCCGTATTTATCCGCCAATGTGGCTTCCGGCGGCAGGGTGGTATCCATGAACTGCAGCGGTTTGAGTTCTTTCATGATGTCGATCATCAATTGGCATTCGCTTTGGGTGATCTCGCCAGGGAAGGTTTCGGTTAAAAGGCCGCTGCCATCCTTTGCACAATGGTAGATCCCGCTCATCAGTTTACCGAGTTCGGCCGGGGTCATCTGGTTGTAGAAGTCCGGGTCCAGGTCGATATCGGTCCGGGTGTTGGCCGGGGTATCGAATAACTGCAGGAGTGGTGCATCGTAATAAAAATATCCTGCCAGGAAGGTATTCTCCAAACCCAGTGCTTCCATATCTTCGGTCACGATCAACGGCCCCCGAACCTCATCCAAATAGTATTGCATCAGCGTATCGGCAGCAGCGTTTTCCGAGTTGATGATCATTTCTTCCATCAACCCGATCACGGCATCCGGGATGGGATCTTCCAGGCGGCGCATCACGGAGATCATGATCGGGATCTTGATCGTGCTGGCCGCGGTGAAGGCGATATCCGGTGTGACGGTTTCACCGTTCCAGACGGCGAAATGCAGGTTTTGCCCATCTTCCATCGATTCAAGGTAGACTTCCACCAGCCCGTCGAATTCCGTCCAGTTGATGTTGTGACGCAGGAAGGCTTCCAGTGAAAGCCAGCCGAATTCAGATCCCGCTTCAGCGGTTACCTGCAGTGTGACCTGGTGAGTTTCCGGAGAAAGGAGCGCGGCGGTGATGTCTGCCGCCGCCTGGTCGATATCCAGCCGGTTACCGCTGGTGCTCAGGTCAAAATTGGTGGTGTTGGGGATTGGCGTGAGTGGAGCGCCGGGCTGTGCATAGCGCGGGGCGATCTCCTTGTTCAGATACGCGCGCAGCGTATTTCTGGTCCACCGTGGCATCCAGGGGACGTTGACCGGCGTGGCTCTGAGTTTATTCCAAAGTGACAGCCCAAAAACCGCTCTTTGCCGATCTGGTCCAGGCTGGTTCGCACCATGCGGCGGGATCAAAGATGAAGCCCAGTTCGGCTGGGGCTGCTGCAATGGTTGACCCTTCGATTTCCAAATCCAAAGGAAGGCTGTAATAATCGGAAAGGCGCGCTTCGCCGCCTCAGAGGCGTTCAAACCGCCCACGGGCACATTCGCGATCATGCTGCCAGCCGGGAAGACAGCGGATAGAGATTTATACCGGTTGTATTCAACGAAAGTGATGGTGAAGCTGCTGAGGAGAAATAAAATCCCCAGACCGCCCAAAACCCACCATAGAACCTTTGATTTCATCTTTGCTCCTGCTATTAAATATGCCCTGATTCTACCATTCGTATACTGTTACTGCGAGGAGGCCGCAGGCCGGCGTCATCGTCTCCGGAGTGAAGCGGAGTGGGAGGCAATCTTCAGTTTTCAATTACCAGGGCATTTGTCTTAGTAAGTATTATTTCATCTTTCTAGGCTCTCAAATGATGGCTTAACCGGCGTGGTGTATTATCTTTCGTACGTAGAAGATTGCTTCGTCGCTAACGCTTATGCCAGCGCTTTCATAGCGCTTGGCACATCGCTGATTCGACATGATGCCGTTCAGCTCGTCGCAATGACAAAGAATTGTTAGGTTCAAAGGAAGCATACACCTCACAAAAAAAGTACGCTGCCGAAGATCGCCCCTGATCTGTCATATCCCGCTACCAACAGGGTGAAAATGTGTTAGATTATAAGAGAGCGGTTTTACTCGGAATTCAATCTGGAAGTAGAACCGGGAGGATAGATAAATGAATGAAAATATGAAAAAAGCGGGTAAAGGGATCCTGTGGGGGATAGGTGGGTTATTTGCTGCCATTCTTGGAGCGATTACCGGTTGGATCGTCTACAGCAAGCGTTTCATCAACCATCACCTGGGATTGGGAGGCGCCCTCGATGCTGAACGTCAAAATTTCCAATCGAAGAATGCCGGCCGCCTGAGCTATTACGCAGACCTTTCCGGGAAAGGCGTCCCGCTGGTCCTGCTGCACAGCATCAATGCCGCCCCCAGTGCCTATGAGATGAAACCTATTTTTGAGCAATTCCGGGGAAAACGCCCGGTGTATGCCCTCGACCTGCCGGGGTTCGGATTTTCGGAAAGGTCCGACCGGCTCTACAACCCGCAGCTCTACCAGAACGCAATCACCGAATTTCTGCAGGAAGTGGTGGGGAAACCGGCTGACCTGGTGACTCTGTCACTGTCCGGTGAGTTCGCGGCCCTGGCTGCGGCGCATCATCCGGAGTTGGTCCGTTCACTGGTGATGATCTCGCCGACCGGTTTCAAGCCGCCCCGGCTGGATAAGATGACCCAACGCGCCCGCCAACGCGGGGCGGATAATTCCGTTTACGCCGGTCTGGCCGTACCGCTCTGGAACCGTCCAGTCTATGACCTAATATCCAGTCGTCCGAGCATCCAGTATTTCCTGAACATGAGTTTTGAGGGCCTGGTCCCGGCCAGTTTCGTCGATTATGCCTATCACACCGCGCACCAGCCGGGTGCCCAATATGCGCCGACCTATTTCCTCAGCGGGAAGCTATTTACCCCTGCCGTTCGTTCCACAGTCTATAAGGCGCTGACCCAACCGGTGCTGGTGATCCATGACCGTGATCCCTATACCAACTTTGAGATGCTTCCCGGCCTGCTGCAGGAGAAGGAAAACTGGCAGAGCGTTCGCATTTCGCCCACCAAAGGCCTGCCGCATTGGGAGCAGCCGGAACGCACCTTCAAAGCGATGTCCGAATTCTGGGACGGTCTTTAACCCGACCCGCGAATGAAACCAATGCGTTTGAAGTGCATTGCCTGTGATGTCCTTGCGCGCCCGGTTTACCTGGCCGCGACCCGTTCCCCGCATATTGTGGACGTCACCTTGCAGCACTTCGGGCTGCACCTTACACCTAATAAATTACGAGATTCGCTGCAAACCGAGATCGGTCACGCCGCTGAAGCCGGTATCTACGATGCAGTGATTTTGGCATACGGCCTTTGCGGTAAGGCCACAGACGGCCTGTGCGCTGTTGGCGTCCCGCTGGTGGTGCCGCGGGCGCATGACTGCATCACCCTTTTCCTGGGGTCCCGCGAACGGTATGACGCTGAATTCCAGGCCTGCCCCGGCACGTACTGGTATGTGCAGGATTTCATTGAACGCGGCGAGTTGGATGAGATCCCGCTCTCGATTGGGGCGAACACCAGCGGCAATGTGGATGCGGTCTATGCGGATTATGTCCAAAAATACGGCCGAGACAATGCCGATTACCTGATAGAGGCGATGTCCGCCTGGCAATCGCACTACGAACGGGCCGCGTATATCGCTACCGGACTGGGTGGGGAAGACAAAGCAGCCCAGCGCGCTCGGACCGATGCAGCGCAGAATGGCTGGCGTTTTGAACGGATGACGGGCGACCTGGTGCTGATCAGGAAACTTCTGGACGGGGATTGGGATATGGATTTCCTAACGCTCTCACCCGGCCAGCGGGTGGAGATGATCGGAGGGGAGGAAATCATCCAAGCTGTGGATTAATCCTTGTCATTACGAGGAAGCTGCAAAAGCGGCCGACGAAGCAATCTCAGAATTGCAGTAATATGCGAAATTTGATTGGTAGAAAAATCCTATAGCATTGGTTTTCCTGTCTCCACTTTAGGTGGCTGCTCACAAGACAATATAAAAAAACAGCCCATCGAATGATGGGCTGTTCATGTAAATTGTAATTTTGACTTACTCAAACATCTTGGCCAGGATCGGGTCGAGCATCGTAATGCCCGCATTCCCGGCTGCTCTTCGCTTGAGCAATCCTTCTTCATCAAAGATAAAATACGCCGGCCAAAGGTCGTTGTCAAAGGCCTTCTTGATAAGGTGCTTATTATCGATCGCACACGGCTCAACGATCCCATATTCCTTCAGTGCAGCTTTCACCTTTTCCACATCGGTGTCGGATTGCATCCGGGGGCTATGGATCGCAATCATATTCAGTCCCTTGGGGACGTATTCCGCTCGCCAGGCTTGAATTTTAGGCATATTTTCATGGCAGATATGGCAGCTCACCGCCCAGAAATACACGAACAAAGGTTTCCCTTTAAGCGCATCCAGGTCCGGTTTGCCGTTCAGCCACTCGGTTGCACCGTCCAGCGAAGGCATCGGTGTTTTCAGGCGCATTGGCATCGCTTATTACCCTTCTTTAAGCAGTTCGTCGCCAGGTTCCCAATTTGCAGCACATAAGCCGCCGGCTTGCAGGGCTTCCAGTACACGCAGCGTCTCATCAACGCTGCGGCCGATGTTCAGGTTATGGACCACGGAATACTGTAAAATGCCATCCGGATCGATGATGAATAAACCACGCAGAGCGATACCTTCTTCTTCCACCAGAACGCCGTAAGCTTCGGCCACTTCATGGGTCCTGTCGGCTGCCAGGGGATACTTGGTGCCCATGATGCCGTTCTTGTCCAGTGGGGTTTTTAGCCAGGCTTTGTGCGAGTGCACCGAGTTGGTGGAGACTCCGAGGATGTCTGCATCCATCTCCAGGAATTCGTCATAGCGGTCCGAAAGGGCCAGGATCTCCGTGGGGCAGACAAAGGTGAAATCTTCGGGATAGAAGAAAAGGATCAGCCACTTTCCCTTGTAATCGTCCAGGGTCGCGACTTCATCCAGCGTCTCCATATTCTTGGTCGTTCGCATTTCAAAATAAGGCGCTGGTTTGCCAACTTTAGCATATTCAAAAAGTTCCATCGAATTTTCCTCCATAAATTATTTAGTTTGATAATCAACTTTTGAATTATACCCCTAAGCCGACCTTAATTGGAAGGATTTGCTGCAACAACCTTATCCAAATTATTGACTTCCAATTTCCATACACTACCCGGGACAGCCAGAAGGAATTCTTCCAGATCGTCCGTCGAATAGGTGTATTCATCGCGGTTATCGGAGAAGGTGATTGTGAATGATTCATCGCGTCCCGTTTCCCGCTGATTTCGGGTGAGACCGAGAGGGGGCCAGGTCACAGCCAAGTCATTACCGCTGGCGACCATGGGTGCTATGGCTTGCCAATCCCAGGCCGTATAATCGCACATATCGTCATAGACTTCATAGACGCATTCCTGGACGACCTCACCCACGCCCGTTCCCGTATCCACCGTGTAAGCTTCGCCGCAGACTTCAGTGGCGTTTGGCTGTGGTTCTTCAGATGTATAGCGGTATTCCTGGCTGCAGGAGATCACTTCGGCGCCATCCGGTAATTCATCCCGCCAGGCACTTTCGGTCACTTGCATGTATTCCTCTAAAGCGACAGTCCGCTCCCAATAAACATCTGATACAGTCGCCTTGATGGTTTTGGTCTGGTTGATCCAGTTGAACAGCAGGATCCCTCCGACGATAAGCGCGATCAGTATGATTGCGCCAATGATCACGCTGCGAGTTTTAATGGGTTGGCGGGGTGTTGGGGGTGTTTCTGACGGCCTCGCATGCGCCTCGGCGACGGTTTGCACCCGACCGCCGGTCTGACGCGGCTTCCCACCCTGGCTGAGTTCACCACCACAGTTGCTGCATAATTTGGCGGTGGAAGGGTTGCGTGTGCCGCACCATGGGCAGTGGATGTCCGGGCCGGCTTTCGCCATACGGATCAGAGCTTCATCCTTGATAAAATCGAATTTCTCCTGATCCACCTGCAGGAACTCAACATTTTCAGGTTGAGGCGCACCGCAGCTCGTACAAGTTTTGATCGGACCGGGGTTTTGAGTACCGCAAGAAGGACATTCCCAAATCAGGGGGACAAAGCCAAGTGATTTTCGAGCCATACTTCCTCCAAATTAAATATTCTTTGACCGAACTTTCCTTCTTATTATAGAGAAAGTCAGGTGAAAAATCCACCAAACCGCTCCTTTTTTCTGATAACATTAGCGCATGATCCGGCTCAGACTTGATAAGGTCACTTTTTCATATCCTTCGAAACCGATCTTCCGGGAAGCCTCTTGTGAGATCCAGGAGGGGTGTTACGGCGTGATCGGTCCGAATGGCAGCGGTAAGACCACGCTTCTTAAACTGCTCCTGGGGGAATTGAAGCCGGATTCGGGTTTCATCGCGCGTGATAAGGGGCAAACGATCGCTTATATGGCGCAGGAGGTGGCGTTGGATCCATCCCTCAGCGCTTATGAAGCGGTGCGGCAAGGCGCGGATCGGGTGCTGGCGCTGGAGGCGGAGCTGACCGACCTGGAAAAGCAATTTGCCGATCCTGAATATTACGGCCATCAAAACAAGCTGGAAAGATTGATCGCCAGGCAGGAGAAAGCGCTGGCTGCATTCACCGAGTTGGGTGGACCGGGGCTTGAAGGCCGCATCCGGACTTTGCTGGCGACGATTGGTTTTGATGCGCATGAAATGGGAATGTCGGTGGGCCATCTTAGCGGCGGCCAGAAGAAACTACTTGGCCTGGCGCGCATCATCATCGGCCGGCCGGATATCCTCCTGCTGGATGAACCGGACAACCACCTTGACCTGGACGGCAAGGCCCTGCTGCAGGGTTTGATTGAAGGCTTCTCGGGTACGGTGGTGATCGTCTCTCACGACCGTTATTTCCTCGATATGGTCGTGGATTCAATTCTGGAAGTAGACCTCGGCCGGGTGACCCAATATGCAGGGAATTATTCGGAATACATGTTCGAAAAGCAGCTGCGGTTGGAGCGCCAGGCGGAGCGTTTTCAGGCCCAACAAAAAGAAATCTCCCGTCTGGAACAGGCCGCCAAACGCTTGTTGATGTGGGGCAAGGTTTATGACAATGAGAAATTTTCCAACCGGGGGAAAGCCATCCTTAAGCGCCTTGACCGGATAGACCGGATCGAGAAACCCCTCATTGACAGGGACCAGATCGAGATCAGCCTGGGTGGGTGGCGCGGCAGCGAGAAAGTGCTGGAAGTCAGCGACCTGGCGAAAGCTTTTTCAAAAGCGGATGGGGAGGGGAGGGATCAGGTTCTGGAGAATATTGACCTGCTGCTTCGTTATGGCGACCGGGTGGGGATGATCGGGCCGAACGGCTCCGGGAAGTCGCTCCTGGTTCGGATGATCCTGGGACAGGGCGAACCGGATTCCGGCGAGATCGTTCTGGGACCCAGCATCAAGCCGGGTTATTATGCCCAGGAATTTGAAACTTTGGACCCCGGATTGAGCCTGTTGGAAACGATCTGCAAGGCAGGCAATTTTTCCGAATCACGCGGGGTGGCTTTCCTGAAGAAGTTCCTGTTCAGCTACGACCAGCGGGATACGCCTGTAGGTGCGCTTTCCGGGGGGGAACGCGCCAGGCTGCAGATCGCCTCTGATCACGCTTTCCGGCGCAAATTTCCTGCTGCTGGATGAACCGACCAATCATCTGGACATTCCTTCCTGTGAAGTTCTGGAAGACGCCTTATTGGATTTCGATGGGACGATCCTGGCTGTTTCTCACGACCGCTATTTCCTCGACCGGATCGCCAACCGGATCGTCGACCTGCATGGGGATGGTACCTTGGAATATTTGGGTAATTACTCGGATTATGAAGCGTATCGGCGCAGGATGGAGACCGGCGAATTTTAAGCATTCGTAAGGTGGGTTTGACAACCCGCCTTCCGTTTCCGGATTCCAATAACCATTCCCAATCCCCCATTCTCTAATCCCTATCCCTTTAAAATGTTGATCGCCAGGGACGCCGACCCTGGCGATCATCAGAAGGAGAAGAAAAGTGTCTTAGCTATTAGTATTCTAGCAAATGCAAGGGGAAATAACTTGACGATTACCCTACGATCACCCTACAAATATAGGATAAAACTTCCGATTTTCGTCCAATTTACCCAATTAAGCAGTAAAAGGAGGTCTTATAAACCTCCTTTTGCTTTATTTTATCCCTGTAAATCTACTCGTATCGCAAAGCTTCCACCGGTGCCAGTGAAGCGGCCCGGTTGGCCGGGTAGTAGCCGAAGAAGATCCCTACCGCCGCCGAGAAGAGCGTCGCCAGCAGCACGGAGTTCAATGTCACTGTTGTGTCCAACGGCGTCCCGGCCTGCGTGGCGATCTGACCGACGACCAAAGAGATCGCCCACCCAAGGGCAATCCCCAGGATCCCACCGATCATACTTAACAGAACCAATTCGGTCAGGAACTGGACCAGGATGTCGATCTTCCGCGCGCCCAGGGCTTTCCGCAAGCCGATCTCCCGTGTCCGCTCCGTAACCGAGACCAGCATAATGTTCATGATCCCGATGCCGCCGACCAGCAGTGAGATCGCGCCGATCCCACCGAGGAAGATTGTCAGGACGTTTGTGATCGATGCCGCCACCGCCAGGAAGTCCTGTTGGTTTAGGATGGAGAAGTCATTTGGACTTCGAGGTGGTATCCGATGAGTCACACGCAGAATGTCCGTGATTTGCCTGATGGCCGCGTCAGCGTCTTCCGCCTGTGCGACCGAAATCAGGATGTACTGGACCCGATCCGGGGAGCCGCCACGCGGGAGGCGCGTTTGGGCTGTTGAGATCGGGATGTAAACATTATTATCGGGATTGTTGAACGCGCTGCCGCCTTTAGCTTCGGTCACGCCAATCACGCGATAGGGATAACCGCCAATCCGTACTGTCTGCCCGACCACGCCGGCGCTGCGTCCCATCAGGGTGTCAGCGATTTGCGGGCCCAGCACCACGACTGCACTGCGTCCTTCCACCTGTGATTGCGTGATGAAAGTCCCCTCAGCAATCGTAATGTTTTGCACGTTGAGATAGTCCGGTGTGACGCCTGAGATAGCGGTCTCTGTGCCCACATCGCTGTAGGAGATCTCACTCGAACCGGTCACAACCGGGGCGACATAAGCGATCATTGACCCGCGGCTTGAGGAAGCCAGGGCATCCGCATCTCGTAGGGTCAGGTCCTGAGGATTGGTGACATCTTCTTCATCGTTCCCATTGAGAATATAGATCACGTTCGTCCCGATGCTTTCGATTTCGCCTGTGATCGAATTCCCGGCGCCTTCACCAATCGACAATAATGCAATCACCGATGCAACACCGATGACGATTCCCAGGATGGTGAGCAGCGAGCGCATCTTATTTGCACTCAGGCTCTGTAAGGCTTCTTTGATATTGAGGAAGATATTCACGCCATCACCTCCTCATTTTCGATCATCCCGTCTCGCAGGTGAATGATCCGTTCGGCCACTGCGGCAATTTCCGGATCGTGGGTTACGATCACCAGGGTTGTGCCATCGGTCCTGTTCAATTCAAGCAGCAGGTTCATGATCTCTTCACCGGAGGCGGAGTCCAGGTTCCCGGTTGGCTCATCCGCCAGGATGATCGCCGGGTTGTTGACCAGCGCACGAGCGATGGCCACCCGCTGCTGTTGACCACCGGAAAGTTCATTGGGCTGGTGGGTGATCCGGTCGCCCAGTCCAACGGCTTCCAATGCCTTTTCCGCCAATTCCTTCCGTTCGCCGTTGATACCTGCGTATCGTAAGGGGAGTTCGACGTTTGCCAAAGCTGTGGCGCGAGGTAACAGGTTGAATTTCTGAAATACAAAACCGATTTTCCGGTTGCGGACCAGGGCCAACTGGTCCTCGTTCAAAGTGGATACCAATTCGCCTTCCAGGAAATAATCACCGCTGCTGGGGATATCCAAACACCCGATCATGTTCATCAAGGTCGATTTACCTGATCCTGAAGGTCCCATGATGGCCAGGACTTCCCCGGGTTTAACAGAAAAACTCACGCCTCGCAGGGCATGGACTTCGATTTCACCCATCTGGTAGACCTTGGTCAGGTTTTCGACGCGAATAACGTCTTCTTGCTCAGTCATCATCTTGCCTAATTTCCGAATCCGCTGAATCCATGAGGTTGACTAAATGGAGTCTCGCCGGTCAATGATGCAGGCGGGTTTAGAACGATTGACTCACCTTCTTGAATATCTGCACTGAGGACCTCGCTGTACATATCCGAATAACTTCCCAGGGTTACCGGCACGGCCACATAAGATCCATTCCGTTCGACGAAAACAATTTCCTGGCCGTTGATAGTTGCGATTAAATCATTCGGTACCACGAATACATCGTCCAATTCGTCCACAATGATATTGACGGCGGCTGTCATGCCGGGTTTGATCTTGCCATCCGAATTGCCATCCATCTGAATTCGAACGTTATATTCAACCACACCCTGTACGGTGCTTCCCACCGGCGCAATTTGGCTGACTGTTCCGTTAAATGTATCTTCATAATAGGCGTCGAAGACCAGTTCTGCAGGTTGGCCGACGGCCACCAAGGAGATATCAACTTCCGAGATCTGCACGTCCAAATAGAGGCTTGAAAGGTTATCCAATTGAGCAGCCTGGGAACCGGCTTGTACCACATCTCCCACCTGTGCAGGCAAGACAGTGACCACACCGGAGAAGGGCGCCTTGACCAGTGGGCTGTCCGCTCGCTTCTGAGCGATGGCCAATTGGGTTTCCAGAATCGTTACCTGGTCGGGGTCGGGTCCATTGGTAAGTGTGTCCACCTTGCTTTGCAAGTCGGCCACTTTCGCTTCGCCGAGTTGGACTTTAAGTTGAGCTTCTGCAATCTCTTGTACGGTGAAATCAGCATTACAGTAATCGAGGTTGGCCTGGGCGGTATTCACTGCTTTAAGGGTATCGGCGTTTTGTCGGTATTTATAGATCGTTTCCGCCTGATCGAGCTGGTCTTCCAGGTCCTGGATCCGTTCATCGGTGCAGCGTTGGTAATTCATGATCTTGCGTTCGGTCTGCAGATCGTTCAGGTCGTTCTGAGCATTGAGCAGGTCCAATTTGGCCTGTGCCAGGTCCGCCTGCCAGTTGGTATTAAGGTCGTCCAGCGCGTTTTGAGCGTTGATCACGTCAATCTGCGCCTGGAGGATGTCTACTGAAACTGATCCCGGGTCCAACGACATCAGGATCTCATCCTTCGCGACGGATTGTCCCAGGGTCACATTCACTTCGCCAACCGTCCCGCTAGCTGACCAGGTCAGTGCGGCGGATTGATAGGGCTGGACTGTGCCTGTGCCATAAATATTGGCGTTAAGCGTTTGGCGTTGGTAAGGAACGGTCTCAAGGTTAGCCAGGGTCTCAGCGGCAGCCTGACGGTTGCGCCAAATGCGCCAACCGATGAAAGCGGCTACGATAATGACCACACCTGCTACAATCCACCAACCCCAACGGCGTTTTTTATTTTTATTTTGTATATCTGCCACGTTCTTCCTCCAAAATTATTTCAATCAACTGCCACGCGCCAAAAAAAGGCGATGTCCTTTCCCTTTGTTGTGATTTTCTTCAGCAAAATGGATTTGGAAGTGTCAGTTCAGAGAAGGTGATGAACTTTTAAATTAATGTTAAATTAGTCAAACCGAGCATCATTATACTGATTCAATATAAGAATTGTAACAGCGCGTCTATGGTTCCAATGGTAAACGTTCTGTAAAATGTTAATTTGATTTTCTCGATTACTTCAATAATCAGCCTGTCCGGAAAACTTCTCGGACAGGCTGTTTTTCATTATTTGCTTTACTAGCAACGTGAAACCGGAATCGGATTTAGGGATGAAACTCCTCTGGCGGTCAATCCGGGAAGGTCACTTCCGCAGTCATGCCCCAGCGCAGCAGTTCATCGCTATCCATCAACTTGATCCTTACCACATAGGTCACATCGCCGTACCGTTCCAAAGCGTAATCACTGATCTTTTCAACTTCGCCTTTGAAGGTCTGGTCCTGGAGCGCGTCGAAGGTGATGGTCACCTCCTGCCCGACTTCGATTTGTACAACCTCATTTTCGGTCAGGTCGTTGGTATCGACATACCATTGGGCATCATCCATCAGGACGACAGCCATCTGGCTTGGGGCAGTCGGTGCGCCGACAGTCAAACCGATTTGGACGATCTTGCCTGCGAAAGGTGCTTTCAGTTCGATGTTGTCCATCGCCGCTTCAGCCGCAGCCTGCTGTTGTTTGGACTGATCGAGGCTGGCCTGAGCCAATGCCAGGGTATCCGGGTCAGGGCCGTTGGCTGTGTCATCGAATGTCTTTTGGGCGGTCGCCAGGGCTTCCTGGGCGGCGGTCAGCTGAGCCTGCGCCAGGTCGTAACGATATTGCAGGTCCTCATAGGCCCAGCGAGCTTCGTCATAGGTTTGCTGCGCTTCATCCAGCGCATCCTGATAGGCTTTCCGGGTGGGATTGTCTTCCGCCAGATCCTGGTATTCCGCAAGGTCCGCCTGGGCGTTATCCAGGTCATCCTTCGAATCGGTCATTTCAACCTTGGCGTCATCGAGCTGCGTCTGGAAATCTTCGGTATCCACGGCGTCCCAGGCTTTTTCGGCGGTCACCAGGGCCTGTTCAGCCTGGACCAGATTCACTTCAGCCTGGGCATGGACCAGGTCGGCGTTGTTATTCAGGTCATCCAGGTTCTGCTGGGCCTGCAGCACGGCCAGCTTGGCTGCCTGGATCTGTGCATCCAGCGCTTCCGTATTTCCCAATCTGGCGAGTACCTGGTCTTTCTCAACCTGGTCGCCTTCTTTAACCAAAATTTCATCGACAATTCCGGACGTCACAAAGGTCAGGTTGATCGAATCGGCTGGAACCAGGTTGCCGCCGGCGATCACGCCGCTCACCGTTTCCGGTGTCGGTAAAGGCGTTGCTGTTTCGGTCGGTGTGAAGACATCGCAGCCGGCCAGCACCAGGGCCATCAGGGCGATCACGCTCAATATTTTCCAATGGGTTTTCTTCATCTTGCACCTCATCTCTATTTTGAGACTTTATTTAGTAGATTACAAATTAAATCATTCATAAGCGAGCACTTCACGGATCGTCAGCCGGGCCGCGTTCCGGGCAGGCATAATGCTGGCGACCATGGAGAGGACTCCCACGATACCGAACCAGATCAGGAAACCGGTGGCCGTAAAAGTGTATTCCCCGGTCACCCCAAAAATGGAAATGTTAATGATATAGGACATGAATGTACTGAGCGGGAAGGCCACCAAAGCAGCAAAGATCCAGCTCAGGAACCCGATCAGAACTCCCTCGATCAGCACCTGTTTCATCACCTGCGCATCCGTCGCACCGATGGCGCGCATCACGCCGATCTCACGCGTACGCTCCATAACGTTCATGCTCATCGTCCCGGTCAGTCCTATGCTGCCGACCAACGCGATCAGCCCGGACATGATAAGAAGGAAGATTGTCAACGTGTCCAGTCCCAGAGTTGCATTCCCGACCAGGCTGGTGCTGCTGTTGGTGCTGCTGACCTGCAGCCCCTGATCCCGGAAGAATGAATCGACCTGTAAGACCAGTTCTTCCACCTGTCCGTTTTGCTTGACCTGTGGTGTTGCAACGATCTGGAAGTTGGATGCCTGGTTCGTGTTCCCGGTCACCTCGTTCAGATAGTCCAGAGGAACGTAGACCAGGAAAGAATCGTTACCAATAAATTGGAAGAATCCCACGATTGACCAATTCACTTCACGACGATTGACGTAAAGCGTGAGAGTATCGCCGACCTTCAAATCAGGGTAGCGGGCGATAAAGGCTTCATTCAGCACAATGGCATTTTGGTCACCGGGGATCAGCCAGCGTCCCTCGATCAACACCGGTTCGATCAGCGTGGAATTCGGCGGCGCGCCCAGCATTTCGACGCTTTCTGAGGCGTCACCGTTTTCATCGATCAGTTGGCAATAGGCACCGGACCGGGGTTCAACAGTTTGAATACCCGGGATGGATTTTGCCAAATGTTCGATTTCATCGATACGGTAGTTGCGGTCGAAATCAATGCTGATGTCCGCCAGGATATATTTGGATACTCTATTCACATAACTTTCCAGGGAGTCGCGGACGTTGAACGTTCCGATAAATAAAGCGCCTCCCAGGCCGAGCGTGATCAGGGTCAGCACCAACCGGCCTTTGCTGCGAAAGGTATTCCGGATGGCGATCAGTACCGGCCTGGAAAGACCTTTCAGTTTCTTTGCTCTTCGTTCCTTATGGTCCTGTTTCTTTTGTTTGCTCTCAATCCCTGTCTGAGAGGTGGCCTCCTGCACACTGATCTTGGAGGCCCGGACAATCGGGATGAAACCCGCTGCCTGGGGAAGGATCAGGCCGATCACAAATTGGAGGATCACGGCCAGGGGGACGTAGCGGAATCCACCATCGTTATAGTTCAAGCGAGCCGAGAAGAATTCCGCCAGACCTGCCCAGGCCCGTGCTGATGTTGGAATGGCAATGGCCATTGCTACCACGCTAAAAATGATGATAAAAACGATATACATCTGGATAATGGTTTTCCGCTGGGCGCCGATCCCTTTCATGATCCCAATGTATTGGGTCTGTTGGGCAAATAGGGATGCCATGGAATTGAACACCAGAAAACCACTCAGGAATACCGAGAAGAAACCAAGCAGCGCTAACAAACCGGAAAGTGCGCTGACATAACCGCTGTTGGGGTGTGCGGTAGGGGTCAGGTTCATCACAGAATTGACAGAACGGCCGCTTTGTTCGATCACACCGATCACATCGTTCGAGACCTGCTCGATTTGGTCCGCGGAAAGGTTTGGATCCACCCTGACCAGCAAACTGTCATAGCTCAGGCCCTCTTCGAGCCAGGGCAAGGAATCGAAAGTCACATATCCATAGGTCGGCGCGACGAAATAACTCGTGCCCAGCACGCCGATGGTCTGGTCCTGCACCATCCCGGTGATCGGGAGTTCCTTCTGCGTCCCGGAGGGGAGCTGCACCAACCAATGTATCGCCGATTTCAATGCCGGTTTCTTTATGGACGTCCAGCATGATCTGGCGGTCCTCCGGAAACGATCCGGACAGCAGCTCCACCTGGTCAATGTGCTGCCCATCCTCAGGAAGTACCCTGACGATCATATCTTTCCACTCACCGTCCCCGTTCTTGAACTGCCACTGCAGCCGCTTCTCGCCGTCTGCTGTGACCACGCCATCCATCCGCTGAACCCGTTGGATGAGTTCTTCGTCGAAGGACTCGGTCATAAAGCGCAGATCGGCCGGATGGATTGCTTCGAAACCATTCTGCATATCTTCCAGAATGGTCACATAGCCGCCGGCGATCATGCCCACCGTGAACAACCCGGTGGTCAGTGACAAGACTACCAGGACGAACCGCGTCTTGTTGCCCCAAAGGTCCGCCAGAACTTTTCGCCAGCGCGGTCTCATTTGGAGGACCCCTTTACACGATTTACCGGGTTATCGTTCATGCTCAAACTGTTTTTCAGCTGTTGCTGCAGTTCCGGATAATTGTTGGCAGCCCGCAGGAAAGTCTGGTTTGGAATGACCGCGACCTGAACGGGTATTTTTTCGGTAATGACCGCGGCAGGTTTTTGTGCGGCTGGACCTATTACTTTATTACCTGCAAAGAAATCACCCGGCTGCATGATGCGTGAAACATATAGACCCTTTTCGCTGTTACGGATTTCTTTCAGTCGGCCTGATTCCAGGATCACCAGAGAGTCGGCCAGGTCTGAATCGATCCCCAAAGGCTGGTCTTCAGCATATGTGCGACGAACAAGGGCATCGCTGCAGGCGCGCAGGACCGGATGGGGCATCCAGTGGAAGGTTCGCGCCACAAGCGGGTTGATCACTTCACCGTCAGAAATCAGAACAGTGCGGGAAAGCCGGGTTTCGATCTCCGGGTCGTGGGTGATCATGATGATGGTCCTGCCAGTGTCGGCCAGGGATTGGAATTTATCGTAGACCGAATCGGCGGTCCTGGCATCGAGGTTGCCGGTCGGCTCGTCAGCCACGATGATCGGCGGGTCGTTCGCCAGGGCGCGGGCGATGGCCGCACTTTGCTGCTGGCCGCCCGAGACGGCGCCCGGGAGGGCATTGGCTTCATCCGCCAGGCCCATCATCGCCAGCAGTTCCATGGCCCGGGAGATCCGTTCCGATTCGGCATATTGATTGCAGAAATCCATTGGCAGGAGTACGTTTTCCAGCAGGGTCAGCATGGGCAGTAATTGGAAAAACTGGAAAACCACGCCCAGATTCAGCCCGCGCCAGCGCGCCTGCCTGCTCTCCTTCATTTTTTGGATATTCACCCCCTCCACGAGCACATTGCCCTCAGTGGGGCGGTCGATGCCGGTGATCATATTCACCAGGGTTGATTTACCGCTGCCGGATTTCCCGATCACACCTACGAACTCACCCTGGTAGAAGTCCAGGTTAATGTCCTTGAGTGCGGTGAACGATCCGGCGGCATTGACGTAGGTTTTGGTGATACCCTGCAGTTGGATCAGGGGCTGGCTGTTCCCGATGATCGGTTTCTGGTTAAGCGCCATGACTCACCCCGCTGTCACTCACGATCCGGCCGTCAGCCAGTTCGATCACGCGGTTGACACGCTTGCTCAGCGACCGGTCATGTGAGACCATCAGAATGGTCTTGCCCTGTGCGATCAGGTTCTCGAATATCCCGTAGATGGTTTCGGCAGTGGCCGAATCCAGCCGGCCGGTCGGTTCATCCGCCAGGATCAGCACGGGATCGTTGGCCAGGGCCCGGGCAATCGCCACGCGCTGCTTCTGCCCGCCGGAGACATAGGCCGGGGGCTTGCGAGCATGTTCCGCCAATTCGACTTCCGCCAGCAGATCCAGCGCTTTTTGTTCAGATTTACCGCGCCGGTACTGTCCACAGAAATCCATCGCGAGGGTGATATTGTCCTGCAGCGAGAGCATCGGAAGCAGGTTGAAGGACTGATAGATCACACCGAGGTTCAGGCCGCGCCAGTGCGAGAGAGCATCCTCTTTCAAGTTGTGAACGGCCGTGCCGTTGACGAATACCCGGCCGGAGGTGATCTGGTCGATCCCGCTGATCATATTGATCAGAGTAGTCTTACCCGCACCGGATTTCCCGATCACGCCGACATATTCACCGGGATAGACGGTGAGGTTGATCCCTCGCAGCGCGTCAAAAGGTCCTGCCCCGGTGGAGTAGGTTTTAACCAGCGATTCTATTCGGATCAGGGGTTGCTGATTGAGCAGGTCGTTCACAGGATTACCTTTATGTTCATTTATTTGTCAAACATTTATCATTAATGTATAATGAACATTGTGTTCATTAGTCGACATAACGTCCATTATTATAGACTTTCAGCTTGAAATGTCAATAACGAAGTTAATGGCGATGTTCAAAAATGAACGATTGTTCATATATTGGAGACGATCATGAGCGAACAACAGACAGACCGCCGAGTTCGGCGGACAAAAAGAGCATTGCAGGATGCATTGATCAGCCTGATCCTGGAAAAAGGCTATGACTCAGTGACCATTGAAGATATCACCGACCGAGCGGACCTGGGGCGAACAACCTTTTATCTGCATTTCAGGGATAAGGAAGAGCTCCTGATGCGGGCAATTGATGCCATCGGTGAGGATTTCATTGAAAAACATGCAGCCTTGCTGGATGAAAACGATTCTAACCAGAGCGCATTACAGAAACTAAGCGTTAATCTGGATGAGCGTATCCTTTACCATATCTTCGACCACGCCAGGCAGAACGCCGACCTGTATAAGGTCATGCTGCGGGGGGAAGGCAGTGCTAAAGCGTCGAAACGGATGTCGGATATCATTCGAAGTGAAACGGTCAAACGCTTGGAAAATCTGCCCAATCTTGAAACGAAAGTGCCTTTGGAAATTTTCGCACTCTTTTTTTCGGGCACTCTGATTGAAATGGTCACCTGGTGGCTGGAGAACGACCAGCCATATTCAGTCGAACAGATGGTGACTTACTTCCAACAGATGTTCGTTTTCGGGGCTTTGGATACATTGAATATTAATAAGAAAATTGGTGAAACCAAGAATTAATTCAGGAAATCAAATCTCTTGTCCTCATCCAAACAGCATCGAACATTTCCTCGGTCAGCCGGCCGGTGAGTGTGTTTTGCTGGCTGGGGTGGTAGGAACTCAGCAGCCAGGGTAAGCCTTCCCCCATTTCATTTAGAACATTATGCCCAAAGGAAAGCTTGGGTAAATCGATCCCCTGCATCTGGTACATCCGGCGGATGCCGTCAAAGGCGATCCTGCCTAACGCAACAAACCCTCGTAAACGCGTCATCAGGTCAATCTCGGCCGCCATCCACGGCAGGCAGTTGTTGATCTCAGCGATCTTGGGTTTATTTTGCGGCGGCACGCAGCGGCAAGTGGCAGTGATGAAGATATCCTTCAGCAGGTCAACCCGTCGTCCGGTTCATCGCCGTTGGGCTGGTTGGCGAACCCCGCCCGGTAGAGTGCAGGGTAGAGGAACTTCCCGCTGGCGTCACCGGTGAACATCCGGCCGGTGCGGTTGGAGCCGTGCGCGCCGGGCGCAAGGCCGACGACCATGATCTGCGCGTCCGGGTCGCCAAACCCGGGTACAGGTTTTCCCCAGTAGTCACAGTCGAGGAAGGCTTTACGCTTGGTCCGGGCAACTTCTTCCCGCCAGGCAACCAGCCTCGGGCATTTCCGACAGGTGATGATCTCGTTTTCAAGTGTTTGAAGTGCATCGGTCATGTTTTCTATTTTACTGTGAAAAATCCCACCCTCAGTTGATATACAAATGAACACCCCTCAGATGTTAAATTCTGAGGGGCGTTCTTGATTGTAATTTGACTGTACGGCGTTTATCTGAAGAAGATCGGGAAGATGTAAAGGATTGCGTCAGTGACCTCAATATTGAAGGACTGAGTTTTCTCGTTGTAATTTTCATCCTCGACCGTGATTTCGACAGGGAATGAACCTTCCGTGTCAGGCGTCCCAGTCAGAGTTGCCGTACCGTCGCCGTTGTCCGTGCAGGTCAACCAGTCCGGCTTTAGATCGCAGGTGATCGCAAGTGAATCGTCGGGCAGGTTCCAGTCATCGGTTCTAACATGATAGGTATAGGTTGTGTTCAGGATTGCACCGGTCCGGGGCGTGGATGTGAAATAAGGATCGTATTCGTAGTAGAGTGTGGTGTTCCCCTGGCCGTTGATGCTTGAAATTTCGTTATAGAGTGAAGACTCTGAATAGCTAAAGGACTTGAATGTGATCGGCGGTGTCTTTACAGTACCATCCGCATCGATGAGAGCATAAACCATATCCCAATCGTCAGACACTTCAGGCTGGCTTTGCCAGGTCAGGATGGCGGTTCCTTTAGGACCTTTGCTGACGGATACGTAATTGGAAACTTCGGACTCTTCCTGATCCGGGATAGGTGTCATTTGGGCTAACGGTTCATAGGTGGACCCATCAAAAATTAAATACTGAATTCCGTGATTGCTGTATCCATCCTCACTGGTGACGATGATGTTACCGTTGGTAAGTTGGGCAGAATCGGGTTGATCGAGGAGGGTGTCGGGGAGGGTTGTCAAGGCTTTTACCTCGCTGCCGTCGCTGTCCCAGACAAGATACTTAATGGCTTCAAAACCGTCACAGTCTGTCTCAGTGCAAATCCAATGCTCAAAGGTCCAGGCGATGAAGAAATGATTGTCATCAAGACCAGAGACCGTCAGGTCATTTACATCATCGAAATCCGGATCGATATCGGTGAGGTTTGTGATGCTTGAGAATGTGCTGCTCGGAGTGATCGTAAATCGTGTAGACGTAATTTGTATCGTCGTACCAGATGAGGAGGAAATTGCCGTCCGGTGTGCTGGCCAGGCGAGGCATATCGTATGTGATACAGCCATCTTCATACGACAAACAATAAACCTCATTATTGGTCAGGTTCTGTGATGGCAATACAAAACTTTGACCGTCCTGAGCCACAATCGCAAAGAAAATATTGTAGTTATAGGTAAAGTCCGCCGGATTTTCGATCTTCCTTTGCCAGAGGATGCCGATATTGCCTTCCGGTGTCACGGCCAGGAAAGGCTGTAAATCCCGGGCTTCATTTTCCAGCACGGTAGTGTCTGCGAGCACGGTCGGCCCCAACACTGAGCTGCCTTCGCCATCCACAATCGCGTATTTCAGGATCCGGTTGAAATTGTTACAGTAATTTTCCGGGTCGATGCAATAGAACTCGGCCCAGATATAGAAAATATTATGGTTGGGCAGTTCGATCACAGCCATGTCAATGCCTTCATTGGACATCGTGAATTGTTCCTGGATATCGGGTCGTCCAAAGATGATCTGCTGTTGGTCATCATCATAGGCATCGTCCAAATACTGTACGAAAGGCGCCGGGAAGGCGTTCACAATCTGAACGGTCTTGCTCACAGAGGTATTCAAACCGGAGGTAGCACTGACCAGCGCGACATTGGTCTCAGTCGCCTGAACCTCGACCGGAGCCGTGATGGCGACGATGAAGTCCTGTTGTGCGCCCTGGTCGAGTGTGATCGGATTGGTAAGCGGCGTGGTGCCGTCCGCCTCATAAAGGGTGTAATCCCAATCGGAATCGATCGTGATGGTGAAGGAATCGGTGCCTAAAGAACCGTAGTTTTGCAGGGTGAACGTATGGTTGAAAGTTTCACTCGCTTCCAGGAAATGTCCCTGGGATTCGGGGGACAGGATCAGGTTCGGCCCGGCTGCCGGCCGGATGAATTCCTCGGCATAGTTGGATGGAATACTAAAGACATCGACGGAAAGTTGGAGGGCATCTTCCCCCGCCGCATTTTCTATCCCGGCATATTTGGTCCATCCGCCATCATCGTTGTAGGTCATTGAGGCGTATTGCAAGGTGATATCACCATTTTCATTGAGGATGGCTTCAAAAGTGAAGATGCCGGCGCTGCTATCTGTGGTGAATTGGTTCCATTCGATCACGAATTGCCGGTTGGGGCTTGAACCAATTAATTCGTAGTTGACATAATTGATTGAATTTGCCGGATTCCAAAAAGGCGCGATCACGGCATTTGGTGCATCAGGAGAGGGGAACGATTGAGGCTGTGTTACTTCCAGACCGGAGCTTTGGAAAGATAAGAATCCGAAGCAAGAAACATAAAGCTCGGAATAACTATGGTCATAAAAATTAAAGGGAAAACCAATGGAGATCGGCCCGGTGGCGTTAGTGGTCGAACAATCAATCCCTGTGTCCGTCCCGCCGCTGGCATCGATCCAGTTATAAGAGACTGTATTATCCCGGATGTATCCAAAGTCATTGACATCATCATCGGCACGCAGACCGGCGGCTTGCGATGCCGCCAATACAGGGCGACCGTTCGGACCGAGCAGGAGTGAAAGGAGAATCACAGGGATCAGGAACAAATAGAACTTGAATTTACTCATGATAATAGTCCTCATTTCAGGTTGATTGGAAAGCGGCTGCACATTTTCCGGAGAGGTTCGCCTTTCCAGATGTGGAGATTGATGGGTTAGGGGTGATTTCAACATGGAAAGAGTCCATACGTGTGCGGCAGTAATGGCAAAACCGCCATCAGATTGTTAATTTCTTCGATAGTCGGAAGAACAAACTGCGTGATTTGATGAAATCCCTTTTATCCCCCTATAGGATAAGGTTTTCATTAATTTTTCTTAATGTCTTAAACGGCAAAGAAGTGACAGGTGTGGTGACAACCCCCTGTCGTTTTAGGCAGTGAATGGGATCAGGGCTCGAGGTCAAGCCCCAGCCTGGCTGCATAGGCGAGGACCTGATTTCTGTTTTGGAGATGAAGCCGGTGGATCATTTCAGACATATGATAGCGGACTGTGCGTTCGCTGATGGATAATGACCTGGCGATCTCTTTATAGGTCATGCCTTTTGCAACCAACCTTAATACCTGGATCTGTCGTTCGGTCAGATTCGCAAGGGCTGACTTTTGACTTTGGGGCTGTATTGATTTCTTTGAAGAAGGGTTACTTCCCGTACTCAGCTTTGAAAATTCTGATAATACGCGAGAAGTCAGTACGGGAGATATTGGGGAGATTCCCTTTTCCAGGTTCTTAATGGCAGAAACAAGGTCCTCTCCACTCATGCTTTTAAGCAAATACCCATCGGCACCAGCCTTGATGGCATCAAAAAGATCGTTATCATTATCTGAGATTGTGAGGATAATAATTTTGATCTCCGGCCAACGGGCTTTGATCAGGCGAGTAGAAATTAGCCCATCATGACCCGGCATACGGAGATCCATCAGGATCAAGTCAGGTTTCAGATCTTCTGACATCCTGACCGCTTCGCCACCGTTGGAGGCAATCCCTGCGATCTCAAAACCATGCGCAGTTAACAGATTCTGCAATCCCTCACTCAATAATCGGCTGTCGTCAACCAGCAAAAGTTTCATCTGCTTTTTATCACCTATTTGTCCCTGTTTATATTTAGGATAACCTGAGTTCCTGTTTCCGGCGAAGAGTGGATTGTTAAAGCTCCCCCAATCATTTCAGCCCGAGCCTTCATAAATTTTATGCCGAAATGCGCATTGCCTGCCGCATTGTAATGATCGGGGTCAAACCCGACGCCATCATCTTGGATAATGACCTTTATCGAACCATCTTCTGCTCTAAAAAATATCCTGGCCTGTTCTACCTGACCGTGTTTACGAATATTGGACATCCCTTCCTGGATGATCCGGATAATTTGCTGTTGTTCCTTTGGTAAAAAGGCTGTATTATCGATGCCGTCACAGATTTCCAGATCGGTCTGGATATTGTAATTTGCATCAAATTCATTTAAAAATACTTGCAGTGTTTCGAAGAAGGGGCGTTCAGGGCAGGGGATCACCTGAAGATTATTGATCTGTTCACGAAGGTCGGAAGTGGAATCACGAATGATAGTTCCCAGATGGTTCAATTGGGTTATTGATTCCTCGGTTTTTCCATCCTTATTCAACTTTAGGGCAGCATCCAATTGGAAACCAGCGTAACTCAGCACCTGGCAAATATTATCATGCAGCTCTCTCGCCAGGATTTCACGTTCCTGATAGCCGGCCAAAACAAGTTGTTGTTCGGTGATCTTCCGCTGCGCTTCTTTTTGTTCGGTGATATCGTTGATCATTATCAACTTGCCTACAGATATCCCCCGCCAATCCGGCATTTTAGATACGGCAATATTAAAACAACGTTTCACTTTATGATTTTCACACGACAGCAGTATTTCAAAAGTTTTGGAAAGTTCTGAATAATCCTTTTGATCTTCCTGCGCGAATTGGCGGATTGATTCCGTCTTCAGAATTTCAATATTGTCTTTGGATAACCTCTCGGCAGCCGGATTAAGATACACAATATTTTCCTGATCGTCCATGATTACAACACCAGCCTGAAGGTGATTGACAGCAGAAAGCCGTGCCAATGGAATTGGGGCGAAGATCTGGAAACCAAAGAGCGCGATCGAATACGCCAGGAACGGGACTGATTCGATTGGCAAACCGGCAAGGAGGGGAGATTGATCGATGAATGTCGCCAGATATAGAATACGGCCAAGGATGTTGCCGATCAACATGAACAGGATTGGCCAGCGGTTTTCAGGACCGTGAAATAATAACCAGATAAAGATTGCAATATTGACAAGGCCTAAAAGATTGCCATATCCAACGAAAACCCACCCGAGCCAGTTTCCAATTGGAACGACGCTCTCGTTTATGATCGTTGCGTTCCATAACAGATGGTGTGATCCGTTCGTCAATGTGAGGATTAAATCCATAATGGGGACAATGGAAAGCAGGATCAGGTTTCGACGCGAAAGCCATTTCCCGGGCATTGCATATTCAATGAAAGAACATGTCATCGCCGTGGTCGCCGGGATCATGAGAACTGTCTGGAATGCGAACCAAAATATCTTTAGTTGAGGATTGAATTGCCAGGATTTCAAGAATGGCACCAAAAGACCAAATAGCCGTTAATAAACACCCGAATGAAAAGAATAACGCTCCGGGAACATTGCGCCTGCGGAGACTGTAAATGAACAGGAAAAACAGGAATGCTGTTGTGAAAACAAAAGGCCAGATTTCGGGGGAATAATCGAAGATGTTTTCCATTATTTTCAAAACCATTCAATAAGTTTGAAAATGACCTTACTATTATATATTATAAAAATGCAGCTGTTTTTCCTGTCCAGTCATTTGTTCTTCATCTTGTCAGATCGATTCTTCCTGTGATCGCGATGAGCATCATCAGAATTAAAAAGGTAGGGACGTTGCCTGCAACGTCCCTACCGGATTTGTACTAATGGTTGATATCTATTTACTGAATGGCGTTCGCAGGTACCAGGAAGGAGGACATCATTTCATCCAACTGCGCAAGATCGGGTGTGAAAGAGTTGTCCGGCTGTCCGGCCAGGAGAGCTTCCATATTATTAATATAGGTTTCGTAATTCTCCGAAAACGCTGCCCAACCTTCTGCCGGTTCGGTCATGTTGTCCGCGGCGAAATCCGGATGGGTGACCGGGAAGGTGGCAGAGATCACATATTTACCGTCTGATGTCAAGCCCATAAAAGAGTAAATCGCGCTCACATTATTGATCGGCATGGCCGCCTGTCCGTACTGCGTGATGAACCGGACGCCGCTCCCGTTCTGGAACTGGAGGTAATTTACTTTGGCCTGCATCATCTGAGCCGCATTATACAGCGGCAGGAAGGGTACGCTGGACGGGTTCGGGTCCTGGCTGGTCAGCAGCGCCTGCAAATTATCGATGATGGTTTGTGTATCAGGCTGCATAGAGACATATTCTGCAACCGAATAAATATGGACGATGGGATCGAAATACTCATTGGATACCGGATAACCCACCAAGCTGATTTCCAGCGTGGTCGGGTTAAAGTCCCAATAGGCTGTATTTGGATCAGGTGGGTTAGCGGCGATCATCGACTGGTTGTAGCCTGTAGCATACGCGCTGGGGTAGCAGAACGTCACCCCGAATGCGCTGCCCTGGACCATGCCCGCCGAGCAGGTAAAAGCCTCAGCGGTCGGTGCTTCCGTGACAGTTCCGGTCTCTGTTACCGCTTCGGTTACGATTTCGGTCTCCGTCACCACTTCGATTGGAGCCGGTGTTTCAGGCGTGCTCTGTCCGGGCAGGCTGCATGCCAGGGTGGCGACCACCAGGGCAAGGATGGCAAGAAAAATACTTAAGCGTTTCATAGGTTCTCCTTTGGTTTTTCTCTACATTGTATAACGTTCACGGACCGTATTTGGTTCCATTATGCATCCCAAACCGAATCCCTGTCAAACTCTCTTTTCAACAATGAAAAACCCGGGATTTCTAAATCCCGGGTTTTGACATCATTTTTTGTTGAGTTTAGCGTTTGAGCGCTGACCAGCCGGCATATTGAGCGGTGTCGCCCAGTTCGGCTTCAATCCGCAGCAGTTGGTTGTATTTGGCCACCCGGTCGGAACGGGCAGGAGCGCCGGTCTTGATCTGGCCCATGTTCATTGCCACGGACAGGTCGGCGATCGTGGTGTCTTCGGTTTCGCCGGAACGGTGCGAGGTGACTGCGGTCCAGCCATGGGTCTGGCAGAGTGTCACGGCTTCCATGGTCTCGGTCAACGAACCGATCTGGTTCACCTTCACCAGCAGGGAATTGCAGGCTTTTTCTTTGATGGCGCGGGTGACACGGCTGGGATTGGTTACCAGCAGGTCGTCACCTACAATCTGGATCCGGTCACCGACTTCAGCGGTGAGCATCTTCCAGCCTTCCCAGTCATCCTGAGCCAGACCGTCTTCCAATGAAACGATCGGGTATTTGTTGATCCAATTGACCCAGAAGGCAACCATTTCCTGGCTGCTCAGTTTGCGGTTTTCGGTCCGCAGGAAGTAGGTCTTTTCATCAACATCGTAGAACTCAGACGCAGCGGGGTCGAGCGCGATGGCGACATCTTCGCCGGCTTTGTAACCGGCTTTTTCAATCGCCTCGAGGATCGTCTCCACAGCCTCTTCATTGGTCTTCAATGCCGGGGCATACCCACCTTCGTCACCGACCAGGGTGGTATAACCTTTGGCCTTAAGAACGGTCTTAAGGGTGTGGTAGATCTCAGCACCCCAGCGCAGCGCTTCGGCAAAACTGGAAGCGCCCAGCGGCATGACCATGAATTCCTGTGCGTCGGTGGACTGCCAGTTGGTGTGAGCGCCGCCGTTGAGGATGTTCATCATCGGTGTAGGCAGCACGTGCGCATAGACGCCGCCCAGGTAGCGGTAGAGGGGCAGGGCGAGCGAATTTGCGGCTGCCTTGGCGACTGCCAGGCTGGTACCGAGGATGGCGTTGGCTCCCAGGTTCTTCTTGTTGGGAGTGCCGTCCAAGGCCAGCATAGCCATATCGATGGCCATCTGTTGGGTGGCATCCGAGCCGATCAGCAGCTCAGCGATCTTGGTGTTGACATTCTCAACAGCCTTGGTGACGCCCTTACCGCCGTACATGCTCTTGTCGCCGTCACGCAGTTCAAGCGCTTCATGCACGCCGGTTGATGCGCCGGAGGGTACCGCCGCACGGCCCCAACTTCCATCACCCAGAACAACTTCAACTTCCACGGTAGGATTGCCGCGGGAGTTGAGGATCTGTAATGCATTGATTGAAATGATTGTTGTATCCATGGGTTACCTCAGAAATTCCTTTCGTTACTCTAAAATTATAGATCTTATTATAAACATAAATCCGCTGGCGGTTAGTCCGCCGGCAAGTATTGCTCGTCAACCACATCGCCGTCCCGGATCAGTTGCAGGTCAAGGCCGGAATCGCTCAATGCCATTAGGCTGTATGTTAAAAAGTCCTTCATCGCTCAGGTCCAATGTCAATGTCGGGTACATCGAAATATAAGCCGACCAGGAACCCTGGGCTGTCCCGGCTTCGGTGACGACGGTAACACTGCCGTCCATTTGAAAGGTCAGGGTCTTCATTGGGGGCGTCTGGTCCTGGTCATTCACCTTATAGCCATTCAGGGTCCAACTGCGATACAGCATGCTCAGGTCTTGCTGTGTTATGGGATACGCCTCTTCACCGGATGGGATCACAAATTCATCAAGCGGATAGCCTTTGTCTGCAGGATAGGATGATTCTATTGAAACATCCGCTATTTGGGGTTCGGCAGCCTTACATCCTGCTGCCGAAAGGACCGCAATGAGAGAAATTAAGGCAATGAATATTCTGGTTTTCATTGTTCTTCCTTTTCTAATTCAGAATCTTCTTGTTCTTCTCCTGCTCGTTTAGCCGCTGCTTTGATGAAGGCGCTGAATAACGGATGAGGGCGGTTCGGCCTGGAGAGGAATTCCGGGTGGAACTGGGTTCCAAGCATAAAGGGATGGTCCTCAAGTTCGGTGATCTCCACCAGACGGTTATCGGGCGAGATACCTGAACAGATCATGCCTGCGTTCTTCAACTCCGGTCGGAAGTCGTTGTTCAGCTCGAACCGGTGGCGGTGCCGTTCTTCAACCAGGTCAGCCTGGTAGGCTTTCTGTGCAATAGTACCCGGTACCAGATGACAGGGATAAAGACCCAGACGCATCGTGCCGCCTTTTTCGGTGACATCGTGCTGCTCCGGCATGAGGTCAATGATGGGTGCTGGGGTGGTGCGGTCAAATTCGGATGAGTTGGCTTTTTCATGATGTAAGACATTGCGGGCAAATTCGATCACCATGACCTGCAAGCCAAGACATAACCCGAAATAGGGAACTTTGTTTTCGCGGGCAAAAGTTGCTGCTCTAATTTTACCTTCAATTCCCCTGCTCCCAAATCCGCCGGGTACGATGATGCCATCTGCGTTTTCCAAAACGTCCCAGTTCTTATCTTCTTCAAGGTCGGTGGAGTGTAACCAATGGAGGTTCAATTCAACGCCGTTGGCCAAAGCGGCATGTTTGAGCGCTTCACGAACGCTGATGTAAGCATCATGGAGTTCAACATATTTGCCCACCAGGGCTATATTTACGACAGGTTTGGGCTTTCCGACCTCCGCGACCAGCGCCTTCCATTCCTTCCAGTCCGGTTTATGGCGAGCTTTAAGGTTCAGCCGCTCAAGCAGAAGGTCAGCGATAGAAGTCTCATCAAGGAGCAGGGGGATCTCGTAAAGCACCGGAGTGGTGATCATTGGGATCACTGCATTTGCATCCACATCACAGAACAGGGCGATCTTTTCCTGTATCCCGGGGTCGATAGGATAGTCCGAGCGGGTGACGATCACATCCGGCAGGATGCCGATCGAGCGTAATTCACGGACCGAGTGTTGGGTGGGTTTGGTCTTGAGTTCGCCGGTTGCGCCGATGTGCGGCAGCCAGGTCAGGTGCACGTAAGCGGTATTTTCACGGCCAAGGTCGAAGCGCATCTGGCGGATCGCTTCCAGGAAGGGCAGGCCTTCGATGTCACCGACCGTACCACCGACTTCCACCAGCACGATTTCCGCGCCGGTGGTCTTGCCGACCAGCCTGACCCGCCGTTTGATCTCATTGGTGATGTGCGGGATGACCTGGATCGTGCCGCCAAGATAATCGCCGCGGCGTTCACGCCCGATCACTTCAGCATAGACCTGTCCGGTTGTAACATTGCAAACCTTGTTCAAGCGGATGTCAATGAACCGCTCGTAGTGTCCAAGGTCCAGGTCAGTCTCAGCACCATCATCCAACACGAAGACCTCACCATGCTGGTAAGGGCTCATCGTCCCCGGATCGACATTGATGTAGGGATCCAGTTTTTGCACAGCGACGGAGAAACCACGCTCCTTAAGCAAACGTCCGGTCGCTGCAGCGGTTACGCCCTTGCCAACAGAACTTAGAACGCCACCGGTAAAGAAGATATACTTGGTTGTCATCTTTCCTCCTGGCCTCGGAAAAGGCAACTCATTAAAACGTTTATAAAATAATTAATATCTTTTCGTCAATTAAAAGAGAAAGGGAGGGCCGTTGATTTCCGGCACCTCCCGGTGTCTTTCTGCTAAACCTTAGTCCTCATCTGATGGGATGAGGGTCGCGCTTTATGATTCTTGACCAACTTTGTTCTCCAAAGTGCGTGACAGAAGTTCTTCCTGTTCTGAAGGGGTCTCTTTGTTCTTGCGGGATTTCTTTTTGGAGGAACCTGTCTCTTCGCTCCCAGCTTTTTCCATCGCCTGTCGCATTGCGATTTCCATTGCGGTCAGTTCGGGTTCTTTGGGTTCTTCTTCCTGTTGTTGTTTTTGACTGCCGCCGCCATGCTGTTGCGGCTGCATGGTCTCAGGAAGTTCCTGGAGGGCTTTGATGCTGAGTTTGATCTGTTTCTTGCGGCGATTAACTTCCAATACCTTGGCTTCCACTTCATCGCCTTCCCGGACGACCTCACCAGGGGTGCGGACGTAACTGTGTGAAAGCTCGCTGATGTGGATCAGACCGGGGCGTTCCGCACCGATCTCAACGAATGCGCCAAAGGTTTCCAATCGAACAACCTTGCCCTTGATTGTCATGCCGGGTTTGATCTCGCGCCATTCCATTGCCAGAGGCTCTTTCATGGTCAGTTCAATGCGATCTTTACGAACACGTTTAACCCAGAAATCCAGTTTCTGGCCTGTTTTAATACTTCTTCAATGCTGTTGATCTGTTGTTTTGGATCGTTATCTTTAACTGCTTGGGAAATATGAATGAAAGCAGGTTTATCACTACCGATATCGACCAACGCGCCTTGCAGCGTGGTTTTAAGCACTGTCCCCGTATAGCGCTCCTTTGCGTTAATTTCTTGTTCTTGTTCCATAGCGCTTCTCTCCAATATGTATTACAAAATTCACGAAGGCTGATTATACCGTGGGGGGTGCTTTATGTCAAACAAAGCCTGTGGCAGAAGGTATGCTTGCGCGGGTGAACAATGTCACCACTCCGTGGCGAAAATTTGATAGTTATACCATTATCTTATTATCTGATTATAGTGGATTACGGGTTGGAATCCCAAATTTTTAAGCCGGAAAAATGACCGGATATTTAAACCTTCAATATGGACCTTGTATTTTTACTGAAAATAATGGGGTGTTATAAGCGACACCTCATTATTAAAATTCTTGTTTGGTTTCTTGGAAGTTTTTAGCGCTTCCTGATTATCAGCCAGGTCACACCGCTTCCCAGGGCAATCACTGCCAGGGCGATTTCGACCCATTGGATTGCACTGATCCTCGACAGCCAGTTCTCGGTTGTCTGTGCTGTGACCTGTGTGCTGGAAGAGACAATCTCGCCGCCTTGTTCGGGATTAAGCCCTAAAATGGGGGATTCGCCGGCTTCCTTCGATACAATTCGGGTATCATCGGATGTTGTCTCTGTAGGAAGGGTTGCCACCTCTTCTGTGACTTCTTCGGGCGGTGTTCCTGTTTCAATAACGGGTTCTTCAGAGCTTCCGCCGCCGCCACCAAGGCCAAATGCTTCCGATTCCGCTGAACCACCACCGCTGCCGGCTGCATTGGGGACGCCCCAAAGGATCAAAGGTTCAGGGGTGGCTTCTGTGTTTGCGGTTGAATCTTCAGCATAGGTCATGGATTCCATTACTGGAGCAGCCTGCAACATGGGCCGGGCGATGAGGTTGCTTTTGAAAATCAAATCTGCCCCGAAGAGCACCACCAGCAGGATTGCTGCAACAGAACTCGCCCACCTCATCATGGTCAAGAGAGGTTGTTTCCGTCTACGGACTTTCACCATTTCCGGCGTGAGGGTGAAATGGCGCGGGGCGTTAACGCGTGAAAGCCGGCTGAGCATCAACTTGGTCTTGCGAAGGTTTTCAAACCGTTCGCGCAAAGCCGAGTCTTCTGCCAGTCTCGCTTCAAATTTCCGCTTTTGAGTTTCGCTTAGACGAGAATCCAGATATTCGGATAATAATTGTAAATCTTTAGACCGTCCTCTTTCGTTCATCATACTTCTTCCTCACCATTTAGACGAAAGAGATCGGGTAAAAGTTCCCAAAAACCCTGTAAGCAATCCTGGACGCGCTCCCTGGCGCGGGCCAGCCGGCTCTTCACGGTCCCTAAAGGTGCGCCAGCGACTTCAGAGGCGGTTTCATAATCCAACCCCTCGACATCCACCAGGACCAGGACTGCCCGGAATTTATCTTCCAGTTCACCAATACAATGCTGGATTGCCTGTTCCAGTTCAGCCTGCTCGGTCATTTCCTCCGGGCTGGCGGAAACGTCTTCAATCCAGTATGGATCTTCCAGGGTTTCCCCATCATCCAGTTCGGGCTTCAGAGGTGTGACTGGGCGGCGTTGTCGTCGCCGTAGTTCGTCGTAACAGGCGTTGGTTACGATCCGCAGCAGCCATGCTTTAAATGAACCGCCGCGATACTGGTCTAATTTTTGATAAGCGGAGATAAAGGCTTCCTGGCTGGCATCTCCCGCTGCCCCGTGTTCCCCCATGATTCGATAGGCAACATTATAGGCGATGTCCTGGTAGTGCAGCACCAGCCCATTAAAGGCATCCAAATTACCGTCGAGTGCGTCCTGGATCAGAGCTTGTTCGTCCATTTGCGCCGGTTCGCTTTCGAAATGTCCATTTACTGGAAATTCAATCCTCTGCTGACAGATTATTCGGGAACTTCATCTCCAAGGCTGCGCAGGTGGGGGAAGAGGATCACTTCCCGAATGCTGCGTTTTCCGGAGAACAACATCACCAGACGGTCAATTCCGATCCCAAAACCCCCGGCCGGCGGCATTCCGTAGCTGAGAGCATTGAGGTAATCATCATCCATGGGGTGACGTTCCTCATCCCCGCTTTCATAATCCCTTCCCATTTCCAGGAACCGCTGCTCCTGGTCGAGCGGGTCGTTCAATTCGGTGAAAGCGTTGCAGAGTTCCATCCCGCCGATAAAGCCTTCGAAGCGTTCGACAATGGTGGGATCGCCGGGTTTGTTCTTCGCCAGCGGAGAAATATCCCTGGGGTAATTATAAAGGAAGGTGGGCTGGATGAAGTTCGGTTCGAGGAAGTCCCCGATCAGGGCGTCAATAAGTTTTCCACGCGGGGCGCCTGGTTTGGGTTTCAAACCTTTTTCAATCATGGCTTTTTCCAGCGACTTATCCGTTTTATGAGCTTCAATGTCAATCCCGGTTGCGTCCAGGATGCCCTGCCTCAATTCAACCCGTTTCCAGGGCGGAGAGAGGTCCACCTCTTTTTCATCGAAGGTGATCCTGGTCGTACCGAGGACCTGCTGGGCTGCAAAGGATACCATCTGCTCGGTCAATTCCATCACCTGCAGGTAATCAGCATAAGCCCAGTAAAACTCAAGCTGGGTGAATTCCGGGTTATGTTTAAATGAAACGCCTTCATTGCGGAAGTCGCGCCCGATCTCATAAACACGTTCCAACCCGCCGACCAGCAGCCGTTTGAGGTAAAGCTCGAACGAAATCCGCAGGAAAAGGTCCTGGTGCAGTTGGTTGTGGAATGTGACGAAAGGTTTCGCCGCTGCACCGCCGTAGATCGGTTGGAGGATTGGCGTTTCAACCTCGATGAACTCATGCTCGTCCAGGAACTGCCGTAAAGACCGGATGGTTGCGGCCCGGATCTTGAAGATGGATTGGACCTCCGGGTTGACGGCCAGGTCCACATAGCGCTGCCGGTAACGGGTCTCCGGGTCACTGAGGGTGGCATGCCGGACCACTTCGCCATCGATAACCTCATCTTTGGCTGCCGGGAGGGGGCGCAGTGCTTTAGCCAGCATTTTAAAGTCTTCAACATAAAGGGTGATCTCGCCGCGTTTGGTCCGGAACATATAACCACTGGCCTGAATGAAGTCACCCAGGTCAAAATAATCGTCCAGTTCTGACATTTTCTCCTCGCCCAGATCGTTGATCCGGAAGAAGAGTTGGATCCTGCCGGCCCGATCATCGATATGGGCAAAGGCGATCTTTCCCATCGTACGCAGTGCCCTGATACGGCCTGCCAGGGTCACCTGAATGGGGGTCTCGTCACCGGCGGCTTCGGCTTTTTCGAAGGCTTCAATGGCTTGTTTGCTGGTATGGGTTTGTTCTGCCCGAGTTGGGAAGGGTTCCATCCCTTCCGCTTCCATTTTATGTAATTTCTCCAGGCGCGTTTGTTCTAATTCTGAAAACGAGTCTTCGAGCATGATACCTTCCTGAGTATTGATAAATAAATGCCCCGACCAGTCTAACCGGGCGGGGCGTTTGAGCGAAGATGTCAGCGTTCAGCCAACTTTGACGATGTCGATCTCAAATGCGCCGCCGGGGGCATCGACCTTAACTTTATCACCAGCCTTATGATTAAGCAACGCCTTACCCAGGGGTGACTCATTTGAAATCCGTCCCAGGCGCGGGTCGGCTTCTGCATGGCCGACAATCACATATTCTTCAGGATCCAAATCTTCTTCTTTGACCTTAACCTTGGATCCTACCTGGATGGTGTCGTACTTTGTGTTTTCATCAATCAATTGTGCGTTGGCCAGAAGGATCTCCAATTCCTTGATCCGTCCTTCAACGAATGATTGTTCATTTTTCGCAGCTTCCAGTTCCGCGTTTTCAATCAGCTCTCCGTCCTCCATGGCATCGCGCAACCGGTCCGCGACCTCTATGCGCTTCTCCGTCCGGAGATATTCCAACTCTTTCTGCAGCCGATCGTATCCTTCTTGAGTTAAAATATGAACTGGGCATAACAACTTCCTTCCGATTTGCTCTGTTCCTTACGGGGGAAGAAAAAAATCCCCTTAGATTAAACAAAAAAACTCGCTATTTTCGAGATTATTCACGTACTTATCTCTGGAAAACAGTGACTCTCGTTAATTGGTTGATATATTATCATATTTTTAATCCAAGCGCAAGTAATTCACCCCGATAAATTTACGTTTTATTATTAGATTTAAATCATTTATCCTTGCAACGCCAAACATTTCCTGGACATATAATTTTTGAGAAAGCATAACTCTCGACTATAATTCTTGCCATGATTGGGTTATTGCATTTTCTTCAACGTAAACTCAGACCGGAACTTGATTCCCGGTCCAGCGCCATGCGTTACCTATTGATGAGTGATGTGATCGGAACGCTGTATAGTTTCCCGTTGATCCTGCTTGGGCTTAGCTGGCTGGTTTTCCATACAGATTGGGCTGGTCTGACATCTCACTGGCCCTGGCTGTTGGTGATCCTGGTGGCTATCGTGATCTTCTCACGTTTGCGCTTTTATATGATGCGTGAACTACGCAGCGGGAACAACGTGGGCACCGATGGGGATTTTGTGGGTGTCATCCTTTGGGCCAGTTTGTTGATCTTTGGACCCGGTATTATCTGGCTTTTCCTGTTGTGGATCGTGGTCGAATTAGGCCTGGCCTGGCGACGAGCGATCAATGCGGATATGCGCTGGGATGCTGTGCGATCTGCGATGTTGAACGCCTCTTCTTTGCTTATCCCTTCGTTGTTGGCACTCATCGTGTATGAGAACCTGGGTGGGTCAATCCCACTTATTGACCTTACGCTCCCACATCTTCTGCCTGCATTGGGGGCCGTGCTGATCTATGCTATAACCTATTTTCTCATTTGGTTACCATTCATCTTGTACATCGTTTGGGTTCAGGGAACCAAATATTCAATGAATAGGAGCCGGGGGCTCTTTTGGTTCTCGGTCATTTCGATGGAACTGCCGTTCATTTCTCTTCCTCTGGGGGTTTTGGCATCCGGTCTCTATGTTGCATACGGACCAGCAGTCCTCGGGATTAATTTTCTGAGCCTGCTGTTCATTGCCTTACTGGCAAACCAGCTCAGCCGGTCCGCAGCCCAAAGCCGCCGTCATACCATCCAGTTGATGGGCTTGGAGCAATTGGGCCGGGATATTCTCGCCGCCCCAACGGATGCCCGTAATCTACCCGGACTATTACGGAAGCACCTGCCAAATATGTTTCCATGCCGGAGGGTGGATGTCTGGCTCGAACCGGAAACCTATTTATTGAAATATCCTGACGGAAAAGATAATTACGCGCCGCATATCTGGCCCTGGCTGATGGAACAGGTTGAACCAATCGGTTTCCTGGAAAGTGAAACATTACCCTGGGAACAGGCACCGGACCCCCATTTTGCGTTGTTGACTGCACCCATCCTGGACCCCATCACGGGAGAAACGATTGGCGGTTTATTCATTGAACTTTTGACTTTGCCGCAGGCCTGGGATAAAAAGACCATCCTCGAACACCACCCGGCTTTGCAGAACCTGGCAGCGCAAATCGCCACTGCATTGAAACAAGCTGAGAATTACCAGGAAAACATGAAGCATCGAGCGCGTTACCCAGGAACTGCGGTTAGCCGGGGATATCCAATCGTCCTTCCTGCCGGATCGGATCCCTAATATTCCAGGCTGGGATCTCTCTGCCAGTCTGAAGCCAGCGCGCCAGACTTCAGGAGACTTTTACGATTTCTTCCTGATGGATGATGGCCGGCTGGGCATCCTGATCGCTGATGTTGCCGATAAGGGTTTGGGTGCGGCGCTCTACATGGCTATGGGCCGGACTCTGCTGCTCACCTATGCCCACGTGTACCCCGAAAATCCCGCTGCCGTCCTGCATGCGACCAACCAGCGTATGCTGAGCGATGCCCGAGCGCAAATGTTCATCACCGCGTTTTACGGGGTTCTGGAACCCCAAAATGGGCGTCTGATCTATTGCAACGCCGGTCACCATCCACCTCTGTTGATCCGGAACAAGGAGCATGACCGTTTCCAGAAGCTGAATCCCAACGGGATGGCTCTGGGGATCGATGAAAATGCGGCTTGGGTCGCTATCTCCCAACGGATCGAACAGGATGACACCCTTCTGCTTTATACGGATGGGGTGGTTGAAGCAGACAATCCCTCGGGTGAATTTTACGGCATGGAGAGACTGGCTGAAACAACCAAACAGGTTGTGCACCGGCCCAGCCAATGGATCATCCGCGCCATCCGGGAAGATGTCCTGCAGTTTCAGGAAGGTGTTGCGCAGGCCGATGATATTACCCTGATCTGCATTCGCCGTCGGGGTTGAGTGATTCTGATGACTTGTACTTATTTTGATTGAATTGATTAAGTGGGGTAATTCCTATTGTTATAAAAAATTATCCGTGAAATTATATTTATTCATCCCAGCAGAATTAAAAACTACCTCCCTAAAATAACAAATTTATTTTTTGATTATCCAGCTCTGCTGGCATAAAATTTGCATCTTCTCCTCCATATACATTTATTCGGCAATTCATGTTCTTATGGCATTCTCATTGGAATGGCACGAATGTTGCACATCATTTCTATGTGTGTATTAAGTTAATAACGATTAAACCCCTGCACCTGCCTGAATAGCGCAGGTGACACTAAAAAGGGAGCTTGCAGTGAGTAAAACATTGAAATTCGGGATCATTATATTGGTCATTTTATGTGTTCTGTTGTTGGCTATAACCCTGCTTGATATCCCTTCGTTAGCGCAGGGATCATTGGTTTTAGCCCAGACAGAGAGCACTCCCGTTCCCCAGGAGTCGGCCCCGGTGGATTCTGATCTGGTTGCAGCAGTGACGAATGCCATTGATAAATCGGGAGACCGTTTTGACGCTGAGTCGTATATCATTGATAACGTTCAGATCCAGGATGATGGCCAGGTGGCAGCAGTGTGGCTGGCTGCTGTTGATCCTGAAACGGGCGAATCCATTGGCCGCGAACCCGAGCTGGTGATGGCTCAAATGGATGAAAGTGGTAAGTGGCTGATCCTGACCGACGGTGAAGAGAAATTTGCCGAAGTCCTGACCGATTTTCAATATGCCTCGAAAAGTATTGAAGGCGATATTACACTAGATCCCGAACCGCTGCCGAAGGACACAACGGTCTACGGCGGTTATTATCTTCCCTGGGCGCAGAATCTGACCAAGCGTCTCACCTGGTCGGTCGCTCATTCATCCTGTTACCCAACTTACTACTGCACCCATGCCTTTGATTTTGCCGATGGCACCATGTTTCCCCTGGTGGCGGCAAAAGGCGGTTTTGTTTACCATTGGAAAGATACCTGTGCCAATGGCGATTCCTCCTGCACGAACTCCATCACTCTTCAGGACCGTTCCACGACGCCCTGGACCTATCAGATCTATATGCATATTGCCCAGGGCAGTATCCCGGCCAGCTTGAAACAAGTCGGGAAAACCGTCCTGCAAGGACAATACATTGCTAATGTGGATGATACCGGCTACAGTACCGGTCACCATGTCCACTTTATGGTGGTCTCAGAAGCCACCAAGTATATCTCGACCAGCGGCTATGTTTGGGGCGTGGCATTGGATGTCACTTTTAAAGATGTCAGCATCAACTGGGACTCGGTCACCAAAGGCGGGCGGCCTCGCCTGGCTTATGAGGCTGAAGATTATGGCGGCGTCGGGCAGACCTATTACACTTCAGGCAACAAACCGGCTAATCCACCAACAGGTGCTTTGACCGCACCCCTCACGAAGACCTATATTACGAACCCGCTGCTGACCGTTTCCGGCTGGGGGCAGGACGATATTTCTGTAACGAAATATGAGATTTTGGCCAATTACGATGGCAACTGGGTCACGATTGGAGAACAAACACAAACGACATCTCCCTTCACAACCACGATTGACCTTTGTAACACGGATATCCCGGATGGACCATTCTATCTGGCGCTGCGTGTTTGGGATTATGAAGGCAGCCCCTCGGCCGTTCTTTCAACCCGTGAGTTGATCAAAGGCGTTGAATGCACCAGCGGTGTTGACCCGGACGTCACTCTTACGAAAGTGGATGGCAAGGTGCTCCTTCCGAATTCCGGGCAGGTCAGTGCCACAGTGGTTAAAGGCAGCACGAACAGTAATATCGCTTCGGTGGCTTTCTGGTTCCACGGCACCAATTGGAACGGAGATAGCTGGGTTCTGCTTGGCACCGACACAAATGGTGCCGATGGCTGGCAGGCACCCTTTGCAGCAGGCACTTTGGGAGAAGCCAATACCTACACTGTCCTTGCCGTCGCAACAGATGCGTTGGGCAACCAGGGCACGGACCTCACTTTCTCAGCAGTGCTGGATAAGACGTCTCCCTGGATCGAGTTTGATTCAATCAATTCACCTGTGTCGGAGGGTCAGGTCAGCATCACCTGGACATCCGGCGATCAATTGACCGGGATTAACCACTATGTCCTCGAAATGAAAGTGAATGATGGGGATTGGCAAACCCTGGAAAGCGACCTTTCAAGAGCAGCGTCTTCTTATGAGATTGACGTCAATGAGTCTGAACTGATCATTATCAAATTGACCGTTTCTGATAACGCCGGGAATGTCGCCATTGGGAAGACGGCTCTGTTCTCCGATGGATATGTCTTTCCGAATAACTATGTATTCCCAACATTTATGAACGAAAATTAAGATCTGGCCTACGAGAGAAGATTGTTGAGAATTGACTTGTTCTCACCTTGGTATAATGAGGAAGGATAAATAACCGACTCGAGGTCAGGAGATCTAATTTGACAGTTGCATTGATCACCGGGATAACCGGACAGGATGGCTCTTATCTGGCGGAGTTTCTGCTGGACAAGGGCTATCGTGTTATTGGGATGGTACGCCGTTCCAATACGGTAGATTTCCAGAGGCTCACGCATATCCAGGATCAAATTGAAATCGTGCACGGTGACCTGGTTGATCAGGGATCGCTCTATGAGATATTTGATACCTACCACCCTGACGAAGTCTACAACCTCGGTGGGCAGTCGGATGTACAGCTTTCCTGGTCGCAGGCTGTCCTGACAGCGGATTCAACCGCGCTTGGAGTTATCCGCCTGCTTGATTGCCTTCGGCAAATCACGCCGGACTGCCGATTTTACCAGGCTTCCTCCAGTGAGATGTTTGGGGAGGCATCAGTTTCACCCCAGGATGAAAAAACGCCATTCAACCCTCGCAACCCTTACGGCATTGCCAAGGTCCATGCTCACCTGATCAATCGCAATTATCGGGAGCATTTTGGTCTTTTTACGGTTTCAGGGATCCTGTATAACCATGAAAGTCCGCGCCGGGGGATGGAGTTTGTGACTCGCAAGATCACCCATACTGTGGCACAAATCGTCGCAGGCAAGGTGAAAAAACTGCGCCTCGGCAACCTGGATTCACAGCGTGACTGGGGCTTCGCCGGAGACTATGTCCGGGGGATGTGGATGATGCTTCAGCAGGACCAGCCTGATGAATATGTCATCGGCACCGGCCAGCTTCATACCGTACGGGATTTCTGCAAGATAGCGTTTGAAACCGTTGGGTTAAATTATGAGGATTATGTTGTTCAGGACCCGCAGTTCTTCCGTCCGGCCGAGGCGCATCCCCTGGTGGCGGACCCGGCTTATGCCAGAGAAAAATTGGGTTGGGCGCCTGAAGTTCCTTTTGAGGACCTGGTGCGGATGATGGTGGAAGAGGACCTGCGAGCGTTGGAGATCACCCCCTGATGAATTGGGAAATAAATTAGATGCCTGGTGAATCTTCATTGAGCGAACGAGAATTGGATGTCCTGCGCCTTGCGGCGGAAGGGTTGACCAACCGCGAGATCGCCCAGAAATTATCCATCAGCCACAATACCGTCAAAGTCCATCTGAGCAATATTTTTGAAAAGATCGGTGTCGCTTCAAGAACGGAAGCCACCGTCTATGCCATCGAGCACCGGATTGTGAGTATGCCGGGTGGGGAAACGCAAGCTGTTCCTGTAACGTCAGGCGTGCGTGAGCTGATCCGCCAATTTCGCTGGGTCTGGCTGGCGATGCTGGTCCTGCTGCTTCTGATTAGTCTGACACTCAGCGCTAACCTGCTGACTCCTGAACCAACACCTGAGACGCTTGCGACCGTGGATATTTCGGAAAGATGGAAGGAACTGGCGCCGCTGCCTGAGCCATCGCACGGGTATGGCCGCCGTGGCGTATTCGGGTGATATCTATGTTGTCGGCGGTAAAGGACCAGATGGGGTTAGTGGAAAGGGATTCCGGTATTTGCCGGAAACGGATGCGTGGTCGGTTATTGCCGATAAACCCACTGCAGTTACCGATATAAGTGCGGTTGTGATTGGAGAGAAAATCTATGTTCCAGGCGGGGAGAGCGTTGATGGTCAGCCCACAGACGTCCTGGAGATCTATGACCCGCGTCAGGACATATGGGAAGAGGGCGCAAATTTACCTGAGGCGCTCAGCGCTTATGCCTTGGCAGATTTTGAAGGAAAAATGTATCTTTTCGGAGGGTGGGATGGTTCAGAAGATATAGATGCTGTATGGGTTTATGATCCAGTGGATGATGTCTGGGTGTCAGGTGGTTCACTAATAGATCAAATGATTGGCGCTGAAGCACTGACTTTATCTGATCGGATTGTTTTGATCGGAGGTAATACAAATGATGATAAGTATTTAAAAATGTTCACCTACCATCCTTCACGCTTCGCTGAAAATGAAGTCCCATGGGAATTATCTGAGGAAGTTCCAACAGATTCAATAGATTTTGCAGGGGCTGCTCTAAATGATCTAATTTTTATATTTTCAGCTAAAGATAATGATGGTATGCCAGACATTAGATTTCTTCTGTATAAAGATAATAGTTGGGAGTCAAAAAATGTGGAGATCAAGGAAAGGGAAATTCAAGATCCATTAATGATTCCCATCGGATCGCAATTGTTTATCCTTCTTCCAGATTTGAATTTATCAAGAACTAATTTCGAGAGGTACCAAGCTTTTTATTACGAAATATACATACCTATAATAAATTAGAAGGTTGAGCAAACGGCTCACCTTCTAGTTATTTCAGTTCAAATTTTCGCTTTGATTGAAAAAGGAAATTATCCTACAAATGTATCAAGGGAGATCAATAGGAAGATCTTGAAAATTAAAGTTCTCCTAGATCCACAATCTCACCGGGTACAACTTCCACAATGATTGCTTGTTCTGTGACACCGCCAGGATCCAACAACAAGAATGCGCCTGTGCCATTGAAGAACATTAATGCATAGCGATCAGGGACTACATCTGAAAAAACAAATTCTCCACCTATGCCCAATAATGCTTGAGGGGATTCTGCCCTTCTGAGGACAGCAGTTGTTTCCCGCCCTTGATCGTCAATTACAATATCAGCCAGATAGACATTATAACCAACAACGGGTTTCCCTTGGTATAAAATTGCTCCACGAACCACACCAGATGTCGCGTTTGGTGTTACTTCTGGTACAACAATGGGGATGTATTCTTCAATTGGATACCCTACTGTCTTATCAGTAGTTGGTAAGACAATAGGGTATCCGTTGTAATTTTCTGCTAATTCATTAGTGGATGTCGGAGTAATATTTTGTTGACTTCTACAACCAACCAGTAACAGTGCTATTGTTATGGTTGCAATTGTGATTGACTTCTGTAAATTCATTGATGTTCCACTATTGAATTGGATTTGATTGAATATTAATTATTTATAGTCAACATTTATGCCTTCATATGTCATCATCAGATCGTTGTTATCGCCATGGCCTCTTGTATTGACTACACCAATTATTTGAGCAGAAGAATCAATTGTCGTATAGGTGGCGTCAGTATAAGCTGTGCAAACACCTGCACCTGAATAGTTTGCATCGAGATCATACCGGGGAAGGTCTTCGTTGACACCGTAGGGTTCAAGCAGTCCTAAAACGGATTCATAGGACTGATTTTGGTAACTGCATTTGACATACGTATTTGCAGAGCCTACGTTCATAATTGTAAAGGTTGAGTCCCAATCTTCTAGACCACCGTATTGATTGACAAACCGTGGAAATGCAACAATCGGAGTCCCATCATCCATGTTGAATGAACTGTATGAGCTGGACAACGTTCCGCGGTCCTGGTTTACCGTAGCAACCAATTCAACACTGTTTGAATTTGAGATGACATAAGCGTCTCCAATGAACCTCTCACCGGCTGGGCAGGTCAATGCAGGGGAACCGAGAATGAATGCATTCCCGCCAAATTCTGTCGCTGAGTTGGCATTGATCGTGCGGGTTTCTTGACACTCAAACCCATCTTTGCGAACATATTTTAGGGTAACGACGGTATTAAGAGAAGGATCCATATTGAATAAGGAAATTGCAGTCCGCCATCCAGTAACGGTTGGGTTATTTGAATTGACCAAAGGAATAACTGGATTGGTGCTGCCGGCGCTGTAACCGTTTGAAACAAGTGCGGAATTTACAGTGGTGCTTTCCTGAGATACGACAACTAAGACGGGCTCGTCGCTTGTAACTTTTGCGGAAGTAATGACTTTCCCGACCATACAAGGTTCAACGGCCTGGTTCACGATTTTCATTGCCAAAGGCTCAATCACAAGTGTTTGGTTAACACTACCCGGGCATGAATTGTAGTTGATATTTACCGTTGCCGTTCCACTACCGACATTTTGAACAGAGAAATAAGTATTCCACCCACTAATTCCCCAAGAGTGCATCATAAATGGTAAAACAACTTCAGTTGAGCCTGATGTGCTTCCGATATATGCACCACGGCCTTTATTATCACCATTTATGGTACTTACTGTCCCAAGAGGCTGACTCTGAAGATATAACAACGCTCCCCTTAAAAGATGAAGAAGGCAGGGAAGCAACATCTACGGCCTCATTTGGATCAAGTGTTTCGGAGGCTGTGGATGCAACATCACCGGCATTACTTCCATCACCTCCATAATAATAAGTGAATGTTACTACTGCTTCGATGCTTGCGAGATTTTGAACACTAAGGCTCGATGTATAGGAATTAAACATTTGCGCCTTAACATTTGATATTGGTGAAAAAGTGCTCATAAGTAATATGGCAAGCAGAAAAACCAAAATCATGTGAAATGTTTTCTTCATCATTTGTCCCTTCTGATATAGGTGATTACTTTTGAGATTATATGAGCCAACAGCGCTATTTACAATAATCAATTAGGGTTAATGCATTCCGCTAATGCCTTAAACCCAGCAGCTAACAATGCCCAGATTATTTCAAAGCAGATGACTAATATTCGATTTGATATGGCTATGATTACAGCCAACGAAGAGGGCATGATTCCAGAAAGCAAAAGACTTAGACTGACTTCATTAAAACCAAAGTTGCTTGGCAGAAGTAAAAATATCCTTGACAAGACTCCTGTTAATGATATTGTGCCAATGAAATATCCTAATTCCGAATTGCTGAAATTCCCGTATATATTGGCTAGTGAAAACAAAAGCACTCCATTGAGAAGCCAGACGAGTATGTATTCGAAGGTCCAGGCAGCGATGTTTTTGTAACTAAATTTTCCAAAATCAACATTTAATTTCTCAAAAATCCATTTATTTATCTTAGGAATCATAAACAGAAACACAGTTATGATGACCAAAGCAAAACCGATAAGGCTGTATTTGAACTGCTTAATGAGTGGGACTGCAAAAATTAAGCTCACAACCATTGCACTAATTACAATCGCAATCATTTCTATGCCGCTGGTTAAAAATGATGAGATTGCCTGAGTGATCTTCATCCTGGTAAATGTTCGCTCGCCAGGCAACGTACCAGAACGTACCAGGCAGCCTTTTCCCAAGAGCAGAAATGCAGAACGCATAGAAATGAACTGCGAATTTAGATTTATGGCCAATCGCGTTCATAATTTGTGCCCATATTCCTGAGGTCAGAAATAATATAACGGTATAAACAGCAAATGAAATCGCAAGAAACCCAAGTCTGATATCGTTTAAGTAAAGCTTAAGCAATTCCCATTGAGAAATGACCAACCACCCTAATATTGAAAGCGAAAATAATATTGATCCAATGGATATAATTCTTTGGGTAGCTTTGTTATTCCAAATTTTCTTTAAAAATATGATAAGTTTACTTTTCATTAGGTTTAGTTATTGCTTTTCGGAGATGCGATTACAGTCAGTGAAGTCCCCTGGAACAGGAAGTCCTTAATCAAGAAAAACGGGTAACAAATAGCTCTGATGAGAAACGAACTTAACACTTTGTTTATTATGTTTTTATACCTTTGCTTCATCTTTTTATCATTCAACCAAAACCGTAAACTGATAAGGAAATTTAAATAACTCCCTATATCTTTTTTATGAGATTGGATCGAAAATCCTGTATTTGTTAAAAGCATAGATAAAGTTTCATTTGTAAAGACATAATAATGACGTGGTGCATCGATGCCGGCCCAATACTTACCAAATAATTTTGAATTTAAGCTGTTTCCATTTGGAACCCTGATTACAACCAATCCGTCGGGTTTGATGATTTTATTAATTTCAGTCAACATGGAAATTGGGTCTGGTACGTGCTCAATAACATCCCATAGCGTTATGACATCAAAATGATCTGAGGGTAAAGATAGTTGATCAATATCTCCTAAAAGGATTGGAAACGCATCGGTTTTTTGAAGACGATCAACCTGCTTCTTATTGACTTCTGTTCCCATTACCTTGAATTGTGTGTGTTTGGCAACATATTTAATGAAAGAACCAGATCCACAACCTATATCCAAAAGCAATCCGTTTTGTTTTTTCCGGATGAAGATTTTGACACGTTTATTTAATCCGAACTCATGGATTTGTTTTTTTATTCCTGAATAATTTTCAGATCCTTGATATAACGTATTTTCATTGTAATGTTCCACCATTTCATCCTCGGTGGGAGGGGGGTACTGAGTAATTAATTGACAGTTTTTACATTTCACAAAGGAATATAAATTATCAAATCGATTTAATCGATAATCCCTTGCCTGGAACAAGACTTTCATCTGTTCCGATCCGCATAAGATGCAGTTAAATTTACCCATATCTAAAATTTTCGATCTTCTTTTCTTCCGGTCCAACCGTCATAAAGGCCATAAATATAAGGTTTTATCAAATAGCTATGACTGTGGAATATATCTTTTATGATCGTGATAAACGCCTTTGCAATTGTGAATGAAAACATAACAAATTTTTGTATGCCTTTAGTATATTTATTATAAAAGGCAAGTGTGTTTCTGGTTCGTAAATATCGGGTATAAGGTTTTTCCCTACCCATAGTGAGAGAGATTTTGTGCCACATTTTTGCTCGAGTGGCAGCAACCATTTTACAGCCTGCACGATGAGCTCTGATAGAAAAATCAGCATCATCTCCATAGATTAAGTTAGAATTATCAAACAGACCAATCTTATCAATGACCGTTCTCTTAACCATCATCGTGCAGCCATGCAATACATCAATAGCTAAATAGTCAGGAATAGTGGTTGAATATTTACGGCCTCGGTAGGAACGATATCCAATTAAAGTGCCGGGGAGGTTGATATAGCCAATATTCCAAATGATTTCCGGATGATCGTAATAGAGAATTGCCGGTGCGATCAACTCCCCTTGTGGATTTTCCTTGGTTGCCCTTTCTAATTCCTTCAAGAAAAGTTTGTCTACAACGACGTCGTTGTTCATTAAGATCAACCATTCAAAATCCCTGCTCATTGCATCAGGTATACCTTTGTTCAAAGCGTGGGGATATCCTTTGTTGTCTCCAAGTGCCAGGATTGTAAGTGATGTACCAAATTTTTTTCTTAAGATTTCAACGGAATTATCTTTGGAATTATTGTCAACCACGATTATTTGAGAAAGGTCTGCATCTGCATTAAGAAGGGAATTAACGCATTCTAATGTGTGTTCTATTTGGTTGTAATTGACAATGATTATGGCAGCATTTGGAAATATCACCAATTACACTCCGGTTAATCTTTAATTAAGGAAAGGTATGTTTAAAACCCAGCTAACATAAATTTATTGATAGGTATCCTGGGAGCTATTCTACTTTGTTATTTTGTAAAATTGAAGAAGCGCTTTGAATTTGCTCATAGGTTCCAAAATCAATAAAATTGCCTTTCGAAAAAACCTCTGCCTTTACTGATAATCCTCTTTCGATAGCAGTATTGATGATTTCAGCAAAATCTGAAGATTTATCATTCGCAACCATGGAATAAAGAAGATTGGTAAATTTAGGTTTCCAGATTATCGTTCCCCACATATAAGTAAGGTTGGTCTTTTTGGGTTTATCATAAATTCTTTCAACTTCATTATTATCATTGAATGAAACCATTCCGAATTTATGCGGGTATTTGGTTGGGAAAAGACATAGAACAATATCTGCGTCCTGGTTTAGATTCTCCAGCGCTTTCTTGAATGCATCTTCAGGCCAAATTATCGTGTCGGCCATTCCGAAAAGAACTATTTTATCTTGAATAAGATGATATGCAGAGGCTAAAGCATTTGCCAATCCAGGTGATGAGGACGGCTTACTGCTAAATTTTCCTTGAACGACATAACTAAAATGGCAATCAAAATTCTCCCCACTGCCAAAATACTCAATGAGTTGTTGTTTGGTTTCATTGATGACAAATACGATATGTTTGACCTCTGCAATATTCAGATAGTCAACCATGTAATGAGCAACAGGTTTATATTGGTTATTAACAATAGTAGGGTATAGCTCTTTTGGAAATGGTAAACCAAGGCGGGAGCCTTTTCCCGCTGCGGGTATAAGTCCAATGATGTCATTTTTCGCCAAGAAGGCCTCCTAATTGCTTGAATTTAAATTTCGTGGGTCATGAAAACTGCAAACCATCAAGCACAAACTCCTAAACTAATCCTTAGTGGAATTATAACAATTAATCCAGAGGAAAAAATTATTACTATATAACAGTGCTGGCAAATAATTCAAAGTTCCGATTCCTTTCTCATATTACCAGAGAATGAAATAACAAATCATTATTTTAAAAAAATGCTATTATAAATAGATTGACTGAATTACTTTAAATAATTATTTTTTGTGAAATTTACAAAAAGAGATTTTTATCTGCGGGAAAATTCAACTTTGGGTACCTAGGGATCATTTTCATGAATATATGCATTGTCACGCAGCAGTTTAGGAATGTTTATAGTGGTGTAGGCCTTCATACAAAGCTTTTAGTTGAAATACTGTCTGTAAAAGGTCATATATTAACGGTGATCGTTCCCCAGAAGGAAAAGCCAATTGGTGAATTTCCATTTCAGGTTATTACTGTTCCTTCTCCAAAAATATTCCATTCACAGGCTCGTTGGATCCCATTAAGTCATAGCTTTGCGAAAAAGATTAATCAGATAGCCAATAAGAATAAGTTTGACTTGATTCATTTTACAGATATTAGGGATTCGATTTTCTGTAACTGCAGTATTCCTCAAATTGCAAATATCAATGATACCTATTCGGCTGAATTATTCCCATTATCGTATTATGTTGATAATTATTTTGATGCTCTATTCGGTGGGGTTATTATCGTTTTTCTCATTTCTTTGAGGGAATGAAGGTAAACAAGCTGAATGCAGTTATCGCAAATAGTCAATATACATTTGAAACCCTACTTAAAAATTACAAAATCCGGAGCAAAAATCTTTATCTATGTTATAAAGCAGTCAATATAAAGCGATATGCGGGTATTGCTCATGAACGATTATCCAGGAAGAGTTTTGGGGGAAACCATCAGATTCTCTTTATAGGTGGAAATATGCAGCGCAAAGGAATTATTGACCTGATAAAGGCTGCACCTATGATAATTAATGACTTCCCGGATGCAACGTTCATATTCGCTGGAAAAGATAAATTCATTCCGAAATATCAGCAATTATGTGAAGATCTTGGTGTCGCTGAGAATTTTCAGTTCTTAGGGCGGGTTTCTCAGGATCAGTTATTGAGTTTGTATCAATCGTCTGACCTGCTCATCATGCCATCCCTCACTGAAGCATTAGGTGTGGTGTTCTTGGAGGCTATGGCAGCAGCAGTCCCTGTCATTGGATCTGATGTCGGCGGGATTCCTGAAATCATTGAAGATAATAAGAACGGACTCCTTGTGCCAGTTAATGATCCGAAATCTATTGCAGCAGCAGTGAAGAAGATTTTAATCGATCCCAATTTTGCTAAAGCACTCGCGGAAAACGGGTTGAATAAATTAATAAAGTTTTCTGTTGGCCGAATGATAGACTGCACCGAAAAGATATATAGCCTGGTATTGGATAAGTCAACGTAAAGAATTGAAGCCCCCAGTATTTATAATTTTGTCGAATAATACTTAAGAATTGTTTATTTCGGAAGATTGAAGCTCGTTAAATATAATCGGATATATCTTTACTTTAATGCGGCAAGGCTAGCCTTTTCTTTGAAGGTTACAAACCCTTGGCGTCCAATTTCTTCCCTAACATTTTTATTCTCATACAAGTACAAGATTGCTTCTGCCAGGTCTTCAGAGCTATTCATTTTACAGAACCATGCATCTTTTTTATGAATTAGAAGTTCGCTGTTGGCATTATTCTCACCAACTATTATCGGCTTAGCCATTGCCAACAGTTGAAATGTCTTTCCTGGAATAACCCGACTGGCTTTTTCTGATGCTCCAAAATGACCGGCAAGACAGATGGAAGCTTTGGCAATCAGTTCTGGTAATTGATCAAGAGGGATAGAGGGGATGAGTTCAACGTTATTAATATCCATTTCATTCACTAGCTTTTTGACTTTTTCATATTCTTGGCCTTCTCCAATAATGAGGAAGTGTAAATCTGTGCATTTTTCTAAAAGTTTTGCAGATTTGACGATCACATCCATACCATGTAAAGGCAAATAAGAAGAATAATATAAAACCAGGTTTTCATCTATTTGTGATTCCCTCGGGTAAAACAAATGCTCATCGCAACCGACGTATAGGACTCTCATTTTCTCTTTAAGATGTTAAATTGACGATGATAGTAGTCTAAACTTGCTTGTGTATCCACCAAGATCAGATCGGCATAATCACAACTTTTTTTATCAATGTTGAAAACTAGTTTCTCAAGGAATGAATTTCGTTTTATTTTTCCCCTGTCATTGACCAAAGTGTCCCAGGTTGAAATAAAGAAATCAAAGATTTTAGGCTTTCTTGAAAGTTTTGAAAGAAACAACATAATAAATTGGCCGTAAAAGCCTATTACAAGAAAAGCGTAATTCATTCTGATGAGGTTGAAGATGGCTTTCAGTGAACCAAGAATTGAATTGAAGAGAATATTAACATAACTGCCTCTTGCTACTTTCTTTTTATGAGGACCAATAGCTTTTACATTAAATGATTTATCCAATGCATAGATGATTTGATTATTTCTTGGATAATTTACCTCTCTGCCGGAAACAAAGAGTATTTTTTCCGCTTTTTTCTGCATGATACGTTGGCCGTCCTAGTTTGGGATTTGATAGATCTCTAATGTAGGTCCAGAATATCGTATTTCATCTGTTAATCCAAGTCGATATTTGAGAAAATAAATGATATTTTCCAATTGTCCAATTGTGGATTTTGCTGTCGGATAAGGTTGAAATTCTTTGATCAACTCATAACTATTCCTTATTTCATTATAAATACTAATTTGTTCCTGATAACGCTCCGGTTCAGCAAAATAACGATCGTAAATTGATGAGGAAAGAAGTATATATTGGTAATTTTCGATCCCGACTTCATAATCCAAGAATATAAATTTGGCGTATGTGGGTCTTAAAGGTGTATAACCTTCATAAAGGCTGTTTTCTTTAGTTATCCTGTTTTTTTCACAATAAGTGCTTGCAACGACACGAGTGTCCGTAGATTTTAATTTCACGGCGATATAAACTGAGTGAGTGCTTTGTTGAACGATAAAAACACCTATGATGATAAACAATAAGATATTGATAATTTTTTTGTGAAATTTTTGCTTTGCCAGATAGAAAATTCCAAAAGCAATAAGAAACAAAGGCGAGATGTACATCGGCAAGGACCATCGTTCCCAGTGCAAAGCTAATGTACTTAGGGTGAACCAATAGAAAAATCCATAAAGCAGCAGAATATAATTTGATTTCCAGGTCTTGACCATTGCATATAATCCCAGAAATCCAAATAGAACACCCAGTATTCCAATATTTCCATACAAGGTTTTCACATAGAACCAGATATTTCCAAACAACCCCAGATTATCGGCACCCAGGTGTGTGGTTCGTACTTCATAAGTCAAAGCGTCGAAGACTGCGCGAATATTAATAAAAAGGTAAGGAGCAACAAGGAAAAGGGCCGCGAAAAAAATCAAACCGACTTTTAGAGAGGATAGAATAATTCTTCGGATACGCGATTTAGTTGTTCCTTCACCATTTTTTATTGTTTGAAACACAATGGCTAGCAGAACAATAATCAATGACAGTAATCCCGGATACTTCTCGGCGGTATTAATTGCCGCGAAGATTGTGGCTAGGATCAAGAATTTCTGTTGATTTGTATTTATAAAACGAAGGCTGAAATACAAAACAATCAATGTGAATAAGGTTATCGGTAAATCGGAAGCGATATAAACCGAATACTGGATATATAAAGGAAAAGCGGCAAAAACAAAGGCGGCAGGGAGAGCAAATTTTGGCTTGATTTCTTTTCCGATTTTATATGCGAAGACGGGAATTAAAGAACCGAATATTGCGATTAATAACCGGCCGTAAGTATAGAAGGTTAAATAATGTTCCTGAAATGCCCAATAAACATTTTCTTTATACAAAATAAAACTGATGATATTTAGGATCAAGAAATTTAAATCATATAAAATCTGGTTAGGATGGGCATAGAATCCCGGGTCCAAGGTGTGTAAGGAAGTCATCCTTAAGACACCCTGGAATACGTATATTTCATCAGCATGTGTTAACAAAGGGAAGCCGAATTTCAGACAAATTCTTCTGATGAATAAAGAGATGGAAAAAATGACGACCAAAAGCGCAATTTCACTGATCTTCTCGTGCTCTTTGATTTTCTGTTTTATATTTCGTAATACTATTGCCACTGTCGTCCACCTTAATTCCACGGTGCTAATAAAATTATTGATACAACAAACGAAGTTGAAATGATTATCTCATAAATCCTATGATGATCTTTCTTTCCTGAATCATTAAGGCGAGGATCTGGTAATTTGGAATAATGAGACAGCGTCATTCGCATAGACTTCCTCCACTCCCGCGCACCCCGATAATCCCTCCGGCTGCAGGCTCCCGACGCCCTCGCGCACATACACCCAGTCCAGGTTGGCTTCCTCAACCAAGGCCCAGAAAGCCTCGTCACAGGTGCTGATCTTATTGGCCTCACGGCCCCAGCGCACCAGTTCTTCTGTCACCTCCTGGTCCGGGGAGAAACCGTAAAACACGGTCGGCACCAGAGACCAGCGGCCGGTGTAGGGTAATAACCAGCCGCCGCCATCCACACCCCGGTAATTGCCATTCTGCCAGTAGGCTGTATTAATGAAGAAACGCGCCTCCTCGGGTGTGTTCTCATGCACCCAATCCAGGGCTTCGATGTCATCGGCAGTCACCAGTACCGTCACCGAATTAACGATGTTCACGCTGAGGTTGAAGTCCCAGGTGATCCACCCAACCACCAGGAGTCCCGGCAAGATAATCGAGATCCAATCCCTTTTTAGCCATTTAGACAACTGCTGACCGATTTGCCAGAACAGCCACCCGGCGAAGATCGCCACCGGCAGGAACAGTACGATTGCGAAATGGTCAGGGCGGAAGGGCTTCAAGGTGACGCTCCAGGGTAAGGTCAGCAGTCCGCAGACCATTGCCCAGATCCAGAAAGCGACCTGTTTCCGGCGAATAATGGCCCAGATCAACCCGACCCCTGCCGTGGCCAGCAGCCAATGGTTGCCCGCAGGTCCTAAAAGCTGCCAGATGTAGTGAGCTGTGTCCGATGAAACCTCGATGTCAGACAAGGTGGGGGGCAGGTTGGAGACAATTCCCGCACTTGATGGAGAAAACCTTGCCACCCGCAGCAGCCAGGGAATTGCCAATCCAAGACCTAATATCGTCCCAATAATAACGCTTGAGAAATCCACAAGAGCCGTGAGGGCTGTCTTCAATCGCGGTATGAAGAAGACGATACCCAGTATCACCAGGAATATCGCCAGCAGTACGGCGGCAAAATAGTGTGAAAGCAGCACGCCGCCGGTCAGCACCGCCAGGGTGATGATGTCCGCTTTACGGGTTGGTTTTTCCAGCAGCCGGATTGCAACCATCATCGCTAAAGGCAGCAGAACCAGACCGGTCGTCAGTGTATAGCGGCCCCAACTGAGGTAATAGGCCGGCATGCGTGTAGCGAAACTCACCAGTAACGCAGCCGCAGCCGCAGGACGCCAGTCTTTCCAGAGGGCTTTGCCTAATGTATAGACGGAGAGTGCAATTGCGGCATTCAGCACCTGCCCAAAAATGAGCATAGCCTGGCCGATCTCCAGCCCGCTGAGCGCTGTGAACAAGGCGGTCACCGCATGGAAACCGTAGTGATAATAGAAGGGCTGGTCCAGGTAAGGTGCGAGGGTATCGGGCAGGCCTTTTTGTTCCAGAATGACTCGGATGATCAGATAATGATGTTGGGAATCCACCCAGTTCGGCAGCAGGAGGCCGCGAGCCTGATACAGCCGCCAGGCGATCACCAGGCCGAACAGAACCAACCCGATCACCAGGTGCCAGCGGTATTTATGAGGAAGCTTTGGTTTGTTCCTGATCAGACCGAACGTTGCCAGAACAGCAAAACCTGCCAGCAGCAGCCCAATGCCGAGCGGTGAAAAACTGCCGCCGAGGACGAAGACGAATTCGGCCAGCAGAATGATACTGGCGAGGCTGATACCTGCGATCAGCGCGAGAGAAACCAGAGGGTCACGATCGCGTTTGCCCAGCCAGGCCCACCAGGCCAGTCCGGGCAAGAGCAACAGCGCGATCGCCAGGATGCTCACAAGCGCCGCACGCCTTCCGGATCGACCTTTGCCAGCAGGTCATGTATCGTCTTTCCAAGAACGGGGTGAACGAAGTCCGGTGCGATCTCGTCCAGCGGGACCAGCACGAACGCCCGGTCCTGCAGCCTGGGGTGGGGGATCTGGACGAGCTTCCCATCCAGAACTTCCTGGTCGTAGAAGAGAATATCGAGGTCAATCAACCGAGGTCCATTGCGGAAGGTTTCGACCCGGCCCATATCCTTTTCAATATTTTTCAGCAGGTGAAGCAAAGGCAGGGGATGGAGCAGCGTGTCGACCTCAATCACCTGGTTGAGGAATTCGGGCTGATCGGTATAACCCCAGGGCGGGGTGGCATAGATGGCGGATTCCCGAATGATCTGCACCTTTGGCCCCAGCAGTTCTTTGGCCTTCTGCAGGTTGGCTTCACGGTCGCCGAGGTTGGTACCGAGTGCCAGGTAGACCGGCGAAGGCATTTACACCACCTCGAGGATATTGAGCATGTCCGCCAGCAGCCCATATGCGGTGGTCTCAGGGCCGGGATCGCTTTCCAGCACGCCCAACCCGGGCAGCACATCCAGTTTGAACTGGCAGTATGAACTCGTACCGTTGACGCTGAACAGGGGCGAATCCGGGCCGACACGCTGCGGCGCAACTTTGGTCACGATCTGGCCGTCCAGCTTTTCCGCGGAACAGACCAGTTTCCAGCGTTCACCGGCAGCCTTTGCCTCTGTAATCATCGCGGGGGTCACTCCCCGGATTCCTGTGCGGTCAACATCCTGCGGTGTCAGCGGGACGCCCATCAACACGGTGACCAGCGCGGCCACTTTAATGGAGGCGTCCCAGCCGTCAATGTCGTTGCTGGGGTCGGTCTCGGTGATCCCGATCGAACGGCCGTATGCCACCGCTTCATCCAGGGTCTTGCCCTGCTCCATCAGCTCCAAAAGGAGGTTTGTACAGGAGTTGAGGATCCCGTGGAAAGAGATCAGGTTCGCACCGACCAGCGGTTCGCGGAACAAGGCGAAGATCGGCGCACCATCCATCACGGCCGATTCGAACAGGAACCGTTTCCCTTTTTCCTTTGCAAGCGCCGTTAGGGTCCGGTAGCCGTGTACAACCGGGCCTTTATTGGCCGTCACCACATTCATACCCACCTCGAGCGCCTTCCTGATGTGGTCTAGTGCGGGCTGGCCGCTTTGCGGGTTGACCGGTGTGGTCTCGAACATGAAATCCGCCGGACATTGCTCTATGAAGCTCAAGGAGTCAAATGGGGTATCAACAGTGCTTAAGGCATCTAAATCTTTACCAGCCTGCACTCGTTCCAACGCTTGTTCGAGGTTCAACCCGGAAGGGCTGATTGCCCGGCCATGAGAACCGGTGATGATCCCCGTTACGGTGAAGGACAGGCCGTATTTTTCTGCCAGTTCGGTTTCCTTTTTCAACAGCAGCCGGGCAAAAGCTTTTCCAACATTTCCGAAGCCTACCAGGCAAAGACGATAATTTGTGGTCATCAAAATCCTCTCAGTTATTCCAGTTCCATTTATTTAACCACAAAATTAAGGCTGGAGGGAAAATCAATTGAACGCCAACCTTAATATTTATCCAATATCCGTTAGAATTGAACCTATGAAGGTGCAGGTTCAGTATAATGGCGAATTATCTATTATTAGGAGATTGGAATTTAAGTAGTTAAAGTAATAGACTTACGGAAAGATTGGATTCAAAAAAGCTCTTATATAATGAGGACTCGGCTGTCCTTATATATCCCGAACACAACCCGAATTGAACGTGCAATTATATAACCGGAGGCTAAAAACAAACTAGCTAAAGCGTATCACATAAACCATTATGTGCACACATTACACAGATTCAGGAAAATTTTATCCACATAGAGCATTGCGTCCATAAAGTCTCACCGGCTTTGCACCGGCCATTCTGGTTATTTCGTCTTCATCAGCCAATTCATCGAAGCCTGCATCGACTTGTTCCAGAAATCAAAATCATGTACTCCGGATTGTACCCACCATTCATGAGGATAACCTATACTAACCAGATATTCGTGATAATTACAATTCTTTTCATATAGAAAATCTTCAGAGCCGCATGAGAGAAACAAACGGGGAACAGGATTGCCGTTTTGAAAACACGTTTTCGCCAGGTATTTCGGATCTTTATCACTACCCAATATGTTCTTCATGTTACCAAAAGTGTGCCGGTAATATTCATACGGTGCAATTGCGTTTCCGACTCCAGGTTCCATTGCTGAAACCTCATCAGTGATTAGCGCTGAGGAATGTCCAATAATAGCGCCAAAAGTATCAGCATATTTCAAGCCATTTCGAATCGCGCCAAATCCTCCCATCGATATGCCGGCTATAACCGTCTCTTCACGACGAGTAGAAAGTGGGAACATGCGTCTTGTCACATCGACCAATTCCTTGCCGACAAATTCACCGTAGAGTTCACCCGTTTCATCATTATCTACATAAAAGCGGTTTGTTCCATCAGGCATTACCACAGCAAACCCGTATTTTGTGGCCCATTCCATTACTTGTCCATTAAACAACCAGATATTTCGATTCCCGGAATACCCATGCAATAAATAAATAGTAGGAAATGGGCCGGAAACATATTTAACAGGTTCAACACCAACAGGTGGCGGATCGATTGGCAGGATCACCATGAATGAGATAAACCCTTTTCTTGTCACAGAAAAGTAGTCACAATTCAATACAGCCATTTCTTATTCCTTTGATTCTGATATGAAGTCAAAAAGAAAACGCTTCTTGACACTTACAGATACGTAAATGGTTCTTCCGAATCGATAAATACGACTGGAATGTTCTCCGTCACATCTCGCATCCATTCAACCATATGTTTCATGCCAGGTTCTTCACTTCGTTCATGTCCTAATACGAGAATGGCTTTGGGCATCCCCAATTGGCAGGCATCTCGAATATATGCCGGTAACCGCCACTCAACGATTTCACCACAAACGAGCACATCGAGTTCGCGGTTATACATTAATTGCATTGGGTGATACTCAGAAAAAAGACCGAGGCTGGCACCGCCTGGCAGCACACCAATACGCTCAACTTTCATCTCTGGGTCACCAATGATTTGAATTACATCCATAGACAACTTTTCCTTAAAGAAGTTGCTAAGTTCGCGTAGGGTGGTCATTGGTAACTTGTAACAATAATCGGCTTTATCATCTACGAGCTTACTGTCAGGTTCCAAACGGTATTGGTGCCAGCTTAATTCTTCATCAAATCCACGCATGATGCCATCGACTGCATCCATATGCATATGGTCATGAAAACGCCAGATAGCAATGTTGGCATGTTCAATTAGCTCTTTCTTCTTCAGGTAAACAGGATCATCTTGAAGCCAATCTGTGGTGTCTTCACCAGTAAACCACGTAGGTTCATGCGTAATGATTAATTGCGCACCCATAGCGATAGCTTTTTTGATCACATCAACAGTTGCCATAAATGTAACTGCAATCTTGCTAACTTCTTGTTCGTAACTCCCCGACATTAATTTATCGCAGGTTTTTTCAGGTGGGAGTGGAGTAACTCCTGTTTTCCTTATTATTCGGTCCACAACTTCTCTGACTTTCATTTGCTCCTCTATTCTTCGCTAGACTTGATTAGAAAGAATGCTTTACCCTTTTACCGCTCCCAGTACAACACCTTTAATAAAATACTTTTGGACAAATGGGAAAATGATCACCATAGGTAATATCCCGATCACCGCAAGTGCCATACGCACAGAAGTACCGGGCAGATCAATATTTTGAGTACCAAGCAGGGCCAGGTTTGTGCTGGACTTTAAGAACTGAATATTATTCATAAGGCGTATTAAAAGGTTTTGTATGCCATAGAAGCTCGGATCGGTGATGTAATACAGACCATTTATCCAATTGTTCCAATAGATCAGGGCAGTAAATAGACTGATCGTGGCAATCACTGGAACCGCTAAAGGTATCATGATCTTGAAAAAAATTGTGAGTTCTCCAGCTCCATCGATTTGAGCTGATTCAATCACAGCACGTGGCACACCTTGGGTAAAGTAATTCCTTACCAAAAAAACGTTGAACGCTGTGACAAGATAATTAGGTATGATTAGAGCCCAAATGGATTTTTAATTGCGAAGAATCGCGTCCACATGATATACGAAGAAACAATTCCACCGTTGAAGAGCATTGTAAAAAACACAAAAAAGGCAAACGCCTTCCGATACCGGAAATCCGGGCGTGACATCGGGTAAGCCAGCATGGATGTAATCAATACACTTATCAGAGTGCCAATTATGGTGGTCAGGATCGTGATCCCATAGGCGTGAAGGATTATCGCGCTCTGTTTCACCATGTAATAATATGAATCAAGGCTAAGCTTCTTTGGAAAATAGGTGTATCCTGTTGAGATCAATATTTTCTCATCAGAGATGGATCCAATAACAATCAATACTATCGGTAATAACACGAGGATAGTTAAAATGCTTAGAGCAATTGTTGAAAATACCCGGAACCGAACAATATCATTAAATTTGTGTTTCTTCAATAAGGTCATTGCCGCTCCTAGAAAAGTGCATTTTCCGGATCAAATTTGCGAACGATAGCATTGACGCTCAGAACCAGGACGAATCCAACCACAGATTGGAACAATGCAGCCGCAGCGGACATGCCAACATTATTAAGCTCCATTAAGCCTCGATAAACATAGGTATCGATAGTTTGCGTCACATCAAACAGCCTTCCTGAATTTTGAGGAACTTGATAGAATAAACCGAAATCGGAGTAGAATATCCTGCCCACCGACATTAATGTCAAAATAATCACTGTGGGTTTGAGCAAAGGAACCGTAATTTTCATTATCTGTTGGATCTTGGATGCTCCATCAATCTGTGCTGCTTCATAGATGTTCTGATCAATGCCGGAGATACTAGCCATATAGATGATCGAGCTGACACCAGCATATTTCCATAAGTAAACAACGATTAAAATGAAGGGCCAAGGCTCCTGAGTTGAGTACCATGAAATTTCTTCAAGCCCTAAACCTTTCAGAATTGTGTTGTTTACAAAACCTGTATCAGCATTAAGAAAAGCATACACGATGTACCCAATCACAACCCATGACAGTAGATTTGGAAGAATCATTGCTGCTTGAAAAACTTTCGTTCTAGATCGTTGCCCTAGTTCATGCATTAAAATTGCAATGGTCATTGCAGCGAGAGTTCCAATCACAATGAACGCAGCGTTATATAGAATTGTGTTGCGTGTCATGATCCAGGCATCTCGTGTTCTAAACAAGAATTCAAAATTTTTGAATCCACACCATTCACTTCCAAAAATGCCCTTAACGTAGTTATAGTTTTTAAAAGCTAAAAACACCCCGAACATAGGTATGTAGTTGTTGATGAGCAGGTAAGCTATGCCTGGTAGTGCAATCAACATCAGTGGCCAGGTGTTTGACCACCGTTTTTTATTTTTATTTCGTTGAGTCATCGCATTTTTTCATAAAAATGATTTTAGACTGATAAAAGATCGCTTGATGTAGATATGCTACTATAGTTCAATGACCAGAAAACTAAGAAGAGTGTGATCCTAATGACGATTTAACCCCATTTATTCATCAACTCTTTAAAGAAACGGAGTGGGGAGACAACGATCCCCACTCCGTTGTTAGTCCAACAATATTTAATAATTATTTTCTGCAAACCAAGCATCCAGCTGAGTTTGTTTTTCAGCAATAATGTTTCCAAGGCCGGCTTCTTCAAGTCTCTGCAGGAATACAGGAATTTCTGTTTCCGGGTCAACGCTGCCGCAGATTAGACCAGCGAGAAATTGATCAATAACATTGGTCACTGCTGTATATTCTGTGACAACGTTGCTGTTATCAAACACAAAGCCCATTGCGACTGAGAGTTCTGCGCTCTTATTTTGTTCCAATTCCCATTCAAGTGATTCGATATTCGTACCTGCCATTGGATACATAATGAAGAAGTTGCCTAATGTGCCGACAGAAAGCTGAGCAGTGTAGGGTACTGTAGAAGCATCTTGTCCATCAGGATAGTTTACCGTGCCATCATCATTCATCACATAGTCTCTGCCTTCGAGGCCATAGATAAGAAGATTGACGACATCCTTATCGGTAAAGGTCAAATTTAAGAACTTCAGAGCTGCTTCGGGCACATCGGTGGTGGAAGAAACCATCCAGGTTAGCGCATTGATCGAGGTCGTATCAAGAAAGGCATGGCCGATCCTTTTTGCGCCGAGATCATATCCACCGACTTGAGATTCAAGCGAAGCAGCGGTATCCTCTTCGGGATAACTGTAAGCAGCAAGATAACCGAAGTAGTTACCTGAAGACATCAACTCTGCGGCTGTGCTGGTTGTAGTAGCGGCATCTTTCATCACTAAATCCTCGTTATACCAGGTGCGAGCCAGATTAGTGATATCGGCAAATTGTTCAGAGGCATAGAAATCAACCACCGTGGGATCATTATTGAGCAACACGCCTTTTGGAGTGAAATAGCTATCGGTTAGATAATCAATATTTTGAACAGTAGTGATTAGACCGATGTTACCCGTATTCACGGCTGCAAGTGGGGTCATATCAGGGTATGCAGTCTTCACTTGTTGGAGAATCGGGGTCAACTCTGAGACTTGGTTTACCTGACTTATATCAATACCCAACTCATCGGCAATATCCTGACGATAGACTACCATTGCGGTGAGGGCTATGGGTTTGTAAGTTGGTATTCCATAAATCCGTCCCGCCTTGCTGGTCGCTGCTAACCAATCTACGCCAATCAATTCTTTTGACTCAGCAGCATATGTATCAAACATATCCGTGAGATCAAGAGCCATTCCGGTACTGACGGCATTGTTAAAGTCCCCGAGACTCTGGAAAATATCTACCTTTTCTCCACCTTGAAGCGCAAGACTGACTTGTGAAGAGTAATCCCAAATTACAATGGGCATCAATTCGACTTCGACCCCAATTTTATCTCGGGTGATCTCATTGATTGCTTCTTCCACTGTAGCCAAAGTCTCATTGGAAGGGATGTTGTTGAACGTTGCATACGTGTAAACCACTTTGTCATAAGTAACCGGGCTGGTGGTTGTTTGTTCTTCGACATCCGATGGAACCACAGCTGTTTCTGTGGAAGAAGGCGAACCTCCACACGAACTTAATCCAATAATTATCATAATAGTTAATACAACAAACAGGGACTTCCGAAAATTTCGCATTATAAACCTCCTTTGGTTTGATTCCATTATAGCAAAGGGAGGTGCGAACTTTTTTATACTAACAAGTGGAAAATTTTTAGAAACAAGACAACTGATAATTTAATTTATCAAGGATAGGTCGAGTTTTGATACTTTTGCTTATATTTATTCGGTGAAAGTCCCGTATATTTTTTAAATAATGTCGAGAAATAGGGAAGATTGTCAATTCCAACCTCGTTAGCGACATTACCTATCCTCACATCTGGATTTCGCAATAGATCCTTTGCCCGTTCAATCCGGTATTCTCTAATATATTCTCCAAGGTACTTTCCGGTTTTTTTGCGATAGAGTTTTGCTAAATATTCCGGGGCCAGGAAAACGACTTCAGCCAGGTCATTACGGCTAATATTATCCTGATAATGCTCATGAATATAATTATGGATACGTTGGATCAATGTGCTTGCTTTGGCGATTTCTTCCTCATAAGCAAAAGAGCGCTCGAACAGGTAATTTGCCCATCGCAAAGTGTCCAGTGCGGATTGTGAAGCCTTATTGAACAAAATTACTGATGTTTCGTCATAAAATAGCTTGGTAGCCTGAATACCGGCTTGCAATAAATAGGAATACGTCGCTTGTAGAATTTCCTGCTTCATCAGATACAAACAGCGCTCATTCAACGTTCTATTATCGGTCCTGCTTTGCAGCATTTCTTTGATATAGTTGAGAAGCTCCACTCTATCTCGCTGTTGCAGCAATTTTGATATTTCCCCAATATCAAGCACTTGTGATTCTTCAGAAAATGATAATAATGCCTGATCTTCAGTAAACGAAAAGCCATAATACAAGACACTTTGCTGAATTAACTTTTGAAGGCGTGTCATTTTGTCAGGGAGCGCTTCAATTGCGCAAGGTGCACTAATGCAAGATGTGATCTTCACTTTATATCTCTCTGAACATAACACCACCATTCTTTTACAACGTTGGTCAAGATCGCTATCCTCGAGAACCTCAATTGTTGTCAGCAACCAAAAACAATCCTCTCCGTTTTTATGGACTACGCTCACATTGATCTCCTGTTCGCAAATGAATTCAACTTGAATATTTTCGAGATTGGAAATCAACAATTCTTTTTCGGAATCGTTAAGGTTTGGTTTATAGTCGGTAATTCGGGTCAATATCAGAACAAATTTTGTTTCAACATTAATCGGTAATTTTCGAGCTTCAATTTCAGTTTTGATCCATTCGTGGTCCTTTTTAATTATCCCGCTGTATAAACGTAACCAGAAATAAAGTTGCTCTTGTTGAGAATTTTTTAGAACCCATTCTTCATACTTGCTGCTTTCCTGTAGATGCCGTTTTGTAGTGATTTTGGTAATTGCCTTTCGAAGGGTTAATTCCATAATATTTGGGTCGTAAGGTTTTATCAGGTATTCAGTTGCGCCAAATTTTATCGCGCTGGTAGCATAATTGAACTTCTCATGACACGTAAGCAAAATAAATTCCGTGTCCATTCCTTGTTGTCGAATCCACTTCAACAAATCCAGGCCTGAATCCTGGGGCATTTCGATATCACTTACTACAATATCGACTTTATTGTTTTTCAGAAATCGTTTTGCTTGCGCAACGTTATAAGTAACCTTAATTTCATCAATCCCAATTGAAGTCCACGTGATCGAGTCCATAATGGCATCCACAGTATGGATATCATCTTCCACAATAAGTAGAATCATTATTCCTCGAATCCCTTCATTTGATTTTTACCAACCATCGGTATCCTCAAGAGATTCATTGATGGGATTGTATGGAACCCATATTTTATTATGGCATCCATGTGGTTCGATATTCGATAAAAAAATAAGGTCCTTCCGCTCATACATGAGTTGCATCAGATTTTTAATACTCCAAAGGCCAATGCGACTACCATCGTTTACCTGACGTCTGCTTTTTCCATTCATGTAATCCAGGACATCAGGTGGGTACCCCATACCATCATCCTCAATTTCGATTAGCAACATTTCTTCATTCTGGTATTTATCCAAGTCGATCCTAATAAATATTGTAAGTGGGGTGTCAACCGATACCGCATATTTATATTCATTCTCAATGAATGTTTGTATCAACATTTGTGGAATCCGCCATTCCTCAAGCTCGGGTGGAAGTTCCACATAATGGAAAACACAGTTAGGATATTTAAAGTCCTGCATTTGGAAATAATTTTCGATATGCTGTATCTCTTCTCTGATCGGCACCGCATGCATACGAGTTTTAAACATATAACGGATGTTCTTTGAAAGAGAATCCACATATTCCTTGATCTGTTGGTTTTTCCCTTTGCTACTGAGACTCATCATCGTTGTGATTGCATTGAGAAAGAAATGTGGGCGAAGTTGAAGCCTTATAATTTTTAATTCTGCACTCTTCAGTTCATTTATCTTTTCATAAGCTTGAATTTTCAGATTCACTATTTCATCCATCAGTTTGTTAAAAGTCTCTTTAAATGGGTAAATTCACGCGTGCCATATTTTTCTTCAATTCTGAAGGCAAATTCTCCTTGGTCAATACGATTCATCCCGGCCGCCATACTATTCATCGGATAAACCATCTCTCGTAAAATGTAGCGGATTAGTAAAAAACCAAACACAATAGTGAAAATTATCACTGCCAATACCACCAGCATATTCACACGAGTTTGATTCCAAATACTGTTATTTTTCACCAGGCTGAATAATTTGATTTGCCCTTCCACGACTGAAAACTCGATTAAAAACCCTTGCTTCAAATCGGTCTGTTGGATTGCAACTCCTTTGACTTCTGGCTGCCAATCATCCCCCAAGTAATCCATAATAATTCCGTTTTCATCCGTCAAAGCAAAGACCTGGTCACCAAAATCCCCCTTGGGAACAGTTTCCAGGAAATGCGCTGCAGATGTAAAACCTGCTACCGCGCGATCATTATAGACATACATTTTATAAATATATGTCTTATGATTTAATTCAATATAGTTCCACGCTGCCAAGACACCTTTATCCCTTGCTTTTTCCATGGTAAAGTTGCGAATTGCAGTGCGATCCCAATATGTCGTTGTTGTACTTGCAGCATCAAGACAAATTCCGAACCCAGTATCTGCCACCACGATGAAATCCAGACTATTATCACTTAATGCCACATCGCCGATGTAATTATGTATGTCTTGCGACGCATAAAAACGTTTTGCTTCGTTTGTGCTTTTAATTAGCTGTAATTCTGAATAATTCTGAACAAGAAGATTCTCGAGAACGCTATCCATTTGTGCTATTCGATTCTTCAGTTCGGTACCATACACCTGCAAGACATTTTCAGATCCCCTCTTGACTTCATTTCGTAGAATTAAATAGGATGTATATGAATAAACAACTAAGATAAATACCAGCAATGCAACGAGAACTGCTGTAAATATAATTATTTGTTTAATCAGTGAATTTTTTGCTGCAACTCTCTTCATCGTTATTCGGGGTGCCCAGGATTTGGATGGATATAACCAAAAGATAAAACCAATCAATCACGCCCTAATTTGCATGGTGTATAGTAGCTTGCATTACTTGAATAAAACAACAGAAAACTGAAAGCAACTTGCTTCGTAAAAATAGACTGGAGAGATTTTCCTTATTATAAGGACATCAGAAATTAATATCAACCTATCATTGATTGGGGGATTCGGGTAAATAATGTGGTTGAATTAACCTAATTTGTAGTGGGGACCCCACATAATCCGTTAGAAAAATAAGACATGTTGAGTAAATGCTAGAACTCTGAATATTTAGCAAAAACCCGTACGAAAAAACCTGAGGCAAACCATCCGGGAAGAGAAAAACCAAACATTGCAAACAAGGGCATTACTCTTAAAAACCACGTTTGATTAATCAGTAAAATTACCAAAGGCAGGCTGTACATAAATAACACAGCCAGGCTTGTGCCGGCATGTCGAAAGCTTAATAGGAAAGCATTCGATAGCGTTCTTAGTGCAGAGTTATCAAACATGGCCAGTAATGGAAAAACAAATGTCATGGGAAAGAAAAATATAATCGCCACAAATACAATCCCAAGCATTACAATAAAATCACCATTGGCGATCATACCCTGGGAAAAATATACATATAGGAAAAAGGAGATTGAGATTAGAAGAAGTATCAAGCCCAGTACCAGGCCTGGGCGTATATTGTCGATGAACGCCTTAAAATACCCCTTAATGATGTTCCCATTGCCATTGCGTATTTCGAACAATGACCGGTAGAGTGCAGTCATCGCTGCTCCCACAGTGATGATGGGGATGCAACATAATAATGTAAGTAAATTTAAAACAATCAGATCAAATAGAAATTCCAGAAAATGAACCAATCGTGATTCTACAGATAGAATGGGCAAATTTCATCTCCTGTCAGTTTCGGATAATACTATCTACTGAAAGTGATGTAAACAAAACTACTCAAATCAGCGTAAATGATGTTTTTGATTTATTCCTTTTAAAAGAACTCAGATTTTGCTGATGATGATATTTTTCACTCTCTAGCCAAAAAGCAAATTTCTATCTCTTAAATTCACCTCTATTACTTTTCTTCTCTATTTGTACCATAATTGCTTTCGTGAAGAAGAAATCATGGATAACAGCGAATGCAATGGGGATGCTATATATAGCGCCCCCGGCGCGACTCGAACGCGCAACCAACTGATTCGAAGTTATAGAAACATATGTTCTTTGTCTATATATAGGGGTAAATGGTCTATTTTGTTACATATTTAGGGGTTAATATGTATATTTTGTACATTAATTCCATTGTGTTTTTTATGATGGCTGTAAGATAGCTGTAAAGAAGAATGGTTTAGCAGAATAAGAACCAAAAAATATAAAGGTTTTAGACCTATATCCTCCACGGTGTGTGGAAATTAATATGTTACTATTAATTATCACTATGGATTATCTACACTTCTAAACCTCTACACTTATATACTGACCCAACCTCCCAAAACTGATCCAGAAGGTCTGCATGTCTAGGACAATACGAATAACGGTTTTATTATTTGATATTGACGGCACCTTGCTGAATCCGAATCAGGAGGGGCGCGCCTGCTTTAGCCGTGCGCTGGTCGATGTTTTCGGCATATCCGGTCCAATTAATGATTTTGATATGGCCGGGAAAACGGACTGGCAGATTGTCACCGAGTTGATGACCCATGCCGGTCTTCACCCCGACCTGGTCGCTGAAAAACGCGAGGCTGTATTTACTGCCTATGCTCATCAGGTGGAAATTGCAGCCCCGACTTTTAACATGGTGGTTTTGCCGGGGGTACTGCACTTACTCGAAGTTCTATCGAAGCGACCAGAATTTATATTGGGGTTGGTCACGGGGAATGTTCGGCAGGCCGTCCCGTATAAATTACAAGCCGTAGGGATTGACCCGGGGCAATTCACTTTTGGTGCGTTTGGCAGTGAACACCCTGACCGAAATGCCCTGCCAGGGCTGGCGATCTCCCGATTAGAAAAAGTGCTTGGAAGGTCAATAGATCTGGAACATGTACTTGTGATCGGGGACACACCGCGTGATATTGCCTGTGCCCGTCATGCCGGTTTGAAGGTGTTAAGCGTGGCCACAGGCCACTTCGGCCGTGCAGTTCTTGCTGCTGATCACCCCGATTATCTCCTTGATGACTTTACAGATATCGAAGCAGTCATGGAAATACTTACCTCATTCTGAGCTTTCCACCATCCCAACATACGCTCTATCCAAAATACTTTCCGCATATCCGCATATCCGCATAAATGAAGGATGGATTATTCTCCTGATTTTGCGATCCTAAAAAACTATTCGCTTAATCCTGTTCCTTTTTAAATTCCATCTCTTTTTTCTCGGCTGCTTTCCGCTCATCGATCTGGATTCGATGGATGATCCTGTGGGCGATTGGGGTGATGATGATCCCCACAGCGGCCATGAAAATCACACCAGAAAATAAAGCATAGCCAGACGCGAAAATTTTACCGATCGGGGGTGTAATTGGGTTGACAGGTCCCATTCCACTCAGGATCATTGAGGCATTTAATAAGGAATTGATCCAGCTCAGATTTAACAAAGATCCTGTAACCTAAAATGCCGATTCCCAGGGAAAGGAAGATCAAGGATCCTGTCACCGCGAGGTGTTTCAACATTCTCACAATAAACTTTTTGGGCGAAATCAAAGCTTGGTACTTATGTTCGTACATGATAGTTTCCTTATTTCCACGGCATCGATCCATTATATTTGACTATTTTTTAGAGTGCTATAAAAGTTTAATTTGATTATATCCACAGAAAGATATGAATAAAATAAGTTCTTCCCCTTCGTAGTTAAAATAATCGACCTTTGAATGCTGGGTCTCAATCCCAGGCTATGCTATAATTGCACAAATTTGCAGATTGCATCGAAGAGGGGACACCTTACTTATAGCTCAGCAGTCCATTTGGATCTTATCGGTATTCACTAAGGCAACCAGTCATTTTCTCAACGACTGACTAATAGTAAGGAGATATTATGAGTTCTCGATAAACGTGAATTATTCCGTCTTCCCTGGTCAATGAATGATAATCCCATCGCCTGGCTGGAAATCACCGATATCTGTAACCTAAAATGTGAGGGCTGTTACCGGACAACCCTGACCCGGCATAAACCTCTCGAACAGGTCAAAGAGGAACTTCGTTTCTTCAAGCAATGGCGTAACCCCGATAACGTTTCTATCGCGGGTGGTGAACCCTTACTCCATCCGGATATTTGTGAGATCGTGTCCTATATCAAAGAATTGGATATGAAGCCCATTATCCTGACCAACGCGGTCAAACTGACGCCGGCATTTCTCAAAGAATTGAAGGCGGCCGGCCTGGCAGGCTTTACCATCCACATTGACAGCCACCAGAATCGTCCGGGTTGGGAGGGGAAGAGCGAAAAAGAGCATAATGAATTGCGCCAGTTCTATGCGGATATGATCCATAAAGAGGGCGGCCTTTATACGATCTTCAACGCCACCGTCTATCCCTCCACCTACGACTCTATCCCCGATATCCTTACCTGGGGACATCAGAACTTCGACAAGGTTCAGGGGGTGGTGTTCATCACCTATCGCACTGCAACTACCGATACCTACACCGCAGTGGACGTCAACAGCCGGGAAGTGGATATGGCTCAATTAAGTTATATCCGGGAGGCTTTTGATGAGGAATTCGTCACCGGCCCGGAAGTGGACCAGAAGATCAAATCGGTATGCCCAGAATATCAGGCTTCCGGTTACCTCGGCGGCACACAGCGGCATGACTCCTTCAAATGGACGATCTCTGCCCTGCTCGGTTCGAAGAACGGCCCGTACGGCTCGGTCGGCAAGCGCACCATGGAGGTCGCACAATACCTGCATCACCTTTTCAATGGGACTTACCTGGCCTATCTGTCCAATGCCAAATTAGGCTCGATTGCTTTCCTGATGTGGCCATTTGACCCGGTCATTCGGAAAGCTTATGGCAAGCGGCTTAAGGACATTCTCACGCATCCCTGGCGGCTCTTCCAACCCGTCAAGCTCCAGAGCATCGGCATCATCCAGGCGCCGGATGTTCAGGTCACCGGTCAGGCGGATATGTGCGATTCCTGTCCGGATATGACGGTCTTTGAAGGGAAACTGATCAATTCCTGCCGGATGGATGAATACCGGATGTTCGGTGGATTGGTGACCGTGGTGGATAAACAGCGGTTGAGAGAAAATTGAGGTGAATATGGCCGGTCAGCGTGATCGAGAAGCAGGATTTTTTCGCAGTCTGGCCCGGATCGTTAAAGCCCGTCCCGAAATAGCCCCTTCGCTGAGGGATAATGACCTGCTCAACCTGATCCTCGAGCGGCGAAGCGTCCGGTCTTTCACGAATGACCCGATCCCCGAAGCAATTGTCCAGGCGATCCTGGAAGCCGGCCGGATGGCACCCAGCGGAGTCAATCTGCAGACCTGGACCTTCATCCGTTTCTCTCCTGAAGACTGGCGGGCGAAATTCGGCCACCCAATTCCCTTCAAAGGCCAACTTGCCGTGATGGTGCTCTCCGACTTGTACCGTGTGGCCGTGCTGCGAGAGGTTGTGGATTTTCCGGATGAACCGCTGGTCATGCATACCCTGGCTGTCCTGAATGCGGGACTGGCGGCGATGAATATGACCCTGGCCGCAGAAGCCTGCGGAGTCTCTTCGATCATGCTTTCCGAAACGGGACAAACCGGTTTGCTGGACCCCGGAGTACTGAAGACCGCCCTGGAATTACCGGAGGACGTTGTCCCCCTGACGACCATCGTTTTTGGTTATCGCAAAGCCGGTTTGGCCGCCATACCACCCCGGCTTCCCATGGACGCGATCTGCGGACAGGCGCAATATCCCACGCTGGACCAGGCAGTGTTGGACCTTTGGCTGGCGGAAATGAAAGCCGGTTACCGCGCCATGCGCCCCTGGTCTTCAATGGATGCCCAACTCAAGGTCTATCAGCGGAAAATTCACCGCGCGGAAGAAGACCTCCGCCAGATGGTCTTCGGTACCGGTTTTGAATGAGGGTTTTCTAAAAATTATTTATTTTCTATGATATAGATCGGGTTGCTGATCAGCGCGGGCAGGGGCGGGATGCCGGGAAGGAAGGTGCGGTAGATCTCCACCCGGACGAAGCCCGGGCCGGGCACCGGTACGATCAGTTCAGCATCACCATCCGACGCAGCTTGCAGCAGGTCGATTGAATCACCCGCACTGACCAGACGAATGACATCGCCGGTCTTCAGGCGTTTAGCCTCAATCCTGACGGTGAGACCCTCTGACCATTCCGCAGTGCCGCCTATTTTCACATCACCGATTGCCAGGTCTACCAAAGGACCGCTGGGGGAGAAAGTGATGAAGCTGTCCCCAGTTTTTAGTGCATTCAGGATGTCCTCCGGCGCGTCCGACCCTGCGTAAACGCCCATGCACGGTCCGCCCAGGATCTGGAAGAGCTGGTCGCGGTGGTAGTCGCTGCCGCCCACCGCCGGGACTTTTTGACCGGAAGCCAGCATCTGGTGCCACATTGCCACGGCTCGCAGGTTGCTTTCCCTCATCGGTCCGTTCCATATTTCAAAAAGGTCGAACGGTACGCTGGAAAGGTCAAACCTGAACCCGCAGCTATCATCCTGGGGATGATTGATCACGATCAGCGCACCGCGTTCATGAGCGGTCGTGAAAATTTCCTGCATAGCCTCGTCATCGTTGGTGAAGAAAGGCACGTCGTAGGGATGGTCCACGCCGAGGAAGTTGGCGTGCCCGCGGTAGTGGGTCCATTCCACGCCTGGGATCATCGTGACATCCGGGATGCGTGTCAGGACGTCGCTGCTTACCATCTGGTTGTGGTCAGTGATCGCCAGGAAATCCAGTCCCTGCCGTTTAGCGTGAGTCGCCAGTTCCTCAAGGGTAAAGACGCCATCGGACCCGAGAGTGTGGGTGTGGATGTCGCCAATCAGCAGCTTGCGTTGTTTGGTTATGAAGGTCAGTTCATAGGTGACCGTCACTCCTTCCGGCGCGATTTTATACGCGCCGGCCAGGATCATCCATTCTCCGGGTGTGAGGGGCTGGGACAGGTAGCCCGGTGTGGCGGACTTGCCGTTGATGAAGAAATGGTCCTTATCCGAGCCGGACGCACCGGCTTGTTTCCCGTCAGGCGAAACCAGACCCAGATCAATGATGTTGATCTGCTCCTGTGGGTGGAAGGTGCCATTCGGCAGGGATTGGCTTTCATCCCGAAATTTTGGGTAATGGTAACTCAGCCGGAATTCAGCGATATTCGCCGGCATGGTGAAGGGCAGGGTGAGGTATTGTCCCTGCATTTCAGGCGCGATGGTAGTGGTGAGGGTCTGTTTGGATTCGGTCATGGTCAATTTAATTCTTTTCAGGGTCACCCAGCGCGAATTTCAGGAAGCGCTGGATGAATTTTTCCCAAAACGGCCAGATATGTTCGCCGTCTTCCTTCTCGTAATGGATCGGTACGCCCATCTGTTGGGCTGCACCGTAGAACATTTCATTCAAGGGGAACAGGTCATCCTGTTTGCCACAGGCCATATAGAGCTTAGGGAGGTCCCCAGGGTGCTCAGCAGCCTTTTGCAGCCACATCATCGTGTCATGCTTCGTGCCTTTGAGCTTGGTCAGGTCTCCGAAGATCGCCGTAAATTCATGCTGGCGGGGGTCATCGGGGATCAGGTTGAGGATTTCCAGGGACAACGCGCCTGAAAGGCTGGCGGCGGCATAAAAGCGTTCCGGGTAGTTGAGGGCAGCCTTGAACGCGCCAAACCCACCCATTGAGTTCCCGGCGATCAGGGTATCTTCCCGTTTGGGATCCAGGCCGAAAACATCTTTCAGATAGTGAGGCAGTTCTTCCATCAGGAAGGTGAAATACAACTGACCATTGGGTTGATCGGTGTAGAAACTGCGCCCGATGGAGGGCATCACGACCACCAGGCCGTAATCCCTGGCGACGGTTTCAATGGTTGTATAACGCTGCCAGGCACTGCCGTTATCAGAAAGACCATGCAGCAGGTAAAGTACCTTCCGCTTTTGCAGGGGGGTATCGCCGATTTTGACCGGATCGGGCACGATCATATAAAGCGGCAGGCAGACTTTGACCGTTTCAGGGGTGAAATCGAATTGGATCAGGGCCATGGTTCATTCCTCCATCACATCAAGATCAGTCATGATCTCCAGATCATTTGGCTGGTCCGGCCCACGGGCTTCCATTTTCAGGAACAGCGAGAACCCGAGGCTGATCACCATCAGCACGGCCGGGAAGACGGTCAGCAGGAAGCGAGAAGCCATACCCGGTTGGGTTCCCGGGTTGGTGCCGCTTTCAAAGCCGAAAATTGTTGAGAGTAATAAGAAAGCCAGGCTGGTGAACAAGCCGCTCAGACGGTTCATGAAACCCAATGCGTTGGAAATGATCCCTTCACGCCGGACGTGATGTTTGCGGGTGTCCTCATCCATGATCCGTGCACCGATCAGGTCCATGGTGGTGATCACACCGGCAAAGCCGAACCCGACCAGGGCACTGGCGATGATGGCCGTGAGCAGACTGTTAGCGAAGAACAATGGCACAAATGCCACAGCCAATGCGAGCAGGGCAATCCGCCAGATCGGGATCAACCTTCTCTTGCGGACCAACAGTGCCCAAACTGCCACACACCCAATCGCAATCAGCAGCACCGAAGCGAACAGGATCGTGGATTGGGCATCCGGGATCTGCAAAGTATATTTCACAAAGAAGGGCAGCCCGGCCAGCACGAGAGACATCGCCGCACTGTAGAAGGCGTTGGTCAACCCGGCGATCCAGAAGTTGCGGTTGGTGACAAGAGTTTTGATGCTGTCCCACAGCTTTGGTTTGGGTTCGTCATCCTCGACTTTCCGCTCTTTGGAGGTCAGGCTCATGTAGAGGATCACAGCGCCGCCAAGTACACCATAGATTATTGAGGTGGCGCTGAAACCGATGGCGCCTGCCACGATCGGGGTTAGTGCGATGGAAATGATCATCGCCACCAATTGGAAGGCCTGCCGCATGGCGTTGGCTTTTGCCCGGCTGGCGTCATCCGGGAATAATTCCGGGAAAAGGGCCGCATAATTGGCATTGATCACCGAATCGAGTGTGCCGGTGAAGATGTAGAAAAGCATAGCCCAGGCCAGCAGGGAATTGCCGGCGAGGAAAGCGGGGGTGCTATAGAAGGCGATCAGCCCCAGTACCAGCAAGGGCGTCCCGATCACCAGCCAGGGGCGCCGCCGGCCCCACTTGGTCCGAGTCCGGTCGGAGAGGAAGCCATAGACCGGGTTATCCAGCACATCGATAAAGGTATAAATAAATAAGATCAAGGCAAAATCAGGGGTGGTCAGACCCAGCCGGTCCACATAGAAGATCGCGGCATAGGTTTTAAGTAGGTTGATCGGGATGGACGTACCAAACATCCCAACGGCGTAATTGAAGACCTTCATTTTTCCAGATTTCATGGGAGGGACCTCGTTTCATAAGGTGAGGATGAATATAAAAACCACTTTCATTTTATATTACTTTTACGGTTGTATCAATAAAAACCCATGAGGATTCGGTTAAGGTTAAGAAATATGTATTAGATTATTCATTCTGAAAGAATGATTTGGTCCTTTAGGACAATTACCCTTTCCCCCGTTCTGTCAGCGATGCAGGCACCTTTCCCCAATTTATAGTGGAAGAGGAACTTATTGATATGTCGTCATATGATATATTCAGCAGCGAAGCCGAAATCAAAACGTATCCAGGCGGCTTTCATCCCGGTGGAGACCATCCTGCCTTTCCAGCCTTCTCGCTTTTTCTGCAGTGTGAGCAATAGTCCGGTCAATTCTTCAACAACCATCAAGCGCTTATTTGCCTTGTACAGCCGAATTTTCCCCTTCCACAGTGCCAATTAACTTTCCCAGCATGGCGCCCGCCTCAAGGCTATCGACCGCCTTTGAAAAGAAGAATCCCTGCATATATTCACAATCCATCGCCGAAAGTTCGGTGAATTGTTCATCCGTTTCAACGCCTTCTGCGATCACCTTCATCCCCAGGTTGTGTGCCAACGATCAATATCGTCTGGACGATTTCAGCGCCGTTATTCTTCCCTCCCAGGCGGCTGATGAAGCTTCGATCGATCTTGAGTGTATCGATGGGCAATGTATGCAGGTAGCTCAGTGAGGAATATCCCGTGCCAAAATCATCAATTTGGACCTGAATGCCTAATTCACGCAATTCAGAGAGCATGTTCGAAATTAACTCGGAGTCCTTAATGACCAGGCTCTCAGTCAGTTCCAGCTTTAATTGGCTGGCATCCAATCTGTTCTTTCGCAGAATATCGGAAATCTTTTGGACCAGATCCGGCTGTTCGCATTGCCTGGACGATAGATTGACGTTGATGGTCAAGGGAGGATCAAAAGAATACTGACCATTCCAGGCATGGATCTGGTGGCATGCCTCATCCAGAACCCAATAGCCGAGCGGAATAATGAGACCGGTTTCCTCTGCGGTTGGAATGAACTCTGCTGGAGGGATGAGGCCTTTGGTTGGATGCTGCCAGCGCACCAGGGCCTCGAATCCGATGATACGCTGATTTGCCATATCCAGAATGGGTTGGTAGTGGACGATAAATTGCTGATTTTCCAATGCTTTCCGCAGGTCAGTTTCCAGTTCCAGACGCGTCATCACACGGTCAAGCATCGACGGGTCAAAAATTTTATAATGGCCCAGGCCCTGACCTTTGGCGCGATACATCGCAATATCAGCATCGCGTAAAACATCGTCCGGATTCTCATAATTTGTGTCAGTTAACACAATACCCATGCTTGCAAAGACAAATATCATGTGACCATCCAGATCATACGGCATAGCCAGACTGTTTTGGATGCGCTCGGCAACCTGGATGGCGTCTGCAGCGTCTTCTATATCTTCCAGCAGGATGACGAACTCGTCGCCTCCCAAACGGGCGACCGTATCTTCCCCGCGCATGCAGGCTGAAATCCGTTGTGAACTTTCGACCAGCAATTTATCACCAACACCATGGCCCAGGCTGTCATTGACCACCTTGAACCGGTCCAAATCAAGGAAAAAGACCGCGTACATAATATCCTTATGTCGTTTGGTACGTTCCATTGCGTGGCTCAGGCGATCAATAAACAATACGCGATTTGGCAAATCCGTCAACGGGTCATGGACCGAGATGTAGGATAAGCGGTCTTCTGTGAGCTTGCGCTGTGTGAGTTCGGCTTGCAGATTCTGATTTACTTGCGCCATTTCCTGTAAATGGTCTTTTTCCACCAGGTCGCGGTGTCGAGCTAAGACTAAAATAATAATTGAGATGACAGTATTGGCGAGTAGTGTCAATGTGATAAATTGAAATGAAATGGATGGGAGAGTTATAGGAATAATAATGAGAGTTATGATATCGAAAATGGCAAATAGTGCAGTATTGCGGATTGATACTATTGTGCTGCCGATGAGTATTGTTATCGTATTCGAAATAATAAAAATAAGAATGCCTATCAGAGTGAACTCCTTTATCACACTAATATAAAGGATAGGTATGATACACATGTCAAACAGGGCAATGATCCCTGATAATTGGTTATATCGTGTACGGCTCAAGAAATATAATATCCCCATAACAATATCGACACCGATAAAAATAAAAGCTGCTCCCCGGGTTGAGGAAAAGAACCACATATAAACCACAGCAATGACTAATAACATTGTTGAGTAAAGCAAAATCGCCGATACCATCCCGGCTCGTCGGCGCTCACCGGCTTCGGTAAAGATCGCCGACGGCTCCACCAGCCTTTGCAAGAGGTTGCGTTTATCAGGTTGGGTTGGATTGGTAGTAGAAGGTGGAAAAAGGTGAGAAAAGATTTTTTTCATAATGAGGTTCCTTAAGTCAATAGCTGCGCCTAATGCTGTCAGACAATTGAGTATATGGCCTCATTTTTAATATCTTTATAAAAACAAGCTTTGATATTATTCCCCCAATCCATCAATTGTATTTGGTTGTAATGATAAGTTGCATGCTAAACTTTTGCTTTACGCGTTGATAATATTATACTTCATAGCATTCTTAATAATTTTATAACCTGAAATTAGTTTTCAATATCATTTTGTGAATCAAACTGATGAGTATCGAGGATATAGAAAGCAAAAAGAAAGCAACCGCCTGCTTTTTATTTTAAAGAATATTATTTCCAACCTGACTTTAAGGTGCGTGGGCCGCTGACCCTTAAGGTACTAACTTATCCCTTTCACTTCAGGCTCTTCACTATTCCCCTTTCACTGTTCTCTTTCCTATCCCATGTTATACTAATCTCAAAATCAAATACCTTCATTAATCTATGAAACTCATCATTCAAATTCCCTGCTATAACGAAGCCGATACCCTCCCGGATACTCTGGCACAGCTTCCGCGCGCCCTCCCGGGTTTTGATTCGGTTGAAATCCTGGTCGTGGATGACGGCAGCGAAGACGATACCCCAAATGTCGCCTGGACGGCCGGCGCCGATCATGTGGTCAGCCTTCCCCGCCACCTGGGTTTGGCTCAGGCCTACACCCAGGGACTGAATGCCGCCTTGCAGCTTGGCGCTGATGTAATCGTCAATACCGATGCGGACAACCAATATCCCGGCAGTGAGATTGCAGCCCTGGTTCAACCGATCCTCGACGGTGAAGCCGAAATGGTCATCGGTGACCGCGGCGTGGGCACCCTTAAGCATTTCACACCGGCCAAGCGCGCTCTGCAAAAATTTGGTTCCCGGGTCGTCTCGGCCACGGCGGGTTTTAAGATCCCCGATGCCACCAGCGGTTTTAGGGCGGTCACCCGTGAAGTTGCGCTCCAGACGATGGTGCTCAGTAATTATTCCTACACCCTTGAAACCCTGATCCAGGCCGGAGCCAAGCGAGTCAAAGTGGCTTTCGTCCCGGTGAAGACCAATCCGCCCATTCGACCGTCCCGGTTGTTCCGCAGCGTGCGTAATTACCTGGTCAATTCCTCAACAACCATCATGCGCTCCTTTGCCATGTACAGCGCCCTGCGAATTTTCACCTGGATCAGTGCCATCCTGTTACTTGCAGGATTTGTTCTCGGTGGACGCTTCCTGTATTTCTTCATACAAGGTCAGGGTGGGGGACATGTCCAGTCGCTGATCCTTACAGCAGTCCTGCTGATTGTTGGTTTTATCACCTTCCTGATCGGCCTGATCGCCGACCTGGTCAGTTTCAATCGTAAGATCCTGGAAGAGATCCTTTACCGGGTACGCCGGCAGGATGTCGATGAGTCCTCGGACGAGGCGGAATGGACCGATCTCCCATTTTAAGGTTGCGTTAAATCCCCCCTTCTGATCCAAATTTATAATGAAATAGATGTAAAATGTCTATACAACACAGCTTAGTCCTGATGGAGGTCCTTTTTGTTTGAACCGTTAAAGAAACGTATTGAATTGGAAGGTCAAAACCTGGGGGATGGCATCCTGAAAGTGGATCCCTTCATCAACCACCAGGTTGACCCGGTGCTGATGGACGCCTGCGGGGCGGCCCTGGCGGAACGGTTCAAAGCTGAACAGCCGACCAAAGTCCTGACGGCCGAGATCTCCGGGATTGCCCCGGCGCTGATGACGGCCAAATATCTGAATGTGCCAGTGGTGTATGCCCGCAAGCATAAACCGGTTACCATGCCGGATACGGTTTACCTCACGGTTGCGCCTTCTCATACCAAGGGACGGATGGTGGAGCTGATCGTTTCCCCTGAATACCTGGCGAACGGTGAACGGGTTTTGATCATAGATGATTTCCTGGCCTCGGGTGCAACCATTGCCGGTCTGGTCAGGCTGGCGCAAACGGCCGGTGCAACCATTGTGGGGATCGGCGCATTGATTGAAAAGACCTTTGAGGGCGGCCGGAAAATGCTCTCCTTCCTGAATGTGCCCATTGAAGCGCTGGTCGCGATCTCTTCCCTGGACGATGGTCAGATCCTCTTCGCTGAAGAGTAAACTGCTCACTCTGGTGTTACGGATCGCCCGCTGGCGGATCCTGCGGCCGGTCGTAAGGTTCTTTTTCAAACACATGAATTCCTTTTTACCGGTTGACCTTTTATACCAGAATGACCATTGGGTGGCCTTCCATCATCCCCAACCCAACTATCCGCTTCATATTTTACTTATTTCAAAAAACAACACACCTTCATTAATGCAGGCGTCGTTGGATTCTGCCGATTCTTTTACGGCGCTTTTTAGCGCCGTCCAGACGCTGGTAAGTAAATTCGGATTGGAGGATTGCGGCTACCGGTTGATCTGTAACGGCGGTCCCAACCAGTCCGTCCCGCAGTGGCACTGGCACCTCATCAGTGATTCCTGGCAGGGTCCCCTTGACTGAGACCATCATCATCCTCGATTTTGGCTCCCAATACACCCAGTTGATCGCGCGCCGAGTCCGGGAAGCCCGGGTTTATTCTGAACTGCTGCCCTGGGATGCCCCTGAATCCGAAGTGATGGCGCTCAACCCCCGCGGGTTCATCCTTTCCGGCGGTCCGCGCTCCGTTTATGACCCGGGTGCGCCGTTCCTGCCTGCGTATGTGCTTGCCGCAGGTGTGCCCATCCTGGGTATCTGTTATGGCATGCAGGTTCTCACCCAGGCCCTGGGCGGCCGGGTGGCACCTGCAAGCGAGCGTGAGTACGGGCCGGCGACGATGGAAATCCAAATGGATTCTCCCTTGCTGTGTCGGGATGATGATCCGGCGGTCTGGATGTCTCATGGCGACCGCATCGAACAGGCTCCTCCAGGGTTTGAAGTTCTGGCTCGCAGCGCTAACAGCCCGGTGGCGGCCATTGGAGACCTTGCCCGTGATTTTTACGGGCTCCAGTTCCATCCGGAAGTCCATCACACACCTGCCGGAAAAGATATCCTCCGGCGCTTCGTGCGTGATGTCTGCGGTTGTCGTGGAGATTGGACGCCCCAGGCGATCGTCGACCGCGCCGTGGAGCAGATTCGAGTGCAGGTCGGCTCTTCCCGGGTCCTGGCAGCCGTCAGCGGCGGGGTGGATTCAAGCGTCGCGACTGCTCTGGTACAGAAAGCTATTGGTAATCAGCTTTCCGCAGTTTTTGTAGATACCGGCCTGATGCGCAAGGATGAACGCCTGTGGGTCGAACGCGCTTTTCGGCGGAACCTGGGCGCAAACCTGTTGACGCTGGATGCCATCGAGGATTTTTTCACGAACCTGAAAGGCGTCACCGCCCCGGAACAAAAACGACGAATCATCGGGGAAACCTTCATCCGATTGTTTGAAACCGCTGCTCACGATCTCGGCGATCCGCCTTTCCTTGTTCAGGGGACGATCTATCCCGACGTGGTGGAGTCCCGTGCCCCCGAGCGTGCTCAAACACACCGGATCAAGACCCACCACAATGTGGGCGGCTTACCTGAGGAGATGAATTTTAAACTTGTCGAGCCGCTGCGTTATCTTTTTAAAGATGAGGTGCGTGAAGTGGGCGAGACCCTGGGGCTGCCCGCTGAATTGGTCTGGCGTCAGCCTTTCCCCGGCCCGGGATTGGCCGTGCGCTGCCTGGGGGAGGTGACCCTGGAGCGGGTTGAAAAATTACGCGCCGCCGACGCCATCTTCACCGGCGAGCTGGACCAGGCCGGCCTCTTGTGTTTTGATGCGGCTGTGGGCGGCACCTCGCAGGCATTCGCCGTTCTTCTGCCCGTCAAGGCGGTGGGCGTGATGGGAGACCAGCGCACCTATGAAGAGGTGATCGCCCTGCGGGCAGTCACCACCGAGGATTTCATGACTGCGGATTGGGCCAGGCTGCCGGACGACCTGCTGGCACGGGTCGCCAACCGGATCGTCAATGAGGTGCAGGGGGTCAACCGAGTGGTGTACGATATCACCAGCAAGCCTCCCGGCACGATCGAATGGGAGTAATTCCTTAGGTTATCTTAGGTAGCGTTTCCAAATCCATATATAATAGAAATAGCCTATTGCGCCATTTAAATAAATTGTAAGTCAATTAAAAAGGAGAATAAAATGGATTTTGGAGAGATTCTTACAAAAGCCTGGAAGGTCATCTGGAAGCATAAGATCCTATGGCTTTTCGGCGTATTGGCCGGATGCAGTGTAACCGGTGGATATCACGGTAGCGGCGGCGGTGGGGGCAGCAGTGCTGCGAGCAGCGGTGGTTCCGGTTTTATTACGCCTCAAGGTTACAATAGCGGCCCATCATTTTTAGCTCCTTCCACCCAACGCGCCTTTGAGAACTTCTTCCGCTGGCTGGGTGACGTCCCCGTGTGGGTCTGGATTGCGATTGCCATAGGATTCCTGGCACTGATCATCATTATTTCGATCGTTGCTGTGCTGCTGGGTAACCTGGGTCTGACAGGCGTGATCAAAGGCGCTGGTATGGCTGATCGGGCCGCTGAAGACGAAAAACCGATTTCCTTCAGTGCGATCTTGAAAGCGATCAAACCGTATTATTGGAAGGTGCTGCTGCTGACCATCGGTATCCAGGTGGCCGGACTGATCGTTGGTGTTATCCTGGCGATCCCGATCATCCTGTTGACCGTTTGCACCTGTTTCCTGGGGCTGTTCCTGCTGATCCCGGTCGGCTGGTTCATCAATACGCTGGTTTATTTCAGCATCATAGCGATCATCGAGGAGGATCAGAAAATCTTCGACGCTATTGGTCGCGGCTGGCGGTTGATGACCAAACACCTGGGTAAGGTCACCGTGATGTTCCTGATCCTGGGCGTGCTGCAAATCATTTTAGGATTACTGATCATTGTTCCTATAATCTTCATCCCTGTGCCTCTGGTGGTGAACCTGGTCACAACCGGTTTTGCGCAGGTCCCAACCCTGGGGCTGATCCTCAGCGGAGCCCTGATGCTTGTGATCATACCGGTGTTGATCTTCCTGGGAGGCGTCTTGAAGGCCTATGTCCTGACGAACTGGACACTGACCTATCATCGCCTGGCCGAAACCAGCCCGCTTGAGCCTGAAGTCATTTCGGAACCGAAGGCAAAGAAAAGTAAATCGTAACACTATCAATCCGCTGAAAACTGATGCCATTTCCGTCTGAGTTAACGTTGAAACCAAACCGCCAGAGGCATGAAAATGCCTCTGGCATTTCTATATCCTGGCGTCGAATGGCATTGGTCCTGGTTGTAATCCTCCTACTATCCTCATTCCCGATTTCTTTTAAACCCGTGGTTGCCCAGTCGGCCGCAACCGTTACGGTTCAATCGCCCGATCTGATCGCATTTCCCAACCTGACCGTAGAGTTTAAGTGTCTGGATGCCAATAAACAGCCGCTTACCGGATTTACCGCTGACCAGGTCATATTGACCGAAAATGATGTTACGCGCCCCATCGAAAACCTCAGCCGGGAATATCGCGGGGTGCATTTCACCCTGGCGATCAACGGCAACCGTGATATGGATTTACGGGATTCAGCCGGGGTGTCCCGATATGATAAATTGACCGAAGCGCTTAAAGATTGGGTTGACGATCACGAAATCAAGGGGGATGATGCCTGGTCGCTTATCTCCAACGAGGGTGTCCTCATCCAAAACACAAAAGATTTACGCGCCTGGCGGACAGCCCTGGAATCCTACCAGCCGAATTTTCGACTGATGGAGCCCGATCTGGCAAGTTTGGAAACGGCTCTCCAGGCAATGCAGGAAGAAATCCTGCATTTTGGTGTGGATCGGGCATTGCTCTACATCACGCCGCCACCCACGCCGGGGCAGATTGCATCGCTCAATGCACTGACCCAGGAAGCACGCAGCACAGGAGTGCGGGTGGACGTCTGGATGGTGGGTGAAGACCTCTATCTCTCCAACGACCAGGGCCGTGCGCTGGCCAACCTTGCCGCCGATACAGGTGGTCAATTCTTCCACTTCACAGGACTGGAAGGGATCCCGGACCCGGATGCACTGCAATCTGCCCTTGGTTATGTTGAGACTCTTGCGTACACTTCTGTTTTATCGGAGACCGGCAATTATTCGGTCGGTTTGACCGTTGACCTGGGCGGCGTGACAGCCAGCGGCGAAAGTCAGCCTTTCCATGTCGAGGTGCTGCCGCCGAACCCCATATTCCTTTCTCCGCCTGCTTCAATCAAGCGACAGTGGGAAGGAGAAAAAGATGCCCAGACCCTTTCCCCTTCCTCCGAGACAATCTCCATTCTGATCGAGTTCCCCGATGGTCACCCGCGCACTTTGAAAGCAAGCCGGCTGCTGGTGGATGGCGTTGTTGTGGCTGTCAACCAAACGTCTCCCTTTGACACTTTTACCTGGGACCTCAGCAACTTGCAGGAAGACGGGGAGCATACTCTCCAGGTGGAAGTGGAAGATCAATTGGGATTGACTGCATCGACCATTGCGACGCCGGTCCAGGTGATTATCCTGAAACCGGAAACCGCACCCAAAGTGAACTGGCAGAAGTTTGGTGCTATTGCCGCAGGTGGAGTGGCTGCTGCTTCGATCCTCCTGCTGGTGTTCTGGCTGCTGCGCCAGTTCTGGCAATCCAAAAACATGCAGGATCTTCGCAGCCGGATTTTTCCACCGGCGACGGATAATACCGTCGAATCTGTCCCTGCTGACCTGTCGGATGTATCTGCGGTGGCGACATTCATCCCGCTGGATTCCCTGCTTGGTGAGGCGGATCCCGGAGCTATCACAATCACCCAATTTGATACGACTTTAACCGATAACCCGGAGGAAGAAGGGTTGTTGATTGAGAGTCATGGCGCAAAGGCGCTGAAAGTCCGCCTTGTAATCCGTGAAAACATCTTCTGGCTTGAAAACCATGGTAATCCAAACGGGGTCTGGATCAATTACAAACTGGTTGGAAGTGACCCGGTCCCTTTGAATCCGGGCGACCTGGTGCATTTTGGAAATCTGGGGTTTCGGTTTACAATAAATCCAAACCAAACACCTCGTAAAATCTCTGTTTCGAAATACGAACCACTGATATGACCAAAACTGAGCAATCCTACCTGCAAATTGAAGCCAGCAGCCATCCCGGCATGACCGGCAAACAAAATGAAGACCGGTATGGTGTTAAGATGTTTGCCGCCGGGGACCATGGCCGGAAACCTTCCGTGCTGGCTGTGCTTTGTGACGGCATCGGCGGGCATCGCGCGGGAGAGGTCGCTGCTGAGATGGGCGTCACGATCATTACAGAGACCGTTGCAGCCAGCGAAGGCCGCCATCCGCTTAATACCCTGACCGAGGCGATCACCCAGGCCAGTGCGGCTATTTTTGCCGCCTCCCAGGCTGACCAGGGGCGGTTAGGGATGGGCGCCACCTGCGCCTGTGCCTGGGTGATTGGCGACAAACTTTACACCGTCAACCTCGGGGATTTACGCATTTACCTGCTGCGTAAAGGTAACTTGATCCAGCTCTCAACTGACCATACCTGGATCCAGGAAGCACTGGATGCCGGGATCATCTCCGATGAAGAAGGAAATAACCACCCCAATGCGCACGTCATTCGCCGATACCTCGGATCAAAAGGTGCGCCGGAACCCGATTTCAGACTGTGGTTCTTTGAGGGGGAGGACGACAATGCAGCGAAAGCCAACCAGGGACTGCGGCTGCGGCCCAACGACCTGATTTTGCTTTGCAGTGATGGGTTGACCGATCTGGTCAGTGATGATGAGATCCGGGATGTCCTGGAAAGTGAAGACCTTGCCAAGGCGCCGGAGATCCTGATCGGGATGGCCAATGAGCGCGGCGGTCACGATAACATCACAGTGGTTTTACTGAAAGCACCTCCCAGTAAAGCCAAACTTTCCGGAACAAACTGGAAACGCCGCTGGATGATCGGCTGCCTGGCCATTTTGGTATTGGCAAGCATCCTGACTGCAGTCGTTTTGGTTGGCTTGCGCTGGTGGAACGGCCGCAGCACGGCAGACGAGACCCCGGCCGTCACTGAAAGCCTCCCGGTTGAGGCCAAAACCGATCTTTGGACACCGACGGCCGAACCCCGCACACCGACACCCACACCCACCACTACTCAGTCAACACAAACTCCATCCGAGTTGGGTTCACCCCAGCCCTCGATCACACCCTGGCCGACCGATACCCAGGGACCTTGAAAATAAGAGATTAGGGGGAAGCAAAGACTGCCCCCGGACGTAAATCATAGTGAGGAAGTCATGAAAAAGCTTGAAGCAACCCAAACGCTGCCCGAGAATTACCGGCAAATTGCCCAACTGGAACTGAGCAAGAACCGCGGCCTGGCTATGATCCTCAACCTGACAGGACTGGGTTTATTGTTCGGCGTGGGCTGGCTGTTCCTGGAAAGTCTTACTTTCCTACGCCCGGCGTATGTCTCCTCAAAGAACATCCTGATCATCACCGGTATGCGCGAATTCTGGCGCGGAGTTCTCCTGCTGGCGGTCTCGGTGGTTTTGGTGATCGTGCTGCGTGAGATCCTGCATGGCCTGGTGCTTGTGGGCTGTGACCAAACGACGGCCGATGCTGAACTTCCGCGGCTTTTATACCTACACCGCCGCGACGGAATGGTACCTGCCGCGTTTTGCCTATCTCTGGATCAGCTTGATCCCGCTGCTGATCATCACCGTGCTGGGGGTGGCGGCCGTGACTTTCGTGCCGCTCAACCTGGTGCCCGGCGTGATGCTGCTGGTTTCGATGAACGCTGCCATCTCGATCGGGGATATTGTCACCGCCATCTGGCTGATGGGCAGGCCGCAGGATATCCTGATCCTCGAAAGTGGTGACGGGGTGAAGGTTTATTATCACGAGGAAGCGTAGCGCGGTCTAATATTCCCACACCTTGCTCCCCTACCCGTAAACAGGAAGGGGAAATCTCAATATTTTCCAACTCGCTCGAACGATTGTTTATTGAAATGATTAATTCCCAATCCCTTTCACTATTCACCAAATCCCTAATTACCTGATCACCTAATTCCCCAATACCTGATCCCTGATACATGCTTTTCCCTTCTCTTGTCTCTCCCTCCAATTAATGTTAGAATTCAACTCTCTGGAGGGATGGCCGAGTGGACTAAGGCGCCTGTCTTGAAAACAGGTGTGGGTTTGCGCCCACCGTGGGTTCGAATCCCTCTCCCTCCGCCTGACTTTTACGCCTTCCAAGTCCGGAAGGGTAATCCAGTCAAATAAAATTTGGGGAGGTGCCAGAGTGGACGATCGGGGCCGCCTGCTAAGTGGTTGTTGGGTGAAAGCTCAACCGAGGGTTCGAATCCCTCCCTCCCCGCTGGAAAATAAAAACCGCGCTGGACAGCGCGGTTTTTTTGTTCGAACCATCCGATACATCTATACTAATATCATCACCTGAGAAGAAAAATTATCATAAGCATGGATTAAATTTAAATTTTGAATAATTTAAGATCTGGAAGACAGAAAAAATTGTTAGAAAAATAATCAAATATACGACTATAATTAATGTACTGTGCCTGTGCTTACATGCAGACCACTAAAGGCATTGCTTTGATGCATTCTCTCGTTTGAATTAGAAGCTTGACCGAAAAACAACCGAACTAGACAGCACTTGTTTCCCTCACGATAATTAAAAACCGGAATCCCGAGGACAATTATGCCTGACAACAATGTTTCCACTTTTGTATGCGATCATCGAAAAAAGATCCTATTTGTGTTTTCAGATGCGCTCAATCTCTTCTCATGGGCTGAGATCACCAATCTCAGGGATATCTTTAAAGACAGTTCCCTGGGAAAACTCAACCGCCTTTTTGATGACTGTGATACGAAACATTCCGTAATGAACTGGGACCTTTCACCCTTGATGCCAATCCCGTATGCTGTCGTTTATTGTTCTGCCATTCTCTGGTTGAATATGATCGTATTACGAATTGCCGAGAAGCCCATCCGATCTTATTTCTTTGACCTGTCGATCAGCGAAGACGGACCGGCGACGCTATTCGTTCCCAACCAGGAAGGCCTGGAAATTGAAGCGGGTGACACGAATTATATGAAAGTAAATAATGAGCTGAACAATCTCCAGCGGTCGTTTCAAAAAAGAAACATTCAACTCGAAGATCTGAACGAACGATTGGAAGGGTTGGCGACAATCGATCCGCTGACCGGGTTGCTCAACCGTCGCTCTATCATAAAACGGGCTGCAAGCGAGCTGGTCCGTACGAAACGGACCCGGCAGTTCTTCGGCCTGGCGTTGTTCGACATTGACGAATTCAAGGCCATTAACGATCAGTTCGGACGGGAAACGGGCGATAAATGTTTGATGGAACTTGCCAGAATGCTCGGTATTTCCACCCGGACCTATGACGGCGTCGGCCGGATGGGTGGGGATGAATTCCTTTTGTATTTCCCGCTGGAAAACAAGGACCAGTTCCGAACGGTTCTGCACCGGATCCAGGAGAAGATCATACCGATCACTATTAAATTCACTTCGGATGTTGAGATCGAACTCAGCGTATCGGTCGGCGGCGTTTGCACAGAATCGGCGAATTATCCGAATGTGCAAATACCCGAGTTACTGGTCAAAGTTGACCAGGCACTCCTGCTCGCCAAGGACAGGGGGAAAGGCCAGATGGCGATCATGGATTTTTAAGGGAGGAATGAATGAAAGGCTTTCTGCGACTGGCTGATTAAAGTTATTGTTAAATAACTTTTATTGCTCTGTCGGAGACGATCAGAGTAATAAAATAGATTGATGAGGCGATCCCCGGGTGGCCAATAGAATAATTTGTTTAGCTAAAATAAGGAGAGGTAAATATTTCAAATACTAACTCATAATCAATTGGTTCGGCGTCCTGTAAAGATATATTCTTAAATAAAAAACACCCGGTTGGGTGTTTTTTCATCTTTTATTCAGCGGAGAGGGAGGGATTCGAACCCTCGGTAGCCGTAAGGCTACAACGGTTTTCGAGACCGTCCCAATCGTCCACTCTGGCACCTCTCCACAAGCAGGCATCCATTATACTCGAAATTGAGGATGGGTTTACCCTGCGGGCGTCAACCCATCCTGCAAAAAAATGCTGATTGATTACAACTCAAATGAGGTCAATCGCTCCGGGAAATGGATCGGGGGCAATCCTGCCACACCTTGCAGCTTCTCCTGCAGGGCTTCGGCCGCGACCGGTTCACCGTGGATCAGGATGATGCGCTGAGCCTGGCCGGCCACCGATTTGGCGTATTCCACCAGCCCTCCCTGCCCGGCGTGGGCGGAGAAGCCGTTGATCGTGGCGACCTGGGCTTTGCGGATAGTAGGTCTCGCCGAAGATGCGCACTTCATGCTCCCGGTCTGCCAGCCGCCGGCCGAGGGTGTTGGGCGCTTGCCAGGAGACGATCAGGATCGTGTTGCGCTCATCGTCGATGTTGTTCTTGACATGGTGCAGGATCCGCCCGGCTTCCACCATCCCCGATGCGCTGATGATGATCAGCGGGTCTTTGCGGTAGTTGAGCGCTTTGGATTCATCCACCGAGTGGACGTAGGTGAGTTGATCGAAGTCCAGGGCCGGATGGCGGTGCTCCGAGATGAATTCCCAGGTCTCCTTGTCATAACATTCCGGATGGCGCCGGTAGATTTCGGATGCCGAGACGGCCAGGGGGCTGTCCACAAAGACCGGCACCTTGGGGATCTTGCCTTCGGACATCAACCCGTTCAGGTAGTAGACCAGGGTCTGCGTGCGCCCGACGGAGAAGGCCGGGATGATCACCTTGCCGCCGCGCCGGATGGTCAGGTCCACGACATCTTTCAGTTCAGCCACCGCGTTGTTAATGTCGTCGTGGGGGCGGTCACCGTAGGTGCATTCCATCAGCAGGGTATCCACACCCTGCCCACCGGGGAACACCGGGTCGCGCAGGATAGGTTTGTCCGGCCGGCCGATGTCGCCGGAGAACCACAGGCGGTGCTTGCGGCCGTTTTCTTCCAGGTCCAGCACCACCGCCGCGGAGCCGAGGATGTGCCCGGCGTCCACAAAATGGGCGCGCACGCCCGGGATCGGGTTGAATTCAGTATTATAGGAGACCTGCTTGAAGAATGGGATCGTCCGGGCGGCGTCCGCCAGGGTGTAGAGCGGTTCGACCGGGGGCAGGCCCTTCCTTGCCCGTTTCTTGTTGACGTACTTTACGTCATATTCGTGGATATGGCCGGAGTCCTTCAGCATGATGTCGGCCAGGTCACGGGTGGCATCGGTGGCATAGATCGGGCCGCGGTAACCGCGCTTGACCAGGTTCGGCAGGTTGCCGCTGTGGTCGATGTGGGCATGGGAGAGGATCGCCGCGTCCACGGTCGTGGGGTCGAAATCGAAATTGAGGTTGAAGTCATAGGTCTTGGCGCGCTTACCCTGGAACAACCCGCACTCCAGCAGCAGGCGTTTGCCATTGATCTCCAGCAGGTATTTTGAGCCGGTGACGGTCTGAGCGGCGCCGTAAATGGTCAGTTTCATTTGGGGTGACCTCCATTTTGAACGGCTTTGAGGATTTCTTTGCCAAAACGACTGAACCGGTAGGGGACATCAAACATTTGCTGTTCCAGTTCGGTTTCTTCCAGCGGTCCGGCCCAGGCGATCCGGTTGAGGACATCGCGCGGCAGGACCACATCGGAGGGCACGCCGAGGTCCTCACCGGTGACCTTGCGCCACTCGCGCAGGGCGTCGATCCGGCTGAGGATGGAATTCTCCGGACGTTTATGGTGCGGCGGACGTTCCGGCGCGGCGTTCTTACCGTCTCGCACAGCCTGCATGATCTTCTTGCCATAGCGGTCCGCCAGCCGGTCGCTGAGTGACTGCAGGATATAGAGTTCCTCTTTATGGTTGGGACAGATCTGGGCGATTTCCACCAGAGCCTGGTTGCTGATCACTTTAAATGGGGGGTGGTCCTGGGCTGCAGCCTGTTCTTCCCGGAAGAGATATAAGGATTTGAGCACGGCCGCTTTTTCCGGGCTGAGGTCGCGTGCCCCGCGCAGCTTCCAGAAATCTTCTTCGGAGGTGCAGGTCGTATCCTCGATGCCCTGGGTGAGGCGTCGGAAATCCTCCAAAGCCAACTCCCATAATCCTGCCTCCTCCAGTTCCTTTCGCAGGTGTTCCTGCAGGGGGATCAGGAAATGGCTGTCCAGCCGGGCGTATTCCAGCATTTCGGGTTTCATCGGGCGTTTACCCCAGTTGGCGCGCTGGAATTTCTTATTCATCTCCACGCCGAAGTATTTCTCAAGCAGAGAACCATACCCGACCTGGTGATAGCCAAGGATCCGGGCAGCGATCATCGTGTCAAACAGGAACTTGAACCGGAAGCCATAATCCCGGAACAGGCAGATCAGGTCATATTCGGCTGCATGGAAGACTTTCAGGGTCTTATCCGAATTGAAGATCGGTCCCAAAGGGGAAAGGTCCTGTAGAGCTAGCGTGTCGATCAGATAGTCTTTCTGACGAGTGGAGAACTGGATCAGGCAGACCTGCTCCTGGTAAGCATATAGGCTGTTGGATTCGGTATCCACTGCGATGATCTCAGCCGCTGCCAGTTCCTGGGCGACGGCGTTAAGTTTCTGGGGCTGGTCCACCATGACCAATTCGGTGTCTTTTAATGCTGTCAACATGCCTTGATTATAGCGTAACAATGCGTAAGGGGAAGTAAATTCAGGTTAATCAGGTGCGTATTTGCAAAATCGCGGTGGTTAATGATCCCTATTGTGACATTAATTTATCCAAGGTAAATTTCGGTAGGGGCCGACCTCCGCGGCGGCTCTGGATGAGGATTGCTCCCTTCAGAGCAGGCAGTGCTACCCCTGCTGAAAATTGGTTTTTTAGGACTCCGTCAATGTGATTATTGTTTTCTTGTGAATTAGGTTGCAATGCTATAATTCAGAAAATTGAATGTACCTGATTACATGATTGGAATGTGTATTAAATGAGAGCAGTGATCCAGCGGGTGAGCGAAGGTTCGGTGGTCGTGGACGGGAAGGTCGTGGCTGAAATCGACAAGGGATTGCTGATCCTGTTGGGGATTGCACCCGAGGATACGCTTGATATTGCTGTACAAATGGCGGACAAGATCGCCACCTTGCGGATCTTTGAGGACGAGAACGAAAAGATGAACCTTTCGGCGCTGGATGTGGGGGGAGAGGCGATCGTCGTCTCACAGTTCACGCTCTATGCTGATACCGCCAAAGGCCGGCGTCCATCTTTCATTGGCGCAGCCCGTCCGGAGCTGGCGGAACCGCTGGTGGAATTGTTTGCCCACCTGCTGACCGACCGGGGACTCCCGACCCAGACCGGCGTGTTCGGTGCACACATGGAAGTGGCACTGGTGAATGATGGCCCGGTCACGATTGTGATGGAGTATTGAGAAAATTATTGCTTTTGTATTTTGAAATGATCGGGCCGACACAGAGGTCGGCCCCTACATAGAATCGAGAAAGCCTTCCCCTGAGGAGTGAAAGGACGAAGACCTTTTTTGAAGGGCAGAAAGGAAGGTGGCACGCAGTGCCGGATGAGGGGTCTAATTTCATAAAGGCGAAAGTAATATAATTCGCAAAATATTTCACCCCATCAGTCTGCATCGCAGAAGCCTTCCCCTTTGCCCTCAAGAGAGCTTCGTCGTTTGACTTCTTGAGGGGAAAGGTATAGATGATGGGGTTTATTTTTTAATTACTTGCCTGAACGAATTGATATAAAGATTTCGAGTAAAGATAAAAAAAGGGCGGCAATTATGCCGCCCTTACGATGGTTTTTTCCAAAGCGCCTTATCCATCCTGCCCATCTGCCAACCGGGCGGCGCGCAAGGTGTTGCGCAGCAGCATGGCAATCGTCATCGGCCCGACGCCGCCGGGCGAAGGCGTGATCGCTCCTGCGACCTTCACTGCTTCATCGAAATTGACATCACCGACCAGTTTGTACCCCCGCTTGCTGGTGGGGTCGTCAACCCGGTTGGTGCCGACGTCGATCACCGTTGCACCGGGCTTGATCCAATCGCCGCGCACATATTCGGGTTTACCGATTGCGGCCACCAACACATCCGCTTCACGGATGACAGCGGGGATGTCCCGGGTATGCGAATGGCAGATCGTCACGGTGGCGTTAGCGCGGACCAACAGGAGGCTGACGGGCATCCCGACGATATTGGACCGGCCCAGGACAACTGCATTTGCACCGTCCAGAACAGTCCCGTTCTCTTCCAGCAGGACCATCACCCCGGCCGGTGTGGCAGGAACGAAAAACGGTTCCCGTCCTTTTTGCGCCAGACGCCCGATATTGACAGGGTTGAAGCCATCGACGTCTTTCTTCAGACTGACGGTATTCAGCACGCTTTCCTCATCCAATCCGGCGGGCAAGGGAAGTTGAACCAAAATACCGTGGACTTTGGGGTCGTCGTTGAGTCCCTTGACCAGTGCTTCCACTTCTTCCTGGGATGCGGTTGCAGGCATTTCATGCCCGATGGAAAGGATCCCGGCTTCCTGGCAGGCTTTATGCTTCATCCGCACGTAAACCTTGGAGGCTGGGTTATCACCGACGATCACTGTCGCCAGGCCGGGCACCGGCAGGCCGTGGTCGATTCGTTCCTGGACGCTTAGTTTGACCTCTTCTCGTATTGATTCTGCGATGGCTTTTCCGTCTATGATTTTCGCGGGCATGGATCCTCCGATTTGGTTCTTATTTTAAGGATTATACCTGAATCAACAGTTATAATTTCTCCATGATGATGGTTAATAATGAATCCAAAACAATGGTGGTTGGGATAGCCGGGGGCACCGGCTCCGGTAAAACCACACTATCGGGATTAATCCTTGAAAGCATCGGTCGGGATAAGATCGCCTATTTGCCGCATGATGCTTATTACCGCGACCATAAAGATTTACCGCTGGAAGAACGCGCCAAGTTGAATTATGACCATCCGGATTCTCTCGAAACTGAACTGCTTGTTGAACATATCCGCCAGTTGGAAGCGGGACAACCGGTTGAGATGCCGGTTTATGATTTCACCAAACACAATCGCAAAACGGAGACCGTCCACATTGAGCCGAGGCGTGTGGTGCTGGTGGAAGGGATCCTGATCTTTACTGAGAAAACCCTGCGCGAAATGTTCGATATGAAGATCTATGTAGACACCGACCCTGACCTGCGGTTCATTCGGCGGATGAAACGTGACATCGAAGAACGCGGCCGGACGGTGCAATCGGTGATCGACCAGTATATGCTGACGGTGCGTCCCATGCATTTGGAATTCGTGGAGTCCTCCAAACGCTATGCCGATATCATTGTGCCTGAAGGCGGCCTGAACGCCGTTGCATTGGATATGGTCATTGCCAGGTTACAGTCTTTATTGAATGGAGAATTACCCGTTGACGATAAAGGGTACAACCCAACCTCCTGAGGGCGCGGATCCCGAACCAGCCAATCCCCCTAAAAAACTTTCCAAGAAATCCATTAATATCATCAGAGTCATCATTCTGCTGGTCGTGATCGCGTTGACCGTTGTATTGGTCATTTATCGTGATAAACTCCAGGCGCTGAAGGCCTATGGCTATCCGGGCATCTTCCTGTTCTCAATCCTGGCGAACGCGACGATCCTGATCCCGGTGCCGGGCGTGGTTTTCACCTCTGCGATGGGAGCGGTCTTCAATCCATTTTGGGTTTCTCTGGCAGCCGGGGCCGGTGCCGCCATCGGCGAACTTTCAGGGTATTTAGCCGGTTTCAGTGGTCAGGCCGTGGTCGAGGATTCCGAACGTTACAAGAAAGTGGCCCATTGGATGGAAAGGTACGGCGATGTAACCATCCTGGTGCTGGCTTTCATTCCCAACCCGCTTTTTGACCTGGCTGGGATGACCGCCGGGATCCTGAAAATGCCGGTCTGGAAGTTCCTGCTCTTTTGTGTGGTCGGTAAGATCCTGAAAATGATGATGTTTGCCTATGCGGGCGATTGGGTCATGAACCTTTTGGGTAATCTCCCCTAAGAGGGTGTTTTGGGGGATTTATCGGTTAAAATTGACAGGCTTTATTTAAGAAGTGAAAGGCTCGTAATGAATATTCAAGCAGTTGACCGATATATCGAAGAACATTTGGATGATAGCATTACGGAACTCTCCCATTTGTGCGCCCAGCCGAGTGTGGCTGCCCAGAAATTGGGGATTGAGGAAACCGCCGAAATGGCAGCCGAAAGCCTGAAAGCGCGCGGTTTCAAGGTACAGATCCTGCCGACGGGGGGTTCCCCGGTGGTGTTTGGTGAACGTAAGGGAAAGGTGGATAAAACCCTGATCGTTTACGACCACTATGACGTGCAGCCTCCGGAGCCATTGGAATTGTGGGATACCCCTGCATTTGAACCGACCATCCGCGATGGCCGTCTGTATGCCCGCGGCGTGGCGGACAATAAGGGTAACTTCATTGAGCGCCTGTATGCGATCGATGCGATCCTGGATTCGGAAGGTGAACTGCCTTGCAACGTCAAGTTTGTGGTGGAGGGAGAAGAAGAGATCGGCAGCGTCAACCTGGAGCCCTTCATCCGCGATAACAAAGACCTGTTGGCGGGTGATGTTTGCGTTTGGGAGGTCGGCGGTGTGGACCATACCGGCACGCCGACTCAGATAGTGGGGTTGCGCGGGATTTGTTATGTTGAACTGCACGCTCAAACGGCCAACCAGGATGTCCATTCCGGTACCGGCGGGTCAATCTTCCCCAATGCCGCCTGGCGGCTGGTCTGGGCGCTGAACAGCCTTAAAGACAAGGACGAGAATATCCTCCTGCCCGGTTTTTATGACGACGTCATCCCGCCGACCGAACGGGAAAAGGAACTTTTGGCCGAAGGTCCTGAAATGCTCGAGTATTATAAGGAAAAATACGGCCTGGTCGGTTTCCTCAAAGATATCGACGATGAGCTTGAACTGGCAATCGAACAGGTCTATGAGCCGACCTGTACCATCTGCGGGCTAACATCGGGTTACCAGGGCGAGGGCTCCAAGACTGTCCTGCCAGCCAAAGCCAGCGCCAAAGTAGATTTCCGCCTGGTGCCAAACATGACGCCGGAGAAAGTGCTGACACAACTTCGTAAGCACCTCGATTCGCATGACTTTGAAGATATCGAGATTGTCGACCTGGGCGGCAACCCGCCGGCCAAGACCGACCCGGATCACCCGGCCGTCAGGATGGCCGTGGAAGCGGCCAAAGATGTCTATGAAAAGCCCACCCTCGTGATCCCGATGATCGGCGGCTCCGGGCCGAACTTCATCTTCCAGAAATACCTGGGTGTACCGATCATTTCATCCGGTGCGGGTGATTCGGAGACCCAGGCGCATGCGCCGAACGAATCGATCAGTCTTGATCTTTATGTGAAAGGCGCAAAGCACTTTGCCCGTATATTAAATTTAATGAGTGAATATCAAGCTTAATTTAATTTCTCCTGGCCGGGTATACTCATCCGTCTCAGGAAGAATAGAGGTTGAGAGATTTATGACAACAACAGAGAACAGCAAGAAAATGAGCGGCGTCATTGAATGGATCGTCCGCCTGTTAAAAGGGATCATGGTGGGGATTGGCTTCATCACGCCGGGACTTTCCGGCGGGGTGTTGGCAGTGGTCTTTGGGATCTATGAACCTTTGATGCGTTTCCTGGGCAATCTGAGGGAGAAATTCCTCAAGAATGTCCTTTTCTTTCTGCCGGTGGGGATTGGCGGCGTGATCGGGGTGGTAGCCTTCTCAGCTGTGGTCGATTTTGCTTTCAGCAGTTATCCCGGCCAGTTCACCTGGCTGTTCATCGGTTTCATCGCCGGCACTTTCCCTTCGCTTTTCAAAACATCCGGAAAAGAGGGCCGCAAATGGCCGCACTGGCTCCTGCTGGTGTTGATCGCGGGCGGCATGGTATTCCTGATGCGCTGGATGGAAAACATGGGCAGCGTCCAGTTAACGCCTTCTTTCTGGAACTGGCTGCTGAGCGGCGCCATGATCGGGTTGGGTGTGGTTGTGCCCGGCATGAGCCCCTCCAATTTCCTGATCTATCTGGGGCTATACCAGCCGATGGCATCCGGGATTCGAAGCCTGGACTTTGGCGTGATCATCCCGCTCATGCTCGGCGGGATCGCCTGTGTGCTGCTTTTGGCCCGATTGATCTCCTGGCTGTTCAAGAAGTTCTATGCCGTCATGTATCATCTGATCCTGGGGATCGTGATTGGATCCACCATCGCCATCATCCCTTCCGGATTAAGCGGTTGGGCCCTGGCGGTCAGCGCATTGCTGTTCTTTGCCGGTGCGGTCATTTCATACGGGCTGGCGAAGCTGGATGAGAAATATAACCGGGAAGAGTTGTTCTCGTAAGAATCCTTATGATTTATGAGAGTGCCTCTGAAAATCTCAGGGGCATTTTTTATTACATGGAGATCCCCGGGATTTTAGATATCCTTTTAAATGTAGAGACGTTGCATGCAACGTCCTAAAAAGTAGATAGATTTAAGCCTTCCCCCTGGGGGGAAGGTGGCACGTCGTGCCGGATGAGGGGTTAAATTCTCTGAATATACATTTTTTTGCTAGAGAAAATACCACCTCATCAGTCTGCTGCGCAGACAGCTTCCCCTTTGCCCTCAGGAGGGCTTCATCGTTTCACTCTTTGAGGGGAAGCCTTAAAAAATTAAATGAGTGGAAAAGCCTTCCCCCGCCCTCCAGAAGAGGGTTTTGACCTTTCAATCCTCAGGGGAAGCCTTAAAGAAAGTCTCTATTTTCTATATACTCTCTTGCATGAATTGGCTTAGTATAACCGCAGGACATCCCCCGGATAAATAAAATAGGGATAATGCAGGTCATTGACTGCCACCAGGTTTTGCCAGGGGACATTATAGGCTGAAGCAATCCCCAGCAATGTATCACCCGGCTGCACGGTGACATTGCCGATCGGTGTGGGTGATGGCGTCGGGGTTGCAGTGGGTGTCGGGGTCGGCGTATTGGTGGGCGTGGGCGTTGGTTCGGGCTCACCGGCCAGGATCGCCCGGTTGCCGAGAACGGCCCATGACTTGAGGAAGGAATCCAGATAGAAATACTTGGTGGTACCAGTGGTCGTGTCGACCACCTGGACGCTGGTCTCACTGTATCCGGTGAGGATCATTACATGTTCGAAATAAGCGACGGTGGTCGTTTCTCCATCATCAGCGGTGTATTCGATGGGTGTGCCGGGCCACATCTGGGCGATCACCCAGACGATCACCGGCCTGCCGGCGGCGATCTCACGGCGCAGGTCGTCCCAGGTCAGGTTACTGTAGGCCTGAGCAGGCACACCTAAATCGCGCAGGGTTTGCGCGACGGGTGGAGGATGGATGCCATAGCTGTTGGGCGGGATGTTGCCCCAGATGCCGTTCCAATAGCCCACGAACCCTTTTTCAGGGTTGTCTGAGGATGGGAACGCCGTCATCAGTTCGTATTCGGTGACGGAATAGCCGAAGAATGCCGCCCAATCGGCCGCGGCGCGTGCTTCGCAGGATAGGGTGTAGGACTGCGGGTAACCGTAGACACAGCAGACATAGGCTTCCGAGGGGATATCCTCCGCATGCGCGCCCAGCGGCAGGAACGCAGCCAGGATCAGTGCGATGGGAATGAGGATGAGAGAGCGGTGAAGGGCGGTCTTCATGGGACTATTATAGCGGGGAAAGGTGTAAAAAAGGTAGGGGAATGGGAGCGGGAATTAGGTATTGGGAAAGCATGTTGGGATGGAGAATGTTAGTGTAATGAAAAATTGTTGATTAATCATCGCGATACGAATAACGGATTGAGGCTGGCTTCGTTTTATAATCAGGACTAAGGCAGTTCAAACAGTTCTCATGTAAAGTTGAACGATTTCTACCAGGCGGTTGATAAATAAAATTTCAAAATTTTGATGGATTTCAAAATAAAGGATGAAATGATGAGCAAAACCAAACTTGTAAAATCAGAAGTCGAGATAATCAAAGAAGAGATTTTGAGCATTCTGAGCACATTGATCATTGGCTGTGAGTCTCTCGATTTGGAAATGGCTTTCAGCATGTTCTCCAACTCGCCCAATTTCCTGATGTTGGGGACGGGTGGTTCAATGTGCGATTACCAGACCTACTTGAATGACAACATCAGCTATCTGAATGACTGCTCGAGTTTTGATCTGACGACGTTCAAAAAAGAAGTCCGGGTCATTGACCGTGAAACGGCGATCCTGGCCTGGGCATATAAGGCCGTTGCCACTTTGAAGACCGGGGAATATGATATTGTTGAGAATGCCGGGGCTTCCTTTGTTTTCAACAAGACGGGTGATGAATGGAAAGTGGTTTATTACCATGAATCATCCGTGCCGCCTGTAAGACTTTCTCAGGTGGAATGAATTTTAGCAGCTCGGTATGAATTTGGAAGAATGACTGCGGTTTGATTACTAATGATATTGATTTTTGTACCGGATTGATGGTGTCCCTTCGGTTGTGCCTGCTTTACTGGGAGCGTTATAATGGAAGCGTACCCGTTTATTGAGGAGCAGGACAATGCCGTTATACGATCAATTTGCAGCAATTTACCAACGAGGGCCTTATTTACGGTTCTCCCAAAACCTGGCCGAAACGGTCCTGCCTGAATATCTGGAAGAAATGGGAATTGCACCAAAGAACATCCTGGATATTGCCTGCGGCGAAGGCTCCCTGGCTGTGGCGTTGGCGGAACGGGGTTTCCAGGTGACCGGGATCGACCAGTCGATGCAGATGATCGAACTGGCGCAGGACCGCGCCCTGGCAGCGGGTATGGATGTGGATTTTCGGGTGGAGGATATGCGTTCACTGCCCTTCGTGGGGGAATTCGACCTCGTCACCTGTTTCTTTGACAGCCTGAACTATATGCTGACGGTGGCAGACCTGCAGGAAGCCTTCCTGGGTGCGTTTCGTGCTTTACGGCCCGGCGGCTTCTATATTTTCGATATGAACACAGTTTATGGCCTGGCTGTGGATTGGATGCGGCAGGAGACTTACATCCAAAACGAAACGGACGATTTCATTGAACTGCACCGGCAGGAATTCGATTACGAGAACACGATCGCCAGCATGATGGTGACGGTTTTCCAGAAAAAAGGGGAACTGTGGGAACGGTTTGAGGAGGTCCATCAGGAACGCGGCTATCCACTCGCAGACATCCAGTTCCTGTTGACCACGATCGGGTTTGAAATTACCGGGATGTACGGCAGCCTGAGTAAGCGGACCAGCGTTCAGACCACCTCTTCACGGGTCTGGTTCACAGCCCGGAAACCTGGTTAGACCAGAGTTGAATCCCTCACCAGTTGGAATAAATTTCGAAAAGCAATCTGAAAATCCTCCGGGGAGAGGTCCTCGATGGGCACCCAGCGGCAGGCTTCAGACTCCTCATCGTACAACTCCGCATCTGTAACCAGGTCGGTTGAGAGCGGCTTGCACCAATAGAAGAATAAGAAGGCGTGGTAAGCTTCATCGCCCGGATTGTAGTAGAAAAAATCCTCTTCGACCTTTGCCAGGTCTCCCATCTCCACGGTGATCCCGGTTTCCTCCAAAATCTCCCTGGCCAAAGCCTCGGCGATCGGCTCACCCAGCTCAATACCCCCACCCGGAAAGGCATACAGCCCGGTGCTGCGGGTGCGGACGACCAGCAGGTTACCGTCGTGTACGATCAGCCCGTAGACCGAATTGCGGAAGACCATTTTCTTCAGCGGGACCGTTACCTGGTTCCCATAAATATCACGGCAGGTCAGGTTGTCACTGAGTGGTTTACCGTGCAGATATTGCATTTGTGCCTATCTTTCTATGATAGAATCTTTCCAACAATCCGTATAAGTTGTTGATTGTTTGAACGACCTGACATCCAGACTTGTAATTTGCTCGACCTGACGCCTGAATGTCTGGCCTGATGAAGCAAGCGTGCCAGATGAATTTTACAACCGAATAATCCATTTTACGGATACTTTGCCCATTCATTTTACCAACCCCCATTCCGGACCCCGTGATGGCCCTCATCCTGGAGGTGTATGATGTTACAAGAGACAACCTATCCCATCCTCAATCGAAAACGGATCACCTGGCTGGTTGGCGTTTTTAGCGCCGGCATGGTCGTCCTGGCTTTCCTGATGGCATCCCCGCAGGATATCCTGCAGGGGCAACTGGCAATCATTACCTCGCCCAGCATTCTGATCACTGACTATATCGCCTATGCCAACCTCGGGGCGGCGTTCTTCAATGCCGGCCTGGTGACGCTGATCGGGTTGGGATTGGCCTGGCTGATCAAAGCCCGGTTCAACGGATACCTGCTTTCAGCGATCTTCACCCTGGCGGGTTTCGCTTTTTTCGGCAAGAACGTCTTCAATATCCTGCCGATTTTCGCCGGCGTCTATATCTATGACAAGGTGTTTAACCACCAGCCGATGCGGGACCTGATCGCCCCGCTGCTGTTCGGTACCACACTCGGGCCGGTCGTGAGCCAGGTGGCCTTTGGATTCGGTTTCGGGTGGTGGGGTTTGGTTGGCGGGATCGTGTTGGGGGTGTTCTGCGGTGCGCTGTTGGCGGCACTGATGAGGCATATCTACAGCTTCCACCTGGGCTACAACCTTTATAACACGGGGACCACCGGCGGGTTCGTCGCGATGGCGGTGTACATCACCATGCGTGGTTTTGGCCTGAATATCGAACCGGCTTTCCATTGGGCAACGGAATATACCGGATTCCTCACAGTTTTTACTCTGGTTGTCCTGACCGGTTTAATCGTGATGGGGATCATTTGGGGAGCGAAGTTTTCCAGGTACAAGGTTCTTTGGGCGGACTCAGGGCGGTTGACTTCCGATTTTGTTGTGATGACCGATCTGGGAACGACCCTGGTCAATATGGGGCTGGTCGGAATGATCGCGCTGGGATATATACGACTGGTGGGCGGAGACCTGAACGGCGCGACCCTGGCGGGTGTCTTCACCGTGACGGGGTTCGGTGCGCTGGGGAAACATCCCCGCAACATCCTGCCGATCATGCTGGGCGTCTATCTCTCCTGTTTTACTCACATCTGGGACCATGCCGACCCAGGCCCGCTGCTGGCTGCCTTGTTTTGCACCACCCTGGCGCCGCTGGCGGGGAAGTTCGGCATTGTCGCAGGTGTGATCGCAGGCGCGCTTCACCTGCCGATGGTGATGCATGTGGGCGGGGTGCATGGTTTTATGAACCTTTACAATAACGGTTTTGCGGGTGGCCTGGCAATGCTGCTCATCATTGGCTTCATCAAAGGGCTGAAGCCGAAACTGCTCGTGGATGACGAGCCAACAGGGTCGTAAATCCCTGCTGGTATTGTATACTTTAACTTGCCGGGTCAATATCCTGGTGATATGATTTGATTGGTTGGAGGCGACTTGAAGGATCTCAGCAGCACAAAGCGGATTAGATATATCCTGATCTTGGCCATTGTCATCACCTTGCCCTGTTACTGTTTGGGTCTGGTGATTTTAAGAGTTCAATCAGAACCGCCCCGCTGAGGCTACGCCGACCATCACTCTGACGCCAACATTGACATCAACAATTACCGTGACTCCCTACATTACTTATACGCCAACTGAAACGGCCACTGTCACCAAGACCGGTACGCAACCACCGACGGCCACTCAAACTGAAACCGCCACGATCACGCTCACACCGACCGAAACGGTCACTTCGACCGTAACGCTCACTTCGACCGTAATACCCACAGCTACTCAAACGGCGACGTCCGTCCCGCCAACCGCGACCTTCACCAAAACGCCTACGCCGACGGATACGCTTACCCCCTAAAACTCGCTTAAAGGAGCCCGACCTCTATGAATGATTTCTTGCCATTTCTTAAGCAGATGATCTCTGCGCCCGGCCTTTCCGGTTTTGAAGGGCCAATCCGGCAGATCATCCGGGAAGCCTGGGAACCGCTGACTGATGAGATCTCGGTCAGCAGGATCGGCAGCCTGCATGGGCTGAAAAAGGGCAGGGGGCCGGAACCCCGCCGCAGGGTCCTGATCTCTGCCCATATGGATGCGATCGGGATGATGGTGACGGACATCACAGACGGCCTGATGCATATCACCGAGATCGGCGGCATCGATCACCGCATTTTGCCGGGCCAACCCGTGATTGTGCATGGCCGGGAAAACCTGCCGGGCCTGGTGGTACAACCGCCAGCTTTCCTGCTGCCGGAATCCGCGGGGAGCGGCCCGGTCGCCATGAAGTACCTGCTGGTGGATGTCGGTTTGCGACCTGATGAAGTGGCTGAAAAAGTGCGGGTGGGGGACCTGGTCTCCTACGCCCAGACCCCGATAGACCTGACCGGTGAAGCGCTGGCCGGACACACGCTTGATAATCGGGTCTCCGTGGCAGCCACCACGCTGTGTTTGCAGGAACTCCAGAATGTCCTGCACGATTGGGATGTGTGGGCGGTCGCTTCGGTGCAGGAAGAAGAAACATTGGGTGGCGCGCAGACCTCGCCCTTTGATATCCGCCCGGATATCGCGATCGTAGTGGATGTCTGCTTCGCGAAAGGCCCGGGTGCGACAGACTGGCAGAACCTGCCGTTTGGCGAGGGGGTTGGGCTGAGTTATGGGCCGAACATTCATCCGGCACTGTATAAAGCCTTTGAAGAAAAAGCTAAAGCCCTGGAAATTCCTTTCAGCAGGGATTTGACGCCGAGAATGTCAGGCACCGATGCGATGGCCGTGCAGGTCGTAGCCGAGGGTATCCCCTGCGCTGTGCTGGGAATCCCTTTACGCTACATGCACACCCCGGTTGAAACCGTTTCCTTGAAAGACATCAAACGCGTCGGGCGGCTGATGGCTGCCTTTATCGCCGACCTGAAACCGGACTCCTTAGACCATTTCGATTGGGAAGAGTGATCAATGACCAAGAAACTTGAAATCTCAGCCGGCAAGGTCCCGGAAATCGGTCCGAGCCAGTTTGAATTATTGGAGAAATTATGTAATGCAACTGCCGTCTCAGGTGATGAACATGAGGTCCGGCAAATCGTATTGGAAGAAGTGAAACTGATCGCTGATGACGTCAAAGTGGATGCCCTGGGTAATGTGCTGGTCACCCGAATGGGACGTGGAGAAGACCGCATCCGAGTTATGCTGGCATCGCACATGGATGAGATTGGCTTCATGATCGTCAAGAAACACGACGATAACTTTTTTGAATTTGAAAGAGTCGGTGGAATCGATGAGCGCCAATTACCGGGGAAGGCCGTCCTGGTGGGACGGGACCATCTACCCGGCGTGATCGGTGCAAAACCTATCCACCATACAACTGACAGCGAGCGTAAGAACAAGATCGAAATTTCTTCGCTGCGGATCGACCTGGGACCCGAGATCGGCGAAAAGGTTAAGCCCGGAGATCGAGCGACTTTCGCCACACGTTTTGAGATCATCGGCCCAAGCATTCGGGCCAAGGCCCTGGATGATCGATTAGGGGTGGCGACCCTGATCGAACTCCTCAAACATGCGCCTGACAACATCGACCTGCTGCTGGCTTTCACCGTCCAGGAAGAAGTGGGGCTGCGCGGTGCCAGAGTTGCCGGTTACCATTTCAACCCGGACATGGCGCTTGCGGTGGATTCCACCCCGGCCAATGACCTGCCGGCCTGGGATGCGGAAGATCAGAACGAACGCTACAACACCCGTCTGGATGCCGGCCCTGCGATTTACGTGATGGACGGCTCCACGATCGGCGACCGCCGTTTGGTGAACTGGCTGGCCCGGACCGGCGATGAGGAAGACATTCCCTATCAATTCCGCCAACCCGGTGGGGGCGGCACCGATGCCGGCGCAATCCATAAAGTCCGGTCGGGAATCCCGAGCGTTTCAATCTCAATCCCTTCCCGCTACGCCCACACGGCTGCCGGGCTTGCCCGGATCGGGGATTGGGCCAACACCTTGAAATTATTGCATACCGCATTAGGCCGGGTGACGCCTGAGCTTCTGGCGGATGAACGTCGGGGCTGACCCGGCGCGATGAAGTGATCCAACCTTTCGAACTCAATCATTCAGGAGCATTTGATGAAATCCTTAATACAAAAATTAGTTGAAACGCCTGGCCCTTCCGGTTTTGAATATGAGATCAGGGATGCAGTCCGTGAACTCATCGGCGACGCTGCGGATGAGGTCAGGGTGGATGCCCTCGGGAACCTGATCGCCGTCAAAGGCAAGAAAACGGATAAGGGGATGCGGGTGATGGTCTCCGCCCATATTGACGAGATCGGCCTGATGGTAACCCATATTGATGACCAGGGTTTTATCCGTGTCACTAATATCGGCGGTGTGAACCCACTGACCTGCATTGGCGGGCGGGTCATTTTTATGGACGGGACGCGCGGCGTGATCGGATCTGACGGGATCAAGAGCGACAGCCGCCCGAAATTGACGGACCTCTTTATTGACGTTGGAGCAACCAGTAAAGAAGATTGCCCGGTCAAGGTTGGAGATGTCTGTGGGTTTGAACGGCCTTTTCTGGACCTGGGCAAACGGATGGTGGCGAAATCAATGGACGACCGGATTGCCGCCGCAATTGCCATTGAGGCATTGAAGCGGTTGGAAAGCACACCGCATGAGGTCCATTTTGTTTTCAGCACCCAGGAAGAAGTCGGGTTGCGCGGTGCAACCACAGCCGCTTACAGCGTGGACCCTGAGGTCGGTTTTGCGGTAGATGTGACGCTCAGCGGCGACACACCGCATGCCATCCCAAGGATGGCGACGGAACTTGGCAAAGGACCGGGGATCAAGGTGCGGGACGGTTCCTTCATTGCAGACCCGCGGCTGGTGGATTGGATGGTCAAACAGGCTGAAGACGCTGGAATACCCTACCAGATGGAAGTGCTGACTGCGGGCGGCACCGATGGGCGTGCAATCCAGATGACCCGGGGCGGTGTCCCGGCAGGTTGTTTGTCCGTGGTTTGCCGTTATATTCATTCTCCTTCAGAAATGGTAGACTCGGATGACGTTGAAAACTCGGTCAAACTTCTGGTAAAACTATTGAGCGAACCGATCAAGCTCGGCTGACCGTTTTCAAAGATGGAGATAGGTTTTTGAAAAAACTCAGTAAATTCCTGGGGATAGGACTGGTCCTGGTCTTCCTGCTTTCAAGCTGCGAAGGATTGGGGATCAATCTACCCTGGCTTCACCAGCCCACCGTGACCCCGACGCACCTGCCGGGAGAAACGGACGAACAGACCGCGACACCTGAGGTTACTGTCACTGTTGAAGCGACACCTCAGCCCATAACGCAGTTGACCCTTTGGGTTCCCCCGGAAATGGATCCGGAAGACGGGACCGAATCAAGCCGGTTATTTGCCGATCAACTGAAGCTTTTTACCGATCAGCATAACGGGTTGGTGATTGATGTGCGGGTTAAGGCTGCCAGCGGTACCGGCGGGCTGCTGGATGCCCTGACGGCAACCAGCGCGGCAGCGCCTGAAGCGCTGCCCGACCTGATCGCGCTTTCACGGCCTGACCTGGAAACCGCCGCACTCAAAAACCTGATCTCCCCCCTCAACGGCATGACCGAGATCCCCGACGACCCGGATTGGTATGGGTTCACCCGTGAGATGGCGCTGCTGCAAGGCAGTACTTTCGGGCTGCCTTTTGCGGCCGATGCCCTGGTGCTGGTTTACCGCCCGGCCAGTTTACCCGAATTCCCATCCTCCTGGCAGGCACTATTTGATGGCGACTTAACTTTTGCTTTCCCATCTGACAGCGACCAGGCACTCTTCACCCTGGCGCTTTACCAGGCGCAGGGAGGCCTGATCCAGGACAACCAGCGCCGTCCTGTTTTGGAAGCGGACCCGCTGACGACGGTTTTTAGCCTTTACCAGGATGGCGTCCACAGCGGCGTTTTACCCTCCTGGCTGAACCAGTTCCAGACGATGGGTCAGATCTGGGCGGCTTACCGCGAGGGACAGACCAATGTTGCAGTCACCTGGCTCTCAAATTACCTAAAAGAACTTCCTGCTGATTCTGCCGTAGTTCCGCTTTTACCGATGTCGACCGGGTATGTCAGCCTGGGGACCGGCATCAGTTGGGCGGTGGCTTCACCTGAAACATCCCGTCATTCATTGGCAGTTCAATTGGCGGAATTTTTGGTCCAGCCTGAATTCCTCTCTGCCTGGACGTCAGCAGCGGGATATATGCCAACCAGACCATCTTCGCTGGAGACCTGGGAGAACGCGGGTTTGAGAAACATCGTCAGTCAGGTGGCATTGATGACCCGATTACGCCCGACCAATGACCTGATTGCCAGCCTGGGGCCGATCTTACGCGAGGGGACTCGCCAGATCCTGCAGGATCTGGTTGATCCCGGGCAGGCTGCCCAGGTGGCAGTGGAAAGCCTGGAGGAATAAGTATGCCGCTTCGTGAAATAAAACCAAAACCTTCAAGACGACGCTTCGGGCCTCAGTGGGCTCTGATGGTTTTGGTTTTGGGTGTGATGATCATTACCAGCATAACCTTCATCCACCCCGAACGGCAGATAAGCGCTGCATCGGGTCTCGCCTCCACGGCTTCTGTTACGGCGGATGTCGATGAAACCGAATTGGCTCCGGATTTGCTGGAAACCAACGTAAATTCGCTGCCCCCAACACCGGAAGAGATCGGCTATACGGATGGTATCATCTTTTGCAGTTCGGTCCTGGTTTTGATCCTCTTGGTGGCAACCTTACGTGAAACCCTGCGGCAGAAAGACCATCACGGAGGCGATGATGAGTGATCGATTGAAGCAGTTCGAGGATTATCGCCATCAAATGAATGACCGGATCACCGAGATTGAACATCTGGGGATCAAGCGGTTTTTCAACCTTGATACGAAGGCCTATGAGGCTGGTGCGCTGGATGCGAGGACCAAAGAGCTCCTCGGTCTGGTTGCTTCTATGGTGCTGCGGTGTAACGATTGCATCGATTACCATATCATCCAGTGTGTGGATGCCGGCTGGTCGGATGAGGAACTGTACGATGCCTTCAACGTGGGGTTGGTGGTTGGGGGGAGCATTGTGATCCCGCACCTGCGGCACGCCGTGGAGACCTTGGATATGGTCCGAAGTCGGAAGAAGTAAAGACCTGAAAAACATCAATTTAAAAATATCGTAAGGGCGAGGCATGCCTCGCCCTTACGTGTTAAAGCGTAGATACAAAAAATTCCCGGGATTTTAGAAATCCCGGGAATTTAAGTTAATTCTCGCTAGGTCACGTACCGCGGAGCGCACGTGACAAAGTGAAAAACTATATGCTGAAATCAGATCCGGTCCAGTTGCCTTCCTCGTCGGTCTCGATATGCCCGATTTTCGTGGACTTCCATTTTTTCTTCCAGATAATCGAGGCGCGCGAGTACCTGCCGCATGGCGTCACCGATGGTATCGGGGAGGCGGTCATGATGCAGATCGATCTTCTCTTCCAGGTCCTTGCGGGTGCGCTTCACGATCTGGCCGGGCACACCGACCACCACCGAATCCGGCGGGACGGGCTTGACCACCACCGCGTTCGCGCCGATCCGGCTGCCCGAACCGATCTCGATTGCGCCCAGGATCTTTGCCCCGGCGCCGACCACCACGTTGTCGCCCAGAGTGGGGTGGCGTTTACCCTTTTCGAGGCTGACACCGCCCAGGGTGACCTGGTGATAAAAGGTGACATCATCGCCGACCTCGGAAGTCTCGCCGATCACGACGCCCATGCCGTGGTCGATGAAGAAACGCCGGCCGATCACCGCGCCGGGATGGATCTCAACCCCGGTGAACCAACGGGCGATCTGTGAGAACCAGCGCGCCAGGGAAATAAACCTTGTGTACCCAAAGCCAGTGATTGATGCGGTAGGCCCAGATGGCGTGCAGGCCGGCGTAATTGAACAGGACTTCCACCCAGTTCCGGGCGGCCGGGTCGCGGTGCAACGCGCAGCGAATATCTTCCACGATCATTTTTAACAAGCCAGGCTCCTTATCAGCATTCACCCCGACGGACTGAGGGATTTTCAGTATTGTTTCGTTATCCATTTTTGCTGTCTCTTTAATCTTACCTAATCCAGATTAATCGCGGATATCATCGAACAGAGGCGTGCTAAGATAGCGTTCGGCAAAGTCGGGGATGATCACTACGATCAGCTTACCCTTATTCTCTGGCTGTTTTGCGACCTTGAGTGCAGCCCAGGTGGCTGCACCCGCAGAGATTCCCACCGGGAGACCTTCCTGAGTAGCCAGTTTACGGGCGGTCGCAAAGGCGTCCTCACCGGTCACTTCGACGATCTCGTCGTAGATCCGGGTATTTAGGACCTCAGGGATGAACCCGGCTCCGATCCCCATGATCGGGTGGGGGCCTTTCTTTCCACCTGCCAGCACGGGGGAGGCTGCCGGTTCAACTGCAACCACCCGGATATCGGGGTTATGAGCTTTCAAACCCTCACCGGTTCCTGTGATCGTGCCGCCGGTACCTACGCCTGCAACCAGGATATCCACTTTGCCATCGGTATCAGCCCAGATCTCCTGGGCGGTAGTTCGGCGATGCGCTTCGGGGTTGGCCGGGTTGGCGAACTGGTTGGGCATGTAATAGCGTGGATCGGATGCAACCAGTTCTTTGGCTTTGTCAATCGCGCCCTGCATGCCTTTCTCAGCCGGAGTGAGGATCAATTCTGCACCGAGCACCTTCATCATCATCTTGCGCTCAAAATTGACCTTTTCCGGCATCACGATCACGCAGCCGTAGCCGCGGGCCGCAGCCGTCATCGCCAGGGCGATACCGGTGTTGCCGCTGGTGGGTTCAACGATGATGCTCTCCGGGGTCAGCAGGCCGGCGTCCTCCGCCGCGTTGATCATGGCGACGCCGATCCGGTCCTTGACACTGCCACCTGGATTGAAATATTCCAATTTCAGCACCACATCCGCAGCGCCGTCTTTATTCAGTCGGTTCAAACGAACGAGCGGGGTATTGCCGGTCAGTTCGGTGATGTTGTTATAGATTTTCATTTTTCTCTCCAAATTTCTTTCATTTGATGATTTAATTCATAAACGGTCACGTTTTAAACAGAAAACCAGTCGATTAAAAAGTGAAGGCAGCGAGATCATCGCACCGCAATTAGATCATGGTTGCGGGGCTGTCCGCCGCCCAGGTCGACTGGCTGAATGAGCTTTCAGTTAGGCCGTCTGAGCGGTTTCTAGTAACCCCGCTTCAGACATAAGCAAGTAAACATCATACACTCCAAATAAATTAGATAATTTATATCTTAATTATAACGAGGATAGGAAAGGAGTCAAGAGGGGGACGATAGTGAATGGGGCATTGTGAAGGGTGAATGGTAATAGCTATTTTGAAACGGAAAAATTTGGTTCCCTGACCAGTAAATCCAATATGACGGAGTAACTTTCTTAATTATTACTATTCACGAGTAATAAGTACGCTTTGATTTCATCAGGTGCTTCCTCGACAATCTCGAAGATTTTGTGCATTGATTGCTCGATCATGCGTCGGCTGCCATCTTCAAAGGTGACCCATTCCTGATAAGTTAAACATCATCCCCGTTTCTTGATCGAATATGTAGATGTAGTCAAAGCCTGTTACCGGGTTGTCATAATCCCAAAGGGGGACAGGTGAGGCTTCTTCCGAGGAGAAAGATACCTGAATTTTCTCCTGATCATCTACGATTTGTTCAATTGATAAACTTGCATTATTTCTTGCCGCCTGATTCGGCAGCGTATCGATGTCGGGGATATACGGTGAAAAAGCACCGTTATATTCAATAATTTCATCTGTGGAAGAGTTCCAGATAACATTCCCCGATCGAACGCCAACTTGTATAACGGAACCGTCCATATTTGTTTGAATACAGACACTTTCAGAGATCGCTAACGCATCATCCAGGTGTAGCCAACATTCCCAAACAGAGTTGGCAGATAGGACATTGCCGTCGTCCAGGACACCTCTATTTCCTCTGTCTGTGTCGGAAGTATCCTCTTTGATGAAATGGAGCCATCCCGCATGTAAATATGTGTGGGCAGCTTGAGAAATATCGGAAATGTTCATCGATCCGTCATCCGGAGCTACTTCGGAAGAATTGGGGTTATCTGTTGCATTCAAAGCATTATCAGCATCATTCAGGTCGGCAATGGCTTCGGCGTTCAGCGCAGTGGGATGAGAGGGGTAATTCTTCGTAGCGTTGACGCTATGTAAAGCATAAAACACGAAAACCCCGGTACAATGACTGCTAAGCCCATGATAATCAATATTTTTTTATGTTTATTGAGCCATTTCATTGGAAATCCTTTTCCCTGAACAAGTTGTTGATTTATATATCTAATCAGTCAAATTGATAAAAATAAATTTGGTTTACGGGATCAAGGCTCTTTGAAATTTGGTTGTAAATGGTCCCCATTCATATGAACTATATATTATTTAATGGAGGGATTCAATAAAAATTAATTGTTGATGGAAGGTCTATAACTTGTGTTTGATGGTAGTTAATCGATTGTTCGTTAATTTGATAGTTCATATGACTATTTGATGAATGATCTCCCTTTCCCTGTTCCCCGCTCGCCCCTTCCATTATAATAAACGCCAATTGTGACTAGGAAGGTGATGCAATGAATGAACGTTTGGAAAAACTGATTTCCCTGATGGAATAACATAATATCGACGGCGTTGTCCTCAACCCCGGACCGAGCCTGACCTATCTCTCCGGGCTTGCACTTTCACCTCATGGAGCGGCCGACCGTGCTGCTGATCTCCAAAACGGGTCAGGCTGTGATCGTGCTGCCGGAACTGGAAAAAGGTAAACTGACCGGCGAGGCGACCGAATTCCAACCCTTCACCTATGGTGATGACCCGGCGACCTGGGCTGCAGCCTTTGATAAGGCGGCTGGCGCTCTGGACTTCAACGGTGGCAGCATTGGGGTGGAGCCCACTCGCTTGCGATTTATGGAACTCCAGTATTTGCAGGATGCCTTCCCGAACCTTGATTTTGTGGATGGGTCGGCTGCGCTGGCTGCCCTGCGTCTACATAAAGATGCCGCTGAAGTGGCGAAGATGCGCAAGGCTGCCCAGATTGCACAGGACGCGCTGCTGGCGACCTTGAAAACGATCCGGCCGGGGATGACCGAGAAAAGGCCATTGCCAATGAACTGGTGGGCAGCTGCTCAGAGCCGGGTCCGACCCGGAAATGCCCTTCGCGCCGATCGTCGCCCTGGGTGAAAACAGCGCCAATCCGCACGCGGTCCCTACCGACCGCGAGCTGCGGCCTGGGGATCTGCTGCTGGTGGACTGGGGCGCCAGTTTCGAGGGTTATTTTTCGGATATCACCCGTACCTTCACCTTTGGGGAAGTCGATCCGGAACTGCGCAAAATCGGCGAGGTGGTATTGGCGGCCAACCAGGCCGGGCGGGAAGCTGGCGGAGCCGGGATTGACGCCGGCGCGGTGGATCGGGCGGCGCGGTCCGTGATCACGGCTGCCGGGTATGGACCGGCCTTTTTCCATCGCACCGGGCACGGCCTGGGGATGGAAGCGCATGAAGCACCCTATATTTACACAGAAAATGACCTGGTCCTTGAGCCGGGGATGACCTTCACCGTTGAACCCGGGATCTATCTGCCCGGGAAAGGCGGTGTTCGGATTGAGGATGATGTGGTCGTGAGCGAGGATGGCCTGGTCAGCCTGACAGATATGCCCCGCGGTGTCGCACCTCTTGAGGATTTCATCGAAAAATAGAAAGCAAAATCAATGACGCGAGACCTGAAGATCCTTTCCGCCGCCATGATCACCTGGGGCATCGGCGAGGGCATGTTCTATATTTTCCAGCCGCTCTACCTACAGCAATTGGGTGCGGACCCAATCCTGATCGGCGCCTTGCTGGGAATCAACGGCCTGGTGATGACCCTGGGGCAAATTCCATCCGGATACCTGGCCGACCGGATCGGCCGCCGGCCGATGATGTGGTTTTCGTGGATCTGCGGGGTAGCCGCCACCTGGGTGATGGCCCTGGCGCATTCACTGCCGATGTTCATGGTCGGGATGCTGCTTTATGGCATCACATCCTCCGTAATGGCGCCGCTGAACACCTACATCCAGGGAGCGCGGGGAAAGTGGTCGGTGGGCAGGGCTGTCAGTTTTGTCTCGGCGACTTATAATATCGGCGGGATACTTGGTCCGATCATTGGCGGGTTCATCGGTGAGACCTATGACCTGCACCTTGTCTATACTATCGCCGGAGTGATCTTCACAATTTCAACCATTATTGTTTTATTTGCCGGTGATCAGAAAGTGGTCGTGCATCCTGTGGTGAAGGGTGAAGCGCACATTCTGCAAAATAAACGCTTCCTGGGAATGCTGGCGATGATCCTGCTGATCATGTTCGCCGTGACCCTGCCGCAGCCGCTAGCGGCCAATTTCCTGCAGAACGAGCGGGGACTTTCCCTCAGCCGGATCGGCCAACTGGGATCGATCGGCGCATTGGGCAGTGTGGTTCTGATGCTGGTCTTCGGTCACCTGCAGGCAGGCGCGGCCTTGCTGGTTGGGCAGGTTGGCCTGGTGCTGTTCTCGGTCCTGCTCTGGCAGGGTACCGGCATCCTTTGGTATGGGCTGGCATACGCCTTTGTCGGCGGATACAGGCTTTGCCGGGCAATGACGGTCGCACTGGTGCGGCCGGTTGTCCGGGAGCGGGAGATCGGCCTGGCTTTCGGGATCGTGGAGTCGCTCAATTCATTGGCATATGTCACAGCGCCTGTTGTGGCGGGGTTCCTGTATGACTGGAAACCGGTATCGATCTTCCCGGTCAGTCTGGCTGTCCTGGGAGTTGCATTCATTCTGAGCTTGCGGTTCACCCATCTCAACGGGTATCACCGGCCGCAACCGGTATTGGAAGAATCGTTTGAATACGAGGTGCAGGATGAACCTTGAGATTGTCCGCCTGACGCTGGGTCCGCTGCCGAATAATGTCTACCTGCTGGGGGATAAGGACACCGGTAATGCTGTGGTGATCGACCCGGGTTATGACAGCCAGTTGGTGTTGGCCCGAGCTGAATCGAAGGGTTGGACCTTACGGCAGATATGGCTGACCCACGCTCATTTTGACCACATCGCCGGAGCAGCCGCGCTTGCAGCCGCCTTTGACCCACCGCTGCCGATCGGTCTGCACCCGGGAGATCTGGACTGGTACCGGGATGAAGGTGGGGCGGGCCTGTTCGGGATGTCCATTTCCCAACCACCTGACCCTGCAATTTTATTTGAAGATGGGATGATGTTATGTCTGTCTCCTGAGGATCAGCCCGTGGTGGAGGTGCTGTTCGCGCCGGGGCACAGCGCTGGCCACGTGATGTTCTACTGCCAGCCGCTGCAAGCTTTGGTTTGCGGGGATGTGATCTTCAGGGAAGGCATCGGACGGACGGATTTACAGGATGGGGATTTGGAGCAGCTGCTGGGTTCGATCCGGGAGAAGGTGTTCAGCCTGCCGGATGAGACCCGCATCCTGCCGGGTCACGGCCCGGAGAGTACCGTGGGGCATGAGAGGGAATTTAACCCGTTCTTATAACACATTTTGTCTTTGCGAGAAGCTGAGTGGCGACAGGCCACGTCAGCGAAGTACCATGCGCCAGGAGGCGTTGGCTGGTATCCAGAAGCAGCGTCGAAAAAATCTTCTATGTGGAAAAATCTAAAAGAGTATCCAGCCGTGTTGGCGTACGATATAAGGAAAAAGGTGCGCTCAAAAGAAGAGCGCAACCCACATCTTTAATTCTTGTTGAAACAAAAAAGCTATCCAGGAGCGGATAGCTTTGATTGCTGTTACTCGTTAGTACCTACTTTGCATACTCCGTTGCCCGGGTTTCTCGGATGACCGTGACCCGGATCTGGCCGGGATACTGCATGGTCTCCTCAATTTGCTGGGCAATGCTCTTAGCCATCCGGTTGGCTTCAACATCATCAATCTCATTGGGTTTGACAATGATGCGCACCTCACGGCCGGCCTGGATCGCATAGCTGCGGTCCACACCTGCATGGGCGTTGGCGATATTCTCCAATGCCCGCAGACGTTTGATGTATTGCTCCAGGTCTTCCCGTCGAGCACCGGGACGAGCGCCGGAGATCGCATCGGCAGCTTCGGCAATTACGGCTTCAACCGATTCCTGATCCACTTCATGGTGATGTGAAGCGATAACGTTGACCACTTTGGCGTTCACGCCATGTCGCTGGGCGAACTCCGCACCGATCTGGGCATGGGTGCCTTCGGTGTTATGGTCCATTGCTTTTCCGAGGTCATGCAGGAAGGCGCCGGCTTTGGCGATTTCCACATCCGCACCGAGTTCTGCTGAGATCACACTGGCAATCTTGGCGGTTTCAATGGCATGAGCAAGCTGGTTCTGACCGTAGGATGTGCGGAATTTCAAGCGCCCCATTTTCTTAAGGATTTCGTTATGCAATCCGGCGACACCGGCCTCGTATGCCGCCTGTTCACCGGCTTCGAGGATGTCATCATCCATTTGTTCGTTTTCCTCTTTGAGGATCTTCTCGATATTCGAGGGATGGATACGTCCGTCGATCACCAGGCGGGAGAGTGAACGCCGGGCGATCTCCCTGCGGACGGAATCGAAGCAGGAGACAGTGACCGCTTCAGGGGTATCATCCACGATAACGTCCACGCCAGAAGCCTGCTCGAAAGCTCGGATGTTGCGTCCGTTGCGGCCGACGATCCGGCCCTTCATTTCTTCGTTCGGCAGGTTCACCAGTGAGGTGGTCACTTCGGCGACCTTCTCCGAGGCAACCCGCTGGATGGCATCGGCGATCAACTCACGCGCCCGGCTGTTGCCTTTTTCGCGGGCTTCGCTTTCGATTTGGCGGATGATCCGGGCCATGTCCGCCCGGGCTTCTTTCTCAGTTTCAGCCAGCAGGACCTGACTGGCTTCTTCCTTTGTCATTTCCGAGACCCGCTGCAGTTCGCTCATCACCTGTTCGTAAAGCGTGTCGATCTCATTGGCACGCTTATCCATACTGGATTGACGTTTATTCAGCTTGGCCTCGCGGTCTTCATATTTCTCCAGGCGCTGGTCAAGTTCTTCACGGCGTTTCTGCAGGCGGTCGTCTTCCTTGGTCAGTTCGATCCGCCGGCGGGTCAGCTCATCCTCAGCCTTCTGGGTGATCTGTAAAGCGGTGTCCTTTGCTTCCAGCTCGATCTCCCGGGCGTGTTCCTTGGCTTCCGTGATAATGTGGTCTGCTTTCAGGTTTTGTTCTCGGCGTTTGTTCTCGATGATGGATTGTTTGATCATGTAACCGATCAAACCTCCCAGCAGCAGCGCACCAAAGCTGATACCGATTACTAGTATTGGGTTATTCATCATTAATTCACTCCATTTTTCCAGTTTTCATCCAAACGCTCTTGTTGAGGGAGGACGTATTCTTCCCAAAGACGTTCCACCGTGGGCTTAACGATCCCGTAGTGGAATCCACGCCGGCCCAAGTATCCGCCGACCTTTTTTTGAAAATCCAGCCTGGTTTCCTGGCGGCACTGCTTGGCCTTCTTGATGCCTGCCTGGTACGCCAGCTCAGTCTGGTCGCCTCCAAATTTTTCAAGCGCTTGCACAATAATGTCATCAGCCACGCCCTTGAGCCGAAGCTCATAGGCCAGGAGACGGTCGCTGCGGGGACGGAAGGCGTTCCGGTTTTCGATCCATTGACGGCAGAAGTCCAGGTCATTGAGCCAGTTCTTATCCGTTAATTTGGAAAGGGTGGCCTCGACAACCTCCTCGCTGAAGCCTTTCTTGAACAGGCGTTGGCGAGTCTCTTCGGTTGACCGGGGGCGGTAATTGATGAACTGCATCGATTTCTGGAAGGCGATTTCGTAAGTGTCTTCCTGCTGCAATCTATCAATGTCGGCCTGGGTCAATTTTCGTCCGGGTTCCAACCAGGCGGCAACGAACCGGGAAAGCCCGAAGGCAAATTCTCCATCCAGGTATATGCTTACCCGTTGTTGGTTGCGTTTTTGCACCTTGATGGCGGTGATTTCCCGTTCCATCCCAACTTTCTTAAACTACAAACAGCCGAGTCTCTCCCCGAGAGGCTACGGCTGTCATATCAGTAAGAATCCAATTTGGCTATGATACTATTAAGGATAGGCTGTTGCTGGACCGGGTTCCCGATACCAATATTTGAACCCAAATGGTCGGCAATGATGACCTAGGTGAATTGTTTGACCATGTCTATCCTGTAATCAGTTGCCTGACTCTGATCTTGATTGGGGTAAGATTTACCTGATTAACCAGGTACCTCAGTCTGCCCTTCAAAACCGATGTCAGTAGTAATCACAATGCCAGGCAGGACGCCGGCGAAAAAATTTCGTACGATTCTATTTGACAACTCAGCCGCAACCCATCATCCCGGGCGGCAGATGGATAAATTTTCAATCAACCCAAACAAGGGGTTGACTATTATTCCAGCGTTAATTATACAATAAAAATTCGTTTAATAAAGGTTTACGTTGTAATTGAGGAAGCAAGGTTGGTTTTGTTGGTTGAAAGTAAAAATATTTTCGTATAGGTGTATAAGGTGCAGGAGAATTTTCCCAGTATAGATGATTAATCGAAAATGGTGTTTTGGTTAATCAACGGACTCATGTTAAAATGAAGGATATGGAAAAACCATCTGGAATAAAACCAACTGAATTGAAAGAACGTCCTAGTTACAAGCGTCATCAACAGCAGAAATTCTGGCAGATCCTGCTGCCGGTCATCCTGGGCGTTCTGTTGATCCTGTTCGTGATTGTATTGGTGATCCTGGCGGCCGCCGGAGGTGATCCTGCCGGGCAGGTTTCGATTTGGGCGGACACCGCTTTCATCTGGCTGATCCTGCCGGTGTTGCTTTTTGCAATCCTGGGTTTTCTTGTTTTAGGTGGGTTGATCTATCTTCTGGCAAAACTCCTGAAGATCCTTCCGGCCTATACCTCAATCGTTCAAAACTATGCCGCATTGATTGCAGCCTGGGTCAAATACATCGCGAACAAAATTGTCAATCCCTTTATAGCAGTGAAGAGTGTCCAGGCTGCGGCCGGCCGTTTCATTGAGAAACTATCAGCGTTCTTCACCCATACATAATTAAGAAAATTTAACGGTGATGTTTATTACCTTGCGGCTTTTAACCGGGTATCATTGGGTACTCAACATGATCATGACAAGGAAAAAGATATGAATGACAAAAACTGGAAATCAACAACGATCATTATCGGGGCCGTCATTGGTGCAGCAGTCGGTGCACTTTCAGGGTTCTTACTTGTCAAGCGGGCTGAAGCTGACCAGATCCCGCCCAAACTCACTGCGGGTGAAGGCGTCCAGGTAGGCCTGGGCGTTTTGGGTGTGCTGCGCATGATTGCCGGGCTTGGCTCAAAATAAAGAAACAGATCGTACTGGGTAAACCTATTGTTTGAAATCACATTTTTAGGAACATCTGCCTCAGCGCCGTCGGTGCACAGGGGGCTTTCTGCACTGCTGGTACAGCATGAGGAATTCCGGTTCCTGATTGACTGCGGTGAAGGCACCCAGCGCCAGATCCTGCGCGCAGGTGTGGGGTTCAAGCGTCTCAACCAAATCTTCCTAACGCACGGCCACCTCGACCATATCCTTGGGCTGGCGGGACTTATCTCAACCTTTATGCGTTGGGAGGTCATGGAAGAGGTTGAAATTTACGGTACCCAGCATACCCTCGACCGGGTACACGACCTGATCTTCGGTGTGGTGCTGCGGGGTTACCGTGGCAAGCCGCCGGTGATCCTGCACGACATCAATCCGGGCATGTTCTTCGAGACCGACCGCTTTTCCGTGACCGCTTTTTCGGTCGATCACCGTGGTTCAGATTCCCTGGGATATCGATTTGAAGAACGCAGCCGGCGGCCGTTCCTGCCTGAAAAGGCGGAAGAGCTGGCGATCCCTCCCGGTCCCTGGCGACGTGACCTCGTGGAAGGAAATCCGATCAAACTTCCCGATGGAAGAACGATCCATCCCGACCAGGTTCTGGGTGATGCACGAAAGGGGATCTCTCTGGTCGTGGTGGGAGATGTCGGGCGAGTGGATAAACTTTTGCCTTACATTAAAGATGCGGATGCACTGGTGATTGAATCGACTTATATTACTGAAGAAGCGGAACTGGCAGAAAATTTTGGGCATATCACCGCAGCTCAGGCTGCCGAACTGGCGAATGAGGCCAATGTGCGGGAACTCTATCTGACCCATCTCTCCCGGCGATACCGCGAGCGGGATGTATTGGATGAGGCCCAGGCGATCTTCCCAACGGTCCAGGTGGCGCGTGATTTCGACCGGTTCCAGATCAAACATGATCTGGATTGACCCCGCTTAAATTTGCAGAATTTTACAAATAATGGAGCAGTTCGATGAGCCTTGATCTACGAGCAAGATTGGCAGCAGGTGAGAAATTTGTCACTGATGGAGCGACCGGCACGAATTTACAGCGGATGGGCCTGCCGGTGGGGGCGGCTGCTGAACTTTGGATATTGGAAAATCCCGATGCGATCCGGTCACTCGAACAGGCATTCATTGAGGCCGGATCAGATATCGTCCTGACCTGCACCTTTGGCGGCACCCGGCTGCGGCTCGAGGCCTCGGGGTTGGCCGATCGATTTGAGGAAATCAACCGCAAAGCGGTGGAGATCACTCGGGAAGCAGCGATGGGCACCGATGTGCTGGTAGCCGGGTCAATCGGCCCGATGGGACACATGCTTGCACCTCTGGGGACATTGAGTGAAGAGGAAGCCGAGCAGAATTTCACCGATCAGGCCCGGATCCTGTCTGAGTGCGGCGTTGACCTGATCGTGATCGAAACCCAATTCGATTTGAACGAAGCAGCTGCAGCCGTACGCGGCGTTCGTGCGGTGGATGGCGAGATCCCGTTGGTCTGTTCTTTCAGCTACGATCGGGGGACGCGAACCATGATGGGCGTTCGGCCGTCGCAGATGGCCGAACTGATCGGAGCCATGGAAGTGGACGTGCTGGGGATCAACTGCGGGCGCAGCCTGGACGAAAACTTACAGGCGCTGCAGGAGCTAGGTGAAGCAACCGATAAACCGATCTGGTTCAAACCCAACGCCGGGATGCCTGAAATGGACGAAGACGGCAAGCCGAGCTATTCAGTGACGCCAACGGGGATGGGTGCGCTGGTGCCGGGTTGGCTGGAAGCCGGTGCGCAGTTGGTGGGCGGCTGCTGCGGGACCAGCCCGGAACACCTGGCGGAGATCGCCAGAGCGGTGAAGGCCTGAAATCCCTCAGTGAAAGACATTAATTACATTTAATTATCTGTCTTATGCCTGATCTAAAAAACCCAAAGCCTTCCCCTCGAGGGGAAGGTGGCACAAAGCGCCGGATGAGGTGTTTTTGAATCTCATGTTTGACACCTCATCAGTCTGCTTTGCAGACAGCTTCCCCTCAAGGAGAAGCCTTGAGGCACCCCTCGGATTTTATGAAAGCGTTATGCATTATTGATTGTGTTAGAATCCCTCCAATGAAGAACCTGATCCTTGCATCGAATTCCCCGCGTAGAAAGGAATTACTGGGGTTGTTGGGCTGGCCTTTTGAGGTCATCCCTGCCGATATCAATGAAACCCGTAAAACGGACGAACCGCCGGTGGATTATGTCAAGCGGATGGCCTGCGAAAAAGCGCAAGCTATTGCCAGCCGGGTTGATGGGCTGGTGCTGGCCGCGGATACCATCGTGGTGGACGGTAATGAGCTGTTGGGAAAACCGACGGATGACGCCGATGCCCGGCGGATGCTGATCCAACTGCGGGGCCGGGTTCACCAGGTTTACACCGGTATTGCCCTGATCGACACCGAAACCGGTGAAAGTTATAATGGTGTTTGCCGTACGGACGTCCCGATGCGGAATTATTCCGACGCTGACATTGAAGCCTATATTGCCACCGGGGATCCACTTGATAAGGCCGGTGCGTATGCGATCCAGCATAAAGACTTCCACCCGGTGGAGGGGCTGGTGGGCTGTTATGCTTCGGTGATGGGATTGCCCCTTTGCCACCTTGCCGTTGGCTTACGGAGGTTTGGCATCGAGGTGCCTTCGAGTCTTCCGGAGGATTGCCAGGCGATGCTCGAATATCAGTGTCCTGTTTTCGAGGAAATATTGGGATCGGGCTTGAAGGAGACTTCCTTGACCTTTTCCATACGAAAATCCCTTTACAGATCGACAATCATCATCATTTTGACCTCAATGCTGATTGCGTCCTGCGGCCTTTCAAATGGGGGCGGGCAGGTCTCCAATGGATCTCAAAATGATGTTGCTTTGACCGCGGCTGCACAGGAAGTGGCCGGTGAATTCCTGGCGGCCTGGCAGGGGGAAGATTACGATACGATGTATGACCTGCTCTCGGCCTACAGCCGGGACGCGCTCAACGAAGAAGACTTCGCGGCGACCTATCAGGATTTGTCTAACACCCTGACGCTGCAATCATTGGATACCCATGTGCTTTCGGCGCTGGCCGGGACGGATTACGCCCAGGTGTCCTACCAGGTCACCTTCCATACGATGCTGGTGGGGGACCTCACGCGGGAAATGGTGATGAACCTCACTCGTGAAAAAACCGACTGGCGCATCCAATGGGAAATGGGCATGATCCTGCCGGAGCTGAGTGACGGCAGTACATTGGAATTTGTCCACCAAATCCCCGACCGAGGCCGGATCTTCGCTGCGGATGGCGCGCCGCTGGCAGCCTATGAAAGTGCGATTGCACTCGGACTGGTGCCCGGCGAGATCCTGCCTGAGCAGGCTGATCAGATCTATTCGACGTTATCTGAAGTCAGCACCTATTCTCCGGAAGAGCTGGCAGCGATGGTCGCCCGAACGCCGGAGGATTGGTATATTCCGATCGCGACCCTTACACGGGAGGAAGCCTCTCCCTATATGGAGACCTTGCGGGGATTAAGTGGCGTGCGGATCGATGAGTTCCGCTCCCGGATCTATGTGGATGGCGGAGTTGCCCCCCACGCCCTGGGTTACCTGCTCTATATTCCTGAGGATCAGGTTGATGAATACACCCGTTTGGGATACCGACAGGATGAACGGATCGGTGCGGCCGGTCTGGAAGAGATCTATGAAAAAGAACTTTCCGGCACCCGCGGCGGTTCGCTTTACCTGGTGGGGCCGGAGGGTGACATCCGCGGACTGCTGGCTTCCAGCGATCCCCAGCCCGGCGAGTCGGTTTACACCACACTGGATAAAACCCTTCAATTGCGTTTACAGGAGTCTTTGGGCGATCTGCGTGCAGCGGTGGTGGTGATGGAAGTGGATACCGGACGGGTGCTGGCGCTGGTCTCCAACCCCGGGTTTGACCCAAACGCCTTCGACCTGACCGGCGTGGACCAGGGTCTGCTGGAATCCTATTTCACGGATGAAGACCAGCCTCTGTTCAACCGGGCCACCCAGGGGCAGTATCCCCTTGGTTCGATCTTCAAGATCGTCTCGATGTCCGCCGCTCTGGAGGATAAAGTCTTTTCGGCTTCATCTTCCTTTAACTGCCAATCATCTTATTGGACCTGTGACAGCGTCTATCTTGATGATTGGACCCTTAGCCATGGAACAGGCGCAAGCGGAGTATTGACCCTGCCGGAAGGATTGATGCGCTCCTGCAATCCGTGGTTCTACCGGATCGGTGAAACGCTCTATACGGAAGGGTTCGAGAGTGCCCTTTCGGATATGGCCCGCGGTTTTGGGCTGGGCTCGGAAACCGGGATCGAGATCCCGGAAGCTGCCGGGAATATCCCCGAGACGGCTGATAACTGTGTGACCAGCGCGCAGATGGCCATTGGCCAGGGTGAGATCCTGGTCACACCGCTGCAGGTCGCATCTTTCGTCGCAGCGTTGGCAAACGGCGGTACTCTGAACCGTCCGACGCTGGTCCAAAAGATCGAACCGGCATCCGGTGAATTGACCTATGAATTCAAAACGGAGAGCCTGGGCCAGCTTCCAATCTCTGATGCGACCCGCCAGACCGTTCTGGAAGCGATGCGGATGGTGATTGAGGATCCTCGGGGGACAGGGTATTGGGCGATGCTGGGTTTGGATGTTCCCGTTTCAGGCAAAACCGGCACGGCACAGACTCCCAGCGGTGATGCCCATGCCTGGTTTGCCGGATTCACACGCCAGAATGACCCAGACCGGCCGGATATCGCGGTGGTCGTGCTGGTGGAGAACGGCGGCGAGGGTTCGACGATGGCTGCACCGGTCTTCCGCCGAGCGGTTTCGCTTTATTTTTCGGACTACCAGGATCCGGGCGGGGTGATGCCCTGGGAAGACGAACCGTATGTCCCCTCCCAGCCGGAACCTACGCCTACATTAACGTCCGATTCCACATCTGGGGAATGACACAGTATAATCAGACCTTGTAAAACCTAAATGTTGTTAACAAATGCGTTTGAAGGTTCCGCATTTTGGAGATTTTCAATGAAAAAAACCAGACCTTTTCTGATCCTGATGCTGTTATTGACGCTGGTCGCCTGTACGACCCCTTCAGCAACCATCAATCCAACTGAATCTACTCCTGGGACGCCGACTCTTCCCAATCCAGAAGTGCACATCACACCTGCGCCGAATATTGAAAGCCTGGTGGATGCCTTTATGAATGCCTGGAAGGTGGAAGATTACGCGACCATGTATTCCCTGCTGTCGGCAAGCAGCCAGACGTCGTTACCGCAGAAGGCTTTACTCAGATGTATCTGGATACAGCGGTCAGCGCTCACGCTTCAATATGAAACCGGGATCGATTATGCCCTGACAAACACCCTGATCAATCCCGATATGGCGACTGCGACGGTGCAGGTCAATTACAACACCAACCTTTTCGCCACGATCACTCGGGATATCGAAATGTCGCTGGTTCGGGAATCGGGGAACTGGCGGCTTAACTGGGATGAAGCGGTGATCATGCCCGATCTGAAAGGCGGAAATTCTCTGGAAATCGTGCGCGATATCCCCAGCCGCGGGAATATCTATGCCAATGACGGCTCACCGATCGCCGCGCAGGAAGATGTTGTAGCCATTGGATTTGTCCCCGGGGAACTGAACCAGGATCTGATCAGCCTTTTTTACAGCACGATGGTGGACCTGACGATCTACCAGACCGATGAGATCGTTGAAATGATCGATAATGCTCTTCCCTATGATTACATTGCGTTAGGGGAGGTTCCCCAGGCGGATGTCGACCGCCGAATGGGGACCCTCTCTGCATTGAGTGGCGTTTACCTTAATTATTACACCTCGCGTTTCTATTTCGACGGCGGGATTGCTCCCCAGGCTGTCGGCCACCTGAACTATATTTCCGAGGAGGATTTAAACGAATACCTCAGGTTGGGATATGCCCCGAATGAACGCTTTGGCAGCACCGGACTGGAATATGCCTTTGAGGATGAACTTTCCGGGACTCGTGGTGCCTCTCTTTATCTGAAGGATGCCAATGGGCAGATCGTCACCAAGGTCGCCGAACGCAGCGCAGTGGCAGCACAATCCTTAACCACGACCATTGACCCGACCCTGCAATATTTACTGCAACAATCCTTGGGTAATTATCGGGGGGCAATTGTTGTGATGGAAATCGAAACCGGACGCGTCCTGGCAATGGTCTCCAACCCCCAATTCGATCCCAACCTATTCGATTTTAATAATGAGAATTACCTCTACGTCGATAGTCCCTATTACCAGAAAGATGATCCGGTTTTTAACCGAGCGACCAGCGGCCAATATCCCCTGGGTTCGGTATTTAAGATCATCACCATGGCAGCCGCTTTGGATACCGGTGAGTTCACCGAAGCCTCCTCAATCTACTGCGGGAGTTCCATTGAGGTCTGCGGCAACGAGCTTTACGACTGGACCTATGAGCACGAAAAACCACCAAGCGGCGACCTGACCCTACCGGAAGGCTTGATGCGATCCTGCAACCCCTGGTTTTACACCATTGGCGAAACCCTGACCCTGGACGGGTATCCCAATGCGATTGCCGATATGGCCCGCGCTTTCGGGTTAGGGACTGTGACTGGCGTGGAAATTCCGGAGCAGCCCGGCAATATCCCCACTCAAACGGATACCTGCGAGATCAATACCCAGTTGGCTATCGGACAGGGCGAGATGACTGTGACACCGCTGCAGGTGGCGGAGTTCATCGCGGCGATTGGGAACGGTGGCACACTCTACCGGCCCTCGCTGGTTGAATCCATCGGTCCGGATGGCGGTGACCCGACCCACACCTTTGAACCGCAGGCAGTTGGCACTCTGCCAATCTCCGATAAGAACCTCGGGATCATTCAGGAGGCCATGCGAAGCGTGATCAGCAACGCTCGCGGCACGGCTCAAATTCCATTGGGTACAATGCGTTATCGAGCCTATGGCAAAACGGGCACTGCGACCAATCCTTTCGGGGAATCCCATGCCTGGTTCGCAGGATATACTTCCGTCGGTAACCCGGATAAACCAGACATCGCAGTGGTCGTGCTCCTGGAAAATGCCGGGGAAGGCTCTGAGATGGCCGCGCCTGTCTTCCGCCGGGCGGTCTCGCTCTACTTCTCAAATTATACAGACTACGGCTATGTGCTTCCCTGGGAAGCCTATCCTTACGTGGTTGCATCACAGACACCTGTCCCAACGGATACGCCTTATGGATACGAAGGTCCAACTGAAGAGCCCTAGGATGAGATCTACTTGATAACCATTCGCGAAGGCCTTGTCATCCGCGCCCAATCCGGTTTTCTTGCTGTGGAGACGGATACAGGGGAGGTCGTTTGCCGGCTGCCGGGTCGTTTGAAAAAGGGAGAAGTTGAAGGTGACATTGTCGCGGTCGGCGACCATGTGACGATCAGCGATCATGGCGATGGCAGCGGTATGATCGAATCAATTGGGGAAAGGACGGCAGCCATTTCACGGGTGCGCTCCGGAATCAAGCGGGACTTCCGCCAAATTCTGTTAGCGAACCCGGACCAGATCGTGATCGTTTTTGCCTGTGCCGATCCGGAACCTCACTTACGGATGCTTGATAAATTCCTGGTGATCGCTGAAAAACAAAAAATCCATGCTTTGGTGGTTGCCAATAAGGTTGACCTGGTGACCCGGCAGGAGGCTGAGGCGGTATTCAACCTTTACACAGAGCTGGATTATCCCGTGATCTACACTTCTGTCAAAACAGGAGATGGGATTGATGACCTTCGAATGCATTTACAAGGAAAGATCTCTGCCATGACCGGTCCTTCCGGTGTGGGCAAATCCAGCCTGTTAAATGCCATGCAACCCGGTTTGGGTTTACAGGTCAGGGCGGTCAGCGAGGTAACAACCAAAGGGCGCCATACAACCCAGGTGCGGGAACTGTTTCCTCTGGAATTTGGCGGCTATGTCGCTGACACCCCGGGGATCCGCTCTCTTTCACTTTGGGATACGGAACCGGAAGAATTGGATGCTTATTTCGTCGAAATGCGTGACCTCGTGTCGGATTGCCAGTTCAACGATTGTACCCACACCCATGAACCGGGTTGTGCCGTCAGAGCTGCTGTGGAATCGGGGAAGATATCACAGGAACGATATAAGTCTTACCTTCGGTTACGGTTTGGTGATGAATCTGAGCCCTTTAGCAATAACTTGAATATGGATTAATTCTTATGCGCCGAATTTCTTTGTTGATCTTGCTGGCTCTGCTGCTCCTGACTGCCTGTAAACCAGGAATAACCGATACGCCAGCTCCAACGGAAACACTAACCGCGGATACAACGACCGCAACCCCAACAGTAACATCTACTGCTGAAACACCCGCTATCCTGACGTTGTGTACTGCCAGCTTACCTACAAGTCTCTTTCCATATGATGGGCATAACTCCGCAGCCAAAGAGAATTTACTGGCGCTAACCCAGGGCAATCCCTTTGAGATTAGCGCTAATATGCTAACAACGTCGATACTGAAGGATGTGCCAAGCCTGGAAAACGGCGGCATATCCCTGTCCGCGGTGAGCGTGCAACACGGCCAGACGGTGGTGGACGCACGGGGAGAACTGGTGACCCTTAAAGCGGGTGTCAGCGTCCGTCCCAGCGGATGCCAGGAAACCGCATGTGCGGTCATTTGGGATGGTGAAAGCGACCTGACGATGGACCGGATGTCTGTCTCTTTTCAACTGGTGGATGATCTGACCTGGTCGGACGGCACCCCGGTGACAGCAGCCAATTCGGTCTTTAGTTATTCACTGGCGAGCGACCCTGCCGCTCCGGGCATGCAGTGGTTTGAGTCGCGAACTTTTAGTTACACGTCAGGCGACGAAAAGAGCCTGGTCTGGCTGGGAAAGCCCGGGTTTACCACCACCCAGATCGATCAACTTTTTTGGTCGCCTTTGCCCGCTCATCTCTTTGAAATTGGTGCAGGGTGGGCAGCCGTTTCAGGCGATGTACGCTGGTCAGAACCGCTTCCAGATTATGGACCGTTCCAGGTGATTGAATGGAATGAGTTCCTCCATCAGGTTGGAGCGGAATCTAAATTACGTTCTGAGTGATGGAAACTCAACATCTGCAGATGTCGTTACATTTAAAGTCATTGCGGACTCCAGTGAAGCTCTGGCTGCGCTCGCATCCGGCACCTGTGATGCCTTGGACCAATCCTACCATTTCGAAAATGATGCCGACGCACTGGCTGCCATCCAGGCAAATCCTTCGCTTAACCTGATCGTAAGGCAGTCTGATTCCTGGGAACAATTAGTATTTGGGATCCAGCCGGCATCTTATGACGACTATTACAACCCGGTATATGGCGATCGACCGGACATCTTTGGGGATATACGTACACGTCAGGCGTTTACGGCTTGTCTTGACCGGGATACCATCCAGCAAACCGTTTATTCCGGGCTGGCCGATCTGTGGCCGAGCTTTGTTCCAGCCGGGGAATCACAATTGGCGCAAGATCAAAATCTGGTTTATGACCCGGCGCTGGGGATCCAGTTGCTGGAAGCGGTCGGCTGGCGCGATCACGATTCAGACCCTGCAACCGCGATGCAGGCCTGGTATGTTAATAACGTCGCGTCGGATACCGAATTAAGTGTGGATCTATATGTCGATCAATCGCCCTTGAGGACGACAATTGCCACCGTGGTCCAGCAATCGCTTGGGAGCCTGCGGGATTGAGGTCAATATCATTTCCCTGCCGGCTGAAACGGTCTATGCACCCGGCCCTGACGGTCCCCTGTTTGGCCGGCAGTTTGACCTGGCTTTACTGGCCTGGGCGCCTCTGCCCGAAGTGGATTGTGAATTGTATGAAAGCTGGCAGGTCCCAGCCCAGGATAATGATTGGATTGGCACCAATATTGCTGGTTTTTCGGATGAAACCCTGGATGCAGCCTGCAGTGATGCTGCACTTGCGCTGCCCCCCTCATATCAGGATAGCCTTCGAAATGCTGAAACGCAATTCAACAGCTTATTGCCCGCGGTGCCCTTGCTTTCCAGCCCGGTAGTGATCGTCTCTACGAATGCTGCCTGTTCAGATGCAGTCTCTTTACTCGGTTCGGATCTTCTGCACAATGGTTCAGATTCCGTTTGCCCTTGATGCATATTTGGGAACAAAGGGATTGATGGATATATGAAACTGGAATTATCGTGCTGATGTATATAATTTTGATTGAGGTTTGACCGTATGAGAAAGTATGCCAAGGATTACGAAAACGCTGTTGAAACGGATGAGTTTGGATTTGAACGTAAGGTTGTTGTTTATATCGGGAATTACTATGAAGTAAACCTCGATGAAGCGAACTTGAAGAAATATCACGGCTATTGCTTATTTTTGGTGGGCCTGATGATCGTCGGCCAACTTGCTGCCGGTTTCATTGCCAACCGGGCGATGTATACCTTTTACGTTGCCATCCCTTACGTACTAACTTTCTTACCCCTATACTTCCTGATTGACAGCACCCTGCGATTGCCTCAGGAGAAGCGCAAATTTGAACGAGGCGAGGTTGAGCTTTCCTTTATCCGTTTAAAGAATACCGGTAAATTCATGCTCGCCCTGGTTGGTGTCGGCATCATTGGTGATATTGTATTCCTGATCTTCTTTTTACAAGGATTCGATATACGGGAGATCATCTACCTGACTGTTGAGGCACTCGTGGCTGCTTCGGTTTATTTATTAATGCGCTTGAACAAGCCAGTAAAAGTGACCCAAATTAACAGCGATGAGGGCGAGAATCAAGCTAATTTAATGGATGCTGCGGATTAATGTAATACGATTTACAGGATTTTGTGACTGCTTTATTAATCACTTGACTCATCGACTATAATGATTCCAATAATCATCCCTGCGCCTGAATTATTTTATTGGATTGATACCAATTACCATCTGATGGTCGGAAAAGGCTGGAAATGTAGGGTATATAATAGGTAGGCAAGACCCTTAAGGATGATTTTCAGGTTAACTTTTATATTTAGACATGTGCAAAAATAGCTGACTCTGAGTATAATAATGCCACTGACAGGCTCGGACTGTAAAATGACCGGGATTGTGAGATTAGATAGACTTGGTGAAAATTTATTTTTAGATACAAAGGAGGTGGTTGTAGGCACCTTTGCTTAAGAAGTAATCGAGTGTTAAGTATTTCAATTCACTAAATTCGTAACAAAAATCATTTGTTATGGAGGAGAAAATAATGAAACGTTCTATCTATTTGTTTCTGAGCCTTCTCGTTGTTATGAGCATGCTCCTGGCGGGTTGCAAGACCGCTACGCAAACTCCGACCGCAGCACCGACTGAGGTCGCACCAACGGAAATGGCTACTGAAGCAACCCCGACTGAGGTTGGTTATACCCCGCAACCTTTCGGTGATAATTTACCCACTGCACCAACCATTGATACACCCCTGGTTGTCGCATACCAGGACTTCTCTCAGAAGTTCAGCCCGTTTTTCGCCGACACTGGCTATGACCAGGACGTCGCCTCATTGACTCAGATCGGTCTCTTAACCACGGACCGTGTTGGTGGGATCATCAACAATGCCATTGAGGGTGAAACACGCAGTTACAATGGTACCGACTACCTTTACAAAGGTGCAGCTGATACCAGCGTAGTTTATGATGAAGCAACGGACACCACCAAATACACCGCAAAACTGCGGGTTGGTATGATGTTCTCCGATGGCACTCCTGTCACCGCTGACGACATCATCTTCACCTATTACACTTATCTCGATCCCTCCTATGTCGGTTCAACCACTTTGTACTCCTACGACATTGTTGGCCTCAAGGACTACCAGACTCAGACGACCAGCGATGTTTATGATAAATATTCCGCCATGGTTGAAGAGATCTACGCTGCAGGCCCCGACCATGAATGGACATCGGCCGATGCATGGACTCAGGAACAGCAGGATGACTTCTGGTCACGTATTGATGCTGGTGTGTTGAACGAAGCTCAAAAGATCGTTGACTATGTTTTTGTCAACTACAATGATGCTTACGCCGAAGACTATATTGGTTACACGCCCGATGAGGTTGCAGCCAGTGATGGTCTGAAGGTTGTTTTGGGTATGGCCCTCTGGGGTTTCGGTAGCATGGAAGATGACGGTTCCTTCACCTCCGCGACCGGCCAAACCTGGGATCTGGTTGAGAACTTCCCAACCGTCCAGGATTACGCCAATGAAATCGTTGCAGCCTATGAAGGCGATATCGCCGCAGCTTTCCCCTATGAATCAGCAGATGGCACCGATGTCCTCGCCCTCGTAAAATCCCAATGGATTGGTTTCTGGGGTCCTATGGACGAAGCCATGGGCGGTCAGGGCGTTCCGAACATCGCTGGTATCGTCAAAGTTGACGATTACACCGTCGAAGTTACCGTGAACGGTTTCTCAGCACCCGCTGTTTATTCCATCCTCGGCATTTCAGTTACACCGCTCAACTATTACGGTGATGCCGCCAAATACGATTATGCGAACAACAAGTTCGGTTTCGATTTCGGCGACCTTTCCAAACAGGAAAGCCTGACAGCAACCCCCATGGGCGCTGGCCCATACAAATTCGTAAAATACGATAACCGGGTTGTTTTCTTCGAAGCCAATGAAAATTACTATCGTGGATGCCCCAAGATTGCTGAAGTTCAGTTCAAGGAAACAGCTTCCGCTGAGGTTCCTTCCGCTGTGCAGACCGGTACAGCTGATGCCGGCGAGATGACCTACTCCAGCGAACGCTATGCTGAGGTCAAATCCTACAACTCCAACGGCACCATGACCGGTGATGTGATCACCTCCAGCATGGTTGATAACCTGGGTTATGGTTATATAGGCATCAATGCTGATACCGTCAAAGTTGGCGACGAACCCGGTTCAGACGCTTCCAAGAACCTGCGCCGTGCATTCGCCACCATCTTAGCTGTCCATCGTGATGTTGCTATCGACAGCTACTACGGTGAAGGCGCTTCCGTGATCAACTACCCGATCTCGAACACCTCCTGGGCTGCCCCGCAACCCACGGATGAGGGTTACCAGGTTGCATTCTCCGTTGATGTCAACGGCGATCCGATCTACACCTCAGACATGACTCTGGATGAGAAATATGCTGCCGCAGAAGCTGCCGCATTGGGCTTCTTCGAAGCTGCTGGCTATACCGTTGAAAATGGTATGGTCACCGCTGCTCCTGAAGGCGCCAAACTGTCCTACGAGATCATCGTCCCCGGTGATGGTACTGGTGACCATCCCGCGTTCGCAATCCTGACCAGTGCACAGGCCTCATTGGCCACACTGGGTATGGAACTTAAGATCAACGACCCCGCAGATGCCAACGTCCTTTGGGATGCTCTGGATGCAGGTACGCAGGAAATGTGGACCGCTGCCTGGGGTACGACGATCGATCCCGATATGTACCAGGTCTATCATAGTTCCGGCATTCCCGGTCGTGGCGGTTCAGATTCGAACCACTACCACCTCGACGATCCCCAGTTGGATCAGTTGATTGTTGATGCCCGCCTGAGCGACGATCAGGGCTATCGGAAGGCCATTTACAAGCAGGCTCTCGATAAAGTCATCGAATGGGCTGTCGAAATCCCGACCTATCAGCGTCTGAATGTTATCATCTTCAGCACTGAACGGATCAACATTAGCACCATTACCCCCGATATCACGACTTTCTGGGGTTGGATGAATGACATCGAACTGCTAGAGATGAACTAGCCGTTTACGTAATACCAGAGTAAAATGTGAGCCCACCAACAAGGGTGGGCTCACTTTCATGCTCTGACATATTTTAAAAGAAAAGTGTACAAGGGAATGATATGAAGAATTTTATCATTAGGAGATTAATACTGGGGCTTTTCATAATTATCTTTGGGACGCTGGTGGTCTATGCGGTCATTCGCTCACTGCCAGCCTCTTATGTAGAGACAATTGCGAGACAACGCGCCAGTAATCCTTTAAGTACGAAGACATATCAGGAATGGCTCGACCAGTTAAATTCCGTTTACCACCTGGATGTTGGAATTATCCCGGGTTTCATTGGATGGCTGGGCAATGCCATCAAAGGTGATTTCGGAGATTCCTGGAATTATGGAATACCAGTAACAGAAAAATTTTCACAAGTGGTCTGGTATTCGGTGGCGGTGAATATTGTTACATTCCTCGTCCAAATACTCATATCGATTCCCTTGGGAATTATGGCAGCAAGAAAACAATACAGCAAAACGGATTATGCTATATCAGTGTTTGCGCTGGTTGGTATATCGCTGCCAACATTTTTCCTGGCTACTATATTAAAGTATGTGTTTTCAATTAAATTAGGTTGGTTTGACCTGTATGGTCTCACCGGGAGATTCCATTCTTCCATGACTCCGATCCAGCAGTTCGGAGATATTGCCTATCACCTGGTCTTACCCGTTGTCACGCTGATGATGCTTTCAATTGGTGGGTTGATGCGGTATACACGGACCAACATGTTGGAAGTTTTGAACTCCGATTATATTCGCACGGCACGCGCAAAGGGTCTTTCCGAGAATGTTGTCATTAATAAACATGCCTTTAGAAATACTATGATCCCTCTTGTGTCGTATATGAGTTATTTGTTACCAAGTATGTTCGGAGGGTCCATGATCACGGAAACCCTCTATCAGATCCCGGGTATCGGGTATATCTCCTACACGGCTATTGTCCGGGGAGATATTCCTTTCGCTATGTTCTATACAACATTCCTTACGGTGTTGACAGTTATCAGTCTCATTGTCGCAGATATCATGTATGCCGTAGCAGACCCCCGAGTCAGGGCGAATTGATGGTGGTGATAAATGACAGATAATCAAAATTTAGCATCTGAAATTGAAGAGGAATATAAAGGCGAAGTAGCAATTGATGATTCAGAAGAAATGCGCCTGGATGATGCGAGACGGGTTAAAATCTTATCTCCGGGGATGCTTGTTTTCAAGCGCTTCATTCGCAATAAACTGGCAGTGGTCGGGTTGGTCATCATCGTATTGATGTTCCTGTTTGCCTTTGCAGGTCCGATATTTTCTCCTTATGAACAAACACAAGTCTTCACTGGACTGGGAACCATGTCCAAGGACTTTGCAGGAGCGATCTACAATCAGGAACTTCGTTACACCATAGCTGGCGGACAGGAATTCAACACAGCAGCCCGCGCCCAATTTTTATTGGCATTAAGCCATAACGAATCAGTATTCAACGTCGGCGAAGATGATTATTATTATCTTCCTGAAGGTGAACATACTTATCGAATCGTTAAACTTGAGCCGGTGGCAGTGGATTTGCTGGGTCGCTTAAATCCGGTTGAAGGCTTTGAGATCAGTGATGCATTCACCACCGGATATGAATCAGCTATCGAAGAAGGTCGGGATGAATTCACATTGGATGGTGTGACATATCGGATCACTGAAGGTCGGAAGACAACTAATATTTCAACTGAGCATGAAGTTGCATTGGCCTCTTTGAACGTCTATGATGCCTATAATGAAGCGGATTTAAACATTGTAAATTCTTATGACTTTGAATTAGCCAGTGAACGTGCTATTGCAAATGGACAGTCCTCCTTCACTTCTGATGGTCAAAAATATACCATTCACAGTGGTGAAGGTCAGGTGACCATTAACAATGAGAATGGTGAGAATTTTGCTGAAATGTCCACAATCATTGTGAACCCATTGGATCAATCACAATTCATCCCGGTGAGTTTTAAAACCGCTGTTCGTGAAGCGATCATTGATAATGAAAGCACTTTTACTTACCTGGAAGATGGCGGCGACGAGATAATTTATGCGATTGATCTGGTCAATGCGAATTACTACATTAAAAAGGAAACATCGACAACCCTGATCCGTCAATATGAAATGCCCTCCGTCGAACATCCGCTTGGACTGGATAATAACGGTATGGACGTGATGACACGGTTAATGTTTGGTGGCCGTGTTTCACTGCTGGTCGGTTTTGTTGTCGTCTTCTTCGAGACGAGTATTGGTGTTATTATCGGCGGGATTTCAGGCTATTTTGGAGGATGGGTAGATACGGCCTTGATGCGTTTTGTCGATCTCGCGAACAGCATACCTTTCTACCCGGTCGTGATCATCCTGGGTTCAGTAATGGATACCCTGGAAGTCTCCCCGATGGGCCGGATTTTCTTATTGATGGCTGTATTGGGTTTGTTGGGGTGGACGGGTGTTGCCCGTGTTGTCCGCGGCCAGATCCTTTCTTTACGTGAGCAGGACTTTATGGTTGCGACTGAGGCTACTGGTATTAGTACACGTCGTCGGATTTTCACGCACCTGGTTCCAAACGTGATGCCCCTCCTGATTGTTCAGGCAACAGCAGGTCTCGGCGGTGTTATCATTGCGGAAGCCACCCTGGGCTTTTTGGGGCTTGGTGTGAAATATCCCCTCGCCTCCTGGGGCAGCATCATTAACGTTGCTTCGGATGCGTATGTTATGACTAATTTCTGGTTCATGTGGCTCCCGGCAGGCTCATTAATCCTACTGGCGGTGCTCGGTTTCAACTTCATTGGTGATGGACTTCGGGATGCATTTGACCCGAGGATGAAAAGGTAGATGAGCAGTATGAGTGACAAAAAACAAGCTATTCCAGAACAGCAGAAGAAATCGCCTGTCAAGCGTAAGGAACGAACGCACATTTCTGCGCGGGAATTTGCGCGAATTTCTCGAGAAAACCGCAGAATAACGGATAAATTAGAAAAAGAACGCAATCGCAGGAACGTCCCTGAAAGTGAATATCTCACGAAGATGAAAGATCCTGCAAATGTCGTGGAATTCGACAATTTGCATACCTACTTCTTCACAGATATTGGAACGGTCAAAGCTGTTGACGGTGTAACGTTCGAAATACCGAAAGGCCATACGGTCGGTGTTGTGGGCGAATCGGGATGCGGCAAGTCTGTCACGGCGCTGTCGCTGATGCAACTTGTCCAACGACCGCAAGGCCAGATCGTTGAAGGCGCCATTCGGTTTGACAGTGGTGATGAGGTCTACGACATTTCAAAAACCCCGACAAATGTCATGGAAACTATCCGAGGCGCTAAAATATCAATGATCTTCCAGGAACCCATGACGAGCCTTAATCCTGTCTTTCGAGCCGGGTTCCAAATTGATGAGGTTGTCAAGCTGCACAACCCTGAAATGACCGATGAAGAGGTCAAGGATTTGACCCTTCGTATGATCGATACGGTCGGTATTGCAAACGGCTCCGGCGTTTATATGATGTATCCACATGAACTTTCCGGTGGAATGCGCCAACGGATCATGATTGCAATGGCACTGGCATGCAACCCGAAGCTGATCATTGCAGACGAACCGACAACGGCCCTGGATGTGACCATTCAGGCGCAGATCCTCGATTTGCTCAGAAACCTGAAGGACAAGATCAATTCAAGCATTATGCTGATCACGCATGACCTGGGTGTCATCGCCGAGATGGCAGATTTTGTGGTGGTCATGTATGCAGGACGGATTGTTGAAAAGGGAACTGCACTTGAAGTCTTCAAGGACCCGCTGCATCCCTATACGGTTGGTTTGATGCGTTCAAAACCGGTTGTGAACCGTGAAGTTGAACGGCTTTATACCATTCCCGGCAGCGTGCCAAACCCAATCAACATGCCCAATTATTGTTACTTTAAGGACCGCTGCAGCCGCCGCATGGATGTTTGCAACGGGGCATATCCTGAAGAAGTTTATGTGACACCGACCCATATGGTGACATGTTACCATTACATCAAAGAACCGGTAAAGGATTAACATGGAAGAAATCAATATTGAACAAATCATTAAAAAACAAGATCGACCGAGAAACGAGTATGTACTTGAGGTCAAGGACCTCAAACAGTACTTTCCTATTAAAGCAGGTTTGATCCAGCATGTGGTTGGATATGTCAAAGCAGTCGATGGCATTTCATTCAAAATCAAGCGTGGTACTACCATGGGCCTGGTGGGTGAGTCCGGCTGCGGCAAAACCACGGTTGGCAAGACGATCCTTCGATTGAACGAAAGAACCAGCGGTGAAGTTCTCTTTAATGGTATCGATGTCTTTTCCCTCAACCACAAAGAACTGCGCGACCTGCGACCAAAGATGCAGATCATCTTTCAGGACCCATATTCGAGTCTTTCTCCGCGGCTGCCTGTCAGTGAGATCATAGGAGAAGCGGTAAGGGAGCACCACCTGACTATGAAAGACCAGTATGATGCGTACGTTGAGAACATCATGAAAATTTGCGGCTTACAGCCTTATCACAAAGACCGTTACCCGCATGAATTTTCCGGTGGACAACGGCAAAGGATCGGTATCGCAAGAGCGCTGGCTTTACTCCCCGAATTTGTGGTTTGTGATGAACCTGTTTCCGCTTTGGATGTTTCCATCCAGGCTCAGATCATTAACCTGCTGAAAGACCTGCAAGATAATTTTGAGTTGACCTATCTCTTCATTTCTCACGACCTTTCCGTTGTGGAACACATTTCTGATTCGGTTGGCGTGATGTATTTGGGTAACCTGGCTGAAGTTGGCTCCAAGAAGCAGATTTTTAGGAATCCGCTGCATCCCTATACACAGGCGCTATTGAGCGCTGCCCCAATTCCGGACCCAACTGCAAATAAGAAGCGGATCATTCTTGAGGGGAGTATTCCTTCCCCTGCCAATCCACCTTCAGGCTGTAAATTCCATACCCGCTGCCCTGCACGGATGGAAATATGCAGCAAGGTTGTGCCTGAGATCATGGAAATTGAACCGGGTCATACGGTTGCCTGTCACCTCTATGATTAAAGAAGTGGACCATGGCTAAAAAGCCTAAGCAATTTGATGATGATGACGGCCGCGTGATTGTCAATATGGATGTAGAGGGCATGCGTTGGCATGACCGGCGCGTCCGCAAGGAAAAGCGTGCAAAATCGTCAGAGGGCAGCGAGCCGCAGTCAAAAAGAAAAACTGAATTGACCAGGTCAGAAGCACGGCGGTATACCTGGTATGCGGTACTCGCTGGATTGACGATCGTCCTAATCTATGCAGTTGTTTGGATCCTGTTCACCTTGTTTCTGACCAAAGTCTGGCTCAGGTGACCAGTTAAAAGATTTTATAATTGATATTATAAAATGAAGGAATTGAGGAAAATCCGTTAAATTTGGTTCGGGTGATTGAAATCATTCAATTGTAATATTTTCTCACCTGATTTGAAGATTTAGAAAGAATAAAAGAATAAATATTTAAGAAAATAACTTAATCATTAATAATATTTCGCTTCTGGATAAGAATTTTTCCAGAGGCTTTTTAAGGTTAACAATCGTTAAAATCGCCTTTCTTGACGAATATAACTATGTATGCTATATTATTTTGCAAATTACTTGCGATATGGATATTTGTAGGTATCCGTGTTGCATGTGTTTAATTCAATCAAAAAAAGCTTGGTCAAATGCTCGATAAAGGAGGTGATGCTTACCTCGACTGCAGAATTGTTTAGTCATCCCCAAATGTGTTTCAATTCACTAAATTCATGACAAAACAAAAATTGTTATGGAGGAGAAAATATGCAAAAGAAACTTTTGGCAATCTTAGGTATTGTCGTCGCTCTTGCTGTTGTATTAGGCGCCTGCACTACCGCTCCTCAGACCGTCGTTGAGACGGTTGTTGTTACTGAGGAAGTAATCAAGACAGAGATCGTCACCCAAATCGAAACTGTTGAAGCCCCCATTAATCGTAATGGTGCCTGGCTTGACACCGTCGTGATGGTTGCCGACCCCGCTGTCGAATCTGCAGTTGCCCGTATTCTGGCTGATGACATTGATGTTTACGCTCAATCCAGCTCGAATTCAGAAGCATTTGCGACCGTCCAGTCTGAAGGTCTTGGCTATGTCCAATCCGTTGGTTCCTACAACGACATTACCTTCAACCCGGCTGGCCCAATCCTCAACGATGGTACACTGAACCCCTTTGGTATCGCAAAAGTCCGCGAAGCAATGAATATGGCCATTGACCGCGACTATATCGTTCAGGAAATCATGGGTGGTTTAGCGCTTCCGAAATACACGCTTGCTCAACAACGTATTCCCGGATTACGCTAACTTCGCTCCAACCGTTCGTGCGCTGGAAAATAAATACGCCTACAATCCGGAAGCTGCCGATGCCATGATCACCACCGAACTGGAAGCCCAGGGCGCGACCAAGGTTGATGGGATCTGGAATTACGAAGGTTCCCCGATTACCTTGATCTTCCTTATCCGCACCGAAGACGAGCGGACCCAAATTGGTGATTATGTTGCCAACCAGCTCGAATCACTTGGTTTCACTGTTGACCGCCAATATAAGACCTCTTCCGAAGCTTCCCCGCTGTGGCTCCAGAGCGATCCTGCTGAAGGTCTCTGGCACGTTTATACAGGCGGCTGGATCACCACTGCAATCGCCCGCGACCAGGGTGAGGACTTTGAGTTCTTCTATTCCCCGCGTTCCGTATATGGATTCACTCCCTTGTGGCAGGCCTACCAGGTTACTCCTGAATTCGATCAACTCTGTGAAGATCTGATCAATAACAACTTCAATACACTCGAAGAACGTGCCGCTATGTTCGAACAGGCACTTCCGATGTCCCTTGAAAACTCCAACCGCATTTTCCTGGTTGACCGCACTGCCTTCTCCCCATTTGCTGCTGATGTGACCGTGACCTATGACCTGGCTGCCGGTATTGCCGGTACCCCGCTCTGGGCCCAAACAATTCGCTACACGGGTGAAGTTGGCGGTCAAATGACCGTTGCCCAGGCCGATTTGCTGACAGATCCCTGGAACGCACTTGGCGGCTCGAACTGGATCTATGACTCAATGGCTCAGCGTGCAACCATGGACTTCGGCGTGATCCCGGATCCTTACACCGGTCTGGCTCTGCCGCAGCGCATTGAAAGCGCCCAGATCGTTGCTCAGGAAGGTCTGCCGATTGGTGTGACCTATGACTGGGTGACCCTTGAGTTCGTTCCTGAAGTTCAGGTCCCCGGTGATACCTGGGTTGACTGGAATGCAGCCGACCAGGTCTTCATCACAGCTGACGAGAAACTCGCCGCTATGGCTGCGGATCCCGAGGCGACTGATGTTCCTGAATACATGACCGCAAAAGTTAAAAGTGTTGTGACCTATCCTGCTGACCTGTTTGATACCGTGACCTGGCATGACGGCAGCCCGATCTCCGTGGCTGACTTCGTGATGGACATGATCCTGGCACTGGATCCCGGTAACGCGGACAGCATCATTTATGATGAGTCACAGGTTGGCGCACTTGAATCGTTCATGGCTTCCTTCAAGGGCTTCAAGATCACTTCGACTGATCCTTTGACCATTGAATACTACACCGATGCATACGCATTGGATGCTGAGAACAATGTTGTGACCTTATATCCTGGTTCCGCATATGACTATGGTACAGGTTCATGGGATATGATGGCCATCGGAATTCTGGCTGACTCAAAGGGTGAGCTGGCCTTCTCAGCTGACAAAGCTGATGCCGCCAGCGTTGAATGGCTTGGCTACACCAGTGGCCCAAGTCTGGAGATTCTGCGTGCAGAGCTTGATGCCGCTATGGCTGACAGCTACATCCCCTACGCCCCGACTCTTGGTCAATTCATCACTGCTGATGACGCTGCCCTCCGCTACGGTAACCTGCTGGATTGGTACCGCGTTCAGGGTCACTTCTGGGTTGGCACCGGCCCGTTCTATCTGAACAAGGTGTTCCCCGTTGAGAAGACCCTCACGCTGACCCGCTATCAGGATTACGCCGATAAGGCTGGCAAGTGGGATCGCTTCGGTAAACCGCAAATCGCTGAAGTGTCCGTTGACGGCCCCGGCCGTGTGACCATTGGCGAAGAAGCAATTTTCGAAGCTTCCATCACATTCGATGGCGCTGCCTATCCGTCGGCTGACCTGTCCGCCGTCAAATACCTTGTATTTGATGCGACCGGTACACTGGTTGATAGTGGCGTTGCCGATTTTGTTGAGGAAGGTCTGTACAGCGTGACACTGTCTGCTGACATGACCGGTGGTCTCGAAGCTGGCTCCAACAAACTCGAAGTTATCGCAGTTCCGTTGGTTGTGAGCGTCCCGACCTTCTCCGCTTACGAATTCGTAACGGCTGAGTAATTCCGATCAGTCCGTTGTAATTCGCTAGATGATAGATATGATAGGGGCAAGGCGAACGCCTTGTCCCTATCAATTCAATAGAGAACAATCTCCTTAAGGAATTATTCAAAAATCATAATTTTTCACTCTCTATTGAGGTATAGGAATTGAGAATGGCCACAGAACCGAACTCGATGCAATCCGCATCGGCTGCAAAGAAAAAAGCCTGGGTCGGAACATTTACCCGGGTGGCAAGATATTCGTTACTACGTTTGGGAACAATGCTGGTCACGATTGTCATCGCTATATACCTGACCATCTTAATTGCCAATATGGGCGGGTACGTAGACGAAATTATGCGGGGTAATATTCGTGAGAATATTGCTATGACGCTTCGCAACCAGCCCTCCTATCAGGAACTCAGTCCTGATGCGCAGGAACAATTATTCCTGTCTGAAGTTCAAAACGAAGAGAAACGTTTGGGATTGAACCAACCCTTTGTTATCCGAAGTTTCCGATATCTGTGGAAAGGTATGAGCCTGAACCTGGGACGAGCCTTGAATATGACCAGCGATAGCGGGTCCAGGACAGTTCGTCTGATCATCCTGGAACGTTTGGGTCCAACGCTGCTCCTGATGGGGACTTCGAACCTCATCCTGTTCTTCTCAAGCGTTTATCTTGCGTTGATGCTATCCAGGAAATACGGTTCCTTTTTTGACAGGGCGGTAATTGCCCTGTCTCCAACGTCCTCTGCGCCATCCTGGTTTTATGGGTTGTTCTTTATCCTGTTTTTCGCAGCGATATTGCACCTATTACCATTCAACGGCATGATCGGCGCGCCTCCACCTGAAAACTCTTTACAGTATGCATTGAGCGTCATGAAGCACATGATCCTGCCTGTATCAGCGCTGGTGATCAGTTCCTTATTCCTGAGCATTTATAACTGGCGCACATTCTTCCTGATCTACTCCAGTGAAGATTATGTTGAGATGGGTAAGGCTAAAGGGCTCACCGATCGTGAGATCGAAAGCCGCTATATTCTACGTCCGACCCTTCCAACGATCATCACACAATTTGCCCTGGTCTTGATCGCACTTTGGACGGGTGCCATTTTAACCGAGACGGTGTTCAACTGGCCGGGCCTTGGCCGTACGTTGTATCAAGCGATCGGTCTTTATGATACCCCTGTGATTGTCGGTTCGACGATCATCTATGCCTATTTGCTGGCAATAACGGTTTTCCTGCTCGACCTTGTCTATGCCCTGGTAGATCCCCGGGTTAAAGTCGGCGGGGGGAGGAGGAGAGGGTAGACCCATGATAAAAGCATTGCGGAATACATTTAAAGAGATCAGCCATTATCCTTCAGCGATGGCCGGGTTCATCGTCATTATTATTTTGGTCATTTCAGCAATTGTTGTCATGATCAAGATCCCATATGCTGAGGCGGTCCGGCTCTGGCGCGGTGGTGAGGGAGTCTGGTATCAGAATCCCAAAACCGCCCCACCTGCCTGGACGAACTGGTTTACAAAAGAGAAGAAACCGACTTCTTATTTTTTGAAGGAAGGCGATGAGAATGTCGAGAAGACACTTGAGGTCGTGTCTGATAAGCAGGTCGATATTTTCTATACCTATACTTTTGATTACAACTTCGATGCCTTCCCGCAGGAAGTTGCGCTCTATATGAAAGGAATCTTCGATGAGAAGAATCCTTTTGTGGATGTCTATATGGTCAAGCCCGATGGTGAAGAAATCCGAATAGCCAGCCAAGGTGTTGATATCTCACAGACGATCTACTTCTCACAAGAAGAAAAACTTACCCGGCGACTGGACGGCGTCTCTCCCCAGATTGGGCTTTTCATGATCCCCGACACCGATCCACCGCAGGTGATGAAAGGCACTTATCAATTGCGGGTTGAAGGTATCGGGTTTGAAAAAGATTCCGACATTGACGCAGAATTCGTGATCTACGGCCAGGTTTACGGTATTGCCGGAACAGATCACCTCAGGCGCGACCTGACTGTCGCTTTGCTTTGGGGTATCCCGATTGCTTTAGCCTTCGGCATGATCGCTGCCATCGGTACCACGGTCCTGACCATGATCATTGCCGCTATCGGCGTCTGGTATGGTGGGTGGGTGGATGAATTAATCCAGCGGATCACCGAGATTAACCTGGTGCTGCCCTTCCTGTCCATCCTGGTAATGGTCGGCACGTTCTATTCGAAGAGTATTTGGGTCATCATGGGCGTCACAGTCCTCCTGAGTGTTTTCGGAGGTGGAATCAAAACTTACCGCGCCAACTTTATGCAGATCAAAGAATCGATGTACATTGAAGCAGCCAAAGCCTATGGCGCCGGTGATATGCGGATCATCTTCCTTTACCTGATCCCTCGTATCGTCCCACTGTTGATCCCGGGATTGGTGTCCTCTATCCCGAGCTTCGTGTTCCTCGAAGCTTCTCTGGCGCTGCTTGGCCTTGGCGATCCGGTACTGCCGACATGGGGCAAGGTTATTTATGATGCAGAATCGAACGGCGCGACCTACCGTGGTCTTTATTATTGGATGCTTGAACCGGCGGCGCTCCTGATGATCACGGGCTTTGCCTTTGCCATGCTGGGCTTTTCACTTGACCGAATTTTCAACCCGAGATTGAGAGGGCTTTAAGCATTATGGTGACGACAGCTTCAACGGATAAGTTACTCAAAATCGAAAATCTCAAACTTTACTTCAAAATTGCTCAAGGCGAAGTCCAGGCAGTCGATGGTGTTGATTTTGAACTCGACAATAATTCCTCAGTGGTGGTCCTGGGCGAATCTGGTTGTGGAAAAAGTTCGCTTGCAAAAGCTATTTTGCGGCTGCTGCCAAGAAATGTCAGCCGATATGAAGGCAAGGTCTGGTTTGGCGGCCAGGACATCATGCAATTGGATGACGAAGCATTCCGGCGAAATGTCCGCTGGGTGGGTATGTCTATGGTCCCCCAGGCTGCTCTGAACTCACTTAATCCCGTACTGCGGATCGGTGACCAGGTGGCCGAACCGGTGATCGTTCACCACGGCTTGAAAAACGATGAAGCCTGGCGGATGGCCCGCAAGATGTTCCAACATGTTGGTGTGCCGGACGATTTCCTGATCCGCTACCCCTTCGAGTTGAGCGGTGGCATGCGCCAGCGTTCAGCCATTGCCATGGCGTTGGTCACCCTGCCTAACCTGATCATCCTGGACGAGCCAACTTCCGCCCTGGATCTATTAACCCAGGCCAATATTTTCAATGTGCTAAAACGCATCAAGGATGAATTTGGCACCAGCTATATTCTCATCACGCACGATATTGCCACCTCCAGCGAATTGGCGCAAAATGTGGCGGTGATGTATGCCGGTCAGATGGTGGAATTAAGTGATGCCAAACAATTCTTCTCCAAACCGCTCCATCCTTATTCAGAAAAGCTAATGGCGAGCGTTCCACGTTTGCATGGTGAAGCGGAATTGGACTTCATCAAAGGACAACCGCCAAGCCTGCTCAATCCTCCGACCGGCTGCCGTTTCAAATCACGCTGCTCAAAGCGGTTTGAGAAATGCGACCAGGAACCACCCATGTTCAACAGAGATGGAATCAAGGTCCGGTGCTGGCTTTATGAAGAGAATGCGTAGGAGCGATCAATGTCAAAAGAATCAAAAGTCTTAGCTGAAAAAGCCTATGATAATACTGAATTTGGCCATGATCTTGTGCTCAATGTTCAGGATTTGAAGGTCTGGTTTGAACTTCGCCGGTTGGGTTTCGGTCATGCGGGATATGTCCACGCTGTTGATGGTGTTAATCTTACCCTGGAACGCGGTGAAGCCATCGCCATCGTGGGTGAGAGCGGCTGCGGGAAATCCAGTTTGATGAAGACCATCCTCGGATTGAACGAAATCACTGATGGAAAGATCTATTACAACAATCGCAACCTGAATGAAATGGATGCCAAGACCTTACGATGGTATCGTTCTTCTCAAATTGGTTATGTTCAGCAAGACCCCTTTGGTGCACTGCCGCCTTTCATGACGATCATGCGGATCCTTGAAGAACCCCTGATTGTGGGTGGGGTGAAGAGCAAGGAAGAACGGATGGCAAGGATCCGAAAAGTAATGCAGGAAGTGCGGCTGATGCCGGTTGATGATTACATCAATAAATTTCCTCACCAGATCAGCGGCGGTCAGCAGCAGCGTGTGGTGATTGCCCGGGCATTGATCCAGGGGCCTGAGATCATCGTTGCAGATGAACCGGTTTCCATGCTGGATGCCTCGGTGCGGGTCGAAATTTTAAAATTAATGCGTAACTTACAGGAAGAGCATAACCTGTCGTTTATTTATATTACCCATGACCTTTCAACGGTCCGTTATTTCTCCGAATACATTTTTGTGATGTATGCCGGGAAGATTGCCGAAAAAGCGAAACAGTGGGATTTGCTGAACAATTCCAAACATCCTTACACCTATGCACTACTAACGGCAACCTCGGAACCGGAATATAAGAACGCACTTTCTTTTAAGGAGGTACCTCCTGGAGAGCCGCCAAGCCTGGTCCGGCCGCCTGAGGGTTGCCGGTTCCACCCGCGCTGCAAATACGCCATTGCCGGCGTCTGTGATGTTGAAGTGCCACCTAATTTCACTGTGGAAGAAGGTCATGAAGTTGCCTGCTGGTTATACGATGAACGGTATGAAGAACCTGACTTCACCTCGTAATCTCTTTTGGATGGGCCTGGCATGTGTTTTACTGGGTTTCATCCTGCCCTTTTTGATCGTTCTGGGTTACTTGGAGAACAGTTTTGGTCTTTCTTTCTTTATCTTCACCCTCCAATTGGTTGGGTTGATCCTGGGTGTGGTGGCGGCAGCCGGCATGGCCCTTGAAAAACGCAGGAAAGAGAAAGAAAAACGAGATAAGGACCATCCTGAAGACAACCAGGAATTGACGACAGGGTGGATGAAATAGTCGTAAATTAATTGAAATAAAGAGGGCCTGGAATTTATTCCAGGTTCTCTTTTTTTACGGAAAAGATCAAAAAACGACACGTTCAATCCATCGGAAGCGGATCGATTTTTTTCACGATGCTTACGGGAGACGTTTTGTCTTTATTGATCGTGATCCAAATCATCAAAGCGAATTTCTTCCTGATGTTATTTTCATTTATATTATCCCTTTCGGGATTCATCCTGGAAATACTGGGATTGATTGGGTATGGGGATGATTCGATCCTGCCCCCAAGGATCAATTCGGTCGTTTTGACGTTTAATTAAAATGTGTTAGAATATAGCCTATCATTCTGGGGCATGGTGCAATGGCAGCACAGCGGACTTTGAATCCGTTGATCCAGGTTCGAATCCTGGTGCCCCGGCCATCTTAGAAAAACGAATTGAATACGCAAGAAGAAATAATCCCTGATAGATACTGCACGAAACCGGCATTTGGAAATTACAATCGCCAGGCGTGTGGTTTTCTATTTAAAGCAGAAGATGATTGCCCCAAAGTGGGATTTGGATTGGGCAGGCGGAGAGAAAACAGTAAATGACGATTGCATCCATCATACTGGCTGCGGGGCAGGGCACCCGTATGCGTTCCAAACTTCCCAAGGTCCTTCATCCATTGGCAGGCAAGCCGATGGTCTGGCAGGCGCTTAAAATCGTGGAAGATATCAGTGATTTTCCGCCTGTGCTGGTTGTCGGTTACAAGGCTGAAGATGTCCAGAACGTTGTAGGTGATAAAGCCCATTACGCCATTCAAATGGAGCAGTTAGGCACAGGCCATGCAGTTGCATCCGCTCATTCGATGGTCAGTGACCGGGCGGACACCATCCTGGTGACGTTTGCAGATATGCCCTTACTGCGACATAGTTCGCTGGAGAAGTTGATAACACTGCATGCCCAATCGGACAGTCCGGTAACCATGACGAGTTTCATTGGCGAAGAGGCGCGTGGATTTGGCCGGGTGGTGCGGGATGAGCAGGGGCATGTCATTGCCATTGTCGAGCAGGCTGTTGCCACTCCCGAGCAGCTCGCTATAACTGAGTATAATGTAAGTGCCTACTGCTTCAGGGCAGGCTGGCTTTGGGATGCCCTTGAGCGTATCCCGATCTCACCTAAGGGCGAATATTACCTGACCGATGTAGTTGGTCTGGCGATTGAGGATGGTTATAAAGTGAATTCGCTGGTTTTGGATGACCCATCAGAGGCGATTGGCCCGAACAATCGGGTTGAACTGGCGGCTGCCGAGAAGATTATGCGGCAGCGGATCAATGAGAAGTGGATGCTGGCCGGTGTGACAATCATCAACCCGGATGTGACCTATATCGACCCCGAGGTTGAAATCGGCCAGGATACGGTGATCCAACCCAATACTCATCTCATTGGAAAAACCGTGATCGGTGAGGATTGCGAGATTGGCCCGGATACGACTGTGGAAAGTTCGGTTGTAGGAGCTGGCGTCCGGTTGGTCCGGTCGGTGCTGGAATTCGCGGTGGTTGAAGATGGTGTCACGATGGGGCCTTTCTGTCACCTGCGGGAAGGTGCGCATCTGGCGGAAGGCGTTCACCTGGGTAATTTCGCTGAAGTGAAAGAATCCTACCTGGGTCCGCATACGAAAATGGGCCATTTTTCATACATTGGAAATGCCAGGATCGGGGCTAATGTTAACATTGGCGCGGGGACGATCACTTGTAATTATGATGGAACAAAGAAAAATCCCACCGAAATAGGCAATGATGTCTTTATCGGTAGTGACACCATGCTGGTGGCGCCGGTCAAAATCGGAGACCGAAGCATCACCGGAGCGGGGGCGGTTGTCACCCGGGATGTACCGGCAGATACCCTTGTGATTGGGGTGCCGGCCAAAGAAAAACGTAAGTTGGAGCACCTTGACTGATACTTTGTTGGTTTGGATCCTTGCAGCTATCCTGCTTGGGCTGGATTTATTGACCTCTGCGGTTAAAGTCAGCCTGAGTTTTGCCCGGCTGCCATATTTATTTTCCCTTCGGGAAGGCAGCGAATTTGCGGTTGACCATACAGTGAGCGTCATTGAGCAGCCCAAACTGCGCACCAGCCTTCGATTGTCGATGGTGTTCTTCCACTTCCTGCTGGCAGGGATGGTGCCGGTCATCCTTCACGTTTATGCCATTGAATTGAACATCTGGTTGATCCTGTTATATCTCCTGCTGGAGATGATCCTGATCAGTTTCCTTGAATTTGTGATTGAGTCTTTCATTCTCAAGAATCCCGAAGAGAATGCCATCAGGATGCAGCCAATTGGCAGCCTGATCCATTTCTTCTTCTCACCTCTGGCGGGGTTGATGATGAATTTACTGGGTGAAAATGCCAACAAGGTCACCCTGGCTTCCATGACGGAGGAAGACCTTAGGAATTGGGTTGAGGTCGGCCAGCCTGAGGGCTCGCTGGAAAAGGGCGAGCGTGAGATGATCTATTCCATTTTCCAGTTTGGCGATACCCTTGCGAAAGACATTATGGTGCCCCGGATTGATGTGCTGGCATTGGATATCAATACCACCCTGGGTGAAGCCCGGTCCATGTTCATCCATGCCGGGCATTCAAGAGTCCCGGTTTATGAGGATACGGTTGATAACGTGGTGGGGCTGTTGTATGCCAAGGACCTCCTGAGCGTGCATCAGGATGATGATTTGATTGCAAACCACCGGGACCTGCTCCGGCTGGCCTATTTTGTCCCGGAAGCCAAGAAGGTTGATGAGGTGCTGGCGGAAATGCGGGTCCGCAGCATGCATATGGCGATTGTCGTTGATGAATATGGCGGTGTTGCCGGTGTGGTAACGTTGGAAGACATTGTTGAAGAGATCATCGGTGAGATCCGTGATGAATATGATGAGAGCGAAGAGCTGGCTTACCAGCAGGTCAATGCGAATGAGTATGTCTTTCAGGGCAAAGTGGACCTGGATATTTTCAATGAAATCATGGGCACGACTATCGCAACAGATAACGCAGATACGATTGGCGGGTTCATTTACGGCCAGATCGGAGATGTCCCTACCGGTGGTGAAAGAATTGATGCGGATAGCGTGACATTGATTGTTGATGAGGTGATTGGCCGACGGATCTCAAAAGTCCGCGCCATCCGTAAGACCGAAAATGCCGATGAAAAGGAACGTAATCATGGTGACAGATGAACAACGCAAAACTTTGATAGCGAAAGCTGTTGATGCTTATCACTGGGCGTATGCGCCTTATTCGAATTACGGAGTCGGAGCAGCCGTCCTGAGTGATTCGGGGAAGATCTATGATGGTGTGAATATTGAGAACGCTGTCTATCCCCTGACGGTTTGCGCCGAACGGGTGGCGATCTTCAAAGCCGTTTCAAACGGCGATAAATCGTTCCAGGCTATTGCCGTGGTGACCAAGAATGGTGGTACCCCCTGTGGTTCCTGCCGTCAGGTGATGGCTGAATTTGGAAAGGATACACAGGTCCTGATCGCCAACCTTGAAGGTGAGCTTTTGGCTGAATATACGGTTGAAGAACTGCTTCCGAATGCCTTTGGTGAAGATGACCTTGAAGAATCCCGTCAATGAAAACTGTTCGATTTATTACGCGCATGGACGGGAGACCGGCATGCGCTTTTTTTAACCCTTGATATTGAGTGATTATGTCTCCTCGTGAAGCCCATTCCTACCGCACCCAGGCGATCGTCCTTGGACATATCGAATACGGTGAAGCTGACCGCATTCTGAAGCTTTTTACATTTAAAAAAGGAAAGATCACGGCCATCGCGAAGGGCGTCAGAAAGATCCGGTCCAGGAAAGCGGGCCATCTTGAGCCTTTCACGAGGGTGACGCTCTTCCTGGCGAAAGGGCGCAATATGGACATCGTGACCCAGGCCGAGACGGTGGAAGCGTATCAAGGTCTGCGAGAGGATTTGGAACGGGTTGCCTACGCTTCTTATGTTGTGGAAGTGCTCGACCGCTTCACCTATGAGGAAGGCCAGAATATAGCGATCTTCCGTCTGTTGGCAAACACGCTCAAACGGCTTGAAACGCATCCCAACCCCGCAACGGTCGTCCATTATTATGAGCTTCGCTTGCTGGACCTGGTCGGTTTCCGGCCGCAACTGTTTGAGTGCATCGACTGCGGCAGACCCATCCAGGAGGAAGATCAGTATTTTTCACCACTGGCAGGTGGTGTGGTCTGCCCGAGATGCGGCAAAGCGCGGTCCGAGGCCTGGCCGGTGGAGAAGGATGTCCTCCGTTATTTCCGGCATCTGCAGCGTTCCACCTGGGAGCAGATCGAAGGGGTGACCATCCCATCCGCGATTGAACCCCTCCTGGCGGATTTGAATGAACGGTATTTTACCTACATTCTGGAAAGAAAACTTAACTCACCGGATTTTCTGCGGGAAATCCAGAAAAAACCCAAAGGAAACGAACCTGAGTAATTTATGGATCCAACCGGCAATGACCGCATTAGGGGGAATGGTATAATGAAGCGGCTAAAAATGGGCAACGCCCATTTATCAGGCATAATTGAATATTTTTTGGAGTAGAAATTGAATGAATAAAGCGCTTGATTTCCAGTCGATCATCATGAAATTACAGAATTTCTGGGCAGAAAGGGACTGCCTGATCTGGCAGCCGTATTATTCCCAGATCGGCGCAGGGACGATGAATCCTGCCACATTTTTGCGCGTTCTGGGGCCGGAACCCTGGAAGGTCGCTTATGTTGAACCATCGATCAGGCCGGATGATGGACGTTACGGCGATAACCCCAACCGCCTCCAGCAGTTCTATCAATTCCAGGTGATCCTCAAACCCGACCCGGGGAACCCGCAGGAAATCTATTTGAACTCACTGCAGGCACTGGGGATCGACCCGGAAGAGCATGATATCCGCTTTGTCGAAGACAACTGGCAGCAGCCGGCGATCGGTGCCTGGGGGCTGGGCTGGGAAGTCTGGCTCGACGGACAGGAGATCACCCAGTTCACCTATTTCCAGCAGTGCGGCGGCCTGGACCTGGACCCCGTTTCGGTCGAGATCACTTACGGCCTCGAACGGATCGCGATGGTCCTGCAAGGCGTACGGCACTTCAAGGACATCCAATGGAGCCCGGAACGCACTTACGGCGACGTGAACCTGATGGGGGAGCGCGAACACAGCACTTATTATTTTGATGTAGCTGATGTTGACCGGATGCGCGCTTTATATGATATGTATGAAAAAGAAGCTGTTCGGGCAATAGACAACGGTTTGGTGTTGCCTGCGCATGATTACGTGCTGAAAACCTCCCATACCTTCAATATTTTGGATACACGCGGCGCGGTGGGCGTCACCGAGCGGCAGGCGCTCTTCGGCAGAACGCGCGAACTGGCGCGGCGGGTGGCTGAAGCCTATGTTGCCCAGCGGCAGCAGGCAGAATTCCCCTGGGTGGTTGAAGGACATGAATCCAAATCAGCTGCGGAACCGGGAGAAACCAAAGAAATTACAACCGTGCAGGCGCCTTTCCTGCTGGAGATCGGGACGGAAGAACTACCGACAGCAGACCTTTCCAGCGCGCTGGAACAGATGAAAAATGCCGTCCCGGCTCTGTTGGATGAACTGCGGCTGTCACATGGCGAAATCGAAATCCTGGGAACGCCCCGCCGGTTGGTGGTTTCGGTTATGGAACTTGCCACTCACCAGCCCGACCGGTTATTGGAAGTCAAAGGGCCTCCGGCCGACCGAGCCTTCGATGCGGATGGTAATCCCACCCGCGCCGCAGAAGGATTTGCGCGGGGCAAAGGGATTGATGTCTCAGATTTGGTCGTTGAGAACATAGACGGCGGTGATTATGTGGTTGCCCGGATGGAAGAAAAAGGACAATCGGCTCTTGAAGTTCTGAGCCAGGCCCTGCCGGACCTGATCGCCGGGATCCGTTTCACAAAATCAATGCGCTGGAATGAAAGCGGCGTGGCCTTCTCCCGCCCGATCCGCTGGATCACAGCCCTCCTGGATGGTATCGTGGTTCCCTTCCATTTCGCCGGGTATGAAAGCGGTCGAAAAACACGCGGTCTGCGTTTCACCGAACCTGCACATTTCGCCGTGGGTTCTGCGGCCGAATACTTTGAACGTATGTCCGCCCAGGGTATCATTCTTGACCCTGACCAGCGGAAGGAAGCGATCCGGAAACAGGCCCAGACAATTGCTGAGAGCGTGGGCGGCCGGATCGCGGATGACCCTGCTTTACTGGAGGAAGTCACCGGGCTGGTGGAGTGCCCGACAGCTTTTTTGGGCAAATTTGATGCTTCCTATCTGGAAGTTCTGCCTCCGGAAGTCCTGATCTCCGTGATGCGCAAGCACCAGCGTTATTTCGTCGTCGTGGATGAGCAGGATAACCTGATGCCCTATTTTATCGGCGTCCGGAACGGCGACAATAACCACCTGGATATTGTCGCGGATGGGAACGAACAGGTGATTTTGGCACGGTTTGCCGATGCCCGTTTCTTCGTCGAAAAAGACCTCAAGAAACCGCTGATCGATTTTGTGCCTGAATTGAAGACTCTGACCTTCCAGGTGAAACTTGGGTCCTTCCTGGACAAGACCCAGCGGATCGTTGGCCTGGTGGAAGCATTGGAACCCATGTTGGATATGTCGGATGCTGAAAAGGTGACTACCAAACGGGCCGCTGAACTTTGCAAAGCGGACCTGGCGACGAACATGGTCGTGGAAATGACCTCACTGCAGGGCGTGATGGGCCGTTATTATGCCTTGCACAGCGGTGAAACCAAGGGAAGTTGCTGACGCAATATTTGAGCATTACCTGCCGCGCTCTGCCAATGACAGATCGCCAAAGACCAAGCCCGGACTGGTGGTTGGCCTGGCTGACCGGCTGGATTCCCTGATGGGACTGTTTGCCGTGGGTCTCGCACCGACCGGCACCAAGGACCCCTTCGCACAGCGCCGGGCTGCCCTGGGCATCTGTCAGAACCTGATCGAATGGGAACTGCCGTTCGACCTGAGGATTGGACTTGCCGAAGCCGCTAAAGTCCTGACGGTCAACGTGACTGATGAGGACCAGGCAGCCTGTTCTGAATTTATTTTGGGCCGCTTGCGTGGAATGCTGCTGGAAATGGGCTTTAATTACGATGTGGTGGACGCCGTCCTGGCTGCCAAAGGCCACGATCCGTACAACGCATTGATTGCGATCCGCTCGCTCACCAGGTGGGTGGCACAGGATGATTGGAACCAGATCCTACCGGCCTTCAGCCGCTGCGTCCGCATTACACGGGATCTGGAAGAGACCTATACCGTGAATCCGTCGGCTTTTGAAAATGACACCGAACGAAGCCTGTTCGATGCTCTTCAGGAGGCGGAGGAGAAGATGGGCGGCAATGATACGGTGGATGCTTTTCTGGAAGCCTTTGTGCCGTTGGTTCCATCGATCAATGACTTCTTTGATGAAGTATTGGTCATGGCTGAGGATGAGGATGTACGCAGGAACCGTCTGGCGCTCCTGCAAAGGGTGGCAGCACTCTCCAATGGAATCGCCGATCTGAGTTTTCTGGAAGGTTTCTAAGAAAGACAAATAAACAAAACGATCCCGGATAATTTTATTTCGGGATCGTTTTTCAGTTAATTAAGCTTCTCAGGATATGATCTCAAGGAACTTGGGCGCGATACCATTAATATCATAGGTGGTCTTGATTCCGGTCCAATCGTCTCGGGGAGAAACGATATTGGCGGCCATGATATTTGAGCTGTTGTAGATCGCGCTGTGCGCTTCACGGAGGTCCATACTCTCTTCAGGCAAGATGAGCGAATCGAATTTTTTGTGAATGTGGTTGACCTGGGCCATACGAGCTATTATCTTATTGCTCCTTTAGCTCAATTTTTGAGGTTATCATACATTTTTTCCAATTAATTAGGTAAGATTACCTGATACAATCTAACGTTGAAATTTATTACCTGACGTTTGGCAGGGTGTCGTATAATTCACAGTAGCAAACGGAGGTTTCATGGATATTACCTGGCATGGCAATTCTTGTTTTCGAATCATTGAACGCGGCATGGCTGCGGTCGTTACCGATCCCTTTGACCCCGAGGTGGTGGGTTTTGACCCGGGAAAACTACGGGCGGATGTGGTGACGGTGAGCTGTGACCGGCCCGAGCATAATTTTGTCAAGGGCATCCGCAACAAAGCGTTTGAGATCAAAGGTCCCGGTGAATATGAGATCGGCGGCGTTTTTATTACCGGTGTGCGGATCAACGGCAGTAAACAGAAATCAGAAGATGATATACCCAATACGGTCTATGTCATTGATTACAACGGTTTGACGATTGCCCACCTGGGTGAATTAAACAGCGTCCCGAGCCAAACGGAGGTTGAAGGCATGGGTGAGGTGAACGTGGTACTTGTGCCAGTGGGTGACAAAACCAGCCTGAATGCTGCCAAAGCCGCCGAGGTGATCAGTCTGCTCGAACCGAGCATTGTCATCCCGATGCACTACGGCACTCCTGAAAACAAACTCCAGTTGGACCCTTTGTCGAAATTCCTCAAAGAAATGGGTCTGAACCAGGTTGAAACTGAAGAAGTAATCAAACTATCCAGCGTTAACACACTCCCTGAAGAGACCCGAGTCATGGTACTGGAACTCACAAAGTAAGCTGGAAGGAATGAATTAATTTATGAACGTTAAAGTGATCATGTCCTGGGATATTAAACAAGGACGTGAGCAGGAATATTTTGAGTTTGTCGTACGCAGCTTTATGCCGGGCGTCCAGAAGCTCGGGTTGGCATTGAGCGATGCCTGGGTGACCATCTACGGCGATCATCCCCAGATCCTGGTAGGGGCGGTCGTTCCCGGTTTGGACCGCGCTCGGAATATCATTAATTCAGAAGAGTGGGAGGACCTGAACGATCACCTTCAGGATTTTGTGACCAATTATGAATTGAAATTGGCACCGCTTCAGGGAGGGTTTCAGTTCTGATGCCCTGGGCAGCGAATCTATTATCATGGTATGACAGGAACGCCAGGGAATTACCCTGGCGTTCTTATCATACGCCCTATCGCACCTGGATTTCGGAGATCATGCTCCAGCAGACCCAGGTGGATACCGTGATCCCTTATTTTGAGCGGTGGATGGCGCGTTTCCCGGATATCCAATCCCTTGCGGAAGCTGACGAACAGGAAGTCTTAACGCTTTGGGAGGGATTGGGTTATTACAGCCGGGCACGTAACCTCCACCGGACTGCTCAAAAAGTGGTTTCCGAAATGGAAGGCCGATTGCCATCTTCTCCGGAGGAATTACAGAAATTACCGGGAATTGGGCCATATACGGCAGCGGCAATCGCCTCGATTGCCTTTGGGGTGGATGTGGCGGTCGTGGATGGTAATATCCGCAGGGTTTTCTCCCGGCTCTATAATATCTCCGTTCCGGCCCGAAGCCCGGAAGGCGAGGGTTTGATCTGGAAGCTGGCACAGGAAAACCTGCCGAAGAGCCGGGCCAGCGAATACAACCAGGCATTAATGGACCTGGGGGCGATGGTCTGCACGCCCAAAAAACCGGATTGTGTGCACTGTCCCGTTACGCTGGACTGCCAGGCGCATCAATTGGGCGTTCAGGAGGAACGGCCGGTCAAAATCCCCCGAAAGAAAGTCCCGCACCTCACGGTCACTGCTGCGATCATCCGTCGGGATGGTCAGGTCCTGTTGGCGAAACGCCCGGCGGGGAGACTGTTGGGTGGTCTCTGGGAATTTCCCGGTGGGACCAGGGAAGAAAGTGATCTTGACCTCCCGGCTTGTTTGCGGCGTGAGATCCGGGAAGAATTAGGGGTTGACGTTCGGGTTGGTGAACCCTTTGGCACTTACAACCATGCTTATACTCATTTCAAAATCACGCTGCACGCTTTCCTGAGTGAACTGGCTGATGAGAACGAGCCCCAGCCGTTGGAAAGCGAGGAACTGGTCTGGGTGCAAACTACGGACCTGGCGGCATTTCCGATGGGGAAAGTTGACCGGCTGATTGCCAATAAATTAATGAGAACAGGTGATGAATAATGGATGAGAGTGAATTACGGAGCCAGATGGTGGAGTCGCAAATTATCCGGCGCGGGGTCAGGGATCCACGGGTGCTGGCCGCGATGCGAAAAGTGCCGCGGCAGCTTTTCCTCCCTGCCGATGCACGCAATTTCGCCTATGCGGACAGCCCAATCCGGATTGGGAACGGCCAGACGATCTCCCAACCTTTTATCGTTGCTTTCATGACGGAACTGCTCAATGTTCAGCCTGAGGATAAGGTACTGGATGTGGGAACGGGATCCGGTTACCAGGCCGCCATTTTGGGAGAATTGGCACGAGAGGTCCATACCATCGAACGTTTCCCTGCCCTGGCTATCGAAGCGGAAAAAACATTATCAGCCCTGGGGTATACCAACGTTCACGTGCATATAGGCGACGGCACGAAAGGATATCCGCCCGAAGCGCCCTATGACCGCATCCTGGTCGGAGCAGCGGCACCTGAGGCCCCGGATTCATTGAAATCGGAGCTGGCTGAAGGCGGCCGCCTGGTGATACCGGTTGGGACCCGTTCTTCGCAGCAACTGGAAGTCTGGGACCGCTATGGGAAAGATTTCAGGATATCGAACAGTATCCCGGTGGTGTTCGTGCCGCTTGTGGGCGAAGAAGGGTGGGAACCAAGTTAGGCCAGAGCAACAGCCTTCCGAAATACTGATTGCACCATATTTTGGGAAAGGAGGTTAGCATTGACCTTTTACACTTAATTTTTATCTATGGTATACTCCAACAGTCTAAGTTGAATAAATATGGTTTCAACGGACCAGGGTTTCCCCTGGTTTTATTTTGTAAAAAGCCGCTCTAAATCATTTAATGGTGTTACCGCAAATGCGGATGAAGGAGCGGACTCGGAGACGAAGGTGTTTCCGCGCTACTCAATACACCCATTAAGGATAATCTTTTGAATTTTAATACTTTTGCTTTTAATCCGCAGATCAACGCGGGGATCACCAGGGCTGGTTATGATACACCGACCCCGATCCAATCGAAAACCATTCCCGCAATTTTGGAAGGGACTGATGTCCTGGGACTGGCTCAGACCGGCACCGGAAAGACAGCGGCATTTGTTCTGCCGATCTTACAGCAATTAATGAAAGGGGAACGCGGAAAACTGCGTGCCCTGATCCTGGCGCCTACCCGCGAATTGGCCGAACAGACCCATGCTGCTTTCAGGCAGCTTGGTGCGAAAACCGGCCTGCACGCCATGTCCATTTATGGGGGAGTCAGCGCCAAACCACAGATCGGTCAACTACGTCGTGGTGTGGATATTGTTATTGCCTGCCCCGGGCGATTACTGGATTTGAAGAACCAGCATGAAGTTGATCTGAGCAAGGTCGAAATTTTTGTACTCGATGAAGCCGATCATATGGTGGATATGGGGTTCCTGCCGGATGTCAAACGGATCATCAGCGCATTACCCAAGAAACACCAGACGCTTTTATTTTCTGCGACCATGCCTGATAAGATCCATGACCTGGCCATCAATATGATGGATAATCCGGTCAAAATTGAAATTAATATCCACAAACCGATTGAAAAGATAGATCATGCCATTTTCCCGGTGGAACAGACTCATAAATTGGATGTACTGATCAGCCTGTTGCAGCAGCATAACAGCGAACAGGTTCTTGTATTCACCCGGACCAAGCATAGAGCGACCAAACTGGCGGTTCAATTAGGCCAGGCAGGAATTTCTTCAACCTCACTGCAGGGAAACCTTTCTCAATCCAAACGGGATGCGGCGATGAAAGCCTTTCGTCAGGGGCACGTTAAGGTCCTGGTCGCGACGGATATTGCTGCTCGTGGGATTGATGTCATGGAAATCACCCACGTGATCAATTATGACGTCCCCGATACGGCTGAGGCATACACCCATCGTACCGGTCGGACCGGACGAATGGAAAACCTGGGAACTGCTTTTTCGCTCGTAACACAGGATGACCTTTCGATGGTCCGTTCAATTGAGCGCTTGATGGGAAAGAAAATTGAGCGGCGGAATGTCAGTGGGTTTGAAACCAAGCTGGTTGATCCCAGGCAAAATTCACAGCCTCAGACAAAAAACAGCAGGATGTCCAAGCCAAACCACCGGAACCATTACCGCCCAAGTGCAAAATAATTTGGTGAACAAAATAAGCCTCTCAGACCTGAGAGGCTTTTTCAATATTGTTACTTTTAATTAATAATTTCTACCTGGATGTTGATCTACGCTTTGGGTTTGAGTGCATTGGGGAGTATCAGCAGTAATATTGCCGCGATTGTGAATCCCAGGCCGCCGATCAAACCGGTGGGTGCCGGACCCAATAACGAACTGGGAGTGCCCTGAACAAGCAGCAAGCCGATGGCTGCAATACCGTTGAGCGCGCCGTGGGCAATCACTGCCGGCCAGACGGTGTGACTTTTGATTGTGAGCCAGCCAAAAAAGACACCCAGAATCAGAGTGAACCAGACCATCGCCAGGGGGCCAAGGAAGGGCGATCCGAAATAACCCAGACCGTAGTTGTATCCCATCAGGATCACCGGCCAGTGCCAGACGCCCCAGATCACCCCGGTCAGCAGGATCGCTTTACGCGTTCCAAGAGGCATTAGCTTAGGGAGCAGGTACCCCCGCCAACCGAATTCTTCACCAAAGGTGGAAATGGCATTCAACAGCGGAGCTAGCAATATGGCCTGTAAGCCCTGAGCCACAACGACCAGCCAGGGATTGGTGGCGCTGCTTGTGGCTGAAGCAGCCAACTGCTTGGTTAATACACCCAGGCTCGGATCGTAATATTGCGGGAAGAGGAGAAAGAATGCCGCTGCACCCAATATGGTCAGGGTGGCGGGTCCAAACCAGGCCAGCAGCCAATAAACCCATCGGTGATGATCGAAACTTGGCTCCAGGAGGAGGTCCGATTTACCCTCATGGGTGATCAACCGGGTGAAAAGATTAGCCAGGGCAGGCCCGAACATGTAAAAAGTTGCCAGAAGCACCAAGGCCAGGCTCAATGATGTCCCGCCAATTGATAATTTTGGACTGTTTTGCAGTCCACCTGTCAGGTAAATGACCAGGCCGGTGAGCCAGGAGATCCCAAATGTGAACCCCAGAAAAACCCAGAGACGTTTTTTATTTTCCTTGGCTATCATATTCCACCTTCAATTCATCAAGTATATATAAATTAATTATATCTCTTGGGCCGAGCTTTTATCTACAATGAGTAATAGTGTAAAAAAATTTCTCTAAATCATCAGAAACTTGATTCTTATACTAAATATATGTTAAATTAGGTTATCGAAATTATTTTTGGGAGATCCGTATTCATTGCCGAGGAGGATGAAGTGAAAAAGGTTTTTGTTCTTGTTTTTTGTATGCTATTGACCGCCTTATTGATAGGATCCTGTTCGATGCCCGGAGGGTCTGACCCCAGCCTGGAGGGGACACAAATGGCCCTGGCGGTCATGCAAACCAGCATGGCTCTTGAGCAGACTCGTGAAGCTCAGTCTATTGTGGTGGAGACGCAGCCACCGGCGACACAGCCAACCTATACGCCCTACCCCACATTCACCAGCCAGGTGATCGAACAAACCGAAGAACCGATCACAGAAGCAGTGGTACCGGCGGAGTCCTTTGAAGATTGGCTGGATGGCGCCGATATCCTGCTGTATGATGCCATGTATGGTCGAGGCGATACCAATGTGATTGAAAATGCGATTGATGGGCTTGGATTGGGCAGCAACACGACCAATGTCGGGACCAATATCGGGGATTTCCTTTCGGAAATGAACTCAGCCGTCACCTGGGACCTGATCATCGTCGGCTCGGAATTTCGCAGCCAGGTGCAGGGTGAGATCTTTGATGCGCTGGTCAATGAAATCGACAGGGGAAGCTCCGTCGTTCTGGAAACCTGGTATATCGACCAGGTCTTCAACGGCCGGATCCAGCCCGTAATGCAGCGCTGCGGGATCACCTTTCATCAGGATTGGTGGCGTAACAATAATGCAGATCTGAACTCCTTCCTGATCTATCTCCTGGAACCGGATGACCCACTTTTTTCACAGCCCAATATCATCGGTATGTTGATCCCCTATGATATCCGCTGGGTTGACGATGTCGGCGATACGGTTAAGAAGATCTCCGGTTCAGATGCGGTGTTGATGGCGGGCAGGCTCCCCAACGAGCACAGTTCATATGGCCTGCTGACCGAATGTATGGGTGGGCGGATGGTCTGGCAGACCTTCTCCACCCACGACTACAAAGACCAGGATATGATCAGTCTCTGGCAGAACTATATTTACAATACGCTCGAAGCGCGTTACGAATATATTCATTAGAAGCAAATCCGAAAAATGAGAGGCTGCTCACGATTTCAGTAGCAGCCTCTTTTTAATTAATATGGAAACACCCGATTTTCAAGTGTATCGCAGGCTATTTCTTCTGCAGGATCTTCCAGAGGATCGAGGGGAAATGGGTTTTCAATTCCTGCCAGACTTCCTGGTAAGTCCGTTCTCCCCGCAGCAGGTCAACAATGATCGTCTGCAGGATGGGACTGCGCTTTAGGAACCGGACATTCAGGAAATAGAACAGGTTAACCAGGATAGACATCTTACGGGCATAAATGAACTGGGAAACGAATTCCCGGTTGATCCTTTCTGAATAAGCAGCCAGGTCAGGGTTTTTCTCATCTGATTGACTCAGGATGGCTTTGGCGGCTAACCGGCCGCTGGCCATTGCGTACGATATCCCCTCACCCAGCCATGGATCCGCAAGGTGCGCTGCATCGCCTACCAGTAGGATGCGTCCCAGATGCAAAGGACCATGTGTGCCGCCTGTAGGGCCAGGAAAGGCCCTGATATCCAGGATATCCTCTTCCCGCAGGCTGGAGTGCTGGTGGATGAAACGAAGCAGGTCCCGTTTAGTTGTTCGTTTCCCCGGCCAGTTGCGGAAAACGCCGACATTGAGGTGATCCCTCTTGGGGAAGATCCAGCCATAACCCCAGGGGAGGGTGCCGAAATCAAAGGTGATCGTATCAGATAATGCCAGTTTGGCATCCGCGGGCCGCGACATCCGAGCTTCATAACACAGGCTGGTAGTACCGTCTGCCATCAATCCGGTTTGGCCGGCGACGATGCTGTGGATCCCGTCCGCGCCGATGGCAAAACGCCCCTGGTAGGATTGCGATGATGTCTGGACGGTTACGCCGTCATCGGATTGAGAGATACCCATGACACGTTCTCCCTGGTGACAGGACGCCCCCGCATCAATTGCTTTTCGAAGAAGGAAATTGTCAAAGCTGGTGCGGTCAATGAGATAGGAAAGGGGTTGGTCGCTGTGGATCGCACAGACCTTACGGCCACGAAAGCCTACGTAGCCCCAATCCACAATTTTGTGGACCAGCGGGGTGATATCGAAGGGTAATTCGAGGATCCCGCGGTGGGTCAAAGCACCACCGCATACTTTGCGGCGCGGAAACCGGGCTTTATCCAGGATGAGGACTTGCAACCCGGCGGAAGCCAGGTGATACCCCGCCATGGACCCGGCCGGGCCTGCCCCAATAATGATCACATCATAAATTTCCATCGAAAGTTTATAAATTGTTCCTTGAATTTATTATATTGTCAAATTAACGTAAAATGGAACAAAACCATGTCTTTGTCCGTTATAGGAATGGAAGGATTAACGAGAAGAAAGGAATGCACGATATGAAGAAAATTCCCCTCCTGGTCGGTCTGCTTTTACTGGCCGGAATAGCATTGGCTGCCTGTCAGCCAACCGGACAAACCCCTGCCGTGAATAATGACGGTGATAGTGACGTGATATCCGGGCATGAAGCTACGGTGGAGTCATTGCAGGTTCTGATCCTCGAATCTTTCCCCGTCCAGGTCAGGGTGATTGTCAACGGTTATCTTCCCGATGGCTGCGTTCAACTGGATGAAATCATGGTGGAACAATCCGGTAATGCATTCACATTGGCGCTCAACACCCTTCGGCCGTCCGGTGAAGTGGAGTGTACCCAAGCGCTGGTGCCCTTTGAAGAAAATGTCGCTCTGGATGTCTACGGCCTGGCTGCCGGAACTTATACCGTGACCGCGCAGGACCAGACCGCGACCTTCAAGCTGGATGTGGATAACGTCCCCCAACTACCTGATCCTGATGAAGGTGCAGGTACCAATGTTTATCTGGATTCCATGACCGTCAACATCATGGAGTCCTTCCCTGTGCAGGTCAGCATTACCCTGTCCGGTAATCTGCCCGATAGCTGCACCAAACTCCAGAATGTCGAAAGTGCCCGGGAAGGCAATGTCTTCACTGTGAAATTCACGACCCAGCGGCCTAATAGTAATGTTGCCTGTGCTCAGGTGCTGACGCCCTTTGAAAAGACGATCAATCTGGATGTAGAGGGATTACCTGCGGGTGACTACACCGTTGAAGCAGGGGACCTGACCGAGAAATTTGTTCTGGAAAGGGATAATATTCCTCAAGAGGAACCGGCAGCCTGCCCTGAACCGCAAACCGGTGAAACCCGGGTGGAAGTGTTGTTCAGAGAAGAAGGATTTGGTTTTTGCTTCCTAATTCCGGAGAGATTCAACCAGGAAAAAGGCGGTCCGGATGCCGAATGGATCATCAACGGCCCGAACTATGGCGCTGAGGGCAGCCTTCCAATCAGGGCGAATCTGACGGTCTTGCTGACCCTTCTCAATGACGTGGATTTGGATACCTATATTCGGCAGGAGAAAGCGTATTTGGATATTCCCGCAGACTATGAACAGGTTGAGGGCACTCTCGGCAACCGGCCAGCCTTCATTATTGATGGTTTTCCGCTTCAAAGTACCAGCCGGATCGTCTGGGTTGGGCATGACAACCAGGCTTTCCAGTTGGTTTTTTCTCCCATGGAACCGGCACTTTTTCCCCAGGCGACCGCTGACATGGAAATGCTGTACCAACTCGTCATGGAGAGTTGGGTTTTCCTGGGGGAGTAATTTTCTAAAATCAATTTAATTAAGAATTAAATATAGACGTTGCATGCAACGTCTATATAATTTTTTCTTGTTGACATTTTGGAAACGATAAGAAATTACGGACTTATACTTCGCTTCATTCATCACGAATGATGGGCGTCAGTGTTTATCAGTGACAGCAAACCGGCTGATAGCTGCCCAGATACCTTCAACCGTTGCCTTGGCACCCAGACCCCAGACGAAAACGTCGATGTAATCTGTGAGAGTACCGAAAGTCTGACCGAAGTATTCGGCTGTGAGGCCTGCATAAACACCTCCAACCAGTGCGATGATGAACATCACGATATCGCTGTGATTAAGGATCCTTCGGATTGCTATCAAACGCGCCTTCTTCTCGGTGGGTAATTCTTTATGAATGTCATATATAAGCGGTGAGATCGGTATGATCTCCCTTTCGCCTCTAAGGGCTAAGGTCTTATTGACACTATATCCCTTTAAGCCCGCCAATAATCCTTCAATGATCAAAAGCAGTTTATCGATATCCAGTGCCTCAAAGTGTTCAAGGTTATCGGTTTCCCATAAAAGCGTTTTTATCCGTGACAATTCAAATTTGACAGTGTTGAATTGCTCGGTTATTGCCGGATCAATTTGATCTTCTGGAATCTTATCGAATTGATCCTGTTCTTTTTCATATTTAGTCTTCCAGTGGATCCACTTCTCACATAACTCAGCGGACTTTTTAATTTTCTGGTGTCGACCGGAAAATGATGTTTGCGATCCTTCTGGCGTTTCACTGAAGACGAGATCAATTCCGGAAAGCAGGTCGTCTGTTGAATTGAAAAAGCCGGGACGTTTGTTGAATTCCTTAATGATGGCAAGCTGCGCTTCTAAATATTTGAGGTCTTCGGGGAATTCTTTGTTCCATGCCCTAACCTTTGCATCCAGAGATTTTATATCTTCAACGATAGATTTATATTCTTCGTTATCCTCTCCAAGAACTTCATTGATTTTCCATTGCAGTTTCTTCTTCAGGCGATCAATCGCATCTCGGAGCTCTTTGCGCTGCTGCTCAAAATCCACGATCTTATAACCGATTGTGTAGCTGTTCAAATCTTCTGTGTCCGCCTCGTCTTCCAGGAGTTGGAGAATGGGACGATTGATATTCAATGCTTTTAGCACATAAGTTGAAATAACGACGGCAAGAACAATGACGATGATTGGATTGACGATATTGTGGGTCACCTTAACCGTCAAAGTTACTTCACCTTCTTCATCATTAGCCGGGAGCAAGTCGATCTTCCCGCTGTACTCCCCCGGGCGATCCAGGCCTTGGAAGGAGAGCCCCAGAGCGCAATTTCCTTCCGGTGTCTCTTTTATCTCTCCGGACCAGGAGACAACCGCGATACCTTTTTCGGGAAGCGTGAGAGCACCCAGGGCAGCATCGGGGACCAAATCAATTGAATCAAAATCACACCCTTCCTCGGAAGTGACGGCAATCGGGAGGAATTCGTTTTCATACCTTCCGGTGAGGTTTCTATCCCAAAAAAAGATTGGCATAATATACTTGATATCCCATGTATCGGAAAGCGGCGCAGGTTGTAGCCTGGTTTCATCGGTAACAGTGATCGTAAGGGGAAGGTGCCGGGCTATTCCTTTTTCAGAGAGGGAGACGTTTAGGAATCCCGAATAAGTTTCAGGGTCTGGCCTTTCAGTACCTATGGGTTGGAGGGTGACTTCCAGCGTTTCACCGGCAGGCAGATTAGGATCAATGGAGATTGGAACAATAGTAACCAAATCAATGCCACTGATAGTGATATCCAATTGATAATCAGTAGTTGTGTTGTTTAAAATTTCGATGGAGGCTTTCCCCTCTTCAACTTCTTTCCAGGTGAAAGCAGCCGCCGTTTGCGTAAATTCGAAGATGGATTCCGGTGTTTGCTGGTCCGTCTGTGCAGCAACCGTTCCAGGTGTGAGTATTGAAAGTAATAGAACTAACCAAACCCCGTAACGGTAAAAAGCCTTGACATTCATTTTGTTACCTCCCAACGCGTTGTCCTGAGCGAAGCAGGGTATAAGAGCTATCTCAGCAGCGATTTTTGTTTGAATAATTTCAACGGCAATTAATTATATTTAACATAAGTTGTAATGCCTTGTCAACATGGAATGCAAACTACAAACCCCTTTGCGGTACCGGATATGGGGACTGCCATAAAAACCCAACCTTTCCAATTTAAAGAGCTAAAAGTGAGAGAAAGAGCCAAAAATTGGCCTATTTGTGGGGTAAAAATTGAAATCACGCCCAAAATTATTAAGGTATGTGGAGATTAACCAAGGGGCTTTTCATTTTAGTTACAGCCCCTTGGTTAATCCGGTGGAGTGTATTCTATTTGGATATCCTCCTCATGAGAATCATTCATCCAGTTCTTCAAGCGCAACCAGCCTTGGGTCAGCCGGTTGGCGGACGAGATAACCGTGTTTCTGCCAGAGGTCGTCTGCGAGCCTGCCGGGATTGCAGCGAAGTCCCTGTGCCTGAAAATATTCGCATAGCCGCAAAATATCCCTACGGAAAATGGCATAGGCGTTACGGTTCTCATCCGGATCAATGACCTGGGGGAAATCAATCAGGGAGATCTTACCCTCATAGTAGAGAATGTTATAGGCTGAGAGGTCACCGTGAACGCGATGGTTTACCAGCATCAACTCAACATTGTGAATGATCCGGTCGAAAATGGGATGGATTTCACCGGGTTGAAGGTCGACGGTATTAAGAGTTCGGCGCGGGGAGGTCGTCCCAGCCGATGTAGGCCATCAGGATGGCGTTGTTGCCGCTGACGAAGGGCTGCGGGACGTCTGCCCCAGCCTTATATAGTAATTCCAATGTCTGGAATTCGTGTTCAATCCAGGAGGTGTGCAACAGCCGCATACCAAACCTGGTCCGCTTTTGGATGGCGTGATTGGCACGACCATCATGGATCTCGTGTCCGTCTTCATCGAGGTTGACGCGCCCTTCCTGGTAGAGTGAATCGTTGCGCAGTTGGCGGAACCTGCGAGGGCGGTAGACCTTGGCCGCGATATATTTCTCACCGGTGGTCTGGTTTCCCAGGCATTGGTATACGGAGGCTTCTTTTCCCCCGCCTTTCACCAGGGTGAGGATGTCATCAAACCACTGCTGTCGAAAAAAGTCGGCCAAAGATTCGATCAACCAGGCTTTCTCATGTTTGGAAGCGTGGTAGCTAAATTCGAGTTCATTTTCCTCTTCCGCGAGTTTTTCCATTTGGTCGACAGGTTGTGTTTTCTTTTTTTGTCTAAGCTGGCGGTGGTGAGTATATTGGTCTTCGGGTACATTCCGGATCGCAGGAAGTGACTCGAAATCTTCCAATTGGTCTTCCAGTTCAAATTGATTATGTGAATTCATACGAAAATAGTGATCCTTATCCATTAGGAACGTTGTGGTCTCCCGGTATTCGAAAATCATCAACCGGGAAATAATTGATCTGTGGTTATTTTGGGGAAATAAAAAACCACAGGCGCACCTGTGGTGAAAGGTTTTCAGCTATGATGGATCAGCAGCTTGGACCAGCAGGAGGCGCGTAAATTAATTTTTGGGTTTCATTATTTAAATGATGGGACATGTTATAAGCCTCCTTTCGAACTTGTTTACTTGAATGATACCGAGTTTAATCGAAATCCTGATCGCTGTCAATCATTAAGAAATACCTCAAGCATCCAGGAGATCCGCTTTTATCCCCAGTTTTTCTTTCATTTTAGCCAGCAGGGCATCATCCGGTGAGGATTGCATCAGGCTGTACATAAAGACCGCCAGCATCATTTCGCAATCAGCGACTTCTTTGCCGATGTCTTCCTTCCTGACCCGGTCGTTATTCCGGATCCAACCCGGTACGCGAGAAACGATCTCATCTGCCCGTTGGCCTTCCCTGGTGAAGTTTTCCAGCATCTCAATTTCTTCCCCGGACAGCTTATCCTGATGATGCACCAAATAGGCTTCCGCCAGTTCACCGACTTCTGAGAGGTAGAACCATAAGGCGTCTTGGGAATCCGGCCACTGCAGACCGCGCGCTTCATAGTATTTTTGGATGGTTTCAATTTTCATGAATACTCCTGAGTGATTCAATTTCTGTGAGAGGTTCGGAATAGATCAGTTATGGTCGGGTTTGAAGGTGTAGTGGATCGCGCCTTCCGGGCAGGTGTCGATGCATTTGCCGCATAAGATAACGCCCATTCAGATCTATTGACAGGAGAGTCTGTTTTTCTTCGATTTCATAAACATCTCGATAGGTTGCTCACGCTTGCTGGTGTCTTTCCGCTGTTGTTGGAAGAGTGATTGAGGTAATAATTACCAGTATAATGTATGGTTGAACGTGTAAATTATACATGAGACATGCATGGCTTTTAGGAAATGAAGAAACCTTTTCAAAAATTTAAGCAATCGTTAAAATCCATCTATTTCAAAATGGATGATTTTACTGGCGGTGTCCCCGAGATCCTTAGGATTGCATTTCAGCGTTTTGCTCAGGAGCGGGGTTCAGAAGCGGCAGCCAGCCTTGCTTATTACGCGTTTTTCTCAATCTTCCCGATGTTGATAGTTGTTATTGTTGTGGGAAGCTTCTTTGTAGACCGGGATGTCGTCCAGCAGCAGGTCCTGAATTTGCTGCAAGGGGTATTGCCCGGTGCCAAGGAGCTGGTGATCGGGAACATTGAGCAAGTCCTGCAGCTTCGCGGGGCGGTCACCTTTTTGGCACTGATCACCTTGATCTGGTCGGCAACCAGTGTTTTCAATATCCTGGCAAAAAACATCAACCGGGCATTTCCGAAAGCCATCATACCAAACTTTTTCAAAGGGCGGTTGATGGGTCTTTTTATGTTCCTGGCATTGGGGCTGCTGATGCTGCTCGCATTCGCAGTCACTACCGGAGTTGGATTGATCCCGGCGATCCAGATCCCTTTCAACGACAAGTCTTTACATGAAACTTTCCTATGGCAGGTTGGCTCGTTCCTGGTGCCGATCGGGTTCAACACCCTGACCTTCTGGGCGATGTATTATTGGGTACCCTCCGTCGAAGTCAGTCGGAAGGCTTCATTGATTGGCGCTCTGGTGACCGGTGTGACCTGGGAAATCCTGAACAATGCTTTCACCTGGTACCTCAGCAGCGGCCTGTCACAATATCGCCTGGTGTATGGATCGGTCTGGACGGTGGTAGCCTTGCTGTTCTGGATCTACCTGACATCCATGCTCGCCTTGCTGGGTGCGCATCTAACCGCTTCCATTCAGATGGCAATGCGCAGGAAATTGAATGAACAGCACGCCTGATAACTTTCCTCATATCTTTCCGGTCGGTGAAGCGGCCACTTTGATTGAACTGGGTGAGACCGTTGATCGGGACATCAATGACCGGGTCCATGCGTTGGATGGCTGGCTGCGACATGATCACCCCGACGGCGTCCTCAACCTGATACCCGGTTACGCCAGCTTACTTATCAAATATGACCCGTTACGCCTAAGATTCGCAGAGATATATGCCTGGTTGTCAGACCAAATCCAATCCTGTCCTCCTGCACAAGAGAGGAAATCCAGACTGGTCGAGATTACAGTGCGCTATGGTGGTGAAGACGGCCCTGACCTGGCATTTGTTTCTGAACGACACCAGATGTCCCCGGAAGAAGTGGTCCAAAGGCATACCGCGCCAATGTACCGGGTGGGGATGATGGGTTTTACTCCCGGATTTGCCTACCTGATGGGGTTGGACCCGGCTTTGGTAACACCGCGCTTAAACAACCCGCGCACGCTTGTACCTGCCGGGTCGGTGGGAATTGCAGGGGTGCAAACCGGGGTCTATCCGCTGGATTCACCCGGCGGCTGGCAGTTGATCGGGAAGACCGAACTGGCGCTTTTCGACCCTGCACATGAACCGCATTTCCTGCTTTCACCCGGTGACGAAGTACGCTTTGTGGTTGACCCGAGGAGCGCAGTTCAATGACCCTCCTGGTTGAACAAGCCGCACTTATCATGACCGTCCAGGACCAGGGGCGGTCGGGATTCCAGCGGTTTGGTATGCCGGAATCCGGGCCGATGGACTGGTGGGCACACCGGGCTGCCAATCGGCTGGTCGGCAACCTGCCGGGTGAGGCCTGCCTTGAACTCGGATTTTCATCGGCGAAATTGTGCCTGGAGACTGATACCCTCCTTGCTGCAGCAGGTTCAGGGTACCAAATATTCGTCAATGGGCAGCCGCTGCCCCTCTGGATGTCCTTTCTGGGTCGGCCGGGTGATAGGATTGCTTTGGAAAAAGTCTCCGGTGGGAATTGGGTCTACCTGGCTGCTGCAGGCGGGCTGCTGACACCTTCCTGGATGGGATCACGCAGCATGTATCCCCGGGCGGGGTTGGGCCAATTTCTGTCTGCCGGTGATCGACTACCGCTGGCCTTGCCTCCCAAAGGATTCATCGACCTGGCCGGCCGCTCCGTGCCTGAGAAGAACCGGCCGAAATATGTCTCAGCACCAGAGATCCTTCTACGTACAATTCCCGGCCCGCATCAGGACCGGTTTGAACCACAAAGTCTCATTGCTTTTGAACGGGAGATGTTTCAAGTCAGTCCTCGCTCGGATCGAATGGGTTACCGTCTTGTGGGGCCTTCTCTGGTCCATCTTAATGGCGCGGATTTGGTCTCACAGGGGATGGTTTTGGGTGAGGTGCAGGTGCCGGGTGACGGTCAGCCAATCGTGATGATGCCCGACCATCCCACCACGGGCGGCTACGCCTGCATCGCCACCGTGATCCATCACGATCTGCCGCTGCTGGCACAGGCGGAACCGGATGTAGCCCGATTGCGATTCCGATGGGTGGATGTCAAAATCGCCCAGGATCTCTACCGGCAAGCGGTTGAGAAAATTGACAACAATATCATTTCAGAGGAGGATTCATGGCTCCAACTCTAACTATTGACCTGAATTGTGATCTCGGCGAGAGTTTTGGGCGGTATTCTCTGGGTATGGATGCGGCTATGATGGCATTGATCACCTCGGTCAATGTGGCCTGCGGGTTCCATGCCGGTGACTTCCAGGTTATGGCGAACACCGTCACCCTGGCCGCCCAGCATGGGGTTACCCTGGGGGCGCACCCCGGCTATCCGGACCTTCAGGGGTTCGGCCGCAGGGCGATGTCTTTTTCACCGGATGAGATCAAGGCGATGGTGATCTACCAGCTGGGTGCATTGTCGGGTTTTGCCCGGGTGGTTGGGATCCCATTGGTACACGTCAAACCGCACGGGGCACTTTACAACCAGTCTGCCAAAGAAAAAGCCATAGCTGACGCCATTGCCGAAGCTGTGAAATCTTTTAACCCGGGATTGATCCTGGTTGGGCTGGCAGGGTCATTTTCGGTGGCTGCCGGGCAGGAAGCAGGACTGCGGGTTGCCCGTGAGGGTTTCCCGGACCGGGCTTACTTACCCAATGGGCAGTTAATGCCGCGGGGCCAGGCCGGTGCGGTGCTCACCGATCCGGGGGCGGTGGCGGCAAACGCCCTAAGGCTTGGCAGAGAAGGTATTATTATTGGTGGTCAGAAAGTTGTAATTGACACACTCTGTCTGCATGGTGATAATCCCGAGGCGGTGGAAAATGGCAAAGCAGTTCGTAAAACCTTGGAAGCTGATGGAATCGTTATAAAATCCTTGAGTTAAAAAGCACTGACATTGGTCAGCCTGATTCTGTTATTAAAAAATTTTATTTCCTTATTGGAGCAAATAAAATATGAAAAACTTTGAATTTTACAACCCAACCCGGATCATATTCGGAAAGGGCACCATTGAAAAATTACGCGACCATCTTCCTGCAGGTGTGAAAGTGATGCTGTGCTATGGGGGCGGTTCCATCAAGCGCAACGGCGTTTATGACCAGGTGATGAACGCCATTGAAAACTGGGAGGTAGTAGAATTTGGTGGGATTGAAGCCAACCCGGAATACGACACCCTGTTGAAAGCGATTGAGTGGGGCAAGGCGGAAGGCGTCGGATTTATTCTGGCGGTGGGAGGCGGCTCCGTGATCGACGGTGCAAAACTGATCGCAGCGGCGATCCCCTTCAGCGGATCACCCTGGGATATCGTGACCGAAAAATATAAAGTCAAGATTGGTGAACCGCTCCCCCTTGGAACGGTATTAACCCTGCCGGCCACCAGCTCGGAGATGAACCATTCCTCGGTGATCTCACACCGGGAGTCGGATCAAAAACTCGTTTGGCGCAGCGAAGCGATGTTCCCGGTCTTTTCCATTCTAGATCCGGAAGTAACTTATTCCCTGCCGGAGAAACAAATCCGGAATGGGATCGTGGATGCCTACATCCATGTCCTGGAACAGTACATCACCTATCCCATGAATGCAGCATTACAGGACCGGCAGGCTGAAGCGATCCTGCTCACCCTGCAGGATATCGCCGAAGGCGCACTCCAGTCCCCACCCGATTATGATGCCCGCGCTAATCTAATGTGGACGGTGTCCAATTCGCTGAATAAGCTGATCAATAAGGGCGTGGCTGAGGATTGGGCAACCCATATGATTGGGCATGAATTAACAGCATTTTACGGGTTGGACCATGCGGAATTGTTAGCGGTCATCATTCCACATCTCTACTGGTATAAACGAGAGCAGAAACATGATAAATTGGTCCAATATGGCCAGCGGGTCTGGGGTTTGGCGGGGGAACCCGAAGTCATAATTAAGGAAGCCATTGAGAAGATGCGGATCTTCTTCAATGAGATTGGTATGCCAACGACATTAACAGCCTATGAGATCAATCCGGTTGAAGCAGCGGAGAGGATCAGAGTCCGGTTCGAGCAGCGAGGGACAGTGTTGGGTGAACATAAAGACGTTACGCCCGAGGTTGTCGCTGAGATCGTCATGATGAGTGTATCAAAAGAAGGAAAAAATAAAAAACGGGGTGAGGAAATTGAATGAATTTAAAGAAGATTGAGATTTTAGGAATTTATTGAAACATATCCGGTTTCAAAATAATTCCTTAAACATTTGCTGTCGAACCCTTAACGTTTTCTTAAGCACTTTCATAGTTCAATCCGTTATACTGTAACCATCAATTTGGAATTTACTCCTAATTGATTTGAAAAGAATTTTACAATCTTTTCTCTCCTTTTGGTTTAGAGGCTCCTTCCGAAAATCATCAGCGGATGACCACAATGGTCATCCGCTGATGTGTTAATTGTGATTTTAAATAGATTTCGTTGCGTTGTTCTCAGGCAGACAGCTTCCCGACCAATTCAGCACCCCAGGCTCTGATCTTATCCCAATCCCGTTTATCTTCTTTTGGCTGACTTTGCATGGTTTTAGCGAAAATGCCAGTGAGTTTGTCCGGGTCCATACAGCCGCCAAACAATCCCAAACTGACCGGGTCCTTGAGATCAAGCATAGGTTTGGCAAAATCTTTAGATTTTTGGACGTTTTCGGACGTTTCCTCAGCCATCGTCATACAAACGAGAAAATATGCCAGGGGGAGTTGTTTTAGTTGTTTACGGAATTTACGTAAAAATTTCCGGGTCTTCGGCAGCAGATGGAACATCCTGACGGCTGAGCCGACCACAACACCGTCATACCCGGACAGGTTCTTTACATCTTCAACTGCGACCACATCGACTTGTCCGCCTGCCTTGCGCATTTCCTCCCCAATCGCTTCCGCTACCCCAGCGGTGGAGCCGGCAGCCGTGCCATAAGTAACTAAGAATTTTTTATCCACTTTGTTTTCCTTTCCTGATACTTTAATTCAATAATTAATTATAAACGAAAGTGAATTAAAGGATTCGTTATTGTGTGGTCCCAATATCATTCCCTGCCATTTGGCGGTCACATATTTCTTCAAACCTTCTTCGTGCAAGCTTTACACTTCCTTTACAAATTAACTCTATAAATAAGATGTAATTGAATTCTTGATAAAAAAGAGGTGAGTTAATGAAGAAACAACGTATTATCGGTATCGTTTTACTTGCAGCAGCAGGATTGTTGATTGCAGGGACAGGCATTGTTTATGCAGGCGCTTTGATTCATGGGCGAACGCCAATGGATCAGGTTTACGATCAATCCAATTCAAATGAGTATAACGGCCCCATGCGCGGATTTACCTGGCAAACTAACCAGGACGGAGAATTTCCTCCGATGATGACGGCCATGATCGAAGCTGTTGCTGAAAAGACCGGTCTGACCGTTGAGGAGATCCAGACCAAATTGCTGGATGGGGAACGTCTTTACACAATAGCAACGGATGCCGGGATGAGCGATGAGGAATACAATACATTGATGGAAGAGACCCATGATTCCTATTTCGAGCAAAATCAGGGTCAATTTGGCTCAACCAACCATTTTCCATGGATGCAGGACCGGATGCAGGAACAATGGGAAGATCATGGGTTCGGCTTTTCAAATCCCTACAATGACGGCAATTCCCCGTTTTCCGACGGTTCCCGAATGCCGCATGGCGGTTGTTGGTAAGTCATTAAATTAAAGGAGTAATAAAACAATGAAGAAAATTTGGTGGTGGATTATTGGTATTGCAGCATTCCTGCTGATCGGCACTTTGGTGCTGGGCGGGTTCGGTATTTTGCGGTTTGCACATTCACCGATGTATTCAGTTGGTGATCACATTCGCAGCTTCGACCGGTTTGATGGCTATTGGTCTCCCCGTGGGACTCGGATAGACCTGGGCAGGGGATTGCCTTTCATTGGAATTTTTGGCTCACTCCTGATGTTTGCTCTACCCGTTGGTATCGTTGCCCTGATCGTTATGGGTGTGATCTTACTGGTCCGGTCATCCAAAAAATCGAAAGCTGTCGTAAACCCTCCTGAGGTGCCGGTCTGTCCTCAGTGTGGTGAAGAAGTGCAGTCGGACTGGAAAGTCTGCCCACATTGCGGAAAGTCACTGGAAGAGGAAAAATAAATGCGTTGTGGTGGGTCACGCTCCGGTCTTATGGGACTTCTGATTGCCGGAACCGCATTGGCTGCCCTGCCGGTTGAAATTCGACCAGAAAGGGAATTCCTGACGAAATGTCCGCATTGCAGCTATGCAATCAAAGGTGATTTCACCTGGTGCCCCCAGTGTGGTTCCCGGATCAAACCTTACTCCTGTGATTATTGTGAGGGGAGTGTCCCGATCAGCGCCGAAAGCTGCCCACATTGCGGCGCACCCACAAGATAAACTTGGACTCCCATTCAGACAGGGCACAGAATTATTTTCTGTGCCCTGTTTTAGGTACAATTGAAGGTGAACCACGATCATGAACGGTGACCAAATGACATACGGTAAGATCCTCATTGTCGAAGACGAAAAAGATATTCGCGACCTGGTCAAAGCCTACCTGGAGAAGGAAGGCTATCAGGTTTTTGAGGCCGGGGAAGGAAAAGAGGCTGTCAAAGTTGCCCGGTTGACTAATCCGGACCTGGCGATCCTGGATATCATGCTGCCAGGAATGAGCGGTTTGGATGTGCTCTCCACTTTGCGGCGGGAATCAGACCTGTATGTGATCATGCTGACGGCAAAAGCTGAAGAAATCGACAAATTGGTTGGCCTGAACATGGGTGCGGATGATTATTTGACCAAACCTTTCTCTCCCCGTGAACTTGTCGCAAGAGTGAACGCTGCGATGCGGCGTTTGGCGATGGCTGGGCAGGATGATAACCTGCATGTATACCAGTTTGCACATATCCGCCTGGATGAAGGTTCCCGCAAGATATGGGTCGAGGACGAAGAGCTTGACCTGACGGCGATAGAATTTGATCTTTTACGGGCATTGATCGCTCATGCCGGACAGGTGTTGTCCCGTGAACAACTGTTGGAACAGGTCTGGGGAACGAATTATTATGGTGAATCCCGGGTAATTGACGTCCACATTGGGCACATCCGTAAGAAATTGGGGGATCGTTTCGTCACCACGGTTTGGAGTGTGGGATATCGTTTTGAGGATGAGCGAATCTGATGTTGTCATTTATTAAGAAGCACTTATTCTGGAAATTTTTCTTTTCTTATTTCTCGCTGGTCATGCTCAGTATGCTGGTGATGGGTGCCATTATCCGGGTTGCTTTGCCGGGGTTATTCAACAATCACCTGGTTGGAATGGCTGCCATCCTTTCACAGCATGGCGTTAACGAGGTCGGTCACCTGATGGGCGGCCGCAATATGATGGGTAGTTCGGTTTTATTCACCGATCTGTTTGGCGTATTCAATCAGATCATCCTTGATGCCTTTTTTTATGCCTTTCTGCCTTCGATTGGGATCGCCCTGGTTCTCAGCGCAGTGATGAGCCGCCAGTTTGTGCGTCCGCTCCAGCAGATGGGGCAGGCAGCCGACCGGATCGCCGAAGGTGACTATGAGGAACGGTTACCCTTAGGGGAAGGTTCTATTGACGATCAGGATGAGCTTCAGCGGTTGGGGGCACGCTTTAACCGTATGGCGTTCCAGTTGGAACAGGTTGAAGACCGCCGCAGGGAATGGATTGGGGATGTCGCCCACGAACTGCGGACTCCGCTGACGGTGATCAAAGGCTCCATGGAAGGATTGATGGATGGCGTTTTGGAACCCGATTCAGCCACACTCGAACGGGTTTATCGCCAGGCGGACCGGTTGGAGCGTCTGGTCAATGATCTTCAGGAGTTGAACCGGATCGACGAAGGTGTGCTGGATTTGAACCCCAGAACGATCGATTTGAATAAATCATTGGCTGATATTGTGCAAACCATGAAGATCAATTTTAGAAATAAAGAAGTGGATCTTGAGATTGATTTTCCAAAAGAAAAGCTTACCATCACTACGGACGAAGACCGCCTGCAGCAGATCATGATGAACCTGCTGGGAAATGCTTTACGCTGCACGCCACCCGGTGGTAAAGTGATCGTCTCAGCGAACAAATCCGACGTGATGGCTGAGGTTTCAGTTACGGATACTGGTATCGGCATTCCTGCAGAACATCTACCGCATGTTTTCGAGCGGCTTTACCGGGTGGAAGGTTCGCGTTCACGCCAGGATGGCGGGAGCGGTTTGGGTCTGACCATTGTCAGTAAACTGATCGAAGCACAGGGTGGCAGCATCCGGGCAGAGAGTGCGGGGGTGGATCAGGGTGCGGTTTTTAGGTTTACGCTGCCGTTAGCGGATGATTAACCTTTAACCTATTAACTGGGGAATTGTTTGGCTCGTTCCTGATCCCCGCATGAGCTTATTTTGTTTTCTGTATGACGGCTATTGTCTTGCCGATGAATTTAAAGTCTGCAATCGAAGAAAATTAATAGCAGAGACACTCTAAAAGTGTCTCTGCTTTTTATTATTTATTTGTGTTTCCGGATTCAGTTTGATTATGGGTCTAAACGGGAGTTAATGCCGGGGAAAGGAGTTAGTGTTCACCCCGGCTGATATAATCGCTGCCGCCGCTGCTGCGTAATTCATTGAGGTGCACAGGACTGCCGTAATAATAGGCCATACTACCGCCGGAGATGTCGACATTGAAGATCTCTTCAGCCCAGATGGTTGCTTCACTTCCGCCACTGAGTTGGATCTCAGTCACCTCACTTTTTAACCAGTCTGCGGTATAAGATGATTCACCACTGGCTTCGATGAATTGTTCATCAACCTGGCCGTCAACCACTTGCAAGGTGGATTCACCGGAGAGGTACACGGTCAGGGTGCCGGTACGGATGGCGTTGACGGTTCCCCAACTGCCGCCGCTGAAAGTCAGATCCACCTTCGCATTTTCTGCCAACAACTGTCCTGATGTCATTTCAACGCCGCCGGATAATGAAATACTGTTGAGTTTCACCAGTTGAACATAGACCTGGATGGGTTCAAGCGGCTTGATGTTGATGCTGGAACCATCGGTATCGGCAATTTCGACGACCAGAGTTTGGCCCTCAACATAGGTGCGGACATACTTCATCAGGTTGCTTTCCGCGTGGACTTCCACACCGGCATCGAGCTGGGTGACATATAACTCAAAATCACCATGGGCTTCAATTGCGTTGTACATTGGAAGATCACGTTTTTCGACAATCATTTCACCAGAACCTTCAACGGTTTTGATGAGGAAATTGATCGGGTTACAGCTTGCCAGCGCGAGCGCTGATAAAACAAAAATAATGACCAGGGTCAGGCTTTTCTTCATTTTCTCCTCCAGAACTTTGAGATTGAATGTGGACTTCATTGAGATCCAGAGCATTTACAGGATTCTCAAATTTATCTTACAAAATATCTGCTTCAAAATTCGGAGGTGGTGGCAGCCTGATAGGTTTCCGTCAGCTTGATTGATTGCAGTTGGAAGTAATTGTCAGTCGGGTTGGATATCAAACGCCTCTGCATAACGTTCCATCGCCTGCATATGTTCCTTGGCCGTTTTGAACCCCGCACCGAGGGTCATCATCGTCAGATGGGTTGCACCAACGGCCTCCCACTCTTCTGCGTGCTTTCGCCAGGTTTCGGGTTTACCATCGCCATAGCGGATGCGCGGTTCCATCCCAATGTCAGCCATGCTGCGCCCGGCTTCCTGAAGGTATTGTTCTAATTTGGCCAGGCCTTCCCTGGCATCTTCAATCGTCGGGTAGTTGGGCATCCATCCGTCAGCCATCCTGGCGACTCTGCGCAGGACCGGGTCGGCATGGCCGCCGAACCACAATGGGATCGGACGTTGAACAGGAAGGGGGTTAATCCCGGCATCCGGAATGTGGTGCCATTTCCCCTCAAAATTGACCAGTGGCTGGGTCCAAAGCAGCCGCAGAACCTCAATCTGTTCTTCGAAGCGCGCCCCGCGCTGATGGAAGGGTTCATTTAAACTGATATATTCCACCTCGTTCCAGCCCAAAGCGACGCCTAATCTCAACCTTCCGCCGCTGAGCACATCCAATGTGGCAGCTTGTTTGGCAAATAATGCGGTTTGGCGCTGCGGCAGGATGATGATCCCGGTGGTGAACTGAAGGGATGTGGTGATCCCAGCCAGATAAGAAAAGAAGGTCAGCAGCTCTTCAAATGCATTTTTATAAGTATAGGGGCCGGACCAGCCGCCTTCACGGTCCGGGTTTGCACCCAGGATGTGATCGTAAGCCAGGAGATGGTGGAATCCCAGGCCTTCCGCAGTTTGGGCAAAATCCCGCATGGCGCTGACATCTGTTGGGAATTCGTATTGTGGAAAGACAATGCCGTATTTCATGTTTGTGCTCCCGTTTCTTTATATTCCTAATTCTACCGAGTTAGAGGCATTTCCGAATATTGAATTGGGTTGTTTCCGTTGGATTCCGGTTGGATATTGGTGCGGTCCTATTTCAAAGATTATTAGAACCGCGTTGATAACTCCTGCATCTTCCAGGATAAGTTTATACCGCCTGATCGTACGCTTTCCTGAGCCAATCAATCACTTCCGACGTAATATCTTCCTCACCGTGCACCTCGATCCGATGTGAACACATCCCGCTCCATTTATCGCCTTCGATTAGGCAGCCGCTCGCCTGCACGTCCTTGAGATTTACCCCCAGGTCCATTCTGGATTGTGTGCTGGGTTGGATGATGCCGAATTGTGTAGCTCGTCGCAAACTAACGTAATTTTTCTTGGGGGCGATTTCGATATCTGAGCCGAATTCTTTGACCGCTTTGATCAATTGGTCGAACCAGGGCTTCATATTTTGCTTCTTGGCATACTGTGCATTGACCAATTCGGAATCTGTGGGTGGACCTCCCGCCAGCATTTGGCGATAAAGGAGGGTAATTGTATTTGCAAAGCCATGGGTCAATCCAAATTGCCCCTTGAGTAAAGCCATGATCTCACCATACTTCTCTAAACCTTCGGTTTTTAAAACCTGCTGCCATTCTTCCCAGGATTTTCCTGTCTTATCGGGCATATTGTTCATCATTGTTTGGACATAGGGATCTGAAAAATAATCTTTTTCCATTATATTACTCCTAAATCTATCCGATTTGTAATAATATTTATAGCATAAGTGCTGATTAATCGTCAATGGGTGAAAATTCCTAAACGAACTTCGGATTATCTCCGAACGCTATTGATCTAATTTTCGAATCTTCCCCCACAAGATTATAGAACCTTATAACTTTTTGAATCATCTTTCCCACATAAGTCTATAATTTGGCCCTCTTTCTCCCACTTTTCCCCCCTAAAAAACTATAAATTAAAAGACTGCTCAATCGAGCAGTCTTCTTTGTTATCGGGTGACTTCTCAGGCTTTTTTAATGGGAATGTAAATGTAGAACACCGAATCCGGCGCGAAGTCTTTGAACTCCTCGTTGTAATATTCGAAGTCGATCTTTGCCGCCAGTTGATACCCGGACTGGGGCAGCCAGGTCTCATAGATGTACTCATAGGTTTTGGCCAAGCTTGCCAGGTCGCCTTTGTGGGCAAAGACGGCATAGGTGTATGCTGGCATTTCCCTCACTACGAACCCTTCCGGGACATCGCCGACCTCGCTGACCGGGAACCCGGCCACATATTCAAAGCCGTCTTCCACCGGGGCGTCCTCGGGTGTGATGCATAACCCGATTGCGCCTTCTCCGGTGTCGTTGGGCAGGCCGCCCAACTTTTCCATTCTGTGGTTGAATTGATCCCACAACTCGGCAATTTCCTGGTTCTGGTTATTTCCGAAATATCGCATCCCGACCAGTGTAAATCCATCTTTCTTTTCGATCTTTGGTTCCATGCTGATAACCTCCAGTTTTGAATAGAATTGATTAGCTTCCATGACCGGACGCTGGACTTCGATCACCGTTTCTATGCTTGGTTCGTTTTGCTGGTAGGTGAGTTCACGCCAGGGGCCGGTAGGGTGGTATCCGTTCGATTGGGTCCACTCCGCCAGCAAGAGCGTAAGTTTCCCACAGCATTCCGGTCCGGGTTTGATGGATGGCAGAGGCGAGCTGGTTGGCGCCGGGGAGCACTCTGAATTGGATAAATTCTTCCGCAGGCATTTTTTCCTGAGCGCTTTTTGCAACCCTGATGACCGTACCGACTTCCACATCAAGATCCGTCTCACGGTATTCGTCCTGATGGTAGATCAGCAAGTCCGGTCCTTGGGGTTTAAGGTTTTTCTGCGCCAGGTAGGTATGGATGATCTCCAGCCGTGAAGTCTGCCAGTCTTTCAAAGCAGACTGAGCCGGAAGGGTTTGCCGGATCGTGGATAATAAAAGATTCGGCGCGGACTTTATCACGACGGCTGCCGGCAACGATCCTGACCCTTCCGCCAATTGTTTCAGGCGGTTCTCCACTCGCAGAAGGCGAGCCTGGTCTTCATTGAGCCGTTCGCGAAGTTCAGATGATTTGCTTTCCAGCATCTTCTTCATCGTCTCACCCGGCAGTTCAACCTTGAGCAGGCCCTGGATCTGGTCGAGCGAGAAATCCAGGTCCTTCAATGCCAGGATCCGGTTCAACCGCCCAAGCTGCGAGAGGGTGTAAAACCGGTAGCCGGTGAAGCGGTCGATATGGGCCGGGTTGAGCAGTCCCACCTGGTCGTAGTAACGCAGGGTCTTGACGCTGACCTGGGCAATCTTTGAGAATTCGCCAATCTTTAGCATGCCACTCCATCATGAATATTGAACTGAAGGCCTTCAGTGTTCATAGTATACAGCCTCCTCCTGGGGGAGAGTCAAGTCCCGACCCTTGGTTACACCAAAGGTGAGTAAGTACAACACTGATATTCATTATCAATCAACGCACCGAGTGGCCGAAGGACGGGATTGGGTCTGAAATCAGAGCAAGCATTCTAATAAGAAGAAAAATTAGCTCAACATTATTGCAAAGCGCATTCAAGATGTAAATGGTCGCATCTTTTTTACGGGTATAATCGTCCTATGTCTTCAATTGTGGCCGTCGATATCGAAACAACAGGTTTAAATTCCCAAGAGGATACTATTATTGAAATTGGTGCGGTGAAGTTCAACGGGAGGCGGGTGGAGGACACCTGGACGACCCTGGTCAACCCGCGCCGCCCGATTCCCGGCTTTATCACCCAGCTGACCGGCATTACGAACAATATGGTCCGCAACGCCCCGATCCTGATGGAAGTCATCGGGGAGCTGATCGCCTTTGCGGGAGACGTACCAATTTTGGGTCATAATGTCAGTTTTGACCTGACCTTCCTGAACCAGGCAGGCGCCTTGAGGCAGAACATCAGCATCGATACCTATGAGCTGGCTGCCGTCCTGATGCCCACTGCCAGCCGTTATAACCTCTCTGCGTTGGCCCAGCAGTTGGGTGTTCTTCTGCCGGCCACCCACAGGGCACTGGATGATGCCAAAGCGACCCATGGGGTTTTCGTGGAATTATTGGAAAAAGCCCGTCAACTCCCTTTGGAGCTGTTGGCTGAACTGGTCCGGATGGGAGAACCTCTGGATTGGCAGGCCAATTGGGTACTGCAGCAGGTGTTACGCCAGCGCGCCAAGGAGCCGGTACAGGCCAGGAAGGCTTCGGGTGGAACTCACGGGCCCTTGTTTGAAAAACCGGTGGAAGATGAATCCATGCAGGTTGGATCTGAAGCCGGACAGGTAAAGCTGGATATAGATGACATCGCCGCCACCCTGGACCTGGGTGGGGCATTTGACAAATATTTTAGTGAATATGAATATCGACCCCAACAGGTGGAGATGCTGCGCAGTGTGGCAAATGCCCTGACCAGTTCGCAGCACCTGATGGTTGAGGCGGGAACCGGCACCGGGAAGTCATTTGCCTACCTGATCCCGGCAGCATATTGGGCGATCCAGAACGATACCCGGGTGGTGATTTCCACCAACACGATCAACCTGCAGGACCAGTTGATCAATAAGGATATCCCCGACCTGCAAAAAGCGCTGAACCTGCCTGTGAGGGCGGCGGTCTTGAAGGGACGTTCCAACTACCTCTGCCCGCGCAGGCTGGCCGCTATCCGCCGCCGCAAGCCGGAAACCGTCCACGAGATGCGTGTGCTGGGTAAGGTGCTGGTCTGGCTGCTGGAAAGCCAGACGGGTGACCGAACTGAAATTAACCTCAATGGGCCGATTGAACGAGCGGTATGGTCACGACTTTCTGCCGAGGATGAGGGCTGCCGTCTTGAGATTTGTCTCAAGCGCACCGGCGGACGTTGTCCTTTTTACCGTGCTAAAATAGCTGCGGAAAATGCCCACCTCTTGATCGTGAACCATGCCCTCCTGCTGGCCGATACGGCCACCGGGAACAAAGTTCTGCCGGTATATGATTACCTGATCGTGGATGAGGCCCATCATCTTGAATCGGCTACGACCAGTGCTATGTCCTTCAAGGTCCGGGCAGTGGACATCACCCGCCTGATCCGGGAACTTGGCGGGACCAAGACAGGAATCCTGGGACGTTTTGTTGAATTGTGTGAAGGGTTGCTGCAGCCCGCCCAGATGGCGTCATTGGTCCAGCTGGTGCAGAAGGCGTCCGATCTGGCGTTCCGTTTTGACAGCCAGATGAATGCCTACTACCTTGCGCTGGATGCGTTCCTGGAAGAACAGCGGGAGGGACGCCCCCTTGGAACCTATCCCCAGCAGGAACGTGTGGTTCCATCCACGCGTACACTGCCGATCTGGGTGGACGTAGAGATTGCCTGGGAGCAAGCCGATGAAACTCTGAAGGGTTTATTGTCTATCCTGCGGGAACTGCGGACGCCGATGCGGGAGCTGGCCGACCAGGAAAACGAAGAAGCAGAAGATATGTGGGGCAGCCTGGGAAATATGTTCACCCGTCTGGAAGAGATCCAATATAACCTCAACGGGCTGACTCAGGACGCAGACAGCAACATGATCTATTGGGCGGAGATCCACCCGCAGTACCAGGAGATCAGCCTGAACGCCTCGCCGCTGCACATCGGGCAGTTGATGGAGAAATATCTCTGGTTCCAGAAGCAGAGTGTGATCCTGACTTCTGCCACCCTGACAACCAACGGCGAATTTGAGTATTTACGACAACGGCTCAATGCTGAGGATGCTGACGACCTGGTGGTGGGATCGCCCTTTGATTATGAAACCGCGTCCCTGGTCTATATTGCAACCGATGTCCCCGAGCCTTCCAATTATAACGGCCACCAGCATGCCGTCGAAACCGCCATCTCAACCGTTGCCAGAGCGTCCGGAGGGAGGATGCTGGCTTTGTTCACTTCCTATTCGCAGCTCCAACGGACCTCTGACCGGATCTCCTCGATCCTGGCGCAGGACGATATCCAGGTCTATGAACAGGGAGAAGGCGCTTCCGCTAACATGCTTTTGGAGACTTTCCGGGAGACTGAAAGAGCTGTCCTATTGGGCACCCGTGCTTTCTGGGAAGGCGTGGATGTGCCCGGTGAAGCGCTTTCAGTGTTGATGATCGTCAAGCTGCCGTTCGATGTGCCTTCCGACCCGATCATCGCTGCGCGGTCGGAAACCTTTGAAGACCCCTTCTATCAATATGCCTTACCTGAGGCAATCCTGCGCTTCAGGCAGGGGTTTGGGCGGCTGATCCGCACCCAGACCGACCGTGGTGTGGTGGCCGTGCTGGATAAGCGGGTCCTGACCAAGCAATATGGACGGCTGTTCCTGGAATCACTGCCTAACTGCACCTTTAAACAAGGTCCGTTGGGTGACCTGCCGAAACTGACCGAACGCTGGTTAAATTTATAGAATTTTTAGTGGGGAAAATTATCCAAAAACCTAAGGCTCGATCCATCCGTTGCTGACACTTTCATCCAGCATCTTCTGGGTCAATGCCCACAGCGCTTCAGATCCTTCTTCAATGATCCAGCAGACCTCAACGATCTGTTCTTTGGAAACCTTCACAGGCGACCAAGAAAATCCGCCGTTGTGATAATTGCTGTAAAGCGGCATGAACCGGTCGATCGCTTTGGCGAATTTCGCGTCAGGCGTCTCTCGGGCTTCGAATTCATCCCACAACATTCTTAGTTCCATGCCCTTAGGTTCCGGCATCCGGCCGAACACTACCGCTGCAGCTTGCTCTTCAACAGCTTCCTGCTTTGCTCTGGCTTCCTGATCGTAAGCATAGGTATCCCCAGCTTCAATTTCGATCAGATCATGGATCAGGAGCATCTTTGAGACTCTGTCGGTCTCAACGGGTTCGTTAGCAAATGGAGCAAGCATCTGTGCGCTCAACGCAGCATGCCAGGAATGTTCGGCGGTGTTCTCACGGCGGGAGCCGTCGAAAAGGCCATTCCTACGAATGACGTGCTTTAATTGATCGGCGTAAGCGATGAAATCAATGGCTTGTTGTAATAATTCGTTATTGGGCATCAGTGGTTCTTTCTATGATTCTTCTGAATATTATTTCGAATTTCTTCAGTCATCAGCAGTCTTTCCGGCGAAAATTGGTACATTGGGATTTATTATGCCTTATCCTTAATTTCCGGGCAACTGTTATCGCTTCTTTTAGATTGATTTGTTAACCAAATTTTCCCCCAGATAGACTATGTTTTTGTACTACAACTTCCGATGTTTGCGTTTGCGCATGTTGCTTTGCACTTCCAGCACACCCTGGGTGATCCTCTCCTGACGGATGGTGTGAAAACGGATCTCCAGTTCCGCAACATGTTCATCAAGGTTGCTGATGGCCGAGTCCATCGTCTGCAGACGGGCACTGTGTTCGCTGACGGTTGATTCGATGTAGGCCAGGTAGAGCTGGGCAGCCAGGTGCTCCCACAGCAGAAAGGCTTTCAATTCCTCGGGATCGCTGTTAATGATCAGGTCTTCGGAGGAGGGATCAATATTTTCCTGCAGTTCCGAGATTTGAGGAGGCAGGATCTGGATGGACTTAGGGGTATAGGAACCAAAGTAATTAAACTGGTTATATAAAATATTCAACTCGTCAATCGCCCCAGTTTCATAAAAAGCACGAATGTGTGCGATGGCTTTACGAATGTTGATGAAGGAAACCGCCTGGGAGTTTGTGATCTTTTCGGAATGGAAGATTTCGTACCCTGCGCCTTTGAACAGGCGTTCGCCATAACCACCCAGTGAGATGATCTTAACATCTTTATTCTTGCGGTTCAGGATCTCGGTCACGTGGATAGCTTTGGCGATCAGCCCGGTGTTGAAGCTGCCGCATAACCCCCGGTCAGAGGTAAGCGAGATCAGGCCCACGTTCACCCGCTGGTTTTTTGTCAGGGTGTGTGCCGTCATACTCTCGGGCAGCCCGGTGCCGATCTTTGCCAGCAGCGTCCCTAACTGGTTGTCGACATACCTGGCATAAGTCTGGGCGACCTCCAGGTGTTTCTTGGCTCGCCGCCAGCGAATAGCCGACATTGCCCGGACGGAACGTAAAAGATGTTTGATATCCTGCATGCCTTGCAGACGGCTCTGGATATCATTAATGGATTCCATTAGATATCCATTTCCTCCGGGACTTTCAGGAAACCTGTTTCGTAGAGTTTGTCCAGGAAACTGCGCAGGATGTCTTTAAGTTCTTTTTCAAGTTGTTCATTCCAGTGGCCGGCTGAGAATTCCGCCAGCAACCCGGCATGCTGCTGACGCAGATGGCGGATAAATAATTTCTCAAATTCTGAAATCTGGTCGAGCGGTACTTCATCGAGATAACCGTTAGTGGCTGCATAGATGATAGCAACCTGGTGTGCGACGGGGAGCGGTTCATATTGAGGCTGGGTCAGCACGGCTCGAATTTTTTCACCGCGTTCCAACTGCTGGCGGGTTTCCATATCCAACTCGGTGCCAAAACGGGCGAAAACCCGCAACTCGAGATATTGCGCAACATCCAGTGACAAGTCTTTTGAAACCGCGCGCATGGCATCATTCTGGGCAGAGCCGCCAACCCGGGAAACGGAAAGCCCGATATCAATGGCGGGCTGGATGCCTTCATCAAAGAGCTTTGTGCTCAGGTAGATCTGTCCATCAGTGATGGAGATCAAGTTGGTGGGAATATAGGCTGAGATGTTACCGGCCTGGGTTTCCACGATTGGCAAAGCGGTCATACTGCCGCCGCCACATTCCCGAGAGAGGTTCGCCGAGCGTTCCAGCAGCCGCGAGTGCAGGTAAAAAATATCACCGGGATAGGCTTCACGACCGGCGGGGCGCTGCAGCAGGAGCGAAAGCTGCCGATAGGCAATGGCATGTTTGGAGAGGTCATCGTAAATCACCAGCACATGTTGGCCGGTATACATGAATTCCTCCGCCATGGCACAGCCGGCATAAGGTGCCAGGTAGATCATCGAAGGTGAATCTTCCGCGCTGGCAGAGATCACAGTCGTATATTCCATTGCGCCATATTCATAAAAGGTCTGGACGATCTGCGCTACGGTGGACATCTTCTGGCCGACGCAGACGTAAATGCAGTAAACGCCCTGACCCTTTTGGTTCAGGACAGCGTCTACTGCAATAGCGGATTTACCTGTTTGTCGGTCGCCGATGATCAACTCACGTTGACCTTTGCCGAGCGGGATGATCGAATCGATGGCTTTGATCCCAGTCTGTAGTGGGGTATTGATTGGCGTACGATCGATGAACCCGGTTGCGGGGAATTCAATTGGGCGGTAATGATCGACTTCAATCGCACCTTTACCATCGATCGGTTGTCCCAACGGGTTGACCACACGTCCGAGGAGTTCCTTGCCAACCGGAACATCCACGACCCGGCCGGTCTCATAGACTACATCACCTGCCTGGATGCCATCTCCGGAGCCAAGGATCACGCACCCGACATAGAATTCATGAAGGTCCATGGCCAGACCGAAGGTGCCATCCGGGAAGACGAGCAGTTCGTTTTCCATAACGCCCTGTAAACCGGAAACCAGTGCCACACCATCTCCAATTTGCTTAACCGTACCGACATTCTCGGTGAGCAGTTCGTAGCCAAATTTCGATACGGTGCCTTGCAAAGCCTTCAAGGAGTGGTCTGTTTTCAGGTCAAAACCCTGTTTCAGATTTTCCAGGTCTTTCTGCTGGTCCTTGATGATGTCCTGAATATGGTTGCGGACATCTTCCGTGTGCAGGTTTTGGAAATCCGGATTTTCAGGCTGATTTTGAGAGCCGTTTTGATTCTCTAAATTTTTCATGCATTTTCCTGATATTGCTTTTTGAGTTTATTGATCTGCCCTCCCAGGCTGCCGTCGATCAATTCATTTTCAAACCTCAACACACCGCCCGCAATGAGTTTTTCATCGACCTCAAAAGTGAGGTTGAAGGGGAGGGTGATTTGCTTATCAAGGATTGCTTGCAGACGTTTCCGAAATTCCTCGGAGGGTTCACCAGCCATGATGGCTTTGATGTAGAGTTCCTCGTTTGGCGTGGCGTTCTCGGTATATTTTGAGAGGTCGATGCCATTGATATTGTCAAGGAATTCTTCCTGATAAATCTCAAGGAGCTGAGGATTCATCAGATTGGACATCATTTCCCGTGCAAATTGAGCGACCAGGTCGGCGATCTCCTGCTTGTGCTGCTGGATCGCCTCGGCGCGTAATGACGTCAGCGCTTCCTCAGTCTGATGCTTGAGATGGTCGACCTGCGTCTGAACTTCGCCGAGCATCTGACGACGGGTTTGTTCGATCACGATCCGGGCTTCATTCTTGCGAGCAGCGATTTCTGAATCAATATTATTGGTCTTTTCTTCATATTCCTGCTGGGCTTCCACAGCCTCTTTCTTGGCTGCCGCTGCATCATCCAATGCACCGATGATCTGGGTTTCACGCTTCTTCATGACTTTCTGAAGCGGATTGAAGAGGAATCGATAAAGGATGAAAGCCAGGATGAAGAAGTTGGCCATCTGTAAAAGGATCGTACTCAGGTTAAAGTTCAGCATAATTGTCTCGCAAGGTCCGGAAGGAGGTTGTCAGTAACCGAAATTTTCGGGCGATCAGCCACCGAGGATGTACGTACGCATAGGGTTCGCAAATACCAGGATCAGGATCACGGCCAAAACGTAAATTGCCAGTGACTCCAGCATTGCCAGTGAAAGCAGGACCATGCTGTTGATCCGGTCACCCGCTTCAGGCTGGCGGCTGATGGCTTTCAAACCACCAAATGCCACGATTGCCTGTCCGATTGCAGGCGCAGCGACACCAAAAACGATTCCCATCCCCGAGACAATCACTGTCACGATGATGTAAATCTTATCCCAAGGTAATGTAGACCAATCCATTTTATTAACTCCTTAATTTTTATTAATTTTTATGCTTCATGGGCTTTGACTGCCCCACCGATATAGACACAAGATAGCAATGTAAAGATATAGGCCTGCAGGAGGCCGGTGAAAATACTGAATAGCATCATAGGCACCGGCAGGATGAAGGGTGCGATGAGAAACAGGATGGCTATGATGATTTCCTCTCCCATGATGTTTCCAAAGAGACGGAAGGTCAGTGAGAATGTCCGAGCGATCTCAGATGCCACCTCAAGGGGCAGCATCAGGAAGAAGGGTTCGACATAATGCTTGAGGTATTTGCCAAGGCCGCGGTTGCGGATCCCGAAGTAAGGCACGCTAACAAATACAATCAGAGCCATGGCTACCGGCGTATTAATGTCTGGCGTCGGCGATTGCAGGCCAGGTATCAACCCCAATAAATTTGCGAATCCAATGAAGATGGCAATAGTGGCAATCAGCGGGAAGAATTGATCGGTCTTTTCCTTGTCAATATTCTTTGAGATCAGACTTTTGATCCCTTCTACCAGCCATTCAATCGCATTCTGACCGAAACCCGGACGGACTTTGAAAGACCGTCCGAAGAAAAAGGCCCCAATCCCCAGCAGAGTGATCATAACCCAGGTGTTCGCCACTGTTGAAGTGACCTGGACCGGCCCAATAGAAAAGAGGATCTTCGGTGAGATTTCCTCAACCACCGGGGTCGGTTCGTAATTAGTCCTGTTGCGTAATTCGAAAGAGATAAGCGCCATCACAATGATCAAAGCAAAGATCAGGATGAGGCTCAACCGTTTCTTGTTCTTTTCACTCTTCTTCATGGTTCTCCTTGTCAGAATTCTCGCTTTGTTTCATCCGGGCTGTTTTCTTCTGACGGCCATGTTCAATATAAATGTTGTACAGGTTGCTGAAGGCAACCATAATACCTAAAACCAATAAGCTCAAAGTCCAGGTGTTACCGGTGTCCGTCCTGCTGTCGATGAAATGACCGAGAATGACACCACCAACGGGAGGCAATGCCAGGTTCCAGGCCAGACTGGTCACTTGTGCGAGCAAACTCAAGCCATTGACACTCTCGCCCTTCCGGTATATCTCCGGAGCCTGCGGGTTCGGGACCGTTTCCGGAATTTCTTCTTCCTGAAAATCCTCTTTTTTAATCGCCATTACATCCCAATATCCGTAATATTCGAACCTTGTAAGGATTTCTCAAGGGAAATCCGGATCTGGTTGAATTCCATATCGGCTTCTTTGGCCAGCTCTGCGATCTTCTCCGATTGCAGTGATAGGGACAGTTGAACAGCCTCTAAGTCATTGCCTTCTTCTGCAGCGGCAGTGAGTATTCGGACGCGGGTCTGCTCATGTAAATGCTGTTGGACCTCGATCGTACCCTGGTAGATGGCAATGTAGCGGATAACCTCATTCTTTTGGTAGTACACCATGCCGGAATGAATATAGGAGATCATTGGCGCATGGCCAGGTAAAATGCCCCACCACCCATCAGGAAGCAGTACCCGCATAATATCGGCTGTGGTATCCAGAACGCTTTTATCGGGTGTGAGGACTTCCAACCGCAGGGTAGGCTCGGTCATTTATCCGTTGCCTTTTGCTCAGATTTTTCTGCTTCACCCTGGTCGGAGTTTTGACCGAGGATTTCTTCTGTCGTGATATCGTTATCCTTGACAGGTTCCACCGGATTCTCATCTTTCGGCTGTTGTTTTGACTTCTCGTAGCTGGCAATCACCTGATCAATTGTCCCGGTCATATAGAAGAAACGCTCCGGAATCTCATCCAGGTCGCCGTTGAGGATCATATCGAAACCGCGCAAGGTCTCATTCAGGGGGACGAATGCGCCTTCCCGGCCGGTGAATTGTTCGGCAACGAAAAAGGGTTGGGTCAGGAAACGTTGGATCTTGCGGGCACGCTGGACCAATAGACGGTCTTCCTCTGCCAGTTCTTCCATGCCAAGAATAGCAATCACATCACGTAGTTCTTTATAACGTGCCAAAGTCTCACGGACCCGGGTGGCGATCTGGTAGTGCTTGTCGCCGACGACACGGGGGGTCAGCAGCCGGGAACCGGATTCCAACGGGTCAACAGCCGGATAAAGACCCTGGCTGGCAAGCTGACGGGACAGCACAACGGTCGCGTCCAGGTGCGAGAAGGTTGCAGCAGGAGCGGGGTCAGTAAGGTCATCCGCAGGGACGTAAATGGCCTGGATGGAAGTGATGGCTCCGTTTTGAGTGGAAACGATCCGCTCCTCCAGTTCGCCAACCTCGGTTGACAGGGTGGGTTGGTAACCGACAGCGCTGGTCATACGTCCGAGCAGGGCTGAAACCTCTCCACCAGCCTGGATGTAGCGGAAGACATTATCGATGAAAAGAAGCACATCCTGGTGTTTCCGGTCACGGAAATATTCGGCCATGGTGAGTGCTGTGAACGCCACCCGGAACCGTGCACCGGGGGGTTCATTCATTTCGCCGAATACGAGGATGGCATCACCCAGAACACCGCTGCGCTTCATTTGCAAATAGAGGTCGTTCCCCTCACGTGTGCGTTCACCAACGCCGGCAAAGACCGAAACGCCCTGGTGGACTGCAGAAGTGTGTCGGATCATTTCCATGATCAGCAGGGTCTTGCCAACCCCTGCACCACCCAACAAACCCACCTTACCGCCGCGGACGAATGGTGCCAGCAGGTCAAGGACTTTCAGACCCGTAATGAACAAGTCGCTTGTGGGGCGCTGATCGACATACGGAGGAGGTGACTGGTGGATGCCTTCTCGTTCAACATCAGCGGGGATCTGTTCCCCGCCATCAATCGTTTCACCAAGAACGTTAAATGCCCGCCCAAGAGTTTGTTCCCCAACGGGTACCTGGATTTGTGCGCCGGTATCATAGACTGTCATCTCTCGACGGAGACCCTCGGCAGATTCCATGGCTACGCCGCGAACGGTCTTCTCATCCAAATGCTCCAGGACTTCAACCGTAATGATACGGTTTTCAACGGGAATGGTCAGGGCTGTCTGCAGCCGTGGGAGTTTTCGATCTGTGAATCGGACATCAATCACCGGCCCGATCAGACGAACGATGGAGCCGGTGTGCTGATGTGATTTCGTAGTTGCATTCATGATTTTTTATCTTTCAACGTTCAAACAATCTTTGATAAAGTTATGATCACGGCAATATGAATGCTTGTCGTAATGCATTTATCGCTTTATCCAAATCGGCGGCATTGATCATACAGGTTACCGAAGAGACCGACGAACTGATCCCGTGGATGTTGATCTCACTATCGCCAAGGGTCTTGAACATATGTCCAGCGATCTTCTGACTGTCATCAAAATCCATACTGGAAATACAGACCAGGGCCACATTTGGGTCGTGAATGACCGATTGACTGCCGATTTTTTCGTGGATCTTTTCGGTGATCTCCAGCGTTTTTTCGAGGTCTTCTTTTCTAACACAGATGATGATGTGGTCGTATTTGTCACCATCGAAAAGATTTACAATCAATTCCACGTGAATACCCAAGTCGGCGATCTTTGTGAAGTAGCGCCCGCCAATGCCGGGATGGGTGGGGATTCCAATCAACCCAACCATGGCAATATTGTCTTTATAAATTAATCCACCTGCTTCTAATCTTTCCAGGTCCATCCTACTTGTTCTCCTTAATCAACTTGATAATTAAACGATAATAGCTCTCAGCGTTTTCTAAGAGGGAATATTTCCATTCATTGTGTCTGGAAAATCGGGAACGCGTCCGGGTCGGGTAGGATCAATAAATCTTAAGTCGTCGATCAGGAACGGATTAAAGGATATTTTGAAGGCACCATTTAAAATTGACAAGACAAACAATGTTACTCGGTTCCACTTGTTTGGCGGCAATCGTAGCGGTTTCTTGAAACTTGCGAATGTCCCTTGAATAGGTCACATTTATTAATTTTCTATTATTATATGTTACCTTATTTGAGAGCAGGCTTCAATTTGTTTTATATTAGATTTTTGCATATTCAACAAACCTTTTGCCGCGTTGCATTAGCCAAGGTCACTTGTGTTTGCAGTGTTCATCAGAAAAAGGGGGAGAAAAATAATTGCGTAGAATTTTTTCAATTCTCTGGTCGTTGCTGAGTGTTGTAAAAATTCTTTTGAGCAGCGGATCGCTGGATAAGGGATTTCTACGTAAGCGTTCTACTCCTCGTATATTCGTTTATAAAGGTGATGAAAACCTCTGCAAACAAGGTAACTTCACAAGCGAGTTATTATACTTCAGCGGTGGCTAATGTCAAGATGGGCTTATGGTCCTATCCGCGATTGATAGATGGGTTTATGGTTGTAAATTATATTAATTTCCACTCCGATTAACTGCGTATTATTTTCAACACAACTGTAATTATATAAAGATAACGCCTTGCAACTCGTCAATATAACTTGACTGGGTTCGATCTGCAATAAACCGGGATGAATTGGCAGAGCCCACCTTTGTCGTAAAACCAGAAGGATTGCATCCGATAACTGGTTGGCATCGTCCATGACGAATGGACGAAATGATGAATTAAAAGATGCGGGCTAATTTACCCGCATCTTTGGGTAATTCTTGAAAATCTAATCTACTCGAATTCTGTCCAATAGCTGGGATAAACCCAGACGTCAATCGAATCGGCCGTGCGGTTGCTGTCGTAATCCACCCAAATTTCGATGGAAGTGCTGCCACCGGCAGGGGTGGGTTCCGTGGTCCAATCGCTGCCACCACCGATGATATTGCCATCAGCATCGTATACCAACACAAAGACATCCACTTCGCTGACCTGTTTGCTGTAGGTGTTGGTGAAGGTGACGGCGACGGTGTCGTTATAATCACCGATCAGCTTGGCGCTGTTGATCTGGAAGGGGTTTTCCGTCAGCTCGTAGTCGTTCACATAATCGCCAGGCAGAATCAGAATATCATAGGTTGAGGTCATCGCACCATCAGGGGGCGTCATCGCCCAGGGGGAGAACCCCAAAGTATCGCCAGGCAGGAGTGTGTCGATATATTCCGTCGCAACGGAAGTGACATTACCGTTGTCATCATAGAAGGTGATATATGCGACCGAATCGGACAGCATGGTATCAATATTGCTCTGAATGATCATCCCGCCCAGAAGGTATCCGTAGTCATCGGTATAGAAGTAATCATTTAGGATTGTGATCTCGGACCAGAAGTCAGTGCCTTCATAAAATAAGGAACTGTAGGAAAAGGTCGGGTAGACTTCCACATAAGCGACATCGTCAAAGGTGTCGACATAAGATGCAAACCCCATATAATCGCTTCCCGGTATGAAATCGATATATGTATATCCTCCGCCAACGATATCTCCAGCTGAGTTATAGCAAATAATATTTGCGCGGATATCCGTATAAGTATCAGAGGATGTGTTGTCAATCATACCGGTAACGATGGGGTAGTCTCCATTTTGCCAGAAGATCGCGTTGTTAATGGTGAATGGATTGGTCAGTCCACCAGTGGAATCCGTGCCATACTCCCAATCAACCGAGATCGAGCCCACGGTTTGGTTCTCATCATCCAGATAGAGCGTGGAGGCGATCCCAAAAGTTTGGTTCGGGAAGATCCAGCGTATGCTGTTGCTGTCGCTCAGTAGTTCATTGCCGCTGGCGTCATAAAGATGGACTGTGTAGTCGACATCTTCAAAAGTGGTATCATAGTTCGGGTTTTCAAAAAAGAAAGCCACAACGACGTTGGAACCATCCTGTGCCCAAAAATTCTGATCCAGGAGCACCAGGTCCTGGGTTTCACCAGGTGCGACTGCAGCAGTTTCCTGTACTTGCTCCTCAGTTGGAGCCTGAACGATGGCTTCGGTTGGAACCTTGACTGCTTCTTCCATAGTCGGTGTCGCGGTAGGATCAGATTTGGGGCTGAAGCGACATGCCAGACCGACTAAAAGGGGGAAGATGACAATCATGGCAAAGATGAGCTTCTTCTTTAACATAGCAATTCTCCTAATTTATTGAATATCAGATTTGATTTTAATAAACTCAAGTTTCGATTAAGTATAAATTGAGCGGAAGGATCAGTTGCAATATTCATTTGAGATCAAGATTGTCATCTTGAGTCTTTATGAAAATAAAAATCGGAGATTGTGAATGGTTTTTGTTTGTTGCTTCATATGGAAGTAGGTATTTTCACCAAATTGACTTGCCGAGAACCTTATTATAGATCTAGCAGCAATATTCATTCCGTGCAATTCTAAATTTGTATTTATTTTACCATTGACCTTAATTTTCCAGTTCATTATTATTACTGCAAATGCAGGATAGCATAAGTTGAAGGAAAACTAAGCCTGTTTCTTAATTAATAAATTTAGAAGACAGATGGGATTTTCGTTTTGATTAAGCAACAGTGTTATCACAAGAACTATCGGGACATCAACTCAGAAGTTTCTTTGAATGTGAGGATTTGAGAAGAGTTGATTGATGAAGGGACCTTATATTTTAAGAAATTTCTTTTTGAAGGTAAACAGTCATGTATAATATTATTGAAGGAAAGAGGTTTACATAATTGCGGGGTTTTTTGAACAAAAGGCAATGAAAGAGGATTAGGTGGGGAAAATAGTAAATAGTGTAAAAAGATCATCTATCAACAATTTGATTGTTATGGGGTATTGTGTTCTGCTATCCATACTTTTCTTATTACTATGCACGAAATCATCACCGCTTTACCCATTTAATGACTGGGTCGATACAAACGTCTCATTTACGATGGGTAAAGCGATGATGAATGGGCGGGTATTGTATCGGGATATCTTTGAACAAAGAGGCCCTTTATTATATTTCCTGTATGGAATAGGTTATTTAATATCTCAATACGACATTTCTCGGCATTTTTATTTTTGAAGTCGCTGTCCTTCTCAATCTTCCTGTTTTTTTGTTATCAAATCAATCACATTTATATTTGGATAATCACTATTCTTTCATCATTTTGCCACTAATCTACTTTCGCTTGTTCTCAACTTGCGGAAGTTTTTCCCATGGCGGCAGCCCGGAAGAGTTCTGTTTACCTCTGCTTTCATTCAGCCTTTTTTGTTTAATTCGTTATTTTTCAGACCGCTATCCTGAAAAGATGTCCAATAAATTAATGCTCGTCAATGGATTGATCGCCGGTTGCGTATTGTGGACAAAGTATTCGCTGCTGGGATTTTGGGCAGGGTGGGTCATTTCTATTGTAGTTAGCGGTTCTGGTGAAGAAACATTATTTGCAGGCTTTGAAGAGCATTGGTCTATTTTTGACCGGGATGTTGATCGCAACGGTCCCATGGATCATCTATTTTGGTGTAAACCAGTCTATTCCCCAATGGATTGATTCATATTTTGTGATCAATTTCGTTGGATACGCTGAAAGCATGACGATATTTTCGAGATTGGTCTTCATCTATGAAAGCTTCATGTTTTCTCAACTTTCAAATCCATTGGTCATCAGCTTGATGCTCCTGGGATTTATTCTTTTTATCAGTTTACGAAGATTTAAATGCAATTCGATCTGTAAGCTCAGCCTTATTCTTTGCTTTCTACTTCTTGCGGTCACAGTCTATGGCGGCGGACAATCCAAACCATATTATTTCCTGATTTTCTCTCCTTTTATCATCTTTGCATTGATATTGGTAGTAAGTCTATTTGTGAAGGACTATGGATCGATATCCAGCGGAATAAAGTTCATCCGAATCGATCTGATCGTGATCATATTAGCTTTCGTTTATACGGCTTTCTTTAATAAGAATGTCTATATGCTACATATTGATAAGGAAGATCTAATTCAATATCAATATGCCAAAATCATCAAAGAAACGGAAAACGCAACCTTGTTAAATTATGGATGGCTGGATTCCGGGCTTTATACCACGACGGATATTGTCCCGAATGTACGTTTTTTCCAAAACCAGAATATCAGTTATGAGAAGTTCCCACTAATTATGGATGAACAGAATCGATATATTCGAGAAAAAATGGCTGATTTTGTCCTCTACCCAGTGCGTGATGATGAGTTTGCAGGGAGTATCGATCTTCCGTATTTAACAGATAACTACGTATTGATCAGAGATGCTGTTCAGCACTTTGAAGAGCATGATTTCCATTATCTTCTCTATAAAAAGCTTGATTGAGCGTGGTCACAGCAATTTAATTTCCCTTTGAAAAAATTTCAATATGGCAGGTGGGAGTTGAATCCACAAGGTAATACTACCGACGGATAACAAGTTTGTTGCGCCTGCACTCTCGTTGGTCACCAACCACTGCCCGCATGCGTTTAATTTGCTCCTCCTTTTGGTTATTACCGAAATAAGTCTTCATTGGTAGCAGCAGATTTGTAAAAAGGATTGTTCATCAGAGGGATTTTTATTATTAAGATCATATGGTAGCATTATTTAACGGGGTTTTTAAAAGGGGAATATCCTGTTTCATAACCCAAGCTATCTCGATGCAGATTCTTTACATCAACCATATGAAATTCTGACTTAACTGGCATGCATAATATCTTCTGCCTTTAACCGATGCTGAGCCAGAACAATGGCAAATTAAGAAAATTTATATACATGTCAAGAATACGTCAGATCAAAGGCACATTGAGTTTATGGCTTCGCTGGCTAATAAAACCTGCCAGCTCGCTACCGGAATCCCTAATCCCCCAATCGGTTTTGTTAGCATGGACTCTGATGTTGGTTATTACCCTTGCATTAGCCTCAACCTTTATCATTCCCCCCAGTACACCACAAAGGGTTGGTTACATTGTACTGATTCTGGTTCTCGTTATAGTTTTTATGGCTGCATTCTTGATTAACCGAATTGGGCAATATCACATAGCTGCGGTGTTGACTATCCTTGGAGCAATCGCGGCACCTTGGGGTTCACTTATTCTGGACCCTGCAGTTCTTCAAGGAGACTTGATTCCCTTGGATTTTGTTACGATCCCAGTGATATTATCCAGTATCCTGCTCTCACCTTTATTTACTTCAATAATTGCTGGGATCCAATTGGCAGCTCTCATCTATATACTTTCATTGATGCCTGTCACTGCAAATATAAATTGGGCAAGTTTTCTTCCCTTCGTATTCATCATCTCAGCCATCAGTATTCTAACCAGCTATATCAGGAAGCGTGACTCTAAACAAATTGCTCTTCAGAAAGAGTTGTTGCTCCTAAGTGAAGCGAAACTGCGAGATCAATCGATACGTGATTATTTGACAGGCTTGTTTAACCGGCGTTATCTGGATGAGACCCTAGATCGCGAGATTCGACGGGCGGAGCGAGGGGCTTTTCCCGTTGGAATTATCATGCTGGATGTTGACTATTTTAAACGTTTAAATGATAAGTTCGGTCATTCAGCAGGAGATATTGTTTTACATGAAATTGGTGTTTTGTTGAAGGCTAAAATCCGGGTTGCTGATATTATCTGCAGGTATGGGGGCGAGGAATTTGTCGTTGTGATGCCCGAAGCACCAGCATACATAACCGAACTACGAGCCGAAGGTATACGCGAAGAAGTAAGCAAACTTGATTTGCAATTCAATAATCAAAATCTGGGAAAGATAACCATTTCAGCAGGTGTAGCAGTATTTCCGAACCATGGTACGACTGCTGAAGCAGTTATGCGATCAGCAGATTCTGCGCTTTATACAGCGAAAAACTCAGGACGAAACAGAGTTGTTCTTGCATCCTGATCGTGAATTTTCTTTCAGTTAAGGAAGAAAAACTCCTGATCTTTCTTACTGTTCAGGAATGGTGCTAAAGAATATATAACTCACTCCTTTCAAGTGTGCCGAAATACCCTATATATGGTGGTAATTACCCATTTAGCCCCCTGAATATGGTGCAAAAAATAGGGCAGGAGGGAGTCGAACCCACACGATATCACTATCGACGGATTTTAAGTCCGTTGCGTCTGCCATTCCGCCACTGCCCCAAAAATGCTCCATTATTTTACCATTATTACCGTTCCTGAATAGGTGCAGAATTTAGTGGTTCTACCGTAATTTTTCCTGGTCGTATACAAACCTTAATAAACCTCGCCATGTTTTCCGTTTATAATTCCATTGACGCCACGCAAAGGAGAAAGACTTGACAGAACATTTCAATCAACAACCCCTTTATCTGGATCCCGAAGCTTTATCGCGAGACCGCGCCCAGGACCTGATCGCAAGGATGACCCTGGCTGAGAAGGTCGCTTCCATGATGGACGATTCGGTGGGCGTCGAGCGGCTGGGCATCCCACCTTATAATTGGTGGAACGAGGCATTGCACGGTGTCGCTCGGGCCGGAAAGGCGACCGTCTTTCCCCAGGCGATCGGGATTGCTGCCACCTGGAACGAAAATCTGGTCTTCCAAATGGCGAGTGCAATCTCGGATGAGGGTCGGGCGAAATACCATGAAGCGCTGCGGAAGGGGGACCATTCCCGCTACACCGGGCTGACCTTCTGGTCGCCGAACATCAACATCTTTCGCGACCCGCGCTGGGGCCGCGGGCAGGAAACCTATGGCGAAGACCCCTACCTCACCGCTCGGATCGGCGTACAGTTCGTGCGCGGCATGCAGGGGGACGATCCGCGCTACCTGAAGACAGCGGCCTGCGCCAAGCATTACGTTGTCCACAGCGGCCCCGAACTTGAGCGTCACCAATTCGACGCCCGGGTCGGCATTCGCGATTTGAAAATGACCTATTTACCGGCGTTTGAAGCGCTGGTGGAGGAAGCCCAGGTCGCCGGTGTGATGGGGGCTTACAACCGGGTGAACGGTGAGGCCTGTTGTGCAAGTCCTTATCTGCTGCAATATCTGCTGCGGCGCGAGATGGGATTTAAGGGGTACATCGTCTCTGATTGTGGTGCCATTGGTGATATTTATAAGCACCATCACATTGTGGATACGCCCGAGGAAGCCTCCGCCAAAGCAGTCGAGGCGGGCTGCGACCTCAACTGCGGCTGTACGTATGAGAATTTGTTTGCGGCGCTGGGCAATGGGCTGATCCGTGAGCGGGATATCGACCGGGCTTTGATGAACCTGTTCGAGCTGCGCTTCCGCCTGGGGATGTTTGACCCGGAGGGCCTTGTGCCCTACGCTCAAATCCCCTACCAGACTGTGGATTCTCCGGCTAACCAGGCGCTGGCGTTGGAAGTTGCCCGTCAATCGCTGGTGCTATTGAAGAATGCCGACAATATACTTCCACTGCCAAAAGACCTGGGGCGGATTGCGGTGATCGGCCCGAACGCGGATGACGCCCTGGTACTGCGTGGAAATTATTACGGCATACCTTCCGAATCGGTCACGGTGCTTGATGGGATCCGCGGGATCGTCTCCGGTGTGACGGAAGTGCAATATGCCCGGGGGTGCGAGATCATGGACCCCGGACAAGCGGGTTTTGATGAAGCTGTCCGGATCTCGGCTGAAGCGGATATCACCATTGTAGTGCTTGGTTTGTCTCAAAAGTTGGAAGGGGAGGAGGGCCAGCAGGAAGGTACACCGGAAGGCGTCATCAGCGGCGGCGACCGCGAGACGATCGACCTGCCGGGCGAACAACAAGCCCTGCTGGAAGCCGTTGCCGCCACCGGGACACCCGTCGTTCTGGTCCTGTTGAACGGCAGCGCACTGGCCATCAATTGGGCGGACGAACACCTGCCGGCGATCCTGGAAGCGTGGTATCCGGGGCAGTCCGGCGGCCGGGCTGTGGCCGAAGCGCTGTTTGGCGATGTCAACCCCGGCGGAAAGTTACCCGTGACCTTCTATAAGTCAATCGATCAGCTGCCGCCCTTTGAAGATTATGATATGCAGGGACGCACCTACCGCTATTTTGACGGCGAAGTGCTCTATCCATTCGGCTTCGGGCTCAGCTATACCCATTTCGAATTCAGCGACCTGGCACTGAATTTCAACCGGATGGAAGAACCGGACACCTTGCTCGTTTCCTGCCTGGTACGCAATACCGGCGAGATGCTGGGCGACGAGGTGGTGCAGGTCTATTTACGTGATGAAGAGGCCTCCTTGCCAATGCCGCGGCACAACCTGGCAGCCTTCAAACGGGTCAGGCTTGCGCCCGGTGGTGAACAGCGAGTGACGCTTGAAGTCAGTCCCCGTGCCTTTGCTCTTGTGGATGAGGAAGGCAATTGGATGATCGAGCCGGGAAAATTCACCGTCTTTGTGGGCGGCGGACAGCCCGGTTATTGTGAAGGATTGAGCGCAACGGTGGAGATGGTCAGCCAGACCGTTTACCTCGAATAATATATCGACCCGGCGATTTGTCGGGACCTAGTGATAGAAAGTTTACCGAATGGCATTATCGTTATCAATTTGGAACTGGCTGCTGGCGTTTTTACCGGTGCTGGTGGTTGTGGTCCTGATGCTCGTCTTCCGCTGGGGTGGAAGCCGGGCCGGCGGCCTGGGCTGGTTCACGGCCGTGCTGGTGGCCGTGGCGTTCTTTGGTGCAAGGTTCGAACTGCTGGCTTATGCCCAGGTGAAGGCGATCCTGCTCAGCCTGGATGTCTTTTTCATTATTTGGTCGGCCTTATTATTGTTCAATATTGCCCGGGAAGCAGGCGCGATCCGGATGATCGGGCGCGCCCTGCCTGCTATGACGGGCGACCGGGTGATGCAGTCCCTGCTGATCGGCTGGCTGATGGTGTCCTTCCTGCAGGGGATGGGCGGGTTTGGCGTGCCGGTCGCAGTCTGTGCGCCGCTGCTGGTCGGGCTGGGCTACAACCCCATCCAGGCGGTGGCTATGGCGGCAATCGGGCACGGCTGGGCGGTTTCCTTTGGATCGCTGGCATCCGCTTTCCAGTCGTTGATGGCGATCACCGGACTACCGGGTGAACTTTTAGCGCCGTTCGCATCCATATTGTTGGGCATTGCCTGCATTCCCAGCGGATTGCTGGTGGCGCTGATCGGCAACGGCTGGAAGGGTTTGAAACGGGCTGTAGTGCCCGTGATGGTGATTGGTTTGGTGATGGGGGTCGTGCAATATCTATTGACCACCAGCGGGATCTGGACCCTCGGCGCAACCGGCGCAGGGATCGCCGGGCTGGCGGTCGGTTTTGGCCTGATGCGTCTGCCCGCTTACAGGGCTGACCCGGAAAAGCTGGCCCTGGAACCCGAAGCTGAAGAGGATAAGGGAAAGTCCCTCTGGCTGTCACTGCTGGCTTATGGATTGCTGGTGGTGCTGGCATTCTCGATCAACCTGATCGAACCGGTGGATGCTTTCCTCAGCCAGGTGAGGTTCACCCTTAACTTCCCCGAGCTTTCAACAACCCTGGGCTGGGTCACGCCTGCCGGGGCAGGAAGGGTGATCAAAGTGTTTTCTCATCCCGGCGCGATCCTGCTGTATACCTCCATCATTTCGTACCTTGTCTACCGCAAGGTGGGGTATATCAAAAAAGGTGCGTTGAGGTCGATCCTGGGGCGAGTGGTCAAGAGCGGGGTTAATTCCAGCCTGGGGATCCTGGCAATGGTCGGTGTGGCTTCGGTGATGCTGCACAGCGGGATGACTTACCTGCTGGCAGAGGGACTCAGCGTGAGTTTCAGCAGGAATTTCTACCCACTGGTGGCGCCGTTCATCGGCGCGCTGGGCGCATTCATCACCGGCAGCAACAACAATTCGAACGTTTTGTTTGCCGTCCTGCAGCAGAATGCAGCCGATTTGATGAACCTGAGCGTGCCGCTGATCCTCGGTGCACAGACCGCCGGCGCCGCGCTGGGCAGCGTGCTCGCCCCGGCTAAAGTGATCGTCGGCTGCAGTACGGTGGGACTGGCCGGGCACGAAGGCGCGGTGATGCGAAAACTGCTCGGGTACGGTGCAGTCACAGTTGGGACGGTGGCATTGTCCGCGTTCATAATCAATTTATTGATCTAGGAAATACTAATGTCTGAAATAGGGATTGTTGTCGAAAAGAAGAAATCGCTCAAGCCGAAATTGAAGAACGGACTTTTGATCGTACAGATCCTGCTGCCCTTTGCGGGATATATGGCATTGCAATCCGGACGGAATTTGCCAGCGGTAATTATTGCCGGGTTGTTCATCCTCAGTATGGTGGTACTGGTGTGGGCTGGGTGACCGTGAAGCGGAAAGGCCAAAAGAAGGATTGGCTGGGGCAGCTGCTGTTCGGGCTGAGCCTGCTTTTCCTGGCGCTTGGTTTGATCATCCTGGCCTGGGCGGTCTGGCCGACTCCGACCGACGCCGCCCAGTTCAATATTCCGGCCGGCGTCCTGCCCGGTGCACCGGCAGGCACGGGGTATGCCAGCCCGGCGGATTATGTCCTGACTGTGGACTGGCCCACCCGGCTGCGAATGGGGCAGATCGGCACCCTCCGCGCCACGCTGGTGGAGCAGGATGGAACTTCGATTCCTGCAGCGGACCGGCCCGCGCAGGCTGTGCTGGTGGAGCCGGCGATCGGGGGACTTGCGCTGGACCCGCCCGGGCTGGTGCAGACCAACCTGGCCGCAGGGCAGGACCTGGTGCTGACCTGGGACATGGACCCGGTGAATGCCGGGGATCACAGCGGCAAAGTCTACATCTCCTTTGGTTTTTACAATGAAGCGGAATCTGTACTGGACGCAGTGCCAATCGCTGTGGTTGATTTGAGCGTGAGTGTGACGTCACTTTGGGGGTTGGATTCGCAGTTGGCGCTCTGGTTCGGGCTGGTGGGATTGGTGTTGTGGGGTGCGCTGTTCGTACTGGGGCGGGTGGTCCAGGGGCGAGCTTAGTTTATCCTCCTTTGAATTTCCATCAAAACCTGAAAACAGGCCTAAAATAAGGGTGAGTGTTAATCGATAGGAGAGGTTCATGTCTGGCCCAACTTGTACAAATCAACCCGAAACTGTTTGCGTCGATTGCACGCTTGGCACACGCCTGATGTGCCGTTACGATGCCCGTGACACCCTGCACTTCTTAATGATCACCCTGCCGTTCTTTGTCGCCAGCATCGGCGGCATGATCACGGCCGGGTTTGGCTGGTGGCTTTTTGGCTGGCTGGGGTATCATGCTGTTCTTCTTTTTTGTTTGGGAGGCGCGCATCCTCTGCAGCCACTGCCCGTATTGGGCGGAAGACAGCAAAATTCTACACTGCCATGCCAATTACGGCGTTTATAAGATCTGGCGTTACCATCCCGAACCGATGAGCCATTGGGAGCAGGCGCAGTTCATCATCGGCGTGCTGATCTTCCTGTCTGTACCCGATCGTATTCATCGTAGCCGGCGGGCAGTACCTGCTGGCCGGGATCGCCCTGGCTGGCGCGGCTACTTTTGGTTATTTGCTCTACAGCGAGATCTGTGTAAAGTGCGTGAATTTCTCCTGTCCGTTGAACAACGTGCCCGAGGAAATGAAGAAAGCGTACCTGGAGAAGAATCCGGAGATGGGGAAGGCGTGGGAAAAAGCAGATGATTAGATATCAGTTAGCAGATGATTTGGTATAATTTCATGAAAAATTGAGGTATGTATCTATGTCCAATAATACCCAGAATACTTCTTCACAATCCCTGAAACGCATGCTCCTGGTCAGCGCGGGTTCCGGCTGCCTGACCTTTGTGGTCGCCGGGCTGGCGATCCTGGGCGGGTTCCTGCTGGACCGTGCCAACGGTACCACGCCGCGCTACATCCTGATCTTCCTGGCTGTCAGTGTGCCGTTCTCCATAGGCGGGGCGTACCTGGTGGCGCGCCGGGCGATCAAGCGCATGAAGGCCGAGGGGGCGGGTGAGAAGGTGGGAAGTGAGGGGGAAGGGGAAGAGAAGGGTGAAGGCGAGGGTGAGAAGGAAGGGTAGGGGGAGGGTAGCCTTCTTGATATTCCATTATTGAGCTTGCCACACTTTTACTAAGTTCGCATTGATTTTACACTTGTCATTGCGAGGAGGCCTTTGGCCGACGAAGCAATCTTCGACTCTCAATCATAAATACATTTAACTCTCAACGGATATGTTGTGAAGAGGGGTTATGAAAGAAAGAGCTTATTTTGTTTATCTGATGACGAATGATACGAACAATGTTATCTATACAGGTGTCACGAATGATCTTTTTCGGAGAACAAAACAGCATAAAAACGGAAAAGGTGGGAAATTTACCTCACGTTATCACTTAACCAAGTTGGTTTATTATGAAGTCTTTGATTATGTTGATGATGCGATCGCTCGTGAGAAGCAGATCAAAGGTGGATCAAGACAAGACAAGATTGATTTGGTAAATGATAGTAATTCTGATTGGGAGGATTTGATCGAGAAAATCGAGATTTAGATTAAGGAGTCTTTAGATAAGGTATTATGTAATTAAAAGTAGAAGATTGCTTCGTCGCTAACGCTCCTCGCAATGACAGAAGTAATGAATTTTGTTATTGTTTTAGCAATAATAAATGGGGAATATTTATTTAATTACTTCGTCAAGGTTGCGTTTCATTTACGGAATGATTGATCAACTCAATCCCGGCTGGATATTTTCTGAAGGTATTGTTATTCTGAGATTGCTTCGTCGGCCAAGGCCTCCTCGCAAAGACAAGAACCGGTGGCATGACGCCGTTCAGCCTGTCGCAAAGACAAAATAAATTTTACTTCACGCGATACCACAGTAGAGCTACCTTGTTCTAATCCCCGCTTGCGGTTAAGATTAACTCCAATATTTTATTCATCCTCGAAACTCACCGCGGAAAGGTCCATCCCGTTGACTGAAAAACCTGTAAAAAGCTTATCTTCCTGCCTGGCGGAACTCTCCGACCGTGTTGTCAACACTTACACCGACACCGAAGTGACCGGCGTCGCCTGGGACTCCCGTAAGGTGCAGCCCGGAGATGCCTTCTTCGCGCTGGTCGGAGAAAGCGCGGACGGTCACAAATACATTCCCCAGGCGATCGCCAATGGCGCGACCGCAGTGATTGGCACACAGCCCGGTCTCGAGCTGGCGGTGCCTTATGTTCAGCTCGAGGGTGATGACCGGGCAGCGCTGGCGAAGTTTGCTTCCGCGTTGTACGACCATCCCTCCCGCGAGATGGTGGTGATCGGGATCACCGGTACGGATGGCAAGACCACCACGACCAACCTGGTCTATCATATTCTCAAGACGGCCGGCCTGGCAGTCGGGATGATCTCGACCGTTAACGCCGTGATCGGGGACCGGACCCTCGACACCGGCTTCCATGTCACCACCCCTGAAGCCCCGGACATCCAGCGCTACCTCGCGCAGATGGTGGATGCCGGGCTGACCCACGTCGTCCTGGAGACCACCTCTCACGGCCTGGTGCAGCAGCGCGTGGCGGAGGTTGATTACGATCTGGCTGCAATCACCAATGTTACTCACGAACATCTGGATTATCACCGCACCTATCAGGGTTACCTGGAAGCAAAGGGCGTCCTCTTTGAAATGCTCTCCGAACCGAAAACCACGGATAAACAGGTCGTACGCCTTGCGGTTCTCAATAAGGATGATGAATCCTATCCTTATCTTACAGAGATTACCAAAGTCAAACAACTTTCTTACAGCCAGTCGGAAGGCGCCGATATCTGTGCGAAAGATATCGAGAATACGTCCAGTGAGCTGCGGTTCACCGTGCATGGCCTGGGCAAGTCTTTCCCTATCCGAACGCCATTGATTGGCAGGTATAATGTGTCTAATGGGCTGGCTGCGCTGGGATTGACCGTCTTCGGGCTGGGTATACCGGTGGAAGACGCCCAAAAAGCCTTTGCTGAAATACCGATCGTGCCGGGCCGGATGGAAACCATTGATCTGGGACAGGATTTCCTTGCCATTGTTGATTTCGCCCACACACCCAACGGCATCCGGCAGGCCCTCAGCACCGCCCGGGAACTGACTTCTGGAAGACTGATCGCTGTGTTCGGTTCGGCGGGGCTGCGGGATGTTGAAAAGCGGAAGATGATGCCGGAGATTGCGATCGGGATCGCAGATGAGATCATCCTAACGGCTGAAGATCCACGCACCGAATCTCTGGAAGGCATCCTGGCGGATATGGCCGAAGGGGCGCTGCGCGGGGGCGGCCGGGAAGGGATAACTTTCTGGCGGGAGCCCGACCGGGGCACCGCGATCCGCCGGGCGCTTGGAAGGGCAAACACCGGCGACCTGGTGATCGTTTGCGGTAAGGGGCATGAGCAATCAATGTGCTTCGGGCAAACCGAATATCCCTGGGACGACCGGACGGCGGTCAGAGCAGCTTTGGCTGAGCAGCTGGGAATGGAAGGGCCGGGAATGCCGGTACTGCCGACCAGCCCGAATGTTTGAACGAATTAACAGTGAAGGGAGCGTTGACGTGGCGATGGGAAGTGCAGTTCAGTGGGATACCGAAGCAATCCTTGATAATTTACGCTGTCATCTGAGAGAACAACGTCCCATCAGGCTCTACAACACTTATAAGGGAATCCCGATCGTGTATGAAGCGGAAGTTGCAATGGTGAACCCAGAATATGTGGGTGTGGTTACCCATCCTTTTCAAACGGTATGCATCAAGCAGGAACGGCGTACGTATATCCGGACCAGGGCTATCCCTGAATTGATCCGCGCTTACCCGGTATCGATTGATTACACCAATAAGGTTGTCATGCTGGAACAACTCAAGGTTCCTCATTCCATCACGACTGATCTTTACCATTCCTGGATTTCACCCACAACAAAGGTAAAAGTGGAAATGGATTCGGATCTGGGCGACGCACATCAAGGTGAGTTGATGATGCTGGCTTCTTTTACTGAGAATTCACTCCGTGTGGTCGTCGAAGTGCCGAATGAAGTTAACTATGAGCGGCAGGATGAGATCCAACTGACCTTCAAACTGCCTGAAGGCGGCGACCTTGTACAGGTATCCGGTGTTATCCAATCCCTGACGCGGCTGCGTAACCAGGAAGCGCACCGGATGGAAGTGGCAGGAAAGGCACCCTTGCAGGACGAGGTCGCAATCCTGGCCTATATCGCACGGCAGGAAGACCGGATCATGAGCGAGTTGGAAAAGGCCTATATGAAGCTGCGGAAAGGCAAATCGTTCTAATTCCATCAAAGGGAATGAAATCTGTTTTGATTAACAAAAGAAGGACTGGTCATTGACCAGTCCTTCTTAAATCTATTTATTCTTATTAGCGACGGCTGCGGTTGTTGCTGTGGTGGCCGCGGTTGCCTCCACCACCTTTGCTTTTCCCACCGCCATCCTGCGCCTGGGCTTCTTCCAATGTCCAACCTTCGAGCAGCGCCTGGCGTGAAAGCCGGATGCGGCCCTGGTTGTCGATATTCGTCACCATCACGGTGATCTCGTCGCCTTCTTTGACAACATCGGTGACATTGGTGACATGGTTGGTGTCCAATTGCGAAATATGCACCAGTCCGTCCTGGCCGGGCAGGATTTCAACAAAAGCGCCAAAATCGGTAGTCCGGACGACTTTACCGGTATAGATGCGGCCGACTTCAACTTCCTCGGTCAGGCGTTCAATCCGTTCACGGGCGGCTTTATAGCCGACCCCGTCGGTTGACGCGATGTAGACGGTACCGTCATCATCGATATCGATGCGGGTATTGGTTTCTTCCTGCAGGGCACGGATCATTTCGCCGCCCTTACCGATCACAGCGCCGATCTTGTCGACAGGCACTTTGATGGTTTCAATATGCGGGGCATGGTCTTTGATCTCAGCCCGAGGTTCAGCAATGGTCTCCAGCATTTTGTCGAGGATGAATAACCTTGCCTGGCGAGCCTGTTCGAGGGCCTCGGCCATGATTGCAGTGGTCAGGCCGCTTACTTTGATGTCCATTTGCAGGGCGGTGATGCCTTCGGTGGTTCCGGTAACTTTGAAGTCCATATCACCCAAGTGGTCTTCCATGCCGAGGATGTCGGTCAGGATGACATATTCACTGTCTTTCATTACCAGGCCCATCGCAACGCCGGAAACGGGTCGCTTGATCGGGACACCGGTGTCCATCAGCGCCAGGGTGGAACCGCAGGTGGAGGCCATTGAAGAGGATCCGTTTGATGCCATCACCTCAGAAACGAGACGCATGGTGTAGGGGAATTCCTTCTCATCGGGGAGCATAGGCCGTAAAGCGCGTTCCGCCAGCATACCGTGGCCAATTTCTCGTCGTGATTGGTACAGACGCCCGGTCTCACCGACGCAGTAAGGCGGGAAGTTGTAATGATGCATGTAACGCTTGGAGTCGGTTGGAGTCAGGTTATCCAGTTCCTGGGCTTCCTTTGGCGTACCGAGGGTCGCCAGAGTGAGTACCTGGGTTTCTCCGCGAGTGAAGAGGCCGGAGCCGTGTGCACGGGGACTGACATCTACTTCGCACCAGATATCGCGGATCTCATCAGGATTTCGGCCATCCGGGCGTTTACGCTCGGAGAGGATCCGGTCTCGAATAATGGATTTCTCTGCTTCTTCAAAAGCATTGCCAATGGATTTCTTGAGGGATTTGAGTTCGTTCTCGCTCATTTCCCCAACTTTGTCGGCGGTCATTTCCTCAATGACACCTTCCTTGAGGTCCTTGATCCCGTCGTAGAGGTTCTCTTTGGAGTAGGGTTTGCCCAGGATCTCCAGCAAGCGGTCGGCGATGTTGGATTGGATCTGCTTTACCAGGTCCTCATCCGTTACAACCAGTTCAACTTCGCGCTTTTCCTTACCGATCTCTCGGGCCATTTGCTCCTGAACTTCAATGATCGGTTGGATGGATTTTTTGGCGAGCTCAAGCGCTTCAATCATCACCTTTTCGGAGACTTCGTAAGCGCCGCATTCGACCATGGCAATGGCATCTTTGGTGCCAGCGACAATCAGGTCCAGTTTGGACTCATCCAGCTCACTGAAGGAGGGGTTGACGACCAGCTCATCGTTGATATATCCGATCCGGACAGCGCCAACCGGCCCAGCCCAGGGAATATCGGAGATCATCAATGAGGCGGAGGCGGCGTTGATACCGAGGATATCCAGCGGGTTTTCCGCATCTGCGGAAAGCGACATCAGGATCACCTGGACTTCATTGCGCATGCCTTCGGGGAAGAGGGGGCGGATCGGGCGATCGGTCATCCGAGCGGTCAGTACGGCATCACTTCCGGGACGTCCTTCACGACGGAAAAACGATCCGGGGATACGCCCGCCGGCATACATCCGCTCTTCATAATCAACGGTCAGGGGGAAGAAGTCAAGACCTTCACGCACGTTGCCCATTGTGGCTGCACTGAAGATGACGGTGTCTCCCTGGCGGATGGTTACGGCACCACCGGCTTGTCCGGCCAGTTTGCCGGTTTCGATGATAATATCTTTATCACCGAGTTTGGTTCGGTAAATCTTTGCATTGGGTTGCATAATAAACTATCCCTTCGACTAATTCCCGCCCAGTCAGGGACTGAAAACCGGTGAGGTGCCAATCCTCAGCAATTTTCAATTCCCGACTAGCGGACTTGAATGACTTAAAAAATACTACCGCAGAGAAGTTAATTGCGGAGTCTCTTCAACGACATCCTGTTCTTACGGCTCTGCAATCAGCTAATTCTGCGGTCTGTTCCCGAGTTTGGTTCAAGAGCGAAAAATCTATTTTTTGCGGATCTTGAGCTTTTCGGTGAGCGCCAGGTAACGTTTATAGTCTTTTAGGCGCAGGTAAGCCAGTAAACGACGCCGGTGTCCCACAAGTTTGAGCAAACCACGGCGGGAACTCTCATCGTGAGTGTTCACTCGTAGGTGGTCAGTCAATTGGGTAATCCGCTTGCTAAGGATTGCGATTTGAACCTCTGGAGATCCTGTATCGTCACCATGCCGTTTATATTCGTCAATGATCTCTACTTTTACTTCTTTTTTTAATGCCATGACACTGCTACTCCTTGTAATTTAATTTTGCAGGTCTCCATGTTCCCAGCCGAAACTCAACCAGGAACAGGACCAGTCATAGGCTAAATTATACCAGACCCGATTAAATATGCAAGTTTAGCAGGGGATGGGGGGTTGGGAAAAAACATCCTATATTCCAGTTGGTTTTCCTTAAAATTGTTCTTTATCAGGCACGATCATCCGGGTTCCAGACAATATGAAGCTTGGTCCCTGTGTTTGGCTTTGATTCAAAACTAACGGTTGCGCCGATGATCTTCGCCCGTTCGAAGATATTTGCCAGGCCAAAATGATGGTTGGCGAGCATATCACTCAGTTTGGGCATGCCTTCAATGGGGAAACCGATGCCATCATCCTGAACGGAAAGGTCAATTCTATCTTCCTCCAGTTTACCTAAGATCAGGATGGAATTTGCCTGGGCATGTTCCAGGGTATTTCTGCAAGCCTGCTGCACGATCCTGTATAGATGCAGTTCCACATTGCGGTCGTAATTAACCGGTTTCGGGACATGGATTTCGGTGTGAATTTGGATCTCTCCACCGATTTGCGCTTTAGGCTGGTCGGCCAATTCTTCAATAGCAACATCCAAACCCATGTCCAGACTGGTTGGCCGAAGCCCACTCATGATCTCGCGGATCATATCATTAATTTGTTGAACAGCTTGCTCGAATTCCTTGATATCGGTATCGCTGCCCTGGAGCTCGACGAGGTATCCCAGGCAAGGTAAAAGTACATCGTGCAGATCACGGGCGATATTTGCCTTTTCTGTTTCCTGCCGTTCGACATTCACATTGTAGAGAGATTGTAATAAATTCCTCTGGCGTATGTTGAGTATGGCGAGTGTGATCTGGCTGGCAAGCGTTTGCAAGATCGTAATAAATTCCTGACTGTATATGTTGTTGGGATCCTTTCGGCCGAGACACCATATGCCGAGTAGTTGGTCTTCAAAATCGAGACGAATAATTTGATTGATCCAGGGCATTAATCCGGTGATTTGAGCGGTGAATGGGCCACCTGGAAGATCCGTAATAGCAGTAATTTTTGATAAGGGTGCCAAATCGATTTCTCTGATCCCGGTTGTAAACAGGATTTCAGGATGGCTTTCGTCGCTGAAAATATACAGGACCGATTCTCTGATAAGTAAACTGGGGATGATCTCAAGTTTAATCAGTTTTGCCAGGTCTTCATTATCCAGGCTTGCTGTGATCCGCTGTGTAAAGTTATGTACCAGCTCTTCTGGCGGCAGGTGAATACCCAGAATGAAACGGTCGAAAATCTTCTGAAACGTTCCGTAGAATAAAATTGAAGATCCGGTTAAAACAACACTAATAAATGCCATCACTAAGATATCGATAAAAGGCCTGGTTTGATTATCGGGAATCAATATAAGCAGGAGAAGATTGAAGGGAGCAATTAACAATATAAAGTTGATGAATGCTGCTGCCCTGTTTGCGCTGAACCTCAAAGAAAATGATTCGTTCTGGAACAGATTGACCTGGTCGTTAGCGAGCGCAGGCATGATAAGAAGTACACCTAAACCCGTTATCCCGATGATCACAATGGTTATAAATGACAGGAAATATATCACCGTTGAATAGACTAATTCCGGTTTCAGGACAAGAATTAAAAAAGTCAATATAAATTCAAATAAGATGCCGCCGGTGAATAACCGCATCGCAACATTGACCCTGGGCATATCGCGTTTGAGGCTTGTGCGATAAGCGGTGAAGAAGTAAAAACCAGGGATGGCTGTAAGTCCGATCAGGGCGATATTGGATTGGGGCAGAACAGATTCAAAAATCATGAAGACTGCCATGATGATTAACGGCAGCACGGAGAGGAAATATGCAAGAAGCAGGTTTCTCATGATGGGGCGAAGTTCTTTAAAACGGAAAAATTTAATCATCAGCATCGACAAAGCGCTGAGGATTATTATCAGAAAACCCACCAGGTATGAATTATCCGGGAGTAATCCCAGAAATTCCAATACGATCATGGATATTGGAAGGCCATAAACCAAAAAATATGTGATCTTCCCCCATTTGGGAAAGGGCTTTGGAAATAACCAATGCAGGTGAATTGAGATGGGGACACTGAGCCAGATGAAGATTCGCATCACCATGGATGAGCCCCAATAGTTGTATGATGAAATCAAACCACTGCTGACCCAAATTGCGAAAAAATAGAAGTATAAATACAGAAGTGTCCGGGTTGCAGAGCGAGGTCGAATGAAGAGGATGGTTATCAGACCTGCTGCAAAGAACGGGAAAGGCAAGATCCAATCACCTGAAAGCACATGCAGCAGCTGTTCTTCACCCTGGTCCGGTTTAGGAAAATCAACCTCAAGTTGGTTGTTATTACGGATCAAAGTGAAGTGAATGAGATCGCCTACTTTCGTTTGGATGATAGGATTTGTCCGGATCGAATCAACGGCTTCTGAAAGAGGGATATTATTAATTGATATCACCAAATCGTCAATCTTAAAGTAATTTTCGGCCGGAACATCCACATTGGTTATCAACCCTGAATTGAGATTGATTAAAAAACCAAGGTAGGGTTTTAGGAATATATCTGTATAGCCGAAAAGCAACAGGAGTAAAAGCACAAGGATACTTAAAATCAATTCAAGCCATTGTTTTCGGGTTTCAGATCGTTGTTCCTTAAGATTGGTTTTATTATGTGGGGACATCTATAAACTCATTCCAAATTGAAAGGAGGTGAAAAAATGAAACAGTTTTTTGAACGGCTTGAGAAAGCTGAAAAGCAAGACGATGCCAGGTTTGCACAATTGGCGAAGGTTCGTAAAGTGGACTTGAATGTTGTCCAACTCAATGAAACCTTGCCTCCTTGGTCCTGGTGGACGGAAGAGTAATTGACAGATTGGATGTGCCGGCTGTGACAATAAACAGCCGGCATATCCGCGGGAGCATGGATATGTATCGTCAAATCATTAATTATCTGCAAAAACATGAATCCTTTAAGGATTGGGTGGGATTGCAGGATTTTAGCACTTGCATTATAAACGAAAAACCCAAGCATATTCAGATTCCAGTATTGATTGCCGGTACCTATGGCGCAGGAAGAGAACAGCAAATTGCCGCAGGTGCATGTCTGGCATTGGTTTTTACCGCTATTATTGCCCTTGATGATCTGCTGGATGAAGACTTACGATATGTCTCAGAGGACAGATCAGCATCACAACTGGCAAATATGAGCGCCGGTTTGACCGGATTGGCATTTCAGATCGGGGTAGAACTGAGCCCTGATTTGCTAGTCTCAAAACAAATCTGTACCATCCTTTCGAAACTGCTCTTTAATGTCTCGTTTGGACAGGCTTTGGATACCGATAATTTGGAAGATGAGGATACATATTGGCAGGTAGCAGGGTTGAAGAGCGGCGCATTCTTCTCCGGCGCGTTCAGTCTGGGCGGTGTTGTGGGCGGAGCAGACTCAAATGATATTGAAGCACTTGCAAAGCTTGGGGAGGAATATGGGATCATGCTCCAAATACATGATGACCTGCGGGATGCCCTGGAAATACCGGCGAATCCGGATTGGCTGAACGGCAGGTTTACATTACCGATCCTTTTCGCTCATCTTGTAAACCACTCGGAACGGAAACGCTTTGATCAAATTCGCGATAAAGTGGGTGATCCGAAAATGCTGAGGGAAGCGCAGGAGATCCTGGTCCGGTCAGGGGCATTCAGTTATGGTCTTTTCCAGATTCAAGAACACCATCAAATCGCGTTGAACATACTTGACCACTTGTCTTTGCAAGATAAGTCGGTGATAGAAAAGTTTTTTACGGAATTAATACAACCTGTTGAACATTTATTACAAAATCTGACAGGAGAAGAAACCTAGGTAAATGACAAAGAACCGCTTATGGTTTTTCAGATGAAAAGATCTGAATGATTTCCTCTTTTACAAATTCAGGATCCTTGCTCTTAAGTAAGGCTAACAACTTCTCAGAGGGCAGACCGCATGGAATCAGGACGGCTTTCATATATTTGCGGAAGGTGATAATACCCCGTTCACCATAAAATGCGAGCATACTTTCGAAATGTTTGAGAAGTGTCTCTTTCACAATTTGTTTGGGTACCTGTTGTCGATCAAGGCGGCTGAAGATCCAGGGGTTGGCGACGGCAGCCCGGCCAATCATCACCCCGTCGCAGCCGGTTTCCGCTTTCATCCTGTCGATATCTGCAACGGTCCGCACATCCCCATTGCCGATCACCGGAATTTGTAAAGCTTTTTTGATCTCCCTGATTGGCTCCCAGTGTGCCTGCCCACGATAGGCCTGCGAGCGGGTGCGGCCGTGAACGGTGACCATCGCGCCGCCGTTATCCTGGATGATCTTAGCAACCTCCATATAATTCAACGAATGCTCATCCCACCCCAGACGGATCTTGCCTGTGACCGGGATTTGGAATTCCCGCGTCATCAATGAGAAAATTCGGCCAACTATCTCCGGCGTTTGCATCAAGGCTGCGCCTGCACCGCGAGCATTGACCCGTTTGGAGTTGCACCCAATATTAATGTCGAGGATGTCGGGTTGGACGGCTTCCACTAATTCAATAGCGGCGGTCAGCATCCGTTCGGGATCATTGCCGAGAATTTGCAGGGAAACCGGTCGCTGCTCAGAAGTGAATTTCGTCCGTTTGGGGTAGCGGGGATTATGTTCGATCACATCCAAGGCATTAATAAATTCGGTCACCGCCAGAGCTGAACCCAGGCTGCGGCAAATCCCGCGGAACGGCAGATCTGTAATCCCATCCATCGGGGCGAGGACCAGGTCGCCAAAGATTGGTATTTTCCCAACGCTGAAGGTTGGATCAGTGCCTGTCATTCCACACCTTTTTCATGATGCGCTTCAGCCCTGTGTTTTTCAATTTCACAGATCGCCCAGCCGCAGGCATCCAGGACACCCGGATCGGTCTCCCGATCGAGCGCTCTGCGTAATGTCGGAAGTGAATCCGGATTGACCTGGTTCCCCAAAACAATGGCCGAATTCCGTACAAATCCATTGCGTTTGATGCGTGAGATAGGTGTGTCGCCAAACTGGTTTGTGAAATCTTCTTCATTGATGTTAAAAATTGAAGCTAGATCCATAAACTCCGGCAGACAAGGTTCGCCGAATGGGATGTTCTGCTCTGGGGTCCAGGTGTTATGTGGGCAGACCATCTGGCACACATCGCACCCAAAAATCCATTCACCTATCTGGCCTTTTTGCTCATCTGGAATGATCCCTTTATATTCGATGGTCAGATAACTGATGCAGCGCCGGGCATCAATGGTGTGATCCGGAATGATACAGCCGGTGGGGCAGGCATCGATACAGCGCGTGCAGGTACCACACAGGTCCCGGGTGTAGGGCGCATCCGCGGGCAGCGTCAGGTCGGTCAGGATCTCGGCCAGGAAAAAGTACGAACCGGTCCCTTGCACGATCAGGCAACCGTTCTTCCCTGTCATCCCGATCCCGGATTGCACGGCGAACGACCGTTCCAGGACTGGCCCGGTGTCTACGTAAGACCGCAGTTTAACCGGAATACCAGCATTTTTACGGATGAAGCTTTCCAGTTGGTCCAATTTCTCGAGGATAATGTCGTGGTAATCCCTGGTGTGTGCATAAGCTGAAATCCGGCCTTTTCCTGGTTGAGAGATTTCGCCTTTCATCCTGGGTGGAGCATATGGTATCGCGAGACTGATCACCTGTTGGCATCCCTCCATAACCAAACCCGGATCACCGCGTTTGGCAACGGAGTCCGGGCGGGAGAGATAAACCATCTCACCCTGACAATTATCTCGAATCCAGGCCAGATATTCGTCATAATGATGGACAGGTGTAGCCGCTGCGATGCCCATATGGGTAAAACCGAGGCGAACGGCCTCGGTTTTTATTTGTTCTTTCAAAGTGATTAGATCGGACACAATACCGAAAGGGGCTTTTGCCTAAGGCGTTGGGGTAATGGTTTCCGTAGCAGCAGGTGCTTCTGTCGTCGCCTGGCTGGCTTCACCAACATCTATAACGATATAGAAGGAATAGAAAGTCTGGTCACTGGCATTCTTGAAGATCCAATCACTACGTTTTGTGCCGTCACTTTCTGGGGCAGTGAATTCCACACTGACCTGTACGTTCTTTCCCGGGGGAACGGAATAGGGCAGGAAGACCTTGTCCGGAGCACTCATTTGCTCACCGGAATAGAACTGGATGAAGTAGGCTGTGCTCCAGGTTGAGGTACCAGTGTTTTCGATTGTCCAGGTTACCGTGAATTTCTCACCAGGACTGAAAACTGTGTTATCCGGCGGGTCATTTGCCCGCCATGCTGCCGCATCTGCACCGCCGGTGGCGATGGTTGCCGTTGGGCCGGTGGGGGTTGCGGATGGGGTTGATGTGGGTGTGCCGCCGGTGGGCGTCAGGGTTAGCGTGGGGGTGAATGTGACTTCCGGGGTTGGGGTCAGGGTGGGCTGTGCCTGCGCAGTCATGGTCGCCTGCACTTCGGCTGTCTGAGCAAACCCTGTCTTTTGAGCATTAATATCTATTTCAGGTTCTTTGGGACCACAAGCCGAAAAGACCGTGCTTACAAACACCAGCGCCGCTATAACCAGGAAAATTTTTCTAGTCTTGTTTTTCATAGCAATTACTTGCCTCCAAACCAACGAACTGTTTTCTGAGTTGGTCAACCATCAATTGTAGATGATGGGTTGGAATTGTCAAGGTTAACTTAATATTATCTAATTATGATATAAAAATAATAAAAACCGGCAGCAAACTGCACAGCCGGTTTTTAAATTCAATTTAAAAAGGTCAGGGTTCAATCCTGGGCGCCAGCCATAACGCCTGGTCATTGGCGGAACTGCCGTTTGCCATGACCAGTAGGATGAACTGTACTTCCTCACCTTCAAGGCTGCTGAGGTCCACTTTAGCCCGGGTGAAATTCCCATCCTGTACTTCATGCCAGGTCGCGAGGGTCTGTTCGGAACCACTGCCAATTTTATAGTTCAACTTGAAGATGACATCACAGTTTTCCGAGCCGTTACATCCCAGAATGGATTTAAAGTAAACACCGCCCGTGATGGAGATTGGGGGGAAGGTACCCCTGATCCAACCATCGTTAACCATTTGGGGCTGGGTGACAAGCCCAGGTTCATTTTCAGTTGAGCCGGTTTCAAGTACCGGGGCGTTTGCCTTAAGCACCCAACCGTTGCTGTCGCCGGAGGTTCCCGGGCAGGGAAGGGTACCGGCGCCGCTGGTCCAGATCACACCCGAGGCGCAGTAATTGCTGACGAAATTATAAAGGGTGCCGGCGATGTCAATTTCAACCCAGAACGGGCCGTCCTTGGCGCCAAGACCAAATAGAACGCCCTTATCGTTGCGTAATTTGAATTCACCCCGATAAGTCCCTGCGGAAATTGGCGCTTTAAGGTCAAGCGTGATTTGAACAGATTGACCTTCAGAAACGGTGCTGTTGGTCAATTGAATGGAGGCCGGCGCGTTCATTGCGTCCCCGCTCACAAAAACCATATCAAAATTGCTGTTCCATTCACAGGTTCCGGTATTTTTCAAGGTCCAGGTCTTGGTAAAGGTCTGGCCTGGTGTGAAATCGGTACCGTCAGGAATGGTCTCAGAGACCAGGGACGCCTGATAACAATCTCCCTGGGCGGTTATGGTTGCTGTGGGGGTCGGTGTGGCGGTTGACGGTGCCGGGGTCTCGTCCGAAGGGGACAAGGTCATTGTTGGTGTGACCTGGCCTTGTGCCTGGTTGGTCTTGGCGATACTGGTAAGCTGGGCAGTGATCGTCTGGGCGGCAGCAGTATTCATTGCATCCACCTGGGAAGTGGGTACCGGCCGGCCGGGCATATTACAACCTGTAAGAACAAGACTGAGTACAACGATCAGACTGATTATGATCCAATACTTTTTCATAAATACTTCCTCCTGGCTTCCTGTTGGTTGCCGTTGGATTAATTATATAACAATGTCTTTAATTAACGAAATAATGTCTGGGTAAGTTCCGATAAATTTTTTTGTTATTTTAAGTGACGTTCAAATGGATTAAGGCAAGCGTGGGTACTTACTTAGAAGAAGTACCCACGCTTTTATATCGTGAATTTGATTAACTTGAAGCGTGTTCCGCTGCTTCGGTTTCTTTTCCCATCAGCGTCCGGATATAGAGCCCCAGGCTGAACTTCTTGCCCGTCAGCAGAATCTGGGCCCGGAACATACCCGCGACGGCGCGGATCAGGAGAACGATCGTCCCGATCAGCAGGGCAACCGCCAGAAGGATCTGCCATAAGGGTACCGTACCGACCGCCATCCGGGTCAGGATCGTATTCGGCGCGGTGAAGGGGATCAGGCTCAGGATGACCGGCAATGTGGCGTTGGGCTGCTCGATGATGATACCGACCATCGTCAGAGGGATGATCAGCGGCAGGATCACATAGATCGTCGCCTGCGTCGCCTCACGGACATTCGGCACCAGGGCACCAACCCCGGCCATGATCGTGGCATAGAGCAGATATCCGAGTATGAAGAAGACCAGTCCCCAAGCGAGCAGGCTGGGCGGCAGCTGCAGGCTGGGTGGGATGCTCAGGGTCTGTCCGCCAAGTCGAAGCATCATGAACGCTGAGCCTAACCAAACCACCATTTGCAGCAACCCAACCAATCCCAGGCCGAGGATCTTTCCGGCCAGCAGTTGTTTGGGCTCGATCGAACTCATCAGGATCTCCATAACCCGGTTCTCTTTTTCCTTGGCTACACTGGTCAGCATCAGGCTGGAGGAAGTGAGGATCAGGATATAAGTCAGCATCGTCACGCCGTAAGGAATATAGAAGGCGAGCGGGCTGCTCTGATCGCGTTGGACTTGACCAGGCGCAAGGTCTGTATACTTTACCATGATCGGAGTGTTGTATTCCGCAAATTTCTGCGGGTCAGCGCCTGTCAGGTTATAACGGATCACGGTGTCGATGATACTGGTACTATCAAGCGCAGCAAGCGGGTTGAAATCCGAATTAACATACTTGACGGCGCCGGTTTGCAAATAATCCGGTTCGATCACATAGTATCCCTGGATCGTACCGGCTTGAATCGCCTGCCTGGCGGCTTCTTCGGAGTCAAAAGCAATCAACCGGTCCGGGCTGATCAATTCCGGTAAGGATTTGATGATATTTGCCTGGTCGATGTATCCTTCGGAAATATTGGTTTGTGGCTGGGGCTGAAGGATGCTGCCAATTCCACCGCCGCCGGCCTTATTGCCGCCGAAAAGTGATATTGCGCCGAGGATCACTGCCGGAATCAGGGGAACCAGGATCAGGGTCAAAATAAATGCGCGTCTGGAGACGGTATTTATAAATTCGTTCTTTAAGACAATCCAGATTTTCTTCATTTTTCATCGCTCTTTCTAAGCACTTCTTTGATCGAGAGCTTTTTGCCATACTGGAGCATACCCAGGCGGAAAGCTCGGCCCGCAAACCAGATCGCGAAGACGGCAAAGATTACCAGAACGCCGATACTCAGCGCGATCTGCCAAACCGGAACGACCGTAAATGCCATCCGCATCAGCATAACGAGCGGTGCTGTCAGCGGGAAATAACTCAGTGCGATTGCCAAAGCGCTGTTGGGATTCATCATGATCGCAGATGAAAGATAGAACGGGATCGTCATCGGCAGAGAGATCATCCCGGAGATTTGTTGTGCTTCTCGCATTTCGGTCATGGTTGACCCGATCGCAGCCATGATGGCCGCCACCATCACAAAAGATGGCAGCAGGATCAGGAACAGGACCAGGGCGTAGCCTGATGGGATTGTAATGTCCTGAAGCATCGGCCAAAACATACCGCCGATCTTCAAGCCGATCCAGCCAAAGATCAGCCAGATCACCAATTAAGTCAGGCCGACGCCGATATTTCCAATGATCTTTCCGAGCATCAATCGCGAAGGTGAGACAGAGGTGATCACAATCTCCATGGTGCGGTTTTCTTTTTCTTCGACGACAGCCTGGAGCAGGTAACCGCCGCTGGTCATCACCACGACGATGAACATGACCCCGGCGATGAAGGGTGTAAAGATCTGGAACCACTGGTCCGAGCGCATCTGACGGCTGCCGTCCACAGAAGTCATCGTGATTAGGCTTCCTTCGGAGAGCCGGCTGATCACCTGGGGATCAATATTATTCGTTTCCATCAACGTGCTGCGAACGAAATCCGCAAATTGATTTTGGACGCTTAAATCAGGCTCCTTCAAGTACACTAAATCGACATTCAGGTCCTGGGGGTAATCTGTCGGAAAAATGTAGTAAGCCTAAATCGTACCGGCTTCGAGGTCTTTCTGAGCCTGCTCACGGTTTTGGTAAGGCAGAAATTCGACGGTTGGACTGAAAACATCATTGTTCGCTTGTCTGGGTGCAGGGTTCGCCAGCGTTCCAGAGGGATCAATATAGCCAATCGGCGTCGTATCCGTTGAGAACCTGCCGATGATCACTGCCACGCCGATCATCACGATCACAGCGACCGGCAGGCTGAGCAGGCTGACGAGGAAACGCCGTCGAAAAACATGCCGGGTGTATTCGTATTTTATAATTTGCCAGACCTTATTCATTGTCGCTGCCCTCTTGTTCCTTTACGACCTTGATGAATATCTGGTTGAGCGGCGGAACGGCAATTTCAAATTCGTTCAACTCCACACCTTGGTTGATCAGGTTCTTGAGGATCTGGTTTGGTTCAGCATCCGGATCCAAGACCAAGCGGTATCGGCCGTTCAACTTGTGAATCTCTTTGACATCTTTAATCGAATCCGGCATTGTTGTCAGGGGCGTAACAAAGATATCGCGTGAGGCGAAGTGGCTCTGGATCTCTTTCAAGGTGCCGTAGAGCAGACGCTGACCCTGATCAATCAGGAGGATCCGGTCACAGAGTTCTTCCACCTGGTTCATCTGATGGGTGGACATGATGATGGCTTTGCCTTCGTCCCGTTTCTGCTCGAGCATGTCCTTGACCATTTCCGTATTAACCGGGTCCAGGGACGTGAACGGTTCGTCAATGATCACCAGTTCGGGATCGTGGACCAGCGTGGCGATGAGCTGCGCTTTTTGCTGCATCCCTTTGCTGAGTTCCTTAACCTTCTTGTCACGAGACTCGTAAAGATCAAAATGACGCAGATATTCTTCGATCTTCGCTGCGGCGGTGGTTTCATCCATACCTTTGAGTTCCGCAAGGAAGATCAGGCAGCGTTCGAGGGGGATGTCCTGATAAAGGCCGCGTTCTTCGGGTAAGTAGCCGATCCGGTTCTTCTTTTCTTCCGTCATTGGACCGCCAAGCACGCTGATCTCGCCGGTATCCGGCTTGAAAATATCCAGGATCATCCGGATCGAGGTCGTTTTTCCGGCACCGTTCGGTCCCAGCAAGCCAAAGATCTCTCCGGGGCGCACATCAAAACTCAGGTCTTTGACTGCCTGTGTATTTCCAAAGCGTTTTGAAACTTGACTAACATCAATTGTCGACATTTAATTCATTCCTTTCAAATCTCTTTACAAAATTTCCATAATTTCATTATAAATAGATCAAGAATCCCTGAACCCATATTTTCTCAGGTCTTCTTTATTCTATCTCTCGCTTAATCGGGTGAGATTGGACGCTAAGACAAATTCTGACCTGGTCAGGTGGTGAGATATTAATCAATTTGATAAATTCCCCAAATTCAGGATTGAATAATGGATTATTTCCTCCGACGGATCAGCCACCAGAAGGTGATCTTTAACCGCCAGGAAGATCAGGATCAGCGGCCAGGTCCAAAGCAAATCGATCTCCAAATCTACCGGGCAAGGTTCATCCGTTGGCTCAAAGAAAACCACCGGCCAATCTCGGATTTGTTTTTGGATTTCGGGGTCATTGATCTTTTCAATAACTTCCGGGATCACCAATAACGGTACTGGACTTTCTTTGAGATATTCAATAATCCCTTGCCATTCCTCATCCGTTTCCGGACGGCGGGCGAGCATGTGGTGGACACCCTGGTTGGTTTGAAGGGTGACGTGCGGATTGGCTTTGAGGTTCCGATACCAATCCGGGTCCCGCTTAAAACCACTGATGGCGTAAATGTTTTCTCCTTTACGGTAATACTCGATCGGCGTCCGGCAGACTTTGCCGGATTTCCGGCCGTAGGTGGAAATGATCATAATGTATTTCCCGATCACTTTTCCCAAACCGAGACGGTAAAGCAGGATGGGCGTCTTGTAAAGCCTTTGCACGATTGGATTATCCGGATATGGGATCGGGTGCGGGGGTTGAACTTTCATCTTCTCAGTCATCGAATTACTCCTTATTTCTTCCCGATTAGATTTATTTTCCGATTTTTATTCTACCGGAACCCCGAGCGGTCATTTCTCCAATTTTGGCAGCCGAGACGCCGTTGGCTTGCAGCGCTTCCAGTAAGTTATCAGCTTCATTCTCAGGCAGGCTGATCAACAGTCCACCCGAAGTCTGGGCATCCGCCAGGAGAATACGATCGGTTTTCGAAAGCTTCGGATCGAAATCAACATAGGGCGTGACATAAGAAAGGTTATTGAGAGTTCCTCCCGGGACGATGTCCATCGCAGCCAGCTCACGAGCCCCATCAATGAAAGGGACTTCCTGAAAATCGATCCTGGCATCCACTCTCGCAGCTTGAGTCATTTCATGGAGGTGACCCAGCAGACCAAACCCGGTTACGTCCGTGCAGGCATTCACAGGGAAACCCAGCATGGTTTCAGCAGCGGTTTTATTCAATTCGGCCATGATCTGAATGATCCTGGTTTCCATCACTTTGTCAATCATACCCCTCTTCAGAGCTGTGGTAAGAATGCCCAATCCAAGCGGTTTGGTGAGGATCAAAGCATCACCCGGTTGGGCGGTACTGTTCCGAAGGATTTTATCCGGCGCGACCAGTCCGGTGACGGCCATCCCGAACTTGGGTTCATTATCATCCACCGTGTGACCACCGAGAATGGTGATCCCGGCTTCTGCGGCTTTATCCTGTGCGCCGCGCAAAATTTCCTCCAGCACAGACAACGGCAGGCGGTTTGAAGGGAATCCAACGATATTCAAAGCAAAGATCGGCCGGGCACCCATGGCGTATATATCCGAGATGGAGTTGGCAGCCGAAATTGCACCAAAGGAATACGGGTCATCAACAATGGGTGTAAAGAAGTCCACCGTTTGGACGACAGCCAGGTCTTCACTGACCTGGTAAACCGCAGCGTCATCATTCGTAGCTGCGTCCACCAGGGCATTCGGGTCGATGCTGGGCGGCAGGTTCGCCAGGACCTTCTCAAGCGCCTGGGGGCGAAGCTTGCAGGCACATCCCAACCCGGCGGTGAATTGAGTCAGTTTGATCTCGCTGACATCGTCGCTAATGACCATGGGGTTGGAATCCGTATCCGGCAGGAGCGGTTTGAGGGATTTGACCATGATCTCCACCGCCCGGTCAACCTCATCAGTTGTGGTGTGCCGTCCAACGGAAAAACGGACCGTGCCCATCGCATAATCCAATGGGACCTGCATGGCTTCCAAAACATGCGAAAGGTCGATCTCATCGCTGTGGCAGGCTGCGCCGGCAGATGCCGCCACCCGGTCGCCGATCTCGGCCAGGAAGGTATTGGCCTCGATCCGGTGGAAGGCCAGGCTGAGGGTGTTTGACAGACGCAGGTCAGGATGACCGTTTAAAAGGAAACTGCCTTCCGGAAGCGCAGATTTCAATTCCTGATGCAGGAGGTCACGCATTTCGGTGAAGTGGACGAGATTGGATTCCAAATCGCGCTGGGCGACTTCGGCTGCTTTTCCCAGGCCGACGATCTCCAGGACATTTTCCGTGCCTGGCCGACGGTCGGATTCATGCGCTGCGCCGAAGGTGATCTTTTCCAGTTTGATCCCGGTACGGAGGTAAAGCGCACCCACACCCTTGGGCGCATAGAGTTTATGCCCGGCGATGGAGAGCATGTCCACACCCATATCTTGCACGTCCACCGGCAGCTTACCCACAGTCTGGGCGGCATCGGAATGAAAGACTGCCCCTGCCCGATGCGCCGCTTCTGCCAGTTCACGGATTGGCTGGATAGTCCCGACCTCATTGTTGGCATGCATAATACTCACCAGGATCGTGTTGGGAGTCAGTGCGTTTTCTAGATCAGTCACACTAACCAATCCAAATCGATCTACCGGAAGGATGGTGAGAGAGAACCCCTGGGTTTCCAGGTAGTGACAGACTTCCAACACTGCCGGATGTTCGATTGCGCTGGTAATGATATGGCGTCCTTTTTCCTTGTTTGCCAGGGCATATCCGAGAATGGCCATGTTATTGGCCTCCGTCCCACCGCTGGTGAAGATCACTTCCTCGATATCGGAATGGATGGCTTTGGCGACCTGGATCCGGGCATTTTGGACAGCCAGCTTGGCCTTGACCCCAAAGGCATGTGTACTTGAAGGGTTGCCGAAGAAATCGTAGAGGTATGGTGCCATTTCATCCGCAACCTCCTTGAGGATGGGGGTGGTGGCGTTGTAATCCAAGTAAATGGGTGGGGAGGTTGTCATATGAGCTTCACTCCATGGTTTTGACGAATATAGGATTATTATACTCACCCAGAAAGACATCCACCCAGGTCATTGCCCAGGTGGAAGTAAATTGAATGGAATGTTGTATTATCACTCTTTTCGTGTGGTTCGCCTGTTAGCAGCGGGGGCATGTCCTTTTCACCTCCAATAGGATATTTTTACTCTACCGGATTAAGACATTACCACTTTGCTCTGAACATAATTTTTATCAAATCCGTTTTTAATCTCAGGCTTATCGTTTATAATAGTTTATCAAATTGTATCCCGTTGATTTACGAATAAGGAGTGATGAGGTTGGCGGACGTGGAATATATTATCGAAATGCTTAATATCACAAAGGAATTCCCTGGTGTAATCGCCAACGATAATATCACGCTCCAACTCAAAAAAGGAGAGATACACGCTTTACTCGGTGAAAACGGCGCCGGTAAAAGCACGTTGATGAGTGTGCTCTTCGGCCTTTACCAGGCGGACGAGGGGATCATCAAGAAGAACGGCGAAGTCGTTAAAATCTCGAACCCCAAAGATGCCAACGCGTTGAATATTGGCATGGTGCACCAGCATTTCATGCTGGTCGAGTGTTTCTCGGTATTGGATAACATCATCCTCGGCGTCGAACCGGCAAAGCTCGGGATGCTTCAGGAAAATGAGGGGCGGCAAAAGGTCGTTGAGCTGTCCGAAAAATACGGACTCCATGTCGAGCCGGACGCGCTCATTGAGGACATCTCCGTCGGTATGCAGCAGCGTGTCGAAATATTAAAGATGCTATACCGCGACAACGAGATCCTTATCTTTGATGAACCCACCGCGGTGCTGACGCCGCAAGAGATAGAGGAACTCATGGAAATTATGCGCGGCTTCACCCGCGAAGGAAAGAGCATCCTCTTCATCACCCACAAGCTGCAGGAAATCATGGACGTCTCCGACCGCGTAACTGTACTCAGGCGCGGAAAGTGTATCGGCACGGTCAATACTGCTGAGACCACGGTCGAGGAGCTTTCCTCCATGATGGTCGGTCGTTCGGTAAGCTTTATGGTGGATAAGGCGGATACGAAACCGGGCGAGGTAGTCCTTAATGTCGAAAATCTCACCGTACCTTCTCGACTTCATAAGAACAATGCCGTAAAAAACGTCTCGTTCAATGTCCGCCGGAGAGAGATAGTATGCCTTGCTGGTATTGAAGGCAACGGCCAGGATGAGCTCATCTATGCACTTACGGGTCTTGAAAAGCAGTCGGAAGGGAGCATAACCCTCTGCGGGCAGGATATATCAAAGGTCTCCATACGCGACCGATCGATAGACGGCATGAGCCATATACCCGCAGACAGGCACAAATTCGGTCTTATCCTCGACTACACACTGGAGCAGAACATGGTACTCGAGCAATTCTGGGAACCGGAGTTCCAAAAAAATGGTTTCATCAAATTCGATGCTGTCCGTGAATATTCGGACAAACTCATTGAGCAGTACGACGTGCGTTCCGGCCAGGGCAGTACCACCATTGTCCGCTCGATGTCTGGGGGCAACCAGCAAAAGGCCATCGTGGCCCGCGAAATAGATAAGAACCCCGAGCTTCTGGTGGCCGTGCAACCCACCCGTGGTCTCGACGTGGGCGCTATCGAATACATTCACAAACAGCTCGTGGCCCAGCGCGACGATGGCAAAGCCGTGTTGCTTGTTTCTCTTGAACTGGACGAGGTCATGAACGTCTCCGATCGCATACTCGTTATGTACGAAGGCGAGATCGTAGGCGAATTTGATCCCAATTTGACGACCGTCGATGAACTCGGTCTCTACATGGCCGGCGCTAAACGCGATATCGGGAAGAAGGGAGCAAACGTAAATTGAAAAAGAAGAACGGCTCCCCGTTGTTTACAGGAGATAGACTGGCGTCCATCGGCGCTTCCTTCATCTCTATCATAATCGGTCTCCTTTTTGGCTTTTTATTCCTCGTTGTTCTGAGTCTGTTCAACAAAGGCGGCGAAGGCTTCAGTTCCATCATCTCCAATGTGTGGAAATACGGATTCAAACAAATTATAATGGGCGGTTTTTACCTCCCGCCGATCAGCCTGGGCCAGGAGATCGCTGCCGCCGCTCCGCTTATCTTGACCGGCCTTTCCGTCGGCTTCGCCTTCAAGACTGGCCTTTTTAATATCGGAGCAGCAGGGCAGTACACTCTGGGGGCTTTCGGGGCACTTTTCTGCGCCATAGTCCTTCGCCTACCCTGGTGGGCCTGTCTGATAGGCGCGACACTCTTCGGCGCTCTGTGGGGTGCTATTCCCGGCATTTTCAAGGCATATCTCAACATACATGAGGTTATATCTTCTATCATGTTCAACTGGATAGGCCTCTATGCCGTAAATACCATCATGTATGGCGGTGGTGCAGGGGTCATGTATGACTCTTCCAAGACTAAGGTCTGGGATCTCCGATCCTTGTTCCCAGCTGCCGTTATTCCGAATCTGGGATTAGCAACGTTCTTTAAAACCAAGTCGACGACCATTGCGATATTCCTTGCGATCATTATTGCAATAATTATCTATATCATCATTGACAAGACAACTTTTGGCTATGAGCTGAAGGCGTGTGGTTTCAACAAGAGCGCGGCCAGGTATGCTGGTATCAGCGAAAAAAAGAACATCATCCTTTCAATGGTCATTGCAGGCGCGCTTGCGGGATTCGGCGCGGGGCTTTATTACCTCTCCGGCGTCGCAGAATGGAAACCGTTGGATTCCACCGCCCTGCCGGCCATCGGCTTCAACGGTATAGCCGTCGCTCTTCTGGCCTCTTCCAATCCTATAGGCACCATCTTCTCCGCCCTATTCATATCGCATATCACTACAGGCGGAAGCCTAATGAATTCCCAATATTTCCCTCCCGAGATATCGGACATCATCTCAGGCATTATCATTTACCTCTGTGCGTTCTCACTCCTCTTCAAGCAGTTGCTTTTGAAGCGCAGTTCCCAAAGGCGATCCGCTGAATTAATGGTTGGAACCGGGGGAGTGTCACCACTGAATGACAGCTCATTCCCGCAGGGGGAACTCCCGGAAACCGAATTCCCGGAACAGGATGAAACTCCGGAAGAAAGGGGTGATATCTGATGCTGCTTGTGAAATACACCCTGCTCTACTCTATTGTCCTCATGCTGGTCGCGCTCGGTGGAGCCTTCACGGAACACAGTGGTGTGATCAATATCGCGCTTGAAGGCACCATGACCATTGGCGGCCTCGTCGGTGTCCTCGTGCTTGTCATTCTCCCTTCCGGAACCCCATCCTTAACGATCATCATCGTGTCGATATTGGCCGCTGGGCTGGCCGGCATCATTTATACTTCACTTCTGGCTTTTGCCTCCGTAAACCTTAAGGCGGACCAGACGATCGGCGGCACGGCATTGAATCTTCTCGCCACCGCCCTCGCAGTGGTCATCGTCAGGAGGTTCAACAGCGGCACACAGTCCGCCAAGCTCACCTACAACAACGAGCCCTTTTTATTCAATATCGGAGGCCTAACTGTCAGTATATTCTTCTTTATCGGGATCGCCCTGCTTATCATCGCAATAATCGTCATGTATAAAACCCGCTTCGGTCTTCGCCTGCGTGCATGCGGCGAACACCCGCAAGCAGCAGATTCGGTTGGTATCAACGTTTACAAAATGCGTTGGGCAGGCGTGCTCATCTCTGGTTTCCTCGGCGGTATCGGGGGCTTCGCTTACATCGTCCCCGCCGTCCAGACCTGGAACTTTGAGGTGGGGGTAGCCGGCATGGGCTTTCTCGCGCTCGCCGTCATGATATTCGGCCAGTGGAAACCGGGCAGGATATTCTTTGCCGCCATGTTCTTTGCGGTCTTCAAAGCGCTGGCGAACATAGCGGACTCCACCTTTCTCGTCGCGCTGGGATGGCCGAAAGAGATCTATAACATGATGCCTTTTATCGCCTCAATGGTCATCCTAGCCTTTACCTCTAAAAAATCTCGCGCTCCTAAGGCCGAAGGCATCCCCTACGAGAAAAGCGGAAGATAGGAACATAAAGGACGGAAGTGTCGTTAGCATTTCCATCCTTATTTTGTATATTTTTATATTGCCCATTTCTCAATCACCATTTGATAATTACTTCCCGGATTCCACGTCGCCAAATCAGTCAAATTGAAAAATTTGGTTAATGGCCCCACTTTAAGTGTAAAAACAGGTGTATTAAGCCAACAATTCATGAATTTAGAGCCAAAATCATCACTTTACTCCCACTTATGATGCGTTTTTAGGTATATCGGTATTCGCAGGATTTCACTAAAAAAGTGAATCGGATATTTTTGGTAGAGATACCATGTTAAAATTTTTAGGATAAGAAAACCTGCCGTGAGGATATTGCCGTGATCAATAAAATCGAATTCTCTGCCAAAAATCTTACTTCCAATGCCGGATTAGTTTTACTTCTCGAACATGCCAATAAGAATGGGATTTTCGATTTGATTGATCGCGGTCTGGTTTTTGAGAATGCATCGACCAACAAGATTAAAGATGAATCACATTAAATCCATGTTGTGCGGGAATTTCATAGGGATTGATAAGTTGGAACGATTGAAATTGCTGCAAAGCGAACCATTGATCAAAGAATTTGCCATCTCGATCAAAGAACCAGAAACGGTATCAAGATTTTTAGGAAACTTCAGCTACAAAACGACACACATGCTGCGAGAAATCAACTTCAAGGTCTTCAAAAAGCTATTGAGAAAGAAAAAACTAAAATCTATTACCATTGATATCGATAGCAGCGTGGTCAACGTGGAAGGCCACCAGGAAGGTGCTGTCAGAGGATACAATCCTAAAAAGCCTGGGAGCAACTGTTACAACATACAGTTCGCCTTCTGCGATGAATTGAAAGCTTTTATCACTGGATTTGTACGCAGCGGCAACACATATACTGCCAATGGTGCAGCCGAATTGATAAAAGAAATCGTTGCCCATATTAAAACCGATGATTAAGAAATCCTGTTTCGCATGGACAGCAGATATTTTGATGACGATATTATTGAAGCGATCGAATCTGCTGGTTGCAAGTATTTGATCAAAGGAAAACAATATCCAACGCTCGCCTCTCAAGTTACAGCACCAACCATTTCATTCATGAAAGGTGATGAAGGCAAGGAAACAACTGAGCTTGTTACGAAACTGGACACATGGAACAAAGACAGGAGATTTGTCGTCTCACGAGTATTGAAACCAGAAAAAGACAGGTCGCAACTATCTTTTCTGGAAGGCAGCGATTACGAATACTTCTATTTTGTGACCAATACTGAATTGCCTTCAGAAAAAGTGGTCATTGCTTATGAAAAACGCGGCAATGCCGAAAATTACATCAAGGAAGCCAAATACGATATGGCCGTTAGGCATCTCCTACTCCAATCCTTTTGGGCCAATGAAGCCATCTTTCAGTTAATGATGCTGACTTACAATCTTTTTCTGCTGTTCAAAATGGACTTTGCAAATGGAACGGAATACCGGCAGCAAATCAAAACGTTCCGCTTGAAGTACATATTTCTAGCCGGGAAGATCGTCAGAATTGCAAGGAGTGTGGTGTTGAAACTCTCAAAAAAATATCCTTATCAAGATATCTATGCAAAAAGTCTTTCCTGAAAAAACACGCTTTTATGTCCCAAGCTGTTATTTGTATTTAAGTCAGGCCGAGAAAAATCATTCCTAACATCCGATTTTATAAAATGGATCGTAAAAAATGATGTGAAATGGAGGAAATCATGCTAAACTTAAGTGAGTTCAGCCACAAACTTCACCCTTCGCGGGTGAAATTGTTGGCAAAAAAATCAAACGTGGAATTTTGGGAATAAATATTTTTAGCGAAATAAGGATGGGAGGAAAAAAATGGAAAACAGACTCGATTATGGAGAAGTCCTTCCCGAAGGCATGCGGTTCATTAATCAACTGGATCACTACAGCCAGCACTGCGGTTTGGAACCAGCGTTGTTGGATTTGATCAAATTGCGCGCTTCACAAATTAACGGTTGTCCTTATTGCATTGACATGCATTCCAAGGACGCCCGCACCGGCGGCGAAAGCGAGCAGCGATTATACAATCTGAGCGTCTGGCACGAAACCCCTTATTATTCCGAGCGTGAAAGAGCCGCCCTGGCATTGACTGAAGCTGTCACCCTGATTGCCGACCGGCGTGTATCTGACGAAATTTATCTCCAGGCCAGCCAGCAATTTACCCCCGAGGAATTGGTTAAATTGATGATCGGCATCACCATCATCAATACCTGGAATCGTTTTGCCATCACTTTCGGCGATATTCCCGGCAGTTACAAACCCACCCATTTTACCGTTCGCAAGGGTCAGCAGCAGACTCTAGCCCAAGGAGTTTAATAAACCATGAATAACACACTTAAATTTGGATTTATCCTTGAATACGTAACCGACATCCAAGCCGCCCGCCAATTTTATGAGAATGTTCTCGGGTTAAAGGTTGAGAAGTCAGCCCCGCCTGGATTCAATTCTCTGATCACCTTGCCATTGGCAGCGATAATTCATTAAGCGGTAGCCGCGAACCCGAGGTCTATTGGGTTGTCGAAGACGCCGACGCGCTTTATCAGGAACTTTTACCAAAAGTGGAGATCCTTCTTCCCCTCGATCAAAGACCATTTGGAAAGGTTTTTGGCATCAAAGACCCCGCTGGTCAGCCCCTTTACTTGGTGGAATTTGCCAAAGATCGGCCAAGCCGTCCTGTATAATGACTAAAAAATATACTTACCCGGGCGGGACCTCCGGCCCCAGGGCGTCTACAAAGTAAGCGCTATAAGGTGAGGGTATTATTTACTTTGAATAACATTCCATTCTATTTATAAAAAGGAGTAATTTATAACAACTTCAACAATCGACTTTCGTAAAAATTTATTAAGATTGAGGAATGAGTTGGCAATCGAAGATACTAACCCGAGAACAACAGGCAGAGCGGTGATTGCGAAGACAACCATCGAATTGAACTCTCTCCCATGTTAACTTAGACGTTGAAATTCAATCAATTCATACCGGCTCTTCTTGGATCTACCATCGCCGGGTTCGGCTAAAAATGGCAACCTGAAGTTCAACCCCACTCGCTTCGCTCGGGGGCTTTACGGAGTACGCAAAATAAGATTGGAACTCACACCGTGCTGGGTGCTAGCGTGCCCTAAAGGGTATTTCATAACCCGGAGGTCACAGAGTACTCGGAAGAGTAGTGGTTCGAATACTCTGGCGAGTACGATGTCTACTCCCCGCCACCTGATTAATGACACTTGAGAAAGTGTCGTTTTTTACAGGTCAGAGTTTCCCTACTTAGTATTCAGCCCGGCTTTGAGATGAGCATATTCCTGCTTTCCCAGTCATAGCCTTTTCCTCTTCAGTAGGACATTAGATTAAATAAAAACATCCGGCTGGTAAACAGCCGGATGTTTGATTTGGTTCTTGATAAAACTACTCGATTACGTTTACAGTGGTGTACTCGGAAACCGCGGGCAAAACGGTTGTATCGGAGCTGTTGTCGATAGTGATGGTGCCATTCATGATGGCTGTCTTGACGGCTTCATATTCATCTACGGTGAATGTTTTGAAGTTCCAGGAACCTGGGTCAGTGGGCAGGCCAAGATAATCACCTTCGGCAAGTGAGAACGACAGGAATTTGCCACCGTAGGTGGCCCAGTTACCTGCTTGCAGTTCGGTTAGAGCGGTCTCGGTCACATTCTGGAGGCCCTTCATAGCGGAGGTAACGAACGGGTTATAGGCATAGGTACCGGCTTCAACGCCTTGTACGCCGATATAGTTCTGGTCGACATCAACGCCAATGACTTTGCCGTCGTAATTAAGAGCGGCTTCGATAGCCGAGGTGTAGATGCCACCACCTGCGGCGAATACGATCTGGGTCCCAGAGGAATACCAGCCGTCCATCTTTGCGGTGATGTTCGCATCACCAAAGAACTGACCGCCATAGGTATAGTTGATCTCGATGTCAACGCCCATTTCGGCAGCAGCGGCGTCGGCGCCCTGAATGAAACCATAGCCATAGCGCACGACGGCGGGAACTGCCATACCGCCCAGGAAGCCAAGTTTGGTATAGCCATCTTTGACAACGGCATATCCGGCCAGATAACCAGCCTGTTCCTCGGCAAAGGCGAGAGCAGTGGTGTTCGCTGAGGGCTCATAATAGGTCACATAATCGTAGGTGAGGTCGCCCGAGGCAACGTCGATGGCAATGAAGTATACGTCGGGATACACATCCATGACCTCGAGCAGAGTGGTGCCGAAGAGGTAGCCGGGCATGACGATGACGTTGGCTCCTTCGGTGATTGCCTGGGTGATGGAGATTACACGGGCGTCGGTGCTGTCCTCGGTGGGCTGATAGTAGGTATATTCGATACCGTTCGCTGTGCACCAGGTTTCAACGCCCTGCCAGGTGGCCTGGTTAAAGGACTCGTCGTCAATGGTTCCGACATCGGTCACGAGGGCCACCTTCTTGACGATGGACTCAGCTGCAGCTTCAGTGGGAGCAGTGGTTGGCTCGGGAGTCTTGTTGGCGCAGGCAGATAACAAGATGCTGCCAAGCACCAATACAGACAAAATTACAAAAAGCTTTTTGGACATAGATTCTCCTCCATAAGAGATAGGGTAATTAGATAGACCTCGATGGGTCTTCAACCTTAAGTATAATGTTTATTCTGACTGAGCACAAGATTCAAACTCTCTAAACAATTATCCCTGAGGAATTTCCGAATTTTTAGCTTCACCTTTGCGGACGCCGATGATCATTCCAAATGCCAGCAGCATGAAGAGTGGGCCAATGAACATGATCACGTCATAGCGTAGTCCAGCCAGTTCCACCAGCCAACCATTGATATTCGGGCCGAGGATCGCAGCCAGGGTGGAGAAGAGGTAGTAAAGCCCTGTATAGGTGCCAATATGGACGGCATCGGTCAGATCGACCACCATCGGGAGCGAGTTGATATTGATGAGTGCCCAGGCAATGCCGGCGACCATCAGTACCACACCTACCACGGGTACAGTGCCAAGGACCGGAGCCGTGAACAGAACATTGGTCAACAGCGATACGGGCAGGATTGCCATTAACAACATACAGATGGACATCAGGATGAGACCCGCCGAAATCGTCACTCGACGACCAAGCTTTCCACCAAGAAAACCTGACGGTAAAGCGAACAATACAAACAGCAGCGACAATTGAGAAAGCAACCGCACGCCGTCAGACTCGGACATCCCCAGGTGTTTGTTGGCATAAAGGGTAAAGAAGGCTTCAATGGCGTTATAGGCGATGAACCAGAACATGATCGCCAGGAAGATGCGGATGGCGCTTTTATCTTTCTCTTTCAGAATGCCATTCAGGCTCTTCCACAAATTCGGGCGTTCTGCATTGGGATTCTCTTCATAGACCTTGGGTTCCTTGATGAAAAGGAATACCAGAACAGCCGCCAGGATGACCAGGATCGAACCCAGCCAGAAAGGATAGGCGTGGTTCACGTCATAAAGTTTGGAGCCGACCAGGAAGGAGATGATCGCACCCACTCCACCCATGAAGTTGATCACACCGTTTGCCTGAGAGCGGAATTTGGAGGGGGTGATATCGGGCATCAAGGCTACTACGGGTGTGCGCCAGATCGCCATTGAGAGGATCAGGGTGACTGTGGAGGCGACGAATACCGGCAGTACACTGGCGATCGGGATGATACCGAACGCAACGGCTGCTATCGGTGCGCCGACCAGGATGAAGGGCATCCGGCGGCCGATCTTGGTATGAAGCCTGTCGGACCAGGCGCCGACTGCCGGCTGGATGAACAATGCAGCAATGTTATCCAGGGTCATGAAGAAACCGATCATGCCCGGACGGATGTCGAATTTGTTCGCCAGGAACAGCGGCACGAAGGCATTATATGTCCCCCAGATCACACTGACGCCAAAAAAACCGAATCCCAATAAAAAAGTTTTCAAATAGTTCAGACGTTTCGCTTCCATTAATTCTCCCTTTATGAAAGATCAGGATGAGTGGATGATTTGGGCGTATAGCCCAAGGATAGCAGATAAGCCAGGTCAGTCTGGCTCAGGTTCGCTTTTTCGAGTAAATCGGGGCGTTGTTCCAGGGTCCGGAGGAGAGATTGTTCCCGGCGCCAGCGGTCGATCTCAGCATGGTTGCCGGAAAGCAGCACCTCCGGGATTCCCCAGCTACGGAACTCAGGGGGCCGGGTGTAATGTGGGTATTCCAGCAAACCGGTCGCGTGTGAGTCGTCCGTTGGCGCTTCAGGGTCACCCAGGACACCGGGCAGGAGGCGGGTGATTGCATCGATCAGGACCAGGGCAGGCAGTTCACCACCGGTTAGCACGTAGTCGCCGATCGAGATTGAATCGGTCACCAGATGCTGCCTGATGCGTTCGTCAAAACTCTCGTATCGGCCGCAAATCAATGCCAAACGGCCATTTTCAGCCAACTCAAAAGCCATCTTCTGGTTGAAAGGACGTCCCTGGGGGGAAAGCAGGATCAAGGGACAGACCGGCGGCGAACCCAGGACCGATTCGACTGCTGCGAAGAGAGGTTCCGGTTTCATCACCATCCCACCACCGCCGCCGTAGGGCGTGTCATCGGTGGTGTGATGTTTGTCCATCGCCCAATCGCGGATATTATAAGTCTGCACTTCCAACTGTCCGGAATCCTGGGCGCGCTTGAGAATGCTGGTATTTAGATAGGGGGGAAAAACTTCTGGGAACAGCGAAAAAATATCAAAACGCATGCTTGGATTCTAGCGTGAAGCCTGAATCCTGACAAGCGTTTTAACTAAATTGCTGGATTAATTGCTGATATTTTTTAGTCTCGGTCGAACAAATCGTCGTAATCGGCCATGGCCGCCTCAACGATCTTCTTGGCTTTTTTATGTCCTTCGACATTGAGGATTTTGATCATCTGCTCCTGGCCGGGGATCATTTTATAGGTATGGAAATAATGCTCGAGGCGCTCGACGATCACTTTGGGCAATTCGTCTATATCGCGGATATGACCATAAATATTATCGTTGCTCAGAACGGCGATGATCTTGTCATCGGCCTCTTCATGGTCCAGTAACTGGATCACACCAACCACAATAGCCTTGAGAAAGATCTCGGAGCGGTTGATCGGCCGTTCGCTGATCACACAAATGTCCAGCGGATCACCATCGCCGCGTTTGGCATCCTGAGAGAGCGCTTTGACTCGTTCTCCGCAGTAGGTGCGCGGGATGAAACCATACAGAGCAGGTGGCAGGGAGGAAGTCCGCTGAGGGCGGTCAACGAAAAGGTAACCGGTCTCCTTATCCACTTCATATTTTAATGAAGTCGAAAGGTGTGATTTCAATGAAGGCATGGACCCTTTCAGGCGGTTCCGGGCCTGTTTCAAGGCCATGCCAGGGATGCGGCCGCCAGCGGTAAAATGGGGCAGGGAAACGGGACGATTTTTCCATATTTCTCTTCCTTTCCGATATTTGGAACGCAACTTTTCAGTTCATTTGGGAAAACGGATGAAAAATGGTTCCTCTAAATTATTATTGTCGATGAGGATGTCGGCATTGTCAAGAGGGTGCGCTTCCTGGAAATAGAGACGCTGGCCGGGGATGTAGCGTTTATGGTAACGGTTTTCGGCTTCATCCATTGATCCGAACAGCACGGCATCCCTCTTTGTGCCCCTTGCACGTGTGATTTCGAAATCACAGGATAGGAAAATGGTCAAATCCCAATATTGCAGCAGACAAGGTCGCAGCAGGAAAATCCCATCCAGGATCAGGATTGCGTCTCCAGGTGCTGTTTGATATGGTAAGTCAATGGATATATCTTCATTGGGATCGTAGATCGCAGTCCGAAAATTAAGGCTGCCGGCTGGTCCCAGAGGGTCAAGAAGATCACCGATCAACGCGGAATAGTTGTATGAATCCTGATAGAAGCCCTGAGGAGAAAATTGACCTTGTTTACGGCGGATCTGTTTCAGATTAAGGAAATTATCGACACTTGCCCGGATGACCATTCGCGGCTGGTCCATCAATACCTGAGAAAGCTCATCCGCCAGTGAAGTCTTACCGGCAGCGTCCACGCCATCCACCGCAACCCGCAGGGGATATCCCGGATCGACAGCAACAATGTGGTCAGCCAATTGATTAATGAGTTCGGTCCGCTTCATGGTCTCAATTATATATGAAAGGTTTTGGGAAAATTGGTTTAAATAGAGTATTTGATTTCTGTTATAAAAAACCGCATCTGGAACTCAGATGCGGTCGGGTTTTCATAGGCAAAGACTATCTAAAACTGAAACCATCCAGCAGGCAGCAGACTGATCCCGGCCAGCGGCAAACCAATCAGCACCACACAGGCGCACAGGCAAAGCACGACCAGGACGATGATCAGGATCGTGATCCATTTCTTGCTTTTATCTTTCAATACCTGCTTTTCCTGCTCGTTAAGCGTTGGTTCAATTGGCTCCGATCCCCAGCGATTAGCTTTGCTGGTGGAAGTTCCTTCGGGGACAGGCGCACTCTTATTTGTGGATTGACTGCCCGTACCTGCAGAACTGGATGATTCCTGGGGTTTGCTCCATTCCTCAGCGGAGGCATTCATAAATTCATCAAAATTTTTATCATCAGGGATGTGAGCCATTGAATTCTCCTTGGTCAAGAAGGTGTTAAGATAGCTGCATTATACACGATCACCTGGAAAATACCGGAAACAAATAATTGCTGTTGTCTGAATCGTTGATCCAAACCGGTTCCGGCTGATAATAGACGGAACGGTTGTTATCTGTGTTCACCTCACCGTCAACAGGTTGCACGATCACGCTGATGTAGAAAATACCACCGTTTGGTTCCGAGCCATGGATAACGTCTGGCAGCTTGAGTTCGACTTCAGGTGGAATGGACACCCGGACGACCTGGTCGGGCTCCAATGTGCCCTCATAAAGGTAGGAATTCAATAAGATCACGTTGTCGCTGATCAGGTTATCCGTTGAAAGGTAGATATCGATCTGATAAGTATTTTCAGGTAAGGTTGAAGTGGAATAATTCAGGAGGTAGAAATCCACGCCGGACAGCTTTTGCCCGGGGAAATTCCACTTCGACCTGACATGAACGTCATATGCAGCCAGATCCGGACCGCTTTTCGGTTGACCTACCTCGATGAAAGTGCGGATGGAATCAAATTTCGAGTAGGTGATGCGGGTAACCCCGGTTTGTGAACCGCTGTCGTCAAATGAATAAATGCCATAGACGATCCCATTATCACCATTTAGGGTGGCGCCCAACTGGCCAGCATCACAACCTTGATCGAGGTAGAGAATTTCGCTCGAACTGGCGGCATCATCAACGGTACCTGTCCAGTCATACATATACTCGCCGTCATGGGGCGATTCTTCCGGATAGGATGTACTGGTAAAGATATTATTGGTGAAGTACGAATCGTCAGTATTGAATCCCACACCCAACCAGCCAATCGACGCGCCAATTGGGTAACGAAGCTGGACAACAGCCAGGTCGAAATCCGCATTCTGCGATTCAGTCCAATCGGTCCAGGCCAGGATGGTCTGGTAGCCGCTTTCGCCGTATGGTTCGCTGCCGTCCTGATAGGCTGGAACCGCTTCGATGTCATCCACCCAACAGGCGTCTTCACCTTCCGGACAGTTCTCCGGCAGATGGGAATATACACAGTGGGCGGCTGTCAGGACATATTTTGCTTCCACCATCATCCCAGAACAGGTCGTGGTTGTTCCTGATGGCCAGTGTGAGAAGATCTTTACGGTGGGGGAGAATGGCCACATCTCAGGAGAGGACACAACTTCCAGACCGGAACGTGATCCTTCGGCAGATGAAGTTCCAGAAAAAGGTTTGTAATAAGGGATCGAGTCCGCAATGCAGTTATCACCTTCACAAGGTGCAGGCAATGGCTGCAAGTCTGTCACTGGTTCGCCGAAGGTTTTATAGATCAACATCCCGGCCGTATCATCCGCCTGGATCGAATCGAGGTCCCGCGCACTGGAAGAATTAAATGAAATAAAGACCAGGATCAGAGCGATACCGATTAACAGGCTGAAAAATACCCTTTTTCCCTGAGATTCACCTTTTTTCTTCTGAATTCGACCAAATATATGATACATAACCTCAGCAGCCCAGCCAAAGTAAAGAATTAAATCTTAATCTTATTTTGTCCATCTTAAACTTATCTTAATCTATTAAGCAAGCTATCATTATTACAGATTAATATCAGGAGTGATAAATTCTTGCTTTAATTTTTCAAAAAGAACCGAATCACGTTAGAATTAAAGTAATGGTACCGATGAAATACCGTGAAATTGATGTGAAAGGGATCCTCAACTCGGTCAGGGGCGAGGATGAGTGGTTTGGCCTGTCCTATAATATGAACCTTTATCGGGGCTGTGAACACCAGTGCATCTATTGTGACACCCGCAGCGCCTGTTACCAGATCGAGAATTTCAACGAAGAAGTGCTGATCAAGATTAATGCAATTGAATTATTGGAAGATATTCTTCCGCGCAAACGAAAAAAGGGCATCATCGGCTTCGGTTCAATGAATGACCCCTATACTTTTGCCGAATCTCGCTATGGGTTAACGAGGAAGGCGCTGGAGATCGTGGAGAAATATCACTTCCCGGTTCACATTATCACCAAGTCGGATATGGTGCTCAAAGACCTGGATATCCTGAAACAAATCAATAAGGTCAAAGCCCGGGTCAGTTTTACGGTCACGACAGCTTATGATGAACTGGCCAAGGTTTTGGAGCCGGGTGCGCCTTCACCCAGCCGGCGCCTGGCTGCGATGCGGAAGGTGGCGGAAGCCGGGATTGAGACCGGCGTGGTGATGATGCCGATCCTGCCCTTTATTGAAGACACTCCCGTGAACATTCGGCAGGTGGTGCTGGCCGCCGTTGAACACAACGCCGATTACATTATCCCCGCTTTTGGTGTCACGGTTCGGGAAGGCCAGCGGGAATATTTTTACCAGCAATTGGATCTACACTTTCCAGGCGTACGTGAAAAATATGAAAATACCTTTGGCGATCAATACCAATGCTCCGCCCGTAACCAGGACGAGTTGGCGAAGCTATTTTATGATTTATGTGCTCATTATGGCATCAGGACCAAAGTATCCACTTACCCTCCAAAATCCAAGACCCAACAATTAAATTTGTTCAATAAATAAATTGACCGGGTGATTTCATGATGACCCGGTCAGCCTTTATGTATCTTAATTGATCATATTGGATTCGAGCGGTTCGATCCCGAAACTGAATCCGCTGAACTCATCAGCGATTATAAGCAACCCAACCCCGTTAACGTCCCCGCTGCTTGAATTGAAACCATTGGCGTTTGTTAGGGGTTGATGTAACGCTCATCGACATCTCGATTTCGATGTCCCCGGGAATTTTTAATTATCGATAATAAAAGCAGGCCGGGATTTTCCCGGCCTGCTCATTCTTGTACTTCTTATATTTAAGTTGGCTTCCCTGACGATCTGAGGGTTCAACCAAATGGCAAAGTTTTGACTGGTGTTGTCCTCCGCAATAACGGACAGGACGACCTGAACATCCATTCCGGCATATGCTGACAGATCTACATCGACCGGGTAATAAAGACCTTCATAGACCTCGTGCCATTGTCCCAGTAAGTCATATTTATCACCGGATAGGATAACCCGTAAGGTGTAACTGACATTGCAATCCGTAGCGCCATATTGGCAGCCGATGGTCGCCTGGAAATGGTCGCCGGATTGGATCTTAATGCTGGGATAAGCGCCAACCATATATCCGCTTTCACCGGCATCCGGATAGGTCAAGATAGCCGGTTCATTATAGGTGACGCCATCTTCAAGTTTAACCTGGTCAAGAGGCTGCATGAACCCTTTGGTGGTATTTTCACTGCTTGGACAGGAAATATTGGAAACGACGCTTGATTCCCATCCAGCCTGGCAGGCATTCTCAGCAAAATTGTAGACCACGGCTTTTTCATCTTCGGTAACCCGGATCCGGACCCAGAAGGGGACTTTCCCATCCTGACCGACGCCAAAGGTTTCACCATTGTCCGATTTGATTTCCCAATAACCGGTATATGCGCCGGGTGAACCTGGGGCAACCATATTCAGGCTGATGTCCACTTCCTGGCCGGGGGCAACGTTCTCTGGTAAAGGTGATTCGGTTGGAGCATCCATTTGATATCCGGAGACAAACACGACCTTGTAGTTGGTCGTCCATTCGCATTCACCCAGATTCTTCAACCGCCAGACCTTGGTAAACGTGGCATTAGGCTCAAGAACGGTCCGGTCCGCGATGGTGACATCCTCCACAAAACCAGCAAAGTTGCACACATTACCTCCGCCTTCTTCCGTTGGATTTGGTGTATTGGTTGGGGTAGGTGTGGGCGTTGGCATCGGTGTATTGGTCGGCATTGCCTGGGCAGTTTCGGTCTGCGCGAGTTTGGTCGCGTCGGATTCGAGCTGGGCAATTGCCGTCCCGGTCTCTACGGCAGCGACGGTTTGGGCTGCCGCCGTTCCTGCCGCGCTCTGTCCACCGGATCCAAATGCCGAGCAGGCTGAGATCAGGAAAGTTATTGCGAAGACAGCACTAAATAATGGGATCAATGTTCTTATTCTTTTCATTTGTTACCATTCCTCGTTATTGATTAGATTTCCTAATTACGTATTAACTGTATTTCCAATTTCATCCATTTGGGTTTGAAGAAGGTTGAAATCCTATCAGGAAAGGTGACGGATAAGAGGCGTTAACTTCAGATCTCGACAAAGGCGATGTCGTTCTGGTTTTTTTCTTAACATAGGACCTTATGGAAGAAATAAAAAAAGGGCTATCGTTTCCGATAACCCTATTGATGTGAATTGGATTGAATTATTCTGTCACTTCAAGGTTCGCTGGATTGACTTTGATGAAACCTTCATAGAGGCGCTTGATCGAATCCACTACCAGTCCGAAGATTGCCAATCCCAGGACGACATCCAGGCCCAGGTTTGCAGAGTGTGTCAAGGATTGCGTGGTGACGATGGTGCTGAAATCGATCCATTTCAGAGAGGCAGCGTCTATTACTAGAACTGCAGGCCCTGTAATGATGGCGAAGTTGACGGCAATCTTGAACATATTGATCATGACTTTGGCGCCGGTCGCCCATTTGTCCCAGAAACCCTGGCGGAGAAGGTAGAAATCCAGAATGATGTCCAGAACGATGTAAGCCGTGATCCAGGGGATGTATCGCAGGAAGTTGTCATTAAAGATCGGCGTGGAAACCCATCCTGAAGACCCGAAGGAATAGATTCCGATCTTGTCCAGGAAGAAATTGATCAACACGATGAAGATCAGTGAGAAGGTGATCTCAATGGCGATCTCAACAACCTTCACCCGCACGTTGTTCTCATGTTTGAGCAGGTCGTCCGGATCCCATTTTTCATTGATATTGACCCGCCATTCATCCGGCGTTGCCCGTTCGATCACTGCGAAGGATAGAGTTACTATGCCAAAGGCGGAAAACAGACTGCTGAACAAGCCGCCAACGACCTGTAAAACAGCTTCAAATGCATTGCTGTCAAAACCGGACTGGCTGACAATGGAAATGATCAGTCCCAGGACGTTGAGCGCTGCGACGACGATCAATACAATCCGCAGAACCTGGATGTAGATAGGGAACATACGCGGCCCGATCAGGGAATTCTGACCGCCATACTGGCGGGCAACCTTGCGGGGTGCACCGAATTCAATTAGGACAGCCTTGATAATGGCGTCATCCGGTGTATTTCCAGGATTGGGGTTGCGGTCTTCGATCATGTCCATGAGGGTGGAACGGATCTCTTTGATGATGTCTTCACGGTTGCGGGGCGGCAGGTTTTGTCGGATTTCATCCAAATACAGTTCAAGTAGTTTCATTTTTCGTTCTCCTTTTTATTTTCCAATAATTCATCAACCGTTGTTTTGATGCGCACCCATTCAGTGCTCATTTCCTTGAGGACCTTCCCGCCAAATTCACTCAGGACATAGTAACGGCGGGGGCGGGATGTTTCCATCCGCCAACTGCTTTTAAGCAGGTCCTGTTCTTCCATCCTGCGCAGAAGCGGATAAAGGGTTCCCTGATCGACCAGCATTCCCTGTTCTTCCAGGAGTTTCATCAATGAATAACCGTATTGTTCTTCGTGAAGCTGGCTCAGCACTGCCAGGACGATCACACCTCGGCGGAGTTCCTGGACCAGATTTTGGGTTTGCTCTTGTAAGGCGTTATCCTTCATACTGGTTTACCTTTCATAATGTAATATCGTTTATCATGTAAAAAATTATAGTGTGTAATACATTATATGTCAAGAGTTTTTAAGATTCTCGAAATTAGGTCTGTAGAAAATGAGTAAAGGAATATGATGTTAAAATGAAGGTTATGGCAAACAAGATATTCTTTGGAGATAACCTGGCGATCCTGAAGACCATTGATGAAGGGTCGGTTGACCTGATCTATATTGACCCGCCTTTCAATACGGGGAAGCAGCAATCCCGAAAACAGATCAGGGTGGAAAAAGATGAAAATGGCGATCGGGTGGGATTCGGCGGAAACCGCTACCAGACCGAAGTGATCGGTGAGCGCGCCTATCGGGATTATTTTGATGATTACCTGGGATTCCTGGAACCTCGTTTACATGAAGCCTATCGCATCCTGAAACCAAACGGAAGTCTGTATTTCCATATCGACTACCGGGAAGTGCATTACTGTAAGGTTTTGCTGGACGATATTTTCGGCCGGGATTCGTTTTTAAATGAGATCATCTGGGCCTATGACTTTGGTGGACGTTCGAAGACCCGTTGGCCAGCCAAGCACGATAACATTCTCTATTATGTAAAAAACCCACAGCATTACACTTTCAACCGGGACGAAGTTGACCGGATTCCCTATATGGCACCCGGACTGGTAGGGAAGCAAAAAGCGGAACGAGGGAAGTTCCCGACCGATACCTGGTGGCATACGATTGTGGGCACGAACAGTAAGGAAAAGACCGGATATCCCACCCAAAAACCTGCAGGTGTACTTCGGCGTATCATCGCAGTTTCTTCCAACCCAGGTGACCTGGTGATGGATTTCTTTGCCGGCAGCGGCACGGTCGGGGAAGTCTGCCTGGAATTGGGACGCCAGTTCATCCTGATGGATAATAATACCCAGGCCATTACCGTGATGCAGGAACGGTTTAAGGATAAAGATTCAATTGAATGGGTGGGGGTTAACGATCATTCCGCGTCGTAGAACAACGGGTGGCGGCGCAAACGCCAGGCGATCTCCCGATTGAGGGTCAGCGGCTGGTCTTTTTCAAGGGGATTATCGATCCCGCTGAAGACTACCATCTGCTCGATCAGTGCTTTTGTCATTTGACCGATATCATTTCCTAAAACAGACCACGACAGCAGGACACAGGCATGAGGAGAAGAGGATGAAAGGATCATCCCAGGGACACCCGCGCTGACGGCGTTCAATTCGACAGTCTGGTCTCCTTCCTGTTTTGTTATCCTTTGGATGATCCCAACATTCAGAGCGCGTTCATTGGTTACCGTTTCGGCGATCATATAACTGCAATCAGCCAGGTCCTGGTCCGCTCGTACGGTTGAAAATGAAGCCATCTCGTCGGGAGCGGCCATGATCCATTCAAACTTACCCGGTTCGAGACTAAGGGGTGAAAGATACTTTTTGAGTTCAGCCCGCAAGGTGGTAAAAAAGGTTTCGGTCGCTTCGGCGTCGATAAAAGAATCATCCTCTGCGGCGATCCAGAAATTCATGTCAACAGCCTGGCATTCCAGGGCGCGGCCTGCCCGAATGATGGCCTGGATTTCCTCCAGTTGTGTGCCCGCATCTGTTTCAAACATGAACCGGTAATCGCCGGGCTGCAAGGCTTGCTGGTTGTCCCGGGGGAAGAAGAAGCAGAGTTCACCGTGATCACCGATGATCGGTTTGGAGCAGATACTGCTGTCCAAAGCTCCGGATTGGGGATCGTATTGATAAAGGGATTGGTCTCCGGGTGCGATGACTTCGGTCAGGGTCACCAGACCGCGAGGGTCCTGTGCACGAGCGGCCAGTAGGAGCGAAACATCGCCTTTTTCCACATGCAGAACAAATTCATCTTCAGCATGGACATCCTGGAAGGTTTCAAAGGTCAGGTCGGGGTGTTCATCCTGTTCTTCCTCTTCTTCAACCGGTTTGAATCGGGGATAGAAACGGATCTGGGATTTGAGTTCCTCAAAGACGACTTCCCCCTGCCGTTCCCAATGTTCTGCGGATGAAATGACCAAAATGAAGAAGTACTGGTTAAGGTAAGGTGAGCAGATCAGCGCATAACCCCGGCCCTCTTCTTCGGTGTTTACGAACCGGATCTCATTGAGAAACCCGGTGATCTCCTGGATGGCGCTGGTCCCGTTCTCAATCAATTGGAATTCATCGAAATTCTCCATGAACTCGGAGGCCAGTTCGTCATTCAATTCGGCAATGGAGACATTTTCATGCAGCTCACCGCCAATCAGGCTGACTTCAATGTTGCCGTCCTCCGAATACATATAAACAGACTTATCGACTTCCAGTTCAAAACCGAGGATGGGCTTGAATGAGAAACCTGCTTCTTCAATTTCTATTTCAGCACCAAAATCCAGCTCGCTGCGTTCGTATTCGTTTTCTTCTGATTCGGTCTGTTCGGGTGTCTCGGACATATGCTCCAACCTGATTAACGGCCTGGTCTGATTTTACACCAGAAACAGGACAACCATAAAGGCCTGGGGATTTTTCATTTATACTAAGAAAGGTCATGGAAAGAATAAAAACACAGCCGGTATGCTAATTTTTTGATATTGTCACGGAGGCAGAAATGGAACAACAGGATTTTCCGATCCTTGAATATGACGGTGCACTGGAGGCAATCCTTGAACCCAGTAAGGAGACCGATGTAATGGATGTACCGAAGCACTGCGTGATCTGTTTCTTTGCTGAGGTTATTCAGGAAATCGTCGAAAAGCATCATGCGCAGATACTTACCCATTCAAAATCGGAAATCGGGCAACATCCACTCTATGAAATCGAAATAAAAGGCAAACGTCTGGCTTTCTTCCATCCGGGGATCGGTGCACCTTTAGCGGTTGGATTATTGGAAAAAGCGATTGCTTTCGGCTGCCGGAAGTTCATGGTCTGCGGTGGCTGTGGCGTTTTGGACAAGGAGATCGCTGTGGGTCACTTGCTCCTGCCGGTGAGCGCGCTACGGGATGAGGGCACTTCCTATCATTACCAACCTCCGTCACGCGAGATTGCCATGGATCCACATGCCCTAACAGTGATCGAAAACGTTCTGAAGCGACACGGCTTGGATTACCTAAGGACCAAAACCTGGACGACTGATGCGATTTACCGTGAGACGAGGGCAAAAGCATCAGCCTACCGGGAAGAAGGCTGTCTGGCTGTGGAGATGGAAGCAGCGGCTTTCTTTGCCATTGCCAAATTCCGCAACGTCGACCTGGGGCAGATTCTCTATGGCGGGGATGCCGTCCTCCAGGAGGCTTGGGATAAACGTGCATGGAACTCGCGCGAGGATATCCGCCGCAACCTTTTCTGGCTGGCGGCTGAAGCCGTCTTCGAACTCTAGAGTTATCGCAGCGGTGTCCGGGTGACGGTGGGCGTGGGGGTGACCGTGGGTGTAGGTGTCGGGATGGCGCCCATATCGGGGCTGCAGTACCAATCGATATCCGGATAAAGTGCCGGGGGATTTAACCCGGCTGGTTCGGTGCAGGATTTTGGTTCTTCATAAGGTAACAACCAGTGACCCTGAACCTGCCAGGTTTTCGTCCCCTCAGAATAGATCGGACTGATTCCTCTCTGAATGGAGAGGAAATCGGCTATGGCTCTGGCAGGTGCGCCTTCCAGGACCACCGCCTGCTGTCCGGAGTTTCCGTATCCACAGGAAGACCGTTCAACCAATTCGCTCAGGGGGATCAGGGTCGGGTCCCAGGGCAGCGGCGTTCCGGCGATGACCGGCGCGCTCAACCAAAGAGCGTACCGATCCGTCTCAACTCCCGTCCAGTCTTCGCTGGAATAAGCACTTAACAGACGGTAAAGTTCCAGATAAGCCGGGTCAATCACCGGCGGGGGATTGCAGGATATGCATCCGGTCTCACGGACATACCAATCGGGGTCACTGAACCAGAGGTCCAGGTCGGGGATTTCCGCCAGGTTGGATTCATCCAGCTCCACTGAAAGTTGAATGACCGCGCCGGTCGCGCCAGGGACGGAATAATGATCCGGATCTACTTGCAGGAACCCCGTCCGGTCAATGGCATTAACCAATTGGCAAAGATTTTCGGAGTTCAGCATCGTCTGGCGATACTGGCATTCACCCACCTGACAGAACTGCTTGATCAGCAGCCCATCACCGTAAAGGACAAGGAGGGGCGTGAATTGAAATGGGTCAAGCGGGTCGTTCCCGAACCGAGCCATCTCCACCATGACCGGTGCTGCCTGCCAGGTCCGCTCTGCCAGAGGCGGAAGCGGTGTGCTGGTTGGTGACGGGCCGGGTGTGGCCGTCAATGTTGGTGATGAGGTCGCAGTCGGCATCACGATTGTGACTGCTGGTTGTGGGCTTGCGGTTTGGGTCATTGTGGCAGTAGATGTTTGCTGCGCCGGCGTCGCAGTGACGCACGCAGAAAGCGATAAGGATCCCATAAAAAGGAGCGTTATTATTTTGATCCAACCGGGTATTCTTATTGAAGATGGGTGCGCATTCATCCGACAATCCTTCATGATGAATTATAGTATCATAGGTGGATGACCAAAGGAGACCAAATGTCTGACCTCGAGGTGAAAAACCTGTCTCGAATTACGCTCAACCGGAACCCGGATTTACCGCTGGATGGCGATCTGACCCTCCCTTATTATGACGGGATGTCGCTGGTCAATATTCCCGGGACGATCGCCGAACTGCTGGGCGCTCCGGCTTTCGGCAGCCCCGCTCTGGACCGGTCAATCACATCCGCTTTGGGTGGGCCGTATAAAAAAGTGGTCTTCCTGCTGGTGGACGCACTCGGTTATTACCTTTTACAGGATTTTATGGCTGCTGACCCCGACCTGGTCTGGTCGAATCTTGGCCGTAAAGGCGTTTTTGCACCCATTACCAGCATCTGTCCCAGTACGACTGCCTCCGCACTGACCACACTCTGGACGGGTGTCGCCCCGGCTTCTCACGGAATCATCGGCTACGAAATGTGGGCGAAGGAATTTGGCATCATCATCAACAACATCCTGCACTCACCGGCCGCCGCGCGCGGTGACGTGGGTGGGCTGGCACGGTCAGGGTTTGATCCCCATGAATTCCTCGACACACCGCTGCTGGGGACGCACTTGATGGAGAGTGGGATTGAAGCGAGCGCATTTATACATTATTCCATTGCGCATTCCGGGTTGTCCGTGATGCAGATGGAAGATGTGGACCTCCACCCCTATGTGGATGAAGCCGATCTCGGGATCAGCCTGGCGGACTTCATGAACGGACGATCGGGAGAGCGGGATTATGTCTATGTCTATTACAGTGATGTAGATACCCTGATGCACCGCTATGGCGCCAGCGATGAACGGGTAGCGCTGCAGTTCTCGGCGTTCTCAAAAATTTTCAAGCAAGCTTTTTTGGATCGGTTATCACCTGAGGTCGCAAAGGATACGATCCTGATCATGGCGGCAGATCACGGGTCCAAAGCGACGCCGGTCAATCCCCGCTACGATCTATCCAATTATCCTGAACTGAAATCGTTATTGGTGATGTCGCCTACCTGCGAACACCGGCTGCCGTTCTTCTATATCAAACCCGGCCAGATCACAGCCGTCCGGGATTATATTGAACATACCTGGCCGGGCGAATTCCTGCTGCTCGAATCGGAAGCGGCCCTGGAGGCTGGCTTGTTTGGAAAGGGTCCATTCAAGCCCCAGATTCGGGACCGGATCGGTGATTTGGTTGCTGTTGCGAGGGGAGGCGCTTATCTTTGGTGGGCGCCTACTCCCAATCACATGTCCGGACGGCACGGCGGCCTGAGCCGGGAGGAAATGCTGGTGCCATTCCTGGCCGCGCCGTTGGGGTGATTGAGAGCAGGCGGTTCGTTTAATTTTACAATTCTATCAGGACCTTAGGCCGTGGTCAGATAGCGTTCAATTTCCCAATCGGTAACATGCATCCGGAAATCTTCCCACTCTGACATCCGGGCTTTCTCGAAAGCATCCGTCAGGCTAGCACCCAGTGCTCCTTTGACCAATTCGTCAGCTTCAAATTCTTTCAGAGCTTCAAATAACGAGCCGGGCAGCATTTCTATGCCCATTTTCTTGCGTTCTTCACCTGAAAGTTCGTAGACATTCATCTGGTTCAAAGGTTTCGGGCAGACCATGTCCTTATCGATCCCATCCAGGCCGGCTGCCAGCATGGCGTTGAAAGCCAGGTAGGGGTTGGTTGAAGGATCGGGGAAGCGCAGCTCCAGGCGCACCGATTTGGGCTGGTTAGCCATCGGCTGTGGGATGCGGATCAGTGCGGAGCGGTTGACCTGCGCCCAACCGATATAGACCGGTGCTTCATAACCCGGTACCAGGCGTTTATAGGAGTTGACGGAAGGTGCCACAACGGCGGTCAGCGCGCGGGCATGGGTGAGCACACCGGCGATATATTTATAGGCCAGGGAAGAAAGCTGGAATGGATCGTCCTTGTCGTGGAACAGGTTGTTGCCATCCAGATCGAAGATCGATTGATGGCAGTGCATCCCGGAGCCATTGATCCCAAAGACCGGTTTCGGCATGAAGGAGGCGATCAACCCATGCTGGGCGGCAATCGCCTTCACCGTGTATTTGAGGGTCAGGACGTTGTCGGCTGTCTTAAGGGCCTCGGCGAAACGGAAGTCAATCTCGTGCTGGCCGAGGGCGACCTCGTGGTGACCCATTTCGATCTCAAGCCCCATCTCGCTCAGGGCGGCCATCAGTTCGGTGCGCACCCGCACAGCCTCATCGTTTGCGGAGAAATCGAAATACCCGCCGACATCATGGGGCACCGGGTGGACGGTTTCGCCGCCGTTACCTTTGAACAGGAAGAACTCCGGTTCCGGACCGATGTTCATGATCCAGTTCCGGTCTTCCTTCAGGCTGGCGAGTTTTCGCTTGAGTTCACCGCGCGGGTCACCTTCAAAGGGTTCGCCGTTGGGATGGTAAATATCACAGAACACACGGGCGCGTTTTAATTCGTCCGGTGACCAGGGCAGGATCGCATAAGTGTCCGGATCAGTGACCAACTGCATGTCGCTTTCCTGGATGCGAGCGAAGCCTTCCACGGATGAACCGTCAAACCAGATACCATTTTTCAGGGCCGAACCGACCTGTTCCACCGGGAGATCGACGCTCTTGACCACGCCGTTCACATCGGTGAACTGGAACGATACGAACTTAACCCCGTCCTGCTTTATTCTTTCGAGAACATCTTTACTATCCATTTTGAACCTCCATAACTAAACACGAATCAAATCATCCATTCGAGTGCGCAAATTTAAGATAAGGTACTCAAACTTATCGCCAGGAAAAAACTTCCCCGGTTCGCTCACTATGGCTGCTTTGGCGTGTATGTCACCATACAGTTTTGAACATCCATTTACTTGAAGGAGAACTTAGACCCGTGTTCAGGCCCAGGAGGCATCCGCTGATCGATCGATTTTCCCCGGTTTGACCGGGTTAACGCTCCCTTCGCAGAGAGGAACCTCCACCTCGTTATCTCATCATAATAAATGACGAGATTCAGCCGCTTGTTTCTTCTTATTCAATTGTGGCTGCAGTGATGCTTTGATGTTAAAGCCCGGATCATTGTCTATACCGCGCCTTAATTTTGTTATTTATATCATCATTTGCGGAATCCATCATCCTGATTAAGTTAATAACTCGTAAAAATTTTTCCCTCTTGACATAGAACAGAAGTTCTGTATAATTAGAACATAAGTTCGATTAACGAAAGAGAGCAAAATCATGGGTATCTCACATCTTTCAGCAGGGACGATCAAAGCCCGGCCGCAGCTGCTGCCCGTCTGGCGAAAAAAATCCAATGAACAGGGAAAGCGAACTGCAAATTTACAGGTACAAGCGCTTACCGTCAGCAGCCTGCTAGACTCCATCCGGCCGGTACCGGATCGATCCATTTTACTGGGACGCTGCATGGATGACCTGCCGTTCTTAATGGAGTTTGGAGACCCCAACCTGGGGGCGATCCTGATCGGCAGTGAAATGGGGCATGGCAAAACCCACCAGTTACAGGTGATGGTGGAATCGGCGATCAAGTCTCATACTGCCCATAAATTGCAGGTCGCCATCCTGACCCTGAATACCGAAGAATGGGCCGGGTTCTCCGGTCCTTCACCGGACGAGAAATATCTGCAGGGTTTGTTTGCCTGGTATGACCCGAATGCGGAAAAGTTGATTGCATCTCTGACGGAGCTGGCTGAATCACGCCGGGATGGTGCACGGATCGGTGCAGATGTCCTGTTCATTCTGGATGACCTGACGGCCGTGGAAGACCTCAGTTGTGAATCCCAGGTGAACCTGCGCTGGCTGATGGAATATGGCGCCCAATCCGGGATTTGGGTGATTGCAACGATTGATGCGCAGCGGGCAGTATCCATGCGGTATTGGATCGATCCATTCCGCACAAGGATCATCGGCAAAGTTATCGAAGCGGACCAAACCGGTATTCTGGCGGCAAGTTCCGATGTTCTAACTTCGGATCTGTCCCCGGCGGAGTTCAAAGTTTGGACCGGTGATTCATGGCTTAAATATTCGCTCCCGCTCCTGGGAGATTTACAAGCTTTGGAGGTTTGAAATGGATATTGGACTACTCTGGTTTGACAATGACCCCAAATCCGATCTGGCCAGCAAAGTAATCAAAGCAGCGGAATATTACCGGGGAAAATATGGCGAGGAACCAAATCTGTGCTTTGTGCATCCCAGCATGCTCCCGGAAAACAAAGCGAAAGCCGGCGCCGTTGCAATTCGTTCGAATAACACCGTTTTACCCCACCACCTTTGGATAGGTGTCCAGCAACAACATTTAATAAGTCCCTGACCCGTTCGGTGGACACCTTTTCAAGCGACCGTGCTGCCGTGTTCGTCGTCTTTCCATTCCTGCGTAGGAAATAAGCCGCCATCCGGGAGCACGGTCGACGAATAAATGATCCCGCTATCTTCAGATGAGCGGGAATTTTGTTTTGGAGAAAGAATCAGGGGGCGGTTTGAAGTTCTGTTTTTCCGGGAATGGTCAGTTTCCGGTACCCATAAGTGTTCAGAACCAGGGTGCGACCGATCATCGTTTCAGTGACCACTCCGGGGTGATAGACATGGACATGACCATGGATATGGAAAGTGGGCTGAAAGTTCTTGATCAACCAGTTAAAGGCTTTGACGCCCTGGTGAGCGGGATCGTCTTCATCGTGGATTCCCCAGGGCGGTGCATGCGTGACAAAGATGTCGAGGAAACGACCGTAACGCATTTTATTCCAGATCAGCTCCGGAACGAGCTGCATCACCATTGACCACATTTCGGATTGGGTATATTGATATTTGCCTTTGTTATACCGCAGTGAGCCCTGTATCCCGGCCAGCAGCAGCCCGGTTTTCGGATCCCGGACAGTTTTACGATGCAGGTCCACTGCACCCCAGGGAGCATTGCGCGGGCCTGCAATGCCGTATTCCACGTCCCTGGCATGGTTGCCGCGCACGTAGTAGAGGGGGATGTCAAGAGAACTGATGATGTACTCGAGGTAGTAATAGGAGAGATCCCCCGCGCTGATGGCCAGATCGACGTCTTGAAACCTTTGTTTGATTTGAGCGCTGTAGATAAGAGAAATTTCTTTATCGCTGACCGTCAACAATTTCATAAACTCATTGTATGACATTACGGATGAAAATGTTAGTTTTATGACGGACCGGGGTCGTTCCCAATTGCCACTGCCATGGCAACGGCTTTATTTCGGTCGTGACTGATGCTGACGGACCATTCGGATAATCCCAGTTCATCGGCCACCATTTTGGCATGTCCATGCAGGTGGACGGTTGGGCGGCCGCTGGGCAGGTGGACGATCTCGATGTCCCGCCAATGGACAAAACCGATCCCGGTTCCCAATGCTTTGGAGACGGCTTCCTTGGCGGCAAAGACACCTGAAAGTGCGTCTGAACGGTCTTTGGCCTGAGCGGCTTCAACATCGGTGAAAACACGCTGAATGAAACGCGCCCGGATAGCGGGCCGGATCTCATTCAGCCGTGAGATTTCGATGGTATCAATGCCGCTGCGGAGGATCATGGTTAGGGGCCAGCGACCGCAATCGCCAGCCGATTGGGGTCCAGATATTTTCGGCTTATAGTGAGGATCTCTTCAGAGGTGACCGACTGGATCTTTTGAGGATATTTCAGGAAATAATCCAGTCCGAGGTTGAAATGCTCAATGTTCAAGAGTGAGACGGCGACACCGCCGTTGGATTCCAACAGCAGGGGCATCCGACCAAGAAAATTGGATTTACTGTCGTTCAATTCATCTTCGGTGACCGGTTCAGCGATAAATTTCTTAATTTCCTGGGTGATCAAGTCAATTGTTAGATCGATATTGCGCGGGTTAATCCCGGCGATCATTTCCCAGGCACCAGGACCAAGGCTGGAATTCAGGGAGGAGTAGGCATAATATGCCAATCCTGCCTCTTCCCGGACGCTCTGTCCCAGCCGTCCCATCATCCCGAATTCCCCCAGGATGTTATTTCCAATGCGCAGGGGGAAGTAATCGGGTGAAAGCCGGTCAGGCGCCTGGCAGCCCATCACCAGATCCGCTTGCGATTTACCGGGAATGTTCATGGTCTTCCGGATAGTTTCTTTCATCGGTGCAAGGTCTGGTAAGTCGGGCAAAGCCTCCTGTCCGGGATTTTCCCAATCGCCCAGGGCAGTCTTGATTGCATCCACGGCTTTCCGGGGTTCTACCGCACCGACGATGGCTATTGTCAGACCGTTTGGTCCAATGGTTCGGTTATAAAACCGGACCAGGTCATCCCGTTCAATGGATTGGACGGTCTCGATATTGCCTTCGTCCGGGCGTTCGTAGGGGTGGCCGGCGTAGACGATCTGGTCGAACAGCATGGCGGACATTTCGGCCGTATCCTGGGCACGGATGGCCAGGCCGGTCAGCATCTGTATTTTTTGGCGGTTGAATTCCTTCGCCGGGAAGGTGGGAGCGCGGAGAGAATCGGCAATCAGCCCCATCATCAGATCGAGGTCCTCACTCAGGCAGTGGGCGCTGAAGGATGTGGTCAGGGTGCCGGCGGAAAAACCCAGCCGTGCGCCGACCGATTCGATCTCATTATAGAGGCTTTGAAAATCAAGTCGAGCTGTCCCGGCCATCAATCCATTGGCCATCAGGTAACTGAGCCCCAACTTTTCGTCGGGATCAAAAAGGCTGCCGCTGGGGAGATATCCCCTGATTGAAAGCGTGGGACTGTTGAAATTTGATCGCGCCAGGATCGTGATCCCATTGGGCAGGGTTTCCCTGGTGATATTATCCGGTCCCGGCAAGGCGGTATGGTTTTCCTGAAAGACATTGTTCATGATCAAATTTGGCTTTCTTTGGGTGTGTAAAACCCAACAACCCGGTTTTCAGGGGTGAGGTATTCACGGGCGATCCGCAGGACATCCTCCGGAGTCACCTTGGAGAGGTGATTGATATAGTTCTCGAACCAGTCATAATTGGCGAACATTTCCGCATATCCCAGCCAGAAAGCCTGGTTGGAAATATTCTCACTGCTGTAGGCAAACAGTGCCTTGGCCTGTTTAATGGCACGGGCGATTTCCTCGGAGGTCACCGGGGAATCCAGCACCTTTTTCAATTCATCATCGACAGCACCCAGGACCTCCTCTGGCGAGTGGTTTGGATGTACCGTCAGATTGATCGAATAGAGGTAGGGGTCGTGAGTGGCCTGGAGAGCGCCATAGCAGGAGACGGAAATCTCGCCCTCAACCAACGCCCGGTAAAGGCGGCTGGTCTTGTTGGTTGTACCGCCTGAACCGAACATATTGAGGCTGCTGGGACCGGTGAGCAGGCTGTCCAGAACCGTCAGGCTGAAGAAGTCCAAATTGGCGGCGCTGGGTGCACGGTAGGAGATCTGGACGTAGCTGGTCTGGCCCGGTCCGCTGACATTGACCCTTTTTTCGCCTCCCAGAGGTAAAGCAGCCGGCACGTCCTGGGGGATGAATTCACCTGTGGGGATCCCGCCGAAAGTCTGGAAGACTTTATCGATCATTGAATCTATCTGAAAATCTCCGGCAAGCGCCAGGACGGCGTTCGCGGGGTCATAGTTCTGCTGGTAATACTGGTAGAGTTCATCCCGGCTGATCTTTTCAAGGTCTTCGGTCAGCCCGATCACTTCATATTTATAGGGGTGCCGGTCGAAAGCGGCAGCCTGAATGGCCTCTCCGAGCAGGAACTGGGGTTGATTTTCGTTCCCTTCCCGTTCCGAGATGACCACGGTCCGTTCCAGATCCACTTCTTCCGGGATGAATCGGCTGTTGACCATCCGGTCGGCTTCGAGTGAAAGACCCAAATCAGCCTTGAAAGCCGGGAGAGTCTCGAAATAAGTTGTCCAATCCAGATAGGTCATGGCATTCCAAATGCCACCCACCCGGGAGATATCCCGATCGAGGTAACCGGCTGGATATTTAACTGTGCCCTTGAACTGCATATGTTCAACCCAATGGGAAATGCCGGTGATGCCGCGATGTTCATTGCGAGAGCCGACTTTATACCAGACCCAACTGCTGATGAGTGGGGCGGTATGAATTTCTTTGAGATGAACGGTCAATCCATTGGGCAAGATATAAAAGTGTGTTTGATCAGTCATAAAGCTGCCTTGATCTATAGTGCTGGCCGAGACGGAATAGTTCACTTTCAGTCCCAATCCAGTATAATGCAGATGATTAATGTGAAATTTATTATATTCCATAATTCAAGCCGAAATGGCTTGTTTTTATGAGTGAGGTGTTTCTTGGCAAAACTGGACTTACATAATCATCTGGCGGCGGTGATCGGCGCCGGGCCGGCCGGGCTTTATACCGCCCAATACCTTGCGCGTGAGGGTGTACAGGTGGTGCTGTTCAATAAAGATATCAAGCCGGGTGGTTTGGCTGAATATGGCATCTTCCCGGACAAGTATAAAATGCGGGCAGGATTGCTGCATCAGTTTGACCGGATCCTGGCGATGCCCGAAATCCGATATTTGGGGAATGTTCAAATCGGACAGCATGGTGATCTGAAGCTTGACCAGCTCCGGCAGGCGGGTTTCCAGGCTTTTATGGTGACCACCGGCGCCCAGCAGAATAACTGGCTGGGGCTGCCCGGAGAGGATTTGGAAGGGGTTTACCAGGCTAACGATATTGTCTTCCACTATAACCGGCTTCCGGAACACGCTGATTTGGAACCGGAATTTGGCACGAATGTAGGTGTGATTGGGATGGGCAATGTCATGCTGGACATTGTCCATTACCTGAAGATGGAAGATCAGTCTCGTACAGTCACAGCTTATGCCCGGCGGGGGCCGACGGAGGTCAAGTTTGACAAGCAGACTCTGGCGCCTGTTGCAAGCTGCCTGGATTTACCGGCGATCCGCAGTGCGGTGGATGAGGCAGCGGACCAGGTCAAGGCTGTGGGGAAAGATGTTGAAGGATTCTACAGGCTGCTGGCGGATGCCCAGGCTCAGGCAGCGGATTGCGATTCAGGCCTCGATTTCAAGCTGGCATTCCTGCGTTCACCCCGCCGGCTTTTGGGGGATGAAAATGGGCGGGTCAAGGCGGTTGTGTTCGAGATCAATCATCTGGAACGGGATGGCGACCGGGTGGTATCGACGGGGACCGGTGAATTGGAGACTGTGTCGATGGATACGGTGATCTTCTCAATTGGCTCGCGGGTAGATGAAGGCTTTGGATTACCTGTCGCCCACGGAAATTTTGTTACCACGCCGGAGCCGCGCTTCCCGATCGATGGGATTTCCTATGAAGTCTACAACCCCGATCTTTGTGCCCAATGTGAAGACATTTTCGTCAGCGGTTGGGCAAGGGTTGCCAGTGAGGGAATCGTGGGATTGGCAAGGAAGGATGCCGAACGAGGCGCACGAGCAATTTCTCAATATTTAGATACTTTACCTGAAAGTAAATCCATCAATGCCGAGCAGGCCATTGCGAAATTGCCACCCGTAAAAGAGCCCATGGTGAGTCTGAAAGGGCTTGAACGTCTTGCGTCCGTGGAACAAAAAATAGCAGCCGAAAAGGGGCTGCCATCCTTTAAATTCAAATCCCGGGAAGAAATGTTGAAGATTATTGAGGGGTCTTAACCCGCCTGAACGGTATCCAGTTCCTTATGAGGTGGCATATCTTCTTTCTTGTCATGATCCTTAACCTTGGCTGATGACTTAGTATAATCCTCAGGGTGTTTGTAACGGATAAGCAGCAAGAAACCAATCGCAATGGTCCCCATGCCAATGGCAACACCCCGCGCTTGCAAAGGGCCGAAAAATACATTAGGTAAACGGTGACTACCAAGGCCAAAAATATCCGCCATAGCTGTGAAAATACAGATCACATATCCGGTACTGATCACGCGGCTGCCGATGTCGGCGGCGATAGTTTTAGTACCTGGGGGCCAAAGCGCATTCAGTGTTAGATAGCTTCCCAGGACGATGATCCCCAATCCCACCAGAAAGACTGAGATTTGAACGAACCCGATCACCCGGCTGCGGTCCAGACCGAATAAACTGGGACGCGCGCCCAGCAGGAACATTAAATAACCGATCATTGTCAAAGACAACCCGAAGCGGATCCGACGTCTGGGAAAAGAATGATTATTCTCTTCCTGCGTCTGGTCCTCGGATTGGACGCTTTGATCCATTTCCTGTGATTCGTTTGAAGATGGAGTGGGTTTGTTTTTCATGATGAAGGCAGGTTATCCATTAAAACTCGGAGCCAATTGCCGCTGAAGATCCGGGCAATATCCACTTGATTGTAACCTTTTTTCTCCAAAAGTGGAGTCAGTTTAGGCAGGTCGGCGATTGTGTCCATTTCATGTGGGACAGATTCCACACCGAAACCACCATCGAAATCAGTACCCAAGGCGACATGCCGGGTGTCCCCGGCGATCTGGCAGACATAATCGATCTGAGCGATGACATCTTCCAGGCTGATCCCGGGCCGCCCGCCGTGATCGCGCCAGTTCCAGTCCAGAAAGCTATTTAGAGGCACGATGCCCATAACGCCATCGCGTTCCACCAGCTGACGGATGGTCTCATCCTTCAAGTGCCGGTTGATGGGGATGTCGCGGATCAGGGCTTCAGCATTGGCATGCGATGCAATGACCTGGCCGGGGTAGGTATCCAGGGACTGCCGGGCGGATTCGTGATCCATGTGGCTGATATCCAGGACCAGGCCGAGATCGGCCATTCGTTCAAGCAGTTCAAACCCCAGTTTGGTGAGGGGGCCGGGTTCTCGGGTACCACCGCAGTAGCGATTGCCGGCCCAGGCCGGACCGATCAGCCGCACGCCCCATTCAACCCATTGTTCAACCTCTGCAGGTTCGCGGATACCTTCCGCGCCTTCCATCAAAACCACGATCCCTATCGGTGGGGCAGCCAACGAATCATCCTGATCGAAATCCTGCCAGGCTTGCCAGTGTGAGGTCAGGTCCGGTTTGGAGAGGATAAGTCGGAATTCATCCGGGTGTTCATCGGTCAGGCGGAGGTAGGCATCCAAATTCCTTCGATAGCATTCATGCGCTTCCTGCGGGGTGACATAAGCATCCACAGGATACTTGCCTTGGTCCAACCGGCGCGGTTCGCAGTAAAGGGTCCCAAAGACGATGGCGACCTTTCCCTGAATGTACTGGGGGCGTCCCAACAAGGTATTTCCATTGAAAGCGGGGATGGGAGTATCCGCCTCTGCGGATCGGGTCTCAAAAGCTGACCGGGTATAATTGCGATCCAAATTGACCATATTCCAGGCCAGATCTTCGTGGGAGTCAATGATTAGATGTCATGGGTTTAAATGCATGGCGCACCGGGTATCCGGTGCGCCGCTGTTATTGTTAATTTACTCTTCTTTTTCTTCTTCTGAATCCAGGGCGTCGTCGACAGCTTCTTCAGCTGCTTCAATGGCTTCTTCAAGTTCGACTTCTTCTTCCGCTTCTGCTTCAACGGCTTCTTCAAGTTCGACTTCTTCTTCTGCCTCTGCTTCAACTAAGGCTTCGACGTCTGCAGCTTCTTCTGCAGCAACTTCCTCTTCGGCGGCTGCTGTGTCGGAATCTTTCGGTGCATCTTCTGAAGTTTCTTCTTCTACCATTGCATCTTCAACAACTTCTGATTCATCCTCAGCGGGTGCTTCTTCTTCCACCATAACATCTTCTACCGCTTCTGATTCATCCTCAGCGGGTGCTTCTTCCACCACTACTTCTTCGACTGATTTCGGGTGAGACTTCGGCAGCTGCCTCAGTCATATTTTCGACGTCAAATTCTTCGGTTAAGGTCTTCCAGTCGAGGTCCGTATAAGCGGGGGAGTCTACACGGCGCATGCTCAGACCGATCCGATGGGTGTCCTCTTCGATCTTAATAATCCGCAATGTGACGACATCACCTTCATGCAGCACCTCTTTGGGATGCTCGATCCGGCGTTCGCTGATCTCGGAAATATGGATCAATCCTTCCAGGTCGCCTTCGGATTCATCAAGGATAAGGCGGGCAAAAGCGCCAAAATTGGTCAGGCGGGTAATCCGACCTTCAACAAGTTGGCCTTCGGTCAACGAAGCAACCTGATCTTCCCAGGGATCGTCCTGTAGACGACGGATGGAAAGGCCAATGCGTTTCCGTTCAGTGTCGATGCTGATAATCTTGACTTTGACTTCCTGCCCGACTTCCAGTACCTCACTGGGATGATTGATATGATCCCATGAAAGTTCTGAGAGGTGCACCAGGCCGTCCGCGCCGTTGATGTTGACGAAAGCGCCGAAGTCCGCCAGACTGGTCACACGACCGGTGCGGATTTCGCCTTCTTCCAGTTCATCAATCACGCGTTCCTTGATGGATTCGCGGGTCTCGCTGCTGGCAGCGCGTTCGGAAAGGATCAACCGGCGGCGGTCGCGATCGACTTCAATCACACAGACTTCGATCATCTCGCCGACCATTTCGCTGTAACGTTCTTCAGGCGAATTGCCGGTGATCGTCAGACGGCGGCCAAGGCCGATTTGAGAAGCAGGGACAAACCCGCGGATGGTCCCCAGGGGAACCAGGAGACCGCCCTTGTTGTAGCCTTCGATCTTGGAATCGAAAGATTTTTCCGATTCCATCAGTTCTTCGGCGGTTTGCCAGTTCTCTTCTTCCATGGCTCGGTTGAAGGAAAGGATCAGGTTTCCATTTGAATCTTCAGGCGTCACAACATAAACCGTGATCTCATCGCCCTCTTCAAATGACTTGAATGTTTCCTCATCAATTGATTCGAGTTCTTTACCAGCAATGATTCCTTCAGACTTGGCACCAACGCTTACAAGGATTTGCCCGGCGCTTTTACTCGCGATCGTACCCTTTCGGATTTCACCGCGTTTAGGAAAGTCGATTGTGAGACCTTCCGCTTCCAGCAAGGCTTCCATTTTATTGGTTGGCTGTTCCTGGCTTTCTTCATCCCCCCCATTATTCAATACATCGTTTTGGTCCATAAATTATATAACTCCAAAGGTGAATTTCTCACTGATTATAAGGGTTAAGTCAGAACTTGGCAACCCTCAAACCTTAACGGCTTGCATTCACTAAATGATAATCAGCTTCCCCTATTGTACTGTATTGGGGCAGGATGTCAATTTGAATTATCTGTCCGGATGGGTTTTATTCTTCGTCCGGGTCGATAATGTTTCTGATCTGTGTCCTGGAGTCCGGTGCACCAACGATGCCCTTTTCTTCCATCATGTAAATGATCCGGGCGGCACGGGTGTAACCGATCCGCATTTTACGCTGCAGCATGGAAACGGATGCCTGACCTTCCTGACGGACAACCTCCACAGCCTCATTGAATTTCGGGTCAAGGTCCTTTTCTTCTTCCATTTCCTCCCATAAAGGCGCTTGTTTGAGGGGTACCCCTTTGTTGGTCTGGAACGCGGCAGATTGGTCGGGCCGTTCGGGGGCGTTGCCACTGACGGTGAAACCGCGCCAATAAGTCGCCAGACGGTTGATCTCGTGGTCGGAAACGAAGGCACCCTGGATGCGGACCGGTGCGGCGGCATCCGGCGCCTGGAAGAGCATATCCCCCCGTCCCAGCAGCCGTTCCGCCCCAGGCTGATCGAGGATCACCCGGCTGTCCACCCCAGACGCAACAGCAAACGCGATCCGGGCGGGGAAATTGGCTTTGATCAATCCGGTGAGGATATCCGTAGAAGGACGCTGGGTTGCGATGATCAGGTGAATACCGGTCGCCCGCGCGAGCTGCGCCAGGCGGGTGATCGAGCGCTCCGTCTCATCAGGCGCCAGCATCATCAAATCCGCCAGCTCATCGATCACGACCAGCAGATAGGGCAATTTCTTTTCATTGGTCTCTTCGCACATGGTGTTGAAGTCGGCAATGTTCCGGGTGCCGGTTTCAGAGAATTTGCGGTAACGGTTGTCCATTTCCCGCATCATCCACTGCAGGGCGCCGACCACGTGTTCTGCTTCCACGATCACCGGAGAGAGCAGGTGCGGAATGCCGTTATAACCGGTCAGTTCCACCCGTTTTGGATCCACCAATACCAGACGGAGCTGATCGGGCGTCATATTCAACAGGAAGCAGGTCAGGATTTCGTTGATACAGACGGATTTTCCTGCGCCGGTGGTACCCGCAATCAATAAGTGAGGCATCACGGTCAGGTCGGCAGCGACCGGGTTGCCGGCCACATCTTTCCCGAGTGCTATTTTCAGAGGAGATTTCAGATTCTGGTAGGAGGCACTGTTAATGATGTCCCGCAGGGCAACCAGGGAAACCTGCCGGTTTGGCACCTCGATCCCGATATAACCCTTGCCGGGTACCGGCGCCTGAATACGGATCCGCGAGGCGGCCAGGGCTAAAGCGAGGTCGTCTGCCAGTGAAGTGATTTTGGAGACCCGGACACGAGTCCGGCCGTTGCGGGTTTCAATGAAATCGGGTTCTACGCCGAACAGAGTGATGGTCGGTCCCCGCCGGATGTCCACAACATGGGCCGGCGCGCTGAAGGAGCGCAGGGTTTCTTCAATGACCCGCGCCCGTTGACGGTCGTTTTCACCATCGTCAGGCGGTTCCACACCCGGTTCCAGGATCTCATTAATGTCCGGCAGCACCCAGGCTGGTTCGACAGGCGTGGTGTTGTAATACAAGCTGGTCTGGTCGACTTCACCGGAAGGCTGTCCACCTCGGGAATGTGTGGCTGGTGTTGATTGAGCTTGTGGCTGCGCTGTTGGAGCTTGGCCGGAAGCGTGGGTGACATTTTGTGAGGCGGGAGATGACCCTGATTGCGGGTGTTTCCTGGTTTGTCTTTCCTTAATATATCTCCTCAGAAGATTGTAGAGCCTTCGAAGCAAATTGCCCAAACCCTTAACGATGTTGGCCATCGCCAAATCCAGGGTCAGGATCAGGCTGATCAACAACCAGGCGATCAGGGCGATCACTGCACCGGGTTTGCCCAAAGTGCGGACGAGGCCGATCTTGAAGAATGCACCCAGATAGCCGCCTCCAATCCCGAGTTGAGCTTCTGTATAGCTGCCATCAATTAAAAGGTGGAACCAGGCTGTTAGATTGAAGAAGAATAAGAGGATTCCTACAAGTCGTTCTGCAGAGAGTTTGGGAAGCTTCTCCATGTTGCGAAGGAGCATCCAGGCACCCAGACCGATCAGGGCAATTGGCAGCAGATAGACATCCCAACCGATCGCTTTACTGAGGCTCGAAACCCACCAACCGGTGATGCTCCCGGTGGATTGGGTGAAAAGACTGAGCAGGGTCAGCAGACCGATCACCAGCAGGATAATACTCAGAATATCGATCCGCCTTTGTGGGGGAATCCCAGCCAGGATCGGCTTTCGGGTATTTTTACCTGATGAGGGCTTTGTTCGGTTACTTTTTTTGGATTTTTTTGTTGTACGGCGTGCCATCCGCTGCTCCTGTGGTGGGAAACTTTCCGTCTGGATGGATTATAGCATAACCGACCCTTTCAGCCTGTTTGCACCAATTTTACGGAATTCCTGATAGGACTATTCCATTTTCTCTGGTTGGGGTATGATAAAAATCAGCCGAAGATATGCAATTCAACCGGTTAATCCATCTTGCGAGGCAATTTAAAGTCTGATATAATACTTGCGTTACCCTGATTTATGTAAACCGACCGTGAATCACCAAACCAACCCATTATCGGTCGCTGCGTGAAAGTTCGTTTCCCTAATGTCCTTAACAGAAAAACGGCAAGTTTTGCCAAGCAGACAATAAGCGTATCTGGGGCAGCGCGCGGGATGATCCCCTCTTGATCAAACAGTATCTTCGCGTCATTTTATTAACTGCGTTTGCATTTATATCTTCCCTCGTTCGACGATGCGGGAAAATTCACACCCCCAATTGTTACACCTTTCCGGAGTAATTATTACAGAGAAAAGTAGAAATATGGATATATTAGAATTAGAAAAAAAGACGTTGCCCGAATTGCGATCCATCGCAAAAGAAATGGGAGTCACTCACTCTCGCTACAGTAAAAAAGAAGGTCTGATCCTTCAACTGGCCCGTGCCATTGGTGAAGCCGAAGGTCTTGAAATCCGAGGCGGTGTGCTGGAGATCATGAATGAAGGTATAGGATTCCTGCGTTATGACTACCGAGTTGGACCGGAGGATGTTTATGTTTCCCAGGCACAACTGCGCCGGTATGAACTGCGATCCGGCGATATGGTCATCGGTCATGTACGCCCCCCGCGTGAATCCGAACGCCATTATGGTTTATTGAAAGTGGAGTTCATCAATGGTATGACCCCTGATGAAGCTCGCAAACGACCCCGTTTTGAAAAATTAACCCCCATTTTTCCCGATCAGCGCTTTGACCTTGAATACGACCCCCAGGTGCTTTCCACAAGGATCATCAACCTGATTGCACCCATTGGCCGCGGTCAGCGTGGAATGATCGTTTCACCGCCCAAAGCCGGTAAGACGACCATCCTGAAGGAAATCGCCAACGCCATTTCTGCGAATCATCCCGATGTCCGCCAGATCATGTCCCTGATCGGTGAGCGACCTGAAGAGGTCACGGACATGGACCGTTCGGTGGAAGCGGAAGTGGTTGCATCGACCTTTGATGAACCGGTTACCGCCCATGTGCGGATGGCAGAGATCGCTCTTGATCGCGCCAGGCGTCTTGTCGAATTGGGTCATGATGTGGTAATCTTGATGGACTCATTAACCAGATTGGCTCGGGCATATAACCTGGTGGTCAATCCTTCCGGCCGGACACTTTCCGGCGGTTTGGATCCTTCAGCGCTGTACCCGCCGAAACGCTTTTTTGGCGCTGCCCGTAATCTGGAAGAAGGTGGTTCATTGTCGATCATTGCGACCTCACTGATCGATACCGGCTCTCGGCTGGATGATGTGGTTTATGAGGAGTTCAAAGGCACCGGTAATATGGAGCTGCACCTCTCACGTCGTCTGCAGGAGCGCCGCACCTTCCCGGCAATTGATATTGAACGTTCATCCACTCGCCGAGAAGATCTGTTGCTCGGCCCGGATATTCTAAAACGAGCCTGGTTGATGCGCCGGATGTACCTGCAAATGATCAGTGCACCTCCACAAGGGGCCGGCATGGATATCGCTGTCGCAACAGAAGCAGTGGTCCAGCAGGTAGCTCGGGCAAAAACCAACATGGAATTTCTTGAGACACTTAATGGTGAGATCTAAAACTAAAATTTCGAGGTGATACCCTTGGAAAAACAAACGATAAAAAATCACGAGCCTGAAAAACAGAAGAAAGGCTGGCAGTTTTGGGTTTCCTGGATTGTTACCGGAGTATTGGTCGCGATCCTGGTATCCGTGCTTTATTGGCAGCCAATCATGGCGCGTGAAATGAATGAATTTGAATCCGGCAGGCAGGTAGATATCGGCCCGGTAGCTGATGTTTCGTCAGAAGCGCTGGCCAGTATGCCTTATTTTGTCACCGGCGAAGAAGAACCTTACCTGGTCCGCAGCTCTGAAACACAAACCATTGCACCAACCCGGCCACGTAGTGAACCGATCGAATACACTGTTGAATCCGGTGATGCGATTTTCAGCATCGCCCAAAAATACAATATTTCGCCGGAATCGCTGCTTTGGTCCAATTACGATACCCTCAAAGATGATCCCCACTCGATCCGTCCCGGTCAGGCATTAATTATCCCTCCGACCAACGGTATCTTATATGAATGGCAGGAAGGCGACACTGTGGAAAACGTCGCTCAGGATTTTAAAGCCAGTGCGGATGATATTCTCAACTGGTCCGGCAATCATCTGGATTTGACCAACCCCGAAATCGAACCGGGCGATATGGTGATGATCCCGGGCGGTCAGCGTGAATTCCAGCAGTGGGTTGTTCCGACTTACGCTGTGGGACGAGCCGGCGTGATTTCGAATTTACCTGAAGGTTGTTCCCTTGATAACGCGAATTACTATGTGGGTGGTGGATTCTTCATTTGGCCGGCTGCCAACCACTATCTCTCCGGTAACGATTATTGGTCCGGCCACCTGGCAATCGACATCGCCGCCGGTACCGGGATGCCAATCTATGCTGCCGATTCAGGCGTTGTGGTTTATGCCGGTTGGAACAGCAACGGCTATGGCAATGTTGTCATGATTGATCATATGAACGGCTATAGTACGCTTTACGCCCACCTCAGCAACATCAATGTGTATTGCGGTTCCGGTGTTTACCAGGGACAAATGATCGGTAATGCCGGTTCCACCGGTAATTCAACCGGTCCTCACCTGCATTTTGAAGTCCGGTATTTGGGCGGTTTTCTCAACCCCTGGACTGTACTGCCCTGAGGTGTGATATAATCGCATATCCAAATTGCTCCAGTGGCTCAAATGGATAGAGCAAGGCACTCCTAACGCCTAGGTTGGGGGTTCGAGTCCCTCCTGGAGCATGTCATTAAAGTAAAAGCGCCCAATTTTGGGCGCTTTGGTTTTTTAATTGTTATTGTTCTACCAATCCGAGTCGTTGTCATCGAAGTCCAGGTCGTAACCTTCGATTTCATCCTCTTCCGGGTCTCGCCGGACCCAGAGGACGAGCATTTCGCCATTCTCAGAATCGACCGACCGGGCTGCAATAATCGGTATTTCTTTGGTCAGGCCGATTGGGTCCCGATATTCAAGGTACATGGTGGTTTTATTCGCCCAGGCTTTATGGCACCGTTCCACTAATGCGTGGCCGTTCAAAGTGCGCACTGTTGTCCGGGCGGTGTCGTAAAGGAATGGACCTTCACTAAGACCAGCCGTCCAGCCGTTCATGCCCATAACGAAGTCGGTCTCAACAGAATCGAAATTCGGCGTAGGGCCTTCAATGATCGTTATTTTGTTGTCCATAAGTCTTTTCCTCGAGAGGATATTACCACAAGAATCAACTCGAGGCTAGATATAAACGGCAATATTAACCTAAATTTGCCGAACGCTCAGATCAAGGGTAGGTGCTGTTATAGAACCAGTTATAGGCGTAATATCCGCTGGCTGATGACTGCAGACGGATCGAGATTTGAGCTTCTCCAGCCAATGCCGCTGGGATATTAAAACTCTTGGTGAACGAACCGCCCGTACCGGAATTAATCGTAGCAACTGAGATTCCACCGACTCCCTGAGTCCACATCTTACCCATCAGTACCTCGAAATTATCATTGGCGGGGAAGTTGTTCGTCTGGATGGTGACTTTATTGTCCTTGACGACTGCGGTGATCGAGAATGTGGGTATGCCTGTGTAACCGGAAGGTGTACCGCCTGAAGGTGCGCCTGTTGTTGTGTTATTGTAGAACCAGTTGTAGGCGTAGAAGTAGTTATCTGCAGTTTGCAAGCGGATGGCCACCTGATAATCACCCTTGAGCGTCGTGGGGATATCAAAAGTTACCGAGAATGAACCGCCATCGCCAGAGTTGATTGTCGTTACCAGAATACCACCAACGCCACGGGTGCCGATCTTCCCCATATAGACCTGAAAATCCTTATGAGCCGGGAAGTTGTTGGTCTGGACGGTCACATTGTCGTCCGCGTTGACGGAAGAAATGGAAATGGTCGGGATGCCGTAATAAACGCCATATCCTCCTCCCGAACCACCGCTGGCGCCGGTGACGTTTTCAAACCAGGTGGTAAGCACCAGACTGCTATCCTGTGATTCAAACCGGACGGCAATCTTCGCTTCGTCTTTCAGGCTCGAAGGGATATCAAAGGTTTCGGTGAAATTCCCATCTGTACCGGAATTAACCGTTTTAACAACGACCCCGCCGATGGCCTGTGTGCCGTAAACACCCATCAGGACTTTAAAGTCCTCATTAACGGGCAGGTTCGTTGCTTTAATCACCGCATATTCGCCTTCCTTGACCGAGGTAGCACTGATAGAGGCACTGGACGTGACGTCACCAATCGGGACACCACCATCATGGGAACCGGAATTGGTATTATAGAACCAATCATACGAGTAATAACCATCAACTGTGCTTTGAAGCCGGATGGCGATCATTGATTCGCTCTGGAGCGCGGTTGGGATAGGGAAGGTGAATTTCAGACTTCCACCGGCACCGGAATTGACTGTACCAATCAGGATCCCGTTCACACCCTTGGTTCCGAAGAGACCCATACGGACCTCGAAATCGTAATTTGCGGGGAAATTATAGGTCTGGATGGTGACCTTCTCATTCTGGGTAACACCCAGGATCGAGATGGTAGGGATCGTCCAGGCCTGTACCTGGCCGTTCACAAGGAACAAAGCCAGGACAACGACAAGTAAACTGACTACTGTTATTTTTTTCATTTTTCATCCTTTTTTTCAGGTTCAGAGTCGATTAATTGGTTGATAATACCAATGATTTCTTTGGTAAGCGCACGAAATTGTTTTGTGGCGCGCGTTTTCGGTTCATAGACCAGGACCGGGATGCCTGCCAGTTGACTTTCAGGAAGTTTGATATCAATTCCGATCACGGTTTCCAATAAGGCTGCCTTATAATGTTCCTCGATTTGGGCGTAGATGCGTTCGTGAAGTGAGGCGCGCTTATCCAGTTTGTTGATCAGGAGACGATAGGCCAGATCGGGGTTGGCTCTTTGCCGCGAAAGTTTGATCAGCCGGAACATGTTTTCGAGGGTCGGCAGGGAAAAATATTCGCATATAACAGGCAGGATTGCCAGGTGTGCACAGGCTATCGCGTTGATGGACAGAGAATCCATCCCGGGCGGGCAGTCCAGAATAATGATGTCGTAATCCGGGAAGTTACCATTAACCAGGATCTTTCGTAAAATAAGCTCGTAATCCTTCTTCCGGTAGAGCTCCTGTGGGATCGGAAATAATGAAGGGTGAGCGGGGATCAGGTTCAATCCCTTGATTGAGGTCGGTTTGATCAGGCTGGTCGGTGGGTACGTTCCGTGGAAAAGGTCGGTTGTCGAACGTTTTACCCGGTTGAGGTTGATCCCAAATGCGGAGGTCAGGTTACCCGAAGGTGCAAGATCGAGCATCAGGACTTTTTTCCCGATCTGCGCCAACCCTGCACCCAGACAGGCAGCCGTTGTCGTCTTGCCAACGCCTCCTTTTTGCTGGCAAAGGGCGATCACAAAGGGTGAAAGAACTGCCTGTTTATCGCTTTCCGGGACCATCAAATAACTCCCATCGGTTATGGATTATTAAAATTATACAAGAATACATCCTCGACTTCAATCAGGGATGGTATTTTCTATTTTGATGGCGCTTGAATTTATTAAATATAAAAACCACCTCAATGCTGGGGTGGTTTTCATTTTGAACCATTATTTGGCGGTGACTTTGATCGTGCGTGGTTTTGCTTCTTCAGCTTTGGGCACGGTCAGGGTCAGGATGCCGTTTTCCAGTGAGGCTTCCACGTTGGCAGCATTCAAAGGTGTGGGGAGGGTGATCACACGATGGAACTTGCCGCTGGGAATCTCAGTCAGAAGATAATTTGCGTCTTCCTCACGCTCGACCTTCAATTCACCGGCAATCGTGACGATCTCATTCACGATCTGGATATCCAGTTTGTCGGGGTCGACGCCGGGCAATAAGGCTTTGATGGTGAAAGAATCATTGTCAGCTACAACATCGATTGGGAAGTTCAATTCGGAACTGTAATTTTCATCCCAATCCCGCATCATTTCATCCAGCATTCGACGGCGGTGGGCATGACGAACAGGGTTAATATAAAGGGTCATTTTTTCCTCCAATGCTTTTGGTTTTTAATTCAATTTCATCTTAATTGATGTTCGTTAACGCTCCATCGGAGCGAAGTTGGAGAAATATAAGAATGGTAAATGGAAGTGGTATGCTTAGAGCAATCATGATGACCGAGGATTTGATAAAATTTTGAAATCGGAAAAAAAAAAAATCAAGAATAATATGAAACAGAAAATGATATGGTGGGTGACTGTCATTGGCATAATAATGACTGCAGCATTTTTCCTGATTTACCGGGAATACTTCACACCTAACAACCGGACCCGGAAAGTTTTCGAGTATTTACGCAATCCTGATGCAAACCAGTCTGACCGGGTGGAAGCATTGTCCCGCTGCGGGGATGCATCTTTTCTCACACCCACAGATGGGTTGATCGGTTTTTTATGGGGGGATTCGTTCAGGATTGGTCACCATCACCAGGGAATCGATATTTTTGCCGGGACGACGATCAATGAGACGCCGGTTTATTCGGTTTATGATGGATATCTGTCTCGATTGCCCGATTGGAAAGCCACCGTGATCATCCGGATACCAAATGATCCTCTCCAGCCTAATCGACAGATTTGGACCTATTACACACATATGGCTGATGAAGCCGGGAATTCATTTGTGGATAAAGCATTTCCACCCGGAACAGAGGAACTGTGGGTCCCTGCCGGGACTTTACTGGGTTATCAGGGGAATTATTCAGGAACACCTGGAAACCCGACCGGCGTTCACCTGCATTTTTCAATCGTAAAGGATGACGGGGAGGGAATGTTCCTGAACGAATTGGATATCCATAACACGTTGGACCCCTCGCCTTATTTTGGGCTTGAATTGAATGGGAAAGAGAATATTGATACGATCCCGACCTGTAATATGCCGTAAATTATGGGTCTGAAGAGGGATTAATCGTATAATAGAAGTCGGTCAGGATAATACTGAAGACCAGGATTTGGAGCATCAAATGGAGGAAATTGCCAAACATACCCATATAGAGAGCGGTTTTCCCGGAGTCGTCCTGGGAGCGGTGCAATCAGGCAAAGGATTGCTGATGGTGGATTCTCCGTTCCGGCCGGAAGACCAGCACATCTGGCGATCAACACTTTCCGGGCTGAATGTCGGTAAGGAAAAGTTGTTGGTCATGCTGGACACACATATTGACCGCACTCTGGGTATCCGGGCTTTGGAAACGGATGTGGTCGCCCATGAAAACAGCGTCGCTATTCTCCAAAGCCGGCCGACTGCTGCCCGCAGTCAGGATATTGATGCCGGCGCTAACTGGGAGCCATTCGACCTGCCACCCAACATCCGTTGGGTGATGCCGGATATGACCTACTCCAATTCGCTTTCGATTTATTGGGAGGGCGTTCCTCTGATCCTTGAACATCATGCTGGTTCCCATAGTGCAGGGACCTGGCTGAAAATTGAAGTTGATTCGGTTGTCTTCATTGGTGACAGTGTTGTTACTCATCAACCGCCATTCCTTGCCTATGCCGACCTGAATGCCTGGTTAAAAGACCTGGACCTATTGCTCTCAGAGGAATTTAAGGGCTACAAAGTTGTGAGCGGCAGGAATGGCATTGTCCGTTACAGATCGATTGAAAAGATGCGGAATTTTTTAATCAAGGTCAAGTCTGTGATTGAAGGGTTCACAGGTACCCAGGATAACATGGAAGATCTCCTGGCAGAAGTACCCGGCCTGTTGAAAGCACTTAGTTTTAATAAAAGTCTGACCCAGCTTTACCACAATCGGCTTGCCTGGGGGTTGGAACAGTATTACAAACGGCATTTCCTTCATATTGAAGAAGAGCAAAAAGGAGAGTCTTAATGCAGGCTAAGGATTGTGTACCTCTGGTTGAGGTCACGCGCGGTGAGATCGTTGAATCGATCCACTTTGGCGGTTTTATGGTGGTCGATATGCAGGGGAATGTCCTGGCATCAGCAGGGAATCCGGAACTGATGACCTATCCCCGAAGCTCGATGAAGCCGTTCCAGGCGCTGCCGTTCATTGAACGCGGCGGCGCAGAAGCGTTCAATTTGACGGACCAGGAAGTGGCAATCATGTGTGCTTCCCATTCAGGAACCGACCTGCACAAGTCCGTTCTTGAAGGGATGCATAAAAAAATCGGTATCACCGAAAACGATCTACAGTGCGGGGTCCATTGGCCGGGGGATGCCGATACCCGGGATGCCATGAAGGCTGCCAGTGAGGAGCCAACTCCCTTCCGCCATAATTGCTCCGGGAAGCATACCGGCATGCTGGCGCATGCTGTCCTGCGCGGCCTGGATAAAGCGGACTACCTTGACCCGAACCATCCCGTTCAGGTGACCATCCGTGAGACCCTGGCGGAAATGGTGGGGATGGACCCGGATGCAATGCCTTTGGGACGTGATGGTTGTTCCGCGCCGGTCTATGGCATTCCGTTGATAAATATGGCGCAGGGTGTTGCCAGATTGGCTGATCCGGTTGGATTAGAGGAAGATCGGGCTAAAGCCTGCCGAAAAATCACAGGCGCAATGATGGCGTTCCCCGATATGATTGCCGGCCCGGGAAAGTTTGACACGGATTTAATGATTACCGGGAAGGGCAGATTGTTCTGTAAAGGCGGCGCGGAAGGATACCAGATCATCGGTGTGATGCCTGGTGTATTGGGTGAAGGTTCTCCGGGGATTGGGATTGCGATCAAGATTTCAGATGGTGACCCGACCGGCCGAGCGAGACAAAGCGTCAGCCTGATGATCCTGCAGGGGTTGGGGTTGTTTAATGAAGACGATCTGGCTGCCTTATCGGATTACGGCAACATCCCGGTGAAGAACTGGCGTCAGTTTGTCGTCGGAGAGATCCGCCCAGCTTTCACCATATCTGAATTGAACTGATTTTCCCAATGAGTGAGCTTATCGCAAATTATCGGGAGCGGATCACTCTGATCCGTCAAAGGTTGATCGATGCCTTTGGCCAGCCCGTCTGGCGGACGCCTTTACCGCCGGTGGATGAACTGGTTTCGACCATCCTTTCGCAGAACACGAATGATATCAACCGGGACGCCGCCTTCGACCGATTGAAGCAGAGATTCCCAGGCTGGGAAGCGGTAATGAACGCCGATCCGAATCAAGTGATTGACGCCATCCGGATCGCCGGACTGGCAAACCAAAAAGGCCCGCGCATCCAGCAAGCGCTGAAGGACATTTCGGACCATAATGGGGGAAAACTCGACCTGCAATTCCTGAAGGACTTGCCGTTGGAAGATGCGAGAAAGTGGCTGATGGATATCAAGGGTGTGGGACCCAAAACAGCTGCGATCGTTTTACTGTTTTCAATGGGCATTCCCGCATTCCCGGTGGATACACATATTTACCGGGTAACAGGCCGGCTGGGATTGCGTCCCATGAATTTGAATGTTGAAAAAGCACACGCCTATCTGGAAGAACGGATCCCGGAAGAGTATTTCTATGACCTGCACCTGAACCTGATCCGATTAGGACGGGAAGTCTGCGGCGCGCGTAAGTGGTTTTGCTACCGCTGTCCTGTAGAAGACCTCTGTCCATTTGAACATAAAAAACTGACCCCGGATTCGAAGTAACCAATCAGGAATTTGTTTGGATTCATAAATTATGTGTTGATCATTAGAATATGAAGTGTGTATCTGCTATTCCAGTTCATCCGCCAATTCACCGATCATTGACCAGGGGCCGGTCCAGTTGACTCTGACATCGCGCTCCTGCCCGATTAAATCCTGATCTGTTTCAATAAAGACCAATTTGTTGGTCGGTGTCCGTCCGCGCCAGCGACCGCGCGATTTCTCTTCAAATAATACGGTGACTATCTGATCCTGATAGCGAGCGTTGATCTCGGCAGAAATCTCTTCCTGCAGATCCTCCAGGAGCCTGAAACGGCGCATTTTCTCTTCGGCTGAAACATTATCTTCCAATTTTCGAGCGGAATAGGTCCCTTCACGAGGGGAATATCGCGCCAGGTGAGCGACGTCCATTCGCAAATCGTCTAATAACTGATAGGTTTCCTGGAATTGGGCATCGGTTTCGCCGGGGAATCCGACGATGATGTCGGTGGCGATGGATACGCCCGGGATCCGGTCACGGATCTTCCCGACCAGATCGCGATATGCCTGGGCGGTGTAGCCGCGGCGCATATCACGCAGGATTGCATCGTCACCGGCCTGGATCGGCACTTCGATATGCGGGCAGACCTTGGGCAGATCGGCGACAGCGTCCAGCAGTTCATCGGTCATCCAGTTTGGGTGGGAGGTGAGGAAACGGATCCTTTTCAAACCTTCAATTTCATGCAGGTCCCGTAAAAGTTGGGCCAGTGTGGGATGTTCGGGCAGGTCCAGACCATAACGATCGACAATCTGTCCCAACAGAGTGATCTCCCTGACACCCTGCTTTACCAGGCTGCGGGCTTCATTGATGATCTCCTGGTAAGGACGGGAGTGTTCCCGGCCGCGTTTGGAGGGGATGATGCAGTAGGTGCAGGCATGGGAGCAGCCGTACACAATCGGGATATAAGCGGAGACCAGTTTGCCCTGCTCCTCCCGAGGCAGCACCAATTCACCATCCAGGAGGGAATTATGTTCCTCCTTGCTTGACTGGGCGTTGGCCTTAGCGACACGCTCACTAAGCAGGTGAAGAAGGGGCTCGGGATCGGAAGGAGGCGAAACGACATCAACCCAGGGGAACTTTTCCTGGATCTTGCTGTTACCGCGCACACCGATCAGACACCCCATCAGGTTGATGATCAGGTCAGGATTTTTTGTTTTTAACGGCCGCAATGATGAAAGCCGACCGACGGCCTTATTCTCAGCGCTTTGCCGCACCACACAGGTGTTGAGGACGATCACATCCGCATCTTCAGGTTTGGATGTGGGCTCATAGCCCATTATTTCAAGCGAAGACGCCAACCGGCGGGAATCCGCCACATTCATCTGACAGCCTTCGGTCCAGATATGGTATTTCATAGGCGCTTATTATACTCGACCGGGTCAAGATGAACCGTGACGCTGGAGGGACTAGCGTTGTAATATATAATAATGAGGAGGATTGGAAACTCTGGGCATCCGAAAGGGGTCTGCCAAATTCCCCTGAATCCACCCTCTGGTATGTAGTGTTTGGGTCGTTTTAAGTTATAATTGGTAAACTATGTCAGTATCGTTGTTTATTATGGAGAAAGTGCAATGGACTTTGAAGTAACTGAGTATAAACGAAGCACAGTGATCTACACCAGCGGCCGTATCGATAGTTATACCGCCCCTGAAGTTGAAGAAGCCCTGAACCAGCTGATCGAAAAGGGTCAGTACAACATCATCTTCGATATGCGGGATGTCACCTTCGTCTCCAGCGCAGGCTGGTGGGCCTTGATCCGGATCCAAAAAGAGGTCAAGAAGATGAACCGGGGCGAACTGGTCCTGGTGAAACTGGATGAACGGATCAAAGAATCGATGGACCTGGTTGGGATCGGGCCATACTTCAGAGTGTTAGACGACCTGACCGAAGCTGTCGGTAGTTTCTAAGCGACATTTTCGGATTTAGAAAAATAAGAAGGCTGTCCTCATAAGGGCAGCCTTTTTTGATCCTTTTTACTGACGCTGACGGCAATATCTCTGCGTCAATAAATACATGTATTTTGGGGATTTAGCGAGCATTTATTTCGTATAGTCGCTCGTGTGCACTGCGAATACGTTCCAGGTCCATTTTGACAACCTGGCGGTCATAAGTCAGGAAGCCGTTGACCTCTGTTTCCACATCGGTCGTTTGGGTGTAAACCGCTGCGGAACACCCGGCCCGGATCCAGGGGATCAATTCCCTCTCAAGAAGATGTAAATACCCATCCGTCAAAGCTTCAACGTTCTTGAATTTCTTATATCCAAAATCTTTATCCGGATTCCAGGCATGTTCCGGCAGGTTGAGGCTGTAACCGCCAAATTCGGAGAGCACCAATCCCCGTTCCGCTTCAATCATGGGAGAAGGAAGCGTTTTGAAGTAGATGTGTTCGCTCTTGAAATCTCCCGCTCCTTGATCGAACCATCCGCTGGCATGGTCCACCAGACGGGTGGGGTCATAGGTCCTGGTCCATCCGGCAATCTCGGCGGCATCGAACTGCCCCCAGCCTTCATTGAACGGACCCCAGATTGCAATTGAGACGACATTATATAGAGCATCGATCATTCGTTTGTACTCGTCTTTGAATTGCGAACGGTTTTCGGGGTTCCCGCGACCGAGCCGCCAATAAAAGTGATTATCCCTTAGCTTCTTCAACAGTCCTGCGAAAACAAACCAGATCGGTTTGGGGCTGATCCCGCCGCTGACCATATCCTGCCAGACGATGATCCCGGCGCGGTCGCAGTGGTAATAATAACGGGCGGGTTCAACCTTGATGTGTTTGCGCAGCATATTGAACCCCGCATCCTTGAGGAAGTCGATCTCCCAGCGCATGGCTTCATCGGTGGGGGGCGTGTACAGACCATCGGGCCAATACCCCTGGTCCAGCGGACCGTAGAGGAACAACGGTTTGTGATTAAGACAGAAGCGTAAAACGCCCTGATCGTCTCTTTCAAGGCTGAACTTTCGCATCCCGAAATAACTGGTCACTCGGTCGACAAGCTGCCCACCTTGCAGAAGCTGGATTTCCAGACCGTAAAGAAACGGCGATCCTGGTGACCAAAGTTTGGGATCTTCAATCGGAAGGGTTAATCGCTGAGCGGCATCACCTTGCTTTTTCACAACCGGCTTACCATCGGCAATCACACTGGCAGTAATGGTCAGCCCTGGCACAGGCGACTCAAGGACGGTGGACAGCATGAGAGTCTGTTCATCAATATCAGGGGTCAGCTTGATGGAAGCAATATAGGAAGATGGGACGGCTTCCAGCCAAACGGTCTGCCAGATGCCCGAGATGGTGGTGTACCAGATGAATCCCGGTTTCAGAACCTGCTTGCCGCGCTGGATCGGCTGTGAATCGCTGGGATCCCAGACTGAGACCACGATTTCGTTTTCTCCTATTTGCAAAGATTTGGTGATTTCGAAGGTGAAGGGGTCATAACCTCCGATATGTTCCCCAATTTTGGTGCCATTTATCCATACCTGACATTCCCAGTCTACAGCGCCAAAATGCAGCAGGATACGATCCCCATTCCATGCTTTGGGAACGTTGAATGTGCGCCGGTACCACAAACGCTCATCGGGTTTGAGCTGCCGTTGGACACCGGATAACGCGCTTTCAATCGGGAAGGGCACCAGGATCCTGCCGGGGAACTCAAGAGGCTGACTTGCATCCCTGGTCGTGACCGCATAATCCCAATACCCATTGAGGTTTTCCCAGTTTTCCCGCACCATCTGCGGCCGGGGGTATTCGGGCCAGGGGAGGTTTGGGTCAACCTGGTCTGTCCAGGGGGTTTTGGTGATTGCAGGATTAGGTGGAATGACGGAAGAGGGTCGCATAATGAGATTCCTTTGGATTCTTGGCTCGGAATAATTTTACATGATGGCGTTATGTTTTTACCAATTGATTAAAGATTAATGACAAAACATCCATTATCGCAAATTTTTCTTACCTCTCCTAACTTGTCATTGAGAGAAGCGACTGCGGCGAAGCAATCTTCTAAATACAAAGGACATAACATTACCCCAGTACAGCCGACTTCTAAGCGTTGGAATGATGAAAACAAACCGGCCATAGGCATGTCATGCCATTCGAAAGTAGAAGATTGCCACGTCGGCCTTCGGCCTCATCGCAATGACAAAATGGTGAAGAAAAAAAGCACCCCGGCTGGAGTGCTTTTTAGTTGTAATAAGGTGTGAACCTGCTTACTGTGGATTCACTTCAATGTGGTATTTCGCCCGCTGGCGGGTGAAATCGGTGGTGCCGCTGATGGCCAGCACGACTTTATTCACATCACCGCCCAGGCTGAAACTCACGCTGACATGATTGTTTTCATCAAGAACGAGCGGCGTTACTGTGATCTCATCACCGTAGGTTACCAGAGAGAGGCGGTAAGTCTGCGGGAGGGAATTTTCGATCCGCACAAAGCCATCCGCCTTCCATCCGCCATCATCGGATTCGAGGTCGGTGAAGTAGTTGATCGCATCCACCCGGATGTCGTCAATTGCCATCCCGATTCCGTTCACGGCTGCATCGGTGACGTAATCGAAACGTACTGTCACCGTCTGGCCCGCGTATTCGCTTAAATCCACGGTCTCCATCTGCCAGCCATCACTCTTCCCGTTCAGGCCGCAGCCGTAACTATTTCCTGAGGGGTCTTCGCTGGTGCAGGATGTGGAATTTAGGATCTGCCAGTTTTCGCCGTCTGTGGTGGCCGAGACGAAGACGTAATCATAGTCCTCTTCCAGGTCATACCAGGTCTGATAGGTCATTTCAACCGGTGCTTCAACACCGGTCAGGTCGAAGCTGCGTTCCAGCGACATATCTGACTCATCACCCATATTGGACCAGAAGAAGTATTTTCCTGAATAGGCATCGGTCGGGATGATCGAAACCTCCATTTTACCGGTGAAATCGAGTGTCCAATCGCCTGCACAATCCACTTGAAGGTAGTCCACACCGAACTGGCTCACGCCGTAATCCAGCGGCAGGGTGGGGCAGTTCGTGATCACGGGGTCAGGTTCTGCTGTCGGTGCAGAAGGATAAATGCCATAAGCATACCGTCCATCGCCCACGCTGGCATCACCCAGCAGGTTGGCGACGACCCAATCGGCAAAGATATCTTTTCCTGTGATCACCTTGCCGGTTTGAGGGTCAGTAACATTCAACTCCTGCATCACCAAATCAATGCTTTCCATGCCGTTGGCCGGGTTGGCAACAATGGCTTTGGTCACATCTTCACCGAAACGATCCAACAAATAGGTCGTGAACAGGAATGCTGCGCCATAATGAGGACCGTTACTGCCGACAGAACCACCCCAATCGGTTAACTGCAGGTCGGGGTTGGCGATATAGCTGTAATCGAAACCACCCGGATCGAAATTGTTGATCAGCTCAGCCAGCATGGAGAAGCCTTCGTTCAACCATGTCTCTTCGTTCTTATCGGTATACCAGTGGATCATGTGCTGGAATTCGTGAGCCAGGGTACCGTAGATATACGATTCCCATAACTGGACGTTGTCTGAGTTGATCAGGAACATTTCATGCGCGTTGGAATATTCGTGCGCTTCAGGGCTCAGTTCATCTGCTGAGGAGAAATACCCGGCCAGAGAGAAACCAAGATCGCCGGCATAGACCATATAAATATGCGGGTCATCATCAATGCCGGGTTTCCATTCGCTGCCGAAGAATTCACGGTCGATGGGATAGATTTCCTTATCGAAGGTATCCCCCAGGTCTTTGAGGTCACCTTCATTGTAATCAACGCCATTCTGGATCCAGATGTAAAGATTGTCACCCAGGTAACGCAGCGTGGCAGTGATCTTAAAATTCTCGTTGGTATCCACATTGGTCACCCAGAAATCCTTGACAGCACCAATGGCGTAAGGAGCTTTGTTATCCGGTACAGTCACCGGGATATCCGTTTTCCCGCCCAGACGTTCACCCAGGTCAATCGGGTTATTGATGGGGACGATCTCATCAGCCAGGGTTTGGAAAGTCTCTTGTGCGCCTGCCAGCGAAACCGCTTCAGTTGGTTCGGCTGTTGGTTCAGTGACGGCTTGCTCGGTTGCCGTCGGAAGTTGTTCCTGTGTCACGACCGCTTCAGGTGTGACGGGCGTTTCAGTTGCAGGATTGTGGATCGTCTTCCAAAAAGGCGTGACGCCAAAAACAAGGACGGCCAGACCGGTGGCTGCAATGACCAGGCAGCCAATGAGCACAACCAGGATCACGATCAGCCAGACAATCTTGATCTTTTTTCTGGGGGAAGGGTTTTGTTCTGTCATTCTCGCTCCAATTCAATTTGATAGGAAGCCTTATTATTAGATCGGGTGACGAATGTTTCAGTGACTTTGGAGAATAAGGATACCCCGAATGTCCGGTTAAGAAAATCATCAACCCGAGCCAATTCTTATTATGACGTTTGTTTCATAATTTCGGACATCTAGCGTTATTTATACCTTAATTTATCCAAATAATCAGTACTGCTCTGACAAGGCGGGAATGAGTCTGATTATACAGATAAGATATAATATTCTCCATCCGGGAACTTCTTTTTCAGGAAGGAAAAATAATGAGTGACGCATTGGAACCATTGCAGACGATAAAAAATCTCCTTCATAACTGGTGGAAGATCATTCTGATTGCCTACCTGTTCGCGCTGGTCGGCCTTGTCGCCTCCTATCTGCTCCCGGCAAAATACCAGGCGGAGGCGGTTTTCAGTGCGAGCATCGATTTCACCCAGATCAACTTTGAGAATATGGTTATGGAGGGCGATCAACCGCTCTCGTTCACACAATATGATGAAGACCTGGCGCTTCAGGTTGTGGCCCGGTTCATGACGGAGCAAATGCAAAACGCATACAATTATGCCCTGACCCTGGACCCTTCCCTGACTCTGACCAAATTCGAAAGAGATATGCAGATTGAACGCGCCAATACGAATTGGTATCTGCGGTTCCGGTCCTCAAACCCGGAAATTGCCCAGAAGGTTGTTAATTATTGGGCGAACCTGGCGTTTGATTCGTTGAAGCAAGCCCAGGTGAACGGCGATGCCGAGACGTTTGTGATCGTTGACCTGGTGCAGCAAGCCTCGCTGCCTGAAAAGCCGGTATACCAGAACCGGGGAACGCTGGTGCTGGCTGGAACGCTGATCGGGATCATCGTTGGTATCCTTGTGGTGGATGGCCGGCTGCGGTTTGACATGCGCCGCCCGCAGGAGGCCTGAGCATGTTGACCGCACTTTCGAAGAATGTGATCTATCGAACGACACGAACGACCCTGTTGTTCCTGGTGCTGGTCGGGCTTCCGCTGACCAGTTTTCCCATTCTCACCCGTCTGACCGGGGCGATCGTCGCACCGTTCTCTTTCATCCCATTGGTGCTGCTCCTGGTCATTTGGCTGGTGCCCTACCTGCTGGAGAAAGGGACTTTTCCGGCCGAAGTGGTGCCTTATCTGTATTTTGTCCTGGTGGCGGTTGCCGTTTCCTGCCTGGCATTCTTCCTGAACGGGTATTATGCTCGCGGGCGGGATTTCTTTGACCAGAGCATCCGAGCCTTTGTGACCGTGGCGATTGGATTGAGCTTTTACTTGATCTTTGCCGCCTATCCGCGGGATGAAAAAACCCTGCATCAGGTTCTGTTATTCATTTACATTGGCGGTGTACTGCTGATCGGATGGACTTTCCTGGAAGTTGTGCTTTTAAGGATTTATGGGAGTGCCCTTTCGATGCCTGCCTGGTATATCCGCATCCGGTCGGCTTTGGCCGTCAAATCTCAAAGCGCCTTACTGGTGAACCGAGCCAGCGGGTTGGCATACGAGCCTTCCTGGTTTGTTCGTCAATTCAACCTGGTGCTCTTCCCAATTTGGATTTCAGCGAGTTATCAAAGAAAATCGCTGTTCAAATTCAGGCTATGGATCTTCCAGGTGGAAGATTTCCTGCTGATTGGCGGGCTGGCGGCTTTTGGGTTCAGCTCTCCCCGCGTCGGGCTGCTGGCCTTCATGGCTTCGTTGGCATATGTCGCGTTCATGCTGATCAGCCGTCTGCATGGAAAGATCACCAACTGGTATCTTAAGCGAAGGAAAAAAGAGACCGCTCACTTGTTTTGGGTGAAGTTCATTCTGGCGTTCCTGATGGTGGCGACCATGGTTGTGGCAGCAGGCGCGGCGTTGACGGGATATATTGTCTTTGCCAGCCGCTGGGACTTTCGTTATCAAAGGATCCTTGACGGCAGCGCTTTCAAAGATTTAAACTTATTCCCCCTGACGGAGAGCAGCCTGATCCATTTTTCTGAAAACCTGTCTTTCCTGGAACGAATGATATATTGGTACGGCGGATGGCACATCTTCAACGATTACCCCTTTGGGGTTGGTCTGGGGAATACCGGTTTTTATTTTGTTAACCGGATGAACAGCCAGGGATTTATCTCTCTGGAGGTACGCGACCTGGTCTACCGGGCCAATTATTTACCCAACACAAAGAACCTGTGGATCCGGTTGTTGTCCGAAACGGGATTCCTCGGATTTACCGTATTCCTGGTCTGGCTGATCGTTCTCTGGCGCAGCACCGTGCTGATCCGTAAGAGCGATTCAAAGGTAATGAAGATTGTGGGGTTGGCAGGGCAGCTCTTCCTGCTGGCCTACCTGATAGAGGGCCTCAGTATGGATTCGTTCGCCATGCCGTATCAATGGCTGATGGCGGGGCTGATCTCCGCAGGCGGGGTTCTTGCCCGAAAGGAATTGGCACTCAGGGATAAGCCGGCAGCGTCTCAGTCTGTTCCGGCATGACCTTCTGATCGGCGTCGGCAGCGACAAAATTGACCAGGACCAGGTTGCGTGAGCAATCCTGGAAGGTGTCAAAATAGACGCGCTCGGAAAGGGGCTGTCCCGCCTGGCCGACGATCTGCACCCAGAAGGCCTGGGTGGAGTCTTCCACATGATCCATGACCTGGATCTCATACCCGCCGGGACCGTAATCCGCTGCCAGACCGGTTTGCGCGGCCCATTGGTTCCCGCTGGTGAGGTCGCCCTGGCCCGCGATCACGAGCAGGCCGGTGAGCGGGTTGCCGCCGGAATCGAACACCTGCCCGGCGACGCCGGTCCAGGAACATTCCGCAGCAGGATGGACGAAATTCATCAGGTAAAGCGGACTGCCGGGCTGCAGTACATAGGTCGTTGTTGAAACCTCTTCAGTCGGAGTCGTCTCCGGGGTTTCGGTTGGCGGCAATTCGGTCACTTCAGCGGTTTCAGTAATTTCGGCGGTAACGATGGCTTCTTCTGTGGGTAGGGTCTCAACCGTCGCAGTCGGCTGAACGTCAGTCTCCTCGGTCGGAACGACATAGGGGAAGACCTGGCAGCCGGCCAGCACAAAAACGAGAGCAATCAATGGGAGTAAGATTTTACGTTTCATAATGGTTTATCCTGTCTGCTTTGATGTTTGCAAGTTCCGTACCATTGCCGCAACAGGATTTTATGAATGAAATGTGCCATGGGGAGGTATGGATGACCGAAGAGCAAAATTCTCCTGAAAAACGACCCGATAATGTTAACTTCCCGCCGCGTAAGGTGGTCTGCGTGGGCGCGGTGGTACTGCGGGGTGAGAAAGTCCTCTTCATCCGGCAGGCGGCTGGCCAATCGCTGGCAGGGAAATGGAGCATCCCCTGGGGGTTCGTTGAAGCGGATGAAGCCCCGGAAGACGCCGCCCTGCGGGAGACACTGGAGGAGAGCGGGGTGAGCGCGTCGATTGAGGGGTTCCTGGGGTTCCAGAACCTGAACCAGACCGGCTGGATCGGGATGATCTTCCTCTGCCGGCACGAAAGCGGTGAACCCAGAGCCGACGGCGTGGAGACGGACGATGCGCGCTATCTGGGGTTGGAGGAATTGGATGCGCTTGGAAATGCCGCCCTCACCTGGTGCGCCTGGCTGGCGAAAAAAGCCCTGAGCGGGAATTACACGTTGATAAAAGAAACGCCGAATATCCCCAAAGAGAAAAATCGAGGTTTTTTATAATCCTGGTTCGGTCAATTTCGATATTGACCCTTGCTGAGGTGTTCGTTCACGATCCGCCAACCCCCATTTTCGCGTCTTAACAGCGAGGTCCCGCGGCCGGAACCTGAGACGGGCTTCCCATCAATCTTCCCGGTCCAGTTGAAATCATAGATGCAGGCAGCGAGATCGTCCGTCTTGACCAGCCAGGTCAGGTTGCTGATCCGGAAAGTGTCGTCTTCAATCGTTTCGAAGTTGTTTTGGATGGCCTGAAGGATCGCCGCTTTGCCGATATGGGTGGTCTCATTGCTGAACAGGAAGACCGCGTCCTCGGCGATCATCGCGCTGGCGGCTGCGAGGTCGCGGGAATTCATCGCGTGGATATAGGCGGACATGAAAGATTCGGGTGATTGGGTTATGTGTTTACCCTTTTTGCTCTCTGAAGATTTACTGGTTTGGAATATCAGCATGGCCGGATCTTGATGAAAGGCGGGAATGGATGGGAGTCGAACCCACCACGGCTCGCAACGCGACCCGACGACCGATTTTGAAGACCGGGAGGCCCACCGGGACCTAACCATTCCCACGGTTAAGCATAACCAGCACCCCCCGGGATGTCAACATCCCGGGGGGTTTTGGATTCAATATTGAATTGACGGCATTTCAAAACGTCTATGGGATGTCTATCCTTCCGCCTTCCGGTAGGTGATCCATTTCCAGACCTCATGCCAGAAAGTCCCGGCGATGGCAAATCCGATGACGATCAGCCACTGGTTCAGGTTCAGTCCGGTCGTGTGCAGCCGGTTTTCAAGGAATGGGATCATTGTGATCACAATAACGAATAGCAATGTGCCGACACCCCAAAGGTCCATCACCCGGTTGGTGAAAAATCCCAACTTGAACACCGGTTCCCGGTCGGAGCGCATATTGAAGGCGAGCAGGATATGCCCGAGCAGCCAGGCAGTGTATGCCATTGTTTGGGCGACGGTCTGGCTGGCGCCGGTGTTCAGGGCAAGCAGGTAGGTGCCCTCCACTGCGGCAAATAACCCCAGGGCACTCACCATGATGCTGCCGATCATCGCGGAATCCAGAAGGGATTTCTCGATATTGCGCGGCGGCCGCTTCATCAGGCCGGATTCTGCCGGTTCAGCCGTGAACGAGGCCGCAGCTGCGAGATCGACGAATAATTCCAGCATAATGATCTGGACCGGCTGGAAAGGTAGATTGATCTTCAGTAACGCCGGCAGCAGCATCACCAGGATCAGCGCTAATTTGATTGAAAGGTAATACCGAATCCCTTTTTTCAGGTTGGCGAACAAATGCCGTCCTTCGCGAACCGCACTGGCGATGGTGGCGTAATTGTCATCCGCCAGGATGATGTCACCGGCTTCACGGGCAACATCGCTGCCCGTCTCACCCATGGCCACCCCAATATCCGCCTTGACCAGGGCAGGTGCGTCATTGACCCCGTCCCCGGTGACGGCAACACGTTCGCCTTGCGCTTCCAAAGCGCTTACGATCCTGAGTTTATTTTCCGGTGTGATCCGGGCGAAAATGGAGACGTCCTTCACAGCCTGGCCCAGCGCTTCATCGCTGAGAGCGTCAATCTCCGGGCCGGTCAGCACCTTTTCACTGCCTCCCAAATCGATCTTCTTCGCAATGGCGAGCGCTGTCAGCGGGTGATCGCCGGTGATCATCATAGTTCGGATACCGGCCTTTCGCATGGTCTGAATGGCTTCCTTGACCTGAGGTCTTGGGGGATCGAGCAAACCGATTATGCCCAGGAAGGTCAACCCGCTTTCCGCTTCTTTTCGGTCACCTGGCGCGACTGAGACCTCTTTTTGAGCAAAAGCCAGCACGCGCAAACCGTTTTTCGCCATCGCGTCGGCTTTATCCAGCACTTCTTTGCTGGTTTTTTCAGAAATCGACTCCGATCCGTTCCCGGATTGGATCCTGGTGCAGATCGAAAGGAGGCTCTCGGGTGCTCCTTTGACCCAAACCTGCACGCCGCCGTCATGTTCTGTGACCACTGACATTCGCTTCAAATCGTTGTCAAATGTGAATTCATTGATCCGCTTGTATTCTTTATCGAGGGAGGCCGGGTTCAATACATCGCTTTTCATCACGGCATTGATCAGCGCAACTTCAAGCGGGTCTCCAATGATCTCCTTATCCTGAATGATTGCATCATTGCATAAATATCCGGTCTCAAGTATCGATTTCCGATTCTCCTGCGGGAAAACTTCGCTGACCGCCATCTGGTTCTCGGTCAAGGTGCCGGTTTTATCCGCGGCAATGATGGTAACGGCCCCAAGTGTTTCCACGGCTTTGAGGTTCTTTACGATCGCATTTTGTTTTGAAAGCCGGTAACCGCCGATTGCCAGGACCATTGTGATGATGATGGGCAGTTCTTCCGGAATGGTTACAAAGGCGAGGGACAACCCCGTCAGGAACATGGTTTGCAGTGGTTGCTTTGTGATCAGGACTCCCAGGAGGGGGATGAGGACGCTGAAAGCCAGGGCGACCCAAATCAGTGATTTGCTGACTTTATTAATTGCTTTCTGGAGCGGTGTCCGGGGTGGTCTTTCCTCTTTCGCTAATTTTGCAATTTGACCCAATTGTGTATCAACCCCGGTGGTCACAACCACCGCTTTGCCACGACCGCGGGTGACAACTGTGCCGGCATAAACCATATCACTGCGATCTGCAAGCGCAGTATTTACGCTGACAGTTTGATCAGCATCCTTATCCACCGGCAATGACTCTCCTGTCAATGAACTTTCATCAACAGCCAGGCCGGAACTTTCGATCAACCGGGCATCCGCTGGAATGTCGCGGCCTGCCATTAAAAGAACGACATCGCCCGGAACAACTTCGTCATGGGCGATTTCCTGTGGTTTTCCATTCCGAATGACGAGAGCGGTAGGTTCGGCCAGCTTCTTCAAAGAGGAGATGGCTTTCTTTGCGCGTTGTTCGTTGAAGACTTCGATCGAGGTGAGGATCAGGACGATAACAAACACCGTGATACCTTCGCCCACCTCACCGAGGATGATGTATAAAATTGCAGCTCCGATCAGCATGAGGAGGAGCGGTTCGGTCATCTCTTCCAGAAACTTTTTGATCAATGGCTTACGTTTTTCTTCCCGTAAACGGTTGCCGCCATATTTTTCCAAACGTTCCTGCACCGTTTGGGTTGATAAACCTTTTTCAGGATTGGTGTTTAACCGCTCAATCACTTTGTCAACTGATTGTGCATACCAGTCTATCTGAGGGGGTTCGTTGGAGGAAGATTGATTTTCCAGGTTTGAATTATTTTCTGGCATTTTATTTTCCCTTTGTCTATCCATTTATTAAAAATAATTGCTGCAATTTTTAGTGATGGTTTTTCGACAGAAGCATTCTCCCCTAAATGGATTGCACCGGATCATCGTTGCCGTTTTAATTGATGACAAATATTGACAAAAATTAACCGGTCAATTCAGGAGGAAAAGACTTCCACCTAAAATATGCTGGATCTCGTTCGCTGAAAAGGAGTCAGACAAACGTCCTTTAACTAAATCTATCTGATGGCAAAACGAAAGTCAAAAGTGACATTATGTCGGATTTCCCCTGTATCAGCAGATGCCGGAACACCATTTATATTTATATTAAATGGATTGTAGAAATGAAACTCAACTCTTTTTGGTTTTCCTGGCTGCAATTTTGGCGGCATTTTGAGCGGCTCGGTAGGTCACGATCTGCCGGATCAGGTCGATGGGCAGGGGCTGGTCATTGGGGAACCGGACGGTACCTTTGCCGGAGGCGTAACCGGAAAGGTCGCCGGGGAAGTCAGGATCGCTCACCGGTGCGGGATACATGCCGATGTGGTGTTCGTGGACGGCGAAATAGATCAGGACGTAGCCGTAAAGCTTGAAGGCGGCCATCCGGTAGCTGATGGCCTCGGTCGCTTCAGGCGCGATTTCCCTGACCAACGCGCGGATGGTTTCGAGCCGTTCACGGATGGGCTGCGGGAATTGGGCGAAATATTGATCGAGGGTGGTGATCTTGTCGTCCGGCATTGAGCGCCTTTCAGAATTATTCATACTTGTATGTCATTAATGGTTTGAAGTCACGTAAAATTGGTGTGGATGAAACCATTATAGACCGGAAGAATGGGGAAATGAAAGGGATGGATAAAGTAGAATTCGATAATGGAAGCAAGAAGCGGCGTTCGATCCGGCTGCCGGAATATGATTATGGTCAGGCAGGCGCGTATTTTATAACGGTGGTGACCTATCATCGAAAATGTGTTTTTGGGGATGTCGTTGATGGCGAAGTAAGACTGAGCAAAATGGGCGTGATCGTTAATGCGGCCTGGCAGGAATTACCCGCGCATTTTCCGAATGTGACAAATGATGAATATGTGATCATGCCGAACCATCTGCATGGAATAATCCAGATAATAAGTGATTCGTTGGGGCGCCATATATGGCGCCCTTACGAAATGACAGAAGTGATCGAACCCTCGCGGACACCCCTTGGTGTTATTATTGGCAATTTTAAAGCTGCCGTGACGAGAGCAGTTCACAAGGTGAAAGGTTTTGAACATTTCCACCTCTGGCAGCGCAACTACTACGAGCATATCATCCGGGATGAACGGGATTATGAGCGCGTCCTGGAATATATCCGATCCAATCCGATGAATTGGGAGCAAGATTCGGAATATCAGTTTTGATAGAGAGGGAATGGGTTATCACTTATGATCCCATTTCCTCGTACCCCTTCAATGGTAAAATTCACTCTAACAGTAAACACCTTTAGGAGATAAACGGATTGCCTATGGCTGAACTGACACATACCCCCGACTGGGTCAAAAACGCGATCTTTTACCAGATTTTCCCCGACCGTTTTGCCAAATCAGATTCTCTTGAAAAACCCACCTACATCGAACCGTGGGACGCGCCGCTGACGCGGTATGGGTTCAAGGGCGGCGACCTGCAAGGCGTCTATGAAAAGCTGGATTACCTGCAGGACCTTGGCGTCAACGCGATCTATTTCAACCCGATTTTCATGTCAGCGGCCAACCATCGCTACCACACCTACGACTACTGGCACGTCGACCCGATCCTGGGTGAGAACCCGGTCTTCTTCAATCTGCTGGAGGAAGCCCACCGGCGCGGGATGCACATCGTGCTGGATGGCGTGTTCAACCATGCCAGCCGGGGCTTTTTCCAGTTCAATCACATCCTCGAAAACGGCGAGAAATCCCCCTACCTGGACTGGTTCCATGTCTACGGTTTCCCGATGAACGCCTACCAGGGTAAACCCAACTATTCCTGCTGGTGGAACCTGCCCGCGCTGCCCCAGTTCAACACCGACAATCCCCAGGTGCGCAAGTTCCTGTTCGAGGTTGCCCGGCACTGGATCGAGCAGGGTGTGGATGGCTGGCGGCTGGATGTGCCATTCGAGATCAAGGACGAATTGTTCTGGCGCCAGTTCAGGGTGGCGACCAAGCTGCCCAACCCCGACGCGTATCTGGTGGGTGAGATCCCGTCCGAGGCGCAGGACTGGCTGCAGGGCGATATGTTCGATGGTGTGATGAATTACCAATTTGCGGCCGCCCTGGTTGGTTTCTTCGGCACCGGTTTCCGCGACGAAGCGATGATCTCCGGGATGATGGGCCTGCCGGAAGTCCCAATCCTGGATGCAGAGGAATTCCTCCAACGGGCGAAGGTGCTGCTGGAGATCTACCCCCGTCAGAACGCGCTGGCACAGCTGAACCTGCTGGACAGCCATGACACCCCACGCTTTCTGAGCATGGTTAGTGATAATAAAAACGCTTTACGGCTGGCGACGCTGTTCCAGATGACTTACCCCGGCGCGCCCTGTATCTATTACGGCAACGAGATCGGTATGACCGGCGGGCGTGACCCCGAAAACCGGGCGCCTTTCCCCTGGGATGAAGCGAAATGGGACCACGACCTGCGGGATGCCTTCAAGACCTATACCCACCTGCGGATGGCGTATCCCGTCCTGCGTACCGGGGAGTTCGTGCCGGTTTACGCCCAGGATCGCACGATCGCGTTCCTGCGACATCTGGGCCATGACCGGATGCTGATCGCGATCAACGCCGGGACGATGCCCTGGGACCTGAACATCCCGATTGCACAGCATCTGGTGGACGGCACAGTCCTGGAGGATCTATTGGGAGGGAACGGTGCGGTGGTGGAAGAGGGTCATCTGCGCAAAGGGATGATCCCGCCCTGGCAGGGCGCGGTGTTCAGACCGAAGGGATGAATGTAAATCGTCTTGAGCGTCTATTTGAATTATTGTTAATTAAACCGAAGAGGCGGCATATACGCCGCCCTTTCGATGTTATAGAAGGGGTTTATCGCTGCCGTTTATCCTTACGAATCACATCGAGAACGGCAATCTTGGTTGGATGGTTGAACGGCGCCGGATCAACGGGTGGTGTTTCAACAATGGTCTCGGGATAACCGGTGATGTCCTCCGGGACGGGGATGATTTCGCTAAACGACAGATATTCACTCTGGCAGAGACCTTCCAATTCGGCCATGAAGGCCGCGCCCGGGAGGAATAAGGCGTTGTTTATCACAACTAGCTTCCCCCCATGCGCGACCAGGGGCCGGACCTTGTTGACCAGGCGGGTGGTTTCTCCCTCCAGGTTCACCCGACCGGCATCGGTGGATGAGAAGAAGGGCGGGTCAAGGATCACGATTTCAAATAATCGACCCTGGCGGCGCATCCGGTCGGTCACCTTGAAGAAATCACCTGGTTGAATTAGAGTCTTCGATAAGTCGAATTCATTTAAATTCCATGATTTTAGTGCGAATTCAAGGAATTTATTGCTTAAATCGGTCTGGACGACCTCTTCCGCGCCGCCGGCGCCAGCGGCCACCCCCAGGCTGCCGGTATAAGCAAAGGTGTTCAGCACCCGCTTCCCGGCGGAATGGTCCTTCAACCAATGGCGGAGGCTGCGGGTATCCAGATAAAATCCCGCGTCCTGGTTCATCTGTAAGTCGAGGGCATAGGTCACACCGGACTCGTGAACGGTGGTCGGGAGGACATTCCCTGCAAGCAGGATGCCGTTTTTCTTCCGGGTGTCATCGGATTGGCGCTGCTTGAGCAGAACGGAATCGACACCGAGGTCAGAAGCAAGCGCCCACTCGGTGATTTCCTGAAAAAGCGGTTCCGATCCTGTTGGCAGGTTGTGATCGAAGATCACCAGACATTGACCGTACCGGTCCAGAACCAAACCGGGGTATCCTTCATAAAAGCCGTTGAACAGGCGATAGGCATCGGTCTGGCTGTGTAAGACTGAGCGACAGCTTGCAGCTTTCTCGATGATGGATAGGGTGTTTTGGTCCAGTATCATCATCCAATTTTACCTTCGAACCGCAGAAAATAAAATTAGGTATAGATAATTAACTATTTACATGAAACTAATATTATGCTATAATTTTCCTAGTTATTTGAGGAAAGGAGAATGGTTATGATCGCATTTTTGGAAAGATTTTCACCTATCATTCAGGCATTATTTGGAACGCTGTTCACCTGGGGTGTGACCGCCCTGGGGGCATCAATGATATTTTTCACCAAGCAAGTCAGTCGTAAGCTGCTCGACGGCATGCTGGGGTTTGCCTCAGGCGTAATGATCGCCGCCAGTTATTGGTCGTTGCTGGCGCCGGCAATTGAATTATCTCAGGGATTGAAAGTCCCGGCCTGGTTCCCTGCGACCACCGGATTCCTCCTGGGCGGCGTGTTCCTGTTCGTGGTTGACAAAATCCTCCCGCACCTGCATGCCGGTGAGGATTATTCCTACACAGAAGGCCCGAAGACCTCCTGGCAGCGGAGTGTCCTGCTGGTGACCGCAATCACCTTGCACAACATCCCCGAAGGGCTGGCGGTTGGTGTGGCATTTGGTGCGGCTTCGGCTGGTCTTGGTGATGCCGGGCTCGCTTCTGCAATCGCACTGGCAATCGGTATTGGTATTCAGAACTTCCCGGAAGGGCTGGCGGTTTCAGCGCCGCTGAGGCGTGAAGGCATGGCAATTGGGAAATCATTCATGTATGGTCAGGCGTCCGGTATGGTGGAACCGATGGCGGCAGTGGTTGGAGCTGCGGCCACGCTCCTGATGCGCCCGATCCTGCCTTATGCGCTGGCGTTTGCCGCCGGTGCCATGATTTATGTCGTCGCAGAGGAACTGATCCCCGAATCCAAACGGGAAGGGCATTCCGATATCCCCACCATGGGTGTGATGTTAGGGTTTGCGGTGATGATGCTGCTGGATGTAGCGTTGGGGTAGAGAGAATGTACAATAAAAAGGAAGAACCGGTGAAATTTTCACCGGTTCTTTTAATTCTGTCACTATTTCGGCTGCCAAATTTGGTAAAGCGCCAGATTGCCGGGTTTGCCGTCTGAGGTAAAAGATTCAATACATCGGAAACCGGACTTCTCTGCCAGATCGGTCAGACTCTCCTCGGAGAAAGTATGTACATACCGCAGTCCGACCTGATCGTCGGCACGCCAGTCCAGCAGGACATCCCCCTCATCGACCTCACCAGGGTCAAGACCAGCTTCAGACCAGGGGATCACTCGCTTTTTCAATCTTGGGCTGTTTTGCCACTGCCAGACAGACACGGCAACCATCCCGGTTGGTGTGACCAGGTCGTGAAATGACCGGACGATTTGTCTGCGGAATGCTTCTCCCGGCAGGTGATGGAGGACGGCAAAGCTGACCAGAATATCATAATGGTCAGAGGATAAGTTACTCTTCCAGGCTGGATCGGCCAGGTCTATCTGTTGGAATTCGAAAGATCCCTGCCGAGGCTGGCCCAATGCGGCCCTGGCTGCGGACAGCAGACCTTCGCTCATATCGATTCCCGAGTATTGGCCTGTAAATCCGTTCCCGGACAGAGCCCGCGCCAGGGTGCCGTTCCCGCAGCCAACATCGAGCACAGTCCTGGCAGCTGCGATTTGCGGCAGCAGTTTCCGAACTCCCGGCTGCACCCGGTCGCGGGTGGCTGAAAAGGACGGGGCAAACCGGTCATAGAACTGGCGGTTGATCTCGATCAAACGGGTTTGGATTTTTGGTTCCATCTCAAATCAAAGTATAGAGCAAGATGTCTCGCTTCGCAATTGTAAATCTTTTGTAACACAGGGGGGATCATTTCACAAGTCCGCGGGTTATGGGTACAATTCATGCGTATGAAAGCCGAGACCTGGAAGAAAAAACGCGATTACAACGATGAGGAACTGGCGGAAGCGCTTGAAATTCTGAAGGAACTCAAGCAAGGCGTCGAGCTCAATGTTGCTCAGCGCATGCATCCCATGCCCGATGGCGGCGGTTTTGTACCCAAACATGCCCTGGTGGCAGTCTATCACCAGATGGTTGAAGATGGTGACTGGGAAGCAGATGAATCACTGCTGCGAAAAATCCGGATGAAACCCACCCGGACGCTTTCCGGCGTGACGACGGTCACCGTACTGACCCGCTTCCACCCCTGCCCGGGAAATTGCATCTTTTGCCCCCAGGAAGACCAACTGCCCAAGAGCTATCTCAGCGAAGAACCCGGTGCCAAACGCGGCCTGGAGAATAACTTTGACCCCTATTACCAGGTGCGAAACCGAATCCGGGCGCTTGAAGCGGTGGGACATCCAACAGAAAAGATCGAACTCCTGATCCTGGGCGGCAGTTTCAGTGCTTACCCCAGGGAGTACCAGGAATGGTTCGTCAGGCGCTGTTTTGACGCGATGAATGAAGTCAACCAGGAGGATGAGCCCGGTTTCGAAAACCTGATTGAGGCGCAGGCGCTCAACGTGCAGGGTAAGCATCGCAACGTCGGCCTGGTGATCGAGACCCGGCCTGACCTGGTGAATAAGGAAGAACTGGCCTGGTACCGCTATCTGGGTGTGACCAAGGTACAGATGGGTGCCCAGAGTATGGATGACGCGATCCTCAAGCTTAACCGCCGCGGCCACACTGCACAGGATACCCTTGAAGCGACAGCCTTGCTGCGAGCGGGTGGGTTCAAGATCGTACTGCATTGGATGCCCAATCTGCTGGGCGCTACGCTTGAATCGGACCGGGAGGACTTCCTGCGGCTGTGGGGGGAAGGCGCGCCCTGTCCGGACGAGATTAAGATCTATCCCTGCCAATTGCTGGAAAACACGGGCCTCTATGATTATTGGCAGCGAGGTGATTATCACCCCTATTCGGAAAAAGACTTACTGGACCTGATCGCAGACCTGAAAACAACCGTCCCGCGTTACTGCCGGATCAACCGCATCATCCGAGATATCCCATCAACCTATGTTGTAGCCGGCAATAAGAACACCAGCCTCCGACAGGATATCCAGCACGAAATGTCAAAGCGTGGAACGGCGTGTGAATGCATCCGCTGCCGCGAGGTGCGCCGTCAGGAGGTGACTGGTGGTTCGGTAACCCTCCATGACCAGGTATATCATCCTGCCAACGCAAATGAACATTTCCTTTCGTTTGATACTACGGATGACCGCCTGGCGGGTTTCCTGAGGCTCTCCCTGCCGGAGGATACAGAAGTTACCGCGATGGCCGACCTGGCAGGGTCTGCCATTATCCGGGAAGTGCATGTTTATGGGCAGTCTTTGGAGGTCGGTGAAGAACGGCAAGGTATCGCCCAACACAGCGGCTTGGGTACCCGCCTGCTTGAAGAAGCGGAACGGATCGCGCGGGAAAAGGGCTTCCGCCGCCTGGCCGTGATCGCGGCAGTGGGCACTCGGGCTTATTATGCCGGACGGGGCTTCTCCATGAGTGAAAATTATATGGTCAAGAACATCTGAGACGTGATTCAACGCCTGGTGTTATACTCACAAATAGTGGAATTTTTATAAGGAGAAAATATGTCAAACCAATATGATCCAATAACCGGTGAACTGCAGGAACCGCACAGCCTGGTTGAATTAAGCGACCTTCAGATCGATGAAGTTTTCAAGACCGTCATGCGCCGGGTCTATCTCTGGATGGCGCTGGGTTTACTGGTGACGACCGGCGCAGCGCTGGCGACGGCACTTACGCCGATTGGCACCCTGATCTTCAGCAATATTTATATCTTTTATGGGCTGATGCTCGGAGAACTGGTCCTGGTGATGGTGTTGAGTGCCGGGATCCAGAAACTGCACCCCGCCCTGGCCGGAGTGATGTTTTTTGCCTATGCCGGGTTGAACGGGATCACACTTTCGGCGATTTTCCTGGTCTATCAGTTGGGAAGCATCGGCATGGCATTCCTGGTTGCAGCCTGTTTGTTCGGCGCGATGAGCCTGATCGGATATTCCACCAAGAAGGACCTCACATCATGGAGCGGTTTCCTGATGATGGGGCTGATCGGTCTGGTGATCGCCATGGTGGTCAACATATTCCTGGCCAGTTCGGGCCTGGATTGGGTGATTTCCATTGTAGGCGTATTTCTATTCCTGGGTCTGACCATCTTTGATACCCAGCGGATCAAACGTATGACCGTGCAAAGTATGCAGTTGGGCGATGAGGCTGTTGCGATGAAGATGGGCATCCTGGGTGCGCTGAAACTTTACCTGGACTTCATCAACATCTTCCTCTTTCTGCTGCGGTTTTTCGGACGTCGTCGCCGGTAATTCGATCCTATTAAATGATGAAGCTGCCACCGAGGTGACAGCTTTTTTTATTTTGCTTGGGGTGCTGTCATTGCGAAGAGGTGCGCAGCACCGACGAAGCAATCTTCAAATTTTATTCCCTATGTGAATGAATAAAAGACGGATATTTGTCATTAATCGTGGGAAAAGAAGATTGCCACGTCAGCCTATGGCCTCCTCGCTATGACAGGATCACAAAACTAATACCTAATTCCTGATACCTGATTACCTACATCCTGATTACCTACTACCTAGTTACTACTCCCCATTCACACTAAAAAAGCAAACAAGTGTAAGATCACCGGCTGAAGAGCCACAGCGATCAGTCCCATCACAGCGCCGATCAACCAGCCCACGACCACATCTGAAAGGTAATGCACGCCCAGCGCGACCCGTGAAAGCCCAACCCAGGGTGCCCAGATTGCCAATACAATCGCAAACCAGGCGGGTCCGATGGCAATTCCCATGACGACCAGGGCAGCCGAACGGGCGGCATGGCCCGAGGGGAAGGAATGCGGATCAGTGATCCTGTAGACCTGGCCCCACTCGCCGACCGGCCTGGGACGGCGGATGGCGAATTTAAGGGCGATCACGGCTGCCGCCATGATCACAAGGCCCACGCTGAGGAAAACGGCTCGTTCTTTCCAGGCTGTCCCGCTGAACAACCACACCAGTAAAAGCGCGGCCAGCCAGAACCAGGAATCACCGGAATGGGCGAAGATCTTCAGTAATACCGAAAACCAATGATTTTCTTCCGGGACCCGGAGGATTTTTGATGTACGGGCATCAACTTTCAGCATGTTTTTCAGCCATTCTTTCACGCCTGTCCCTCCAGGTCATGACGGAGAATTTCAAGCTGGTGGGGTTTATCAGCGTCCATCGCCATTTCAGGATAGGGGCTGACTAATGCCTGTCCTTCTAATGAAAGTTTCCTGCAAATTTTTTTAACAGCCTTTTCGAGCGTAATCAAATGAAGTGCCACCAGCGCGAGAGTATCCAGGCCTAATAAGCTGGCTTGTTGTAGCGGATGCTTCCTGGCATCGGTCAGGCGTTTCCAGATCGGTCTTTCAACGGTAAAAAGGTGTTTATCGATCACATTCAGATCACCTCCGCAAACGGAGATATCCTTGAAACGGACGAAGGACCGGGCTGCCTGGGGAAACCTTGCTTCCATGACACTTTTCTCAATCACGTTGTAATAAATATAGGCTTTAGGGTTCTTTTCCACCTGTGCGATTAACCAATTGACCATTTCTGGTTTGACGGCCGGGATATCAGCAGAAGCAATGATCACTTTATCCTGTTCAGGAAAGAGATCGACCGCTCGCAGAACGCCTGCCCGGATGTTTTCAAACATTCCGCCATCATCCTCTGCAAAATCCAATGGTTTATAAGAATTCAATCCACAAGCAGCGGAAAGCCCCATGACGGTGATCCCCTCAACGACATCTGACGCAGAAAGGGCATCCAGCACCCATTGCGCCATCGGTTTGCCGTGGATTGGGACCATGCTGCGATGGCCGTCTGGTGCGGACGCGTAAAGAGGGTCTTCCGGGGATAGAATGCCGCCCGCCAGGACGACCGCCTGAACCTTCATTAATTCAGTTCCTGTATTTGGGGACGTAAACCTACGGCGGCGACCAGTTCAGACATCATGCCGAAATATTGCTTATAATCCCGGTAGTCAACTTTGGATTTATAACCACTTGCCGCCAGGATCGCCGCTTCCATCATATTGGTGCCAAATGATCGGCCATCATAGACGGGGGTGGTGGTCATCAGATATTTAATTCCGGCATCCCGGAAAAGTCTGACATCACGCTCTGTTGTGGTATTGGTCACAATGATCTTGCCTTCCAGTTTATCCGGCATGTAGCGGGTGATGTAATGGCAATCGCCTGCTATAACCGAGGCATCCTGGAAAGCCCATTCAAACTTGGGCGTACGCTGATTTTGACTTTCACCTATTGGATAGATCCATTTGAACGGCAAACGGCTGAAGACAGGAATTAATAATGCGGCAAGTGTTTTTACACCACTTTCCTTGTGGATGGGAAGCCGAACGCCAAGAGAGAAAAGGGCATCACCAAATGTACACTCATAACCCGTATCCACGAAGGCACGCAGCAGGCCATAACGATCAACCGCCGTCATTACCAGTGCTTTCCGTCCGATCAGGTCCAGATAATCGCTGATCTCTTCTTCCAGGATTGTCGCCACCTGGGATTCGAGGGTGTTTTTCAATCCGCATCCATCGGCGATTGGGGTTTGGGTGACGTCCTGAACCAATGGCAGGATTGAATAAAGCGGATACCATTTGTCATCCACGAAGAGGCCGAGATCCGCACCGCCCACGCCAAAAGCATCAACCCGGCCGTCGAGATCACGGAACATTTCCCTGGCTGCCTGCATATTGCCATCTGTGCCAACTCTTTGGATATGGATGCGTTCACCCAGGAGAGTGATCTCAACTGATTTATCGCGCTTTGATGACCCGATGCTGATGCTGATCGCTTCTTTCATTTTCCAGTCCTCGTTAAAAACCTAGCGGGTAGTATACCATATTGTATTCTGACGTTTTTATGTGTTATGCATAGAAACACAAAAAATTATGGCAGGATACGATAGTCTATCCAGGTATAATAAGGCGTTTGTAATTTAAAGGAGACAATCACTTGACGAAAAACAACCCTGCCATCCTCTGGGATATGGATGGCACAATCATCGATACCAAAGCCTGCCACTTCTCCACCTGGGAGACCGTACTCAAAAAGCACGGATTCCGATTGGACCCGGATGTTTTTATTGCCAACTTTGGTCGCAATACCCGGACGATCCTCCCATTCTTCCTGGGGTTCGATCCGGAACCTGATTTGATGGAACAGTTGATCGCAGAAAAAGCGGACCTATTCAGGAAGGTAGCGCCGGTAGAGTCTACATTGATTCATGGTGTAGAGAATTGGCTATCGACTGCCAAAGCGCAGGGGATGCCGCAGGCAATCGCCTCTTCCGGCCCGCTTGAAAATATCCAACACGATGATGTCCCATTTTAATTTATTACATTATTTCGATCGGATCGTTTCTGGGGCGGACCTGCCGGCCAAACCGGAGCCGGAAGTTTTCCTGGAGGCCGCCCGGCAGCTCAAACGCAAGGCTGGAGAGTGCCTGGTGATCGAGGATTCACTGCCCGGCGTCAAGGCTGCCAAGAATGCGGGAATGAAATGCATCGCAGTATCAACAACCATGCTGCCTGCCGAACTTTCCATGGCGGATAAGGTGGTGGATGATTTTACCCAGCCTGTATTGCCCATGTTGGCTGAACTGGGTTTCGAAGTCCGCTGATTTTATTTCCATCCAATCTCATCTATAATTGAATTAATAAAGATTGAATCCTGATCCGGGAACCGGATTCGGGTTTTCGACGTTAATTAATTTGGGGCAAGTGATTTTAAATTTCAAGGTATGAAGAGGAGAGTTCGATGGATAAGCGGAGTGCTCCCAAAATTTCAAAGCGTTTACTTCAGATATTATCAATTTTGGTGGTGATCAGCAGTTTGCTGGCCGGCTGTCGATTTCCCTGGCAGGTGGCTCCCGGGGAAAGCACACCGACATCAGAAGATGGAGGCGTAAAAACATCCAATACGCCTGAACCGCGTAAAGACCTCCCGGCGGCCCTGGTGGAAGTTTCACCATTACCGGGCAGCGTCATTGGGTTGGCCCAACCCATTACTCTGACCTTCAACCAGGACATGGATAAGTCGTCCGTTGAAGGTGCCATCCGGTTTGACCCCGCAATTGCTGGGGCATTCGCCTGGGAAGATACGCGCACCCTGGTCTTCACGCCCGACCAGGCGCTGGCACCGGGCTCGTCGCTGGTCTTGCGAATCAATACAAGCGCTCAGGCGGACAATCAGGAAAACCTGCAGGATTCCGTCGAAATCATTTATCAGACCACTGAACGTTTGCAGGTACTGCAGGCGGTTCCTTCCGAGGGAAGTGAGGATGTTGACCCGGAAAGCGCAATCTTTGTCGCCTTTAACCAGCCTGTGGTTGCCCTGGGCGCAGAGGCAGATGCTGCACCTGCTTTCAACCTCTCACCGGATGTACCCGGTGAGGGTCAGTGGCTGAATACCAGCACTTATATTTTTTATCCCGCGCCTTCCATGGCCGGAGGAACGACTTATACCGTACGGATCAACGATACATTGGAAAGCACTGCCGGTGCATCACTGGATTCTGGCGCAGCAGGTGGAATACCAGTTTTCCACAACTCAGCCTGAGGTGTTGTCGGTGCTTCCGCTGCAAAGTGAGAAGCTCAGCCTCGATGGGCCTGTGACGGTCCGATTTAATATACGGATGGATGCGGAGAGCGTCGAACAGAATTTCAGTTTATCAGGCCCTGAAGGGGATTCTGTGCAAGGAAGTTTTGAATGGGCTGAGGATCAGAAATCATTTGATTTCATCCCAGAGAAAATGCTTGCACGTAATTCATCCTATACGGTCAGGATCAATCCCGGTGCGCAGTCCTTTGGCGGGCTGCCCATCCGGACCTCCTTTGAAACGGTCCGTACGACCTATCCCGGATTTGCTGCAAGTGCCAGTACACCGCCTGATTTCCAGAGTTATTACGCAAATTATGGCCAGTACACGATAACTTTTACGACCCCGCTGGACAAAGAAACCTATAAGGATTTCATCCAGACTTCGCCGGAGATCAGCGTTGGAAATTTCTATCTGATGAATGATGACACCACATTGAACATATCGGGGTATTTCAAGCCGGAAACAAACTATACGGTGATCCTTGATCCCCAGCTTCAGGACCGATGGGGAGGCAAATTAAATCAGGGTATCACCTACACTTTCACCACACCCCCCGCCCTTGCCAGCCTGACCATCATTTCCGGTGACACCGGCAATAACATGGTGTTCATCCCGGCAGAAGCGTCAGAATTAGTTCTCCAGGCGACCAATATCAACACTATCGATCTGGAAATCGCGCCGATCAGCATGGATGAGGTGATCACCCTGCTGCATCCGGATAATTACAGCTACCGACAGTCCTATCGTCCCAATCAGGTGGAAACATCCACTCAAACCGTTAATCCGACCCGCAATCAAAGCCAGATCATCACCCTTCCGCTAACGTACCAGGGCAAGGCACTGGAACCCGGAGCTTATTACCTGGGCGTTTCCTCACCGGATATCACAGAAGAGGGGATGAACCAGAGCCAGAAATTGTATCTGATCGTCAGCGACAACCACATGACGATGAAAATTTCTCCGGACCAGGTTTTTGTGTGGGTAACGAAGTTGTCAGATTATGCGCCTTTGGCCGGTGTGCCGGTTTCCGTTTACACGACCGAAGGTGATTTGCTGGCAGAGGGGGTTACAGACGCCAATGGACTTTTTATCAGCGCTATTGATGGCTATCCTGAACCCTATACCAGTTTCTTTTCCCTGGCAGGTGACCCTGGGGAAAACACATTTGCTTTCTCAGTTTCCACCTGGGGATTGACCTACTCCCTCTATCAAATGGGCATTTCTCTGGACACCTATCCAGCCCGGACCGATGCCTATATCTACACCGACAGGCCGATCTACAGGCCGGGGAATACGGTCTATTTCAAAGCGGTGGTTTTTGACCGGGAGAACGGTTTACCGGTGAGTTCCGGTTTGGATTCGATCGATGTCGCCGTGTATGGCGATCCGGGAATGTCCGGTTTACCGGTAAGCTTATTTGAGGCGACCCTCACGCTGGACGATTTCGGCACGGTCACAGGAGAAGTCCTCATTCCTGAGGATTCACCGCCCGGGTTTTACCACATTGAACTGACCAGGGACGAACAGGCGATCCAATCGTTGTATTTTGATGTCGCCAATTATCGTAAACCTGAAATGGAAGTCTCGGTTACGTTGGAACCGAAAGAACTCCTGGCAGGGACAACACTCGATGCGCAAATCCAGGCGGATTATTATTTCGGCGTCCCCGTCTCAGGCCAGACTTTCAATTGGGCCCTCTACCGTGATGACGCGACCTTCTCACTGCCCGGTTACCACGTAGGTCCGCTGTCTTCCGGCTGGCTGCTTCCTCGAATGGTGGATTACTCCCCACTTGGCACAGCGGTCGCCAGCGGCACAGGGACAACGGATGCGCAGGGGCATGCGGCCCTCACATTTTCCGATGCGGATTTGAGGTTGGATGAAGTGCCAACCGGCAGCACCCAGCAATTTAACCTGGAAGTGACCGTGACCGATGAAAGCGGCTTCCCGGTCAGTTACCGGGATAAAGCCCTGGTCCACCCGGAAGAATTCTATATCGGGGTCCGGCCCGAAATTTATTTCGGTGTAGCCGAAACACCGTTTGACTTCTCAATTCAGACGGTGGATTGGGACCAGCAGGCTGTTGGGAATATCCCCATCAAGGCGACTTTCGAGACGATTGAGTGGGAGATTGAAGATACCGGCGATATTGAACAACCCTATAAATATATTGCCACGACCAGTTTTGTTTCCAGCGCCAGTCCGGTCACCGGTGCGGATGGAAAAGCCCGGGTTTCCTTTACTCCACAGAACGCCGGCACTTACCAGTTAACCCTGCGGAGTGGGGATGCCGTCACCCAGGTTGTGGTCTGGGTGTCAGGTTCGAGCGCTGCCGTTTGGCCGCGTCAGATGTTGAACCAGATTGAGCTGACGCCGGATGCAGAGACTTACCAACCCGGACAGATTGCGCAGGTCTTCTTCCCGAACCCGTTTGGCGGAGCAGCTAAAGCGCTGGTCACGGTGGAACGCGGTAAGGTGATGGATACCCAGGTTCTGGATGTTGAAGGATCAGGATTGAGCGTCCAAATTCCTTTGACCGAGGAATCAATCCCCAATGTCTATGTTTCGGTGCTGCTGCTTGGGAAAACTGCGAACGGAGATCCTGATTACCGGCAGGGCATTGTGAACCTGCCCGTCACACCGATCGAGAAGACCCTCCAGGTGGAATTAACCCTTGACCCGACCTTGACGGTGCCAGGAGAATCGATTAATGCCACTCTCAAGATCACCGATTCATCTGGTAAACCCGTACAGGGAGAATTCTCGGTGGCGGTGATCGATAAAGCCGTGCTGGCGCTGGTTGAGCCGAACAGCCTGCCGATCCTTGAGGACCTGTATGGTGAGCGTCCGCTCTCCGTCCAAACCAGTTATTCATTGAAAACATATACGACTCAACTTGCTCTGAACGCTATTGAATTGGGCCGTGGGGGCGGTGGGGATAATATGGAATCGCAGCCTACTTTGCGGGAAGAATTCCCGGACACAGCATTCTGGCAGGCTAATGTGGTCACCGGTGCGGATGGCACTGCGCAGCTTGTCATCCCCTTGCCGGACTCACTGACCACATGGGTGGTCGACGTGCGCGGACTGACAGACACTTACCAGGTCGGCCAAGCTGAAGGGGAGGTTGTGACCCAGAAGGAACTTATGGTCCGACCGGTCACACCCCGGTTCCTGGTGGATGGCGATGAAGTGGAGATGGCTGCCATTGTGCACAACAATACGTCGCAAGACCGGCAGGTGGATGTTGCCCTGCAGGCTTCAGGTTTCACCCTAATAGATGAAACACAACAAAGCCAGACTATGACGATCCCCGCCAACGACAGCGTCCGGGTTGCCTGGTGGGGCATGGTGAACAGTGTCGATTCAGTTGAATTGATCTTCCAGGCGGAATCTGGCGCATTATCGGATGCCAGCAAACCGGTCTGGGGAGACCTGTCCGTGCTGAAATATTCAGTACCGAACACGTTTAGCACCTCCGGCCAGTTGGCAGAAGAAGGCCAGCGACTTGAACTGGTCAGCTTACCATCCTCGGTCGAAACTTCGGCCGGAACACTGACCATTGAACTGACACCATCCCTGACTTCCACTTTAATTGAAGGTCTGGATGCAATGGAGACGCTTCCTTATGAAGATACCATATCCATTCTTTCCCGCCTGCTGGCTAATTTATCCGCCTGGCAGGCATTAACCGATCTGGGTGTTGATTCTCCCCAACTAGGTGTCAGCCTTCAGAACCTCGTGGATCAGGGTGTGCGCCAGTTATTGGATGCCCAGCATTTCGATGGCGGGTGGTCCTGGTGGGCGGGTGACAGTTTTTACGATCCTCCCTCAGACCCATTTATTTCAGCTTATGTTTTATTAGGCCTGGAACAAGCGCAAGATGCAGGCGTTGATTTCGATTCCTATTATCTTGATAACGCTGTTGAATACCTTTCCTCCATGCTCGACAGACCTTCTGAAATTGGAGTCTCGTGGGAGTTGGACCGGTTGGCGTTCGAGATCTATGCTCTGCGGAACACTAATATTTCGCTCTCTTCAACAATAGAGGGACTCTATGCCCGGCGGTCGGAATTGAGTCCGTGGGCGCAAGCCTTCCTGGCATTGACGATCCATGACTCGGGTGGCACTGTTGAGCGGGTGAACACGCTGCTTTCGGACCTTGAAGCCAGTGCGGTCCGTTCAGCGACCGGCGTTCATTGGGAAAGCGACCAGGTTTCCTGGCTGCTGCCCGGGACACCCCTCTTTAATACGGCGGTCGGGATCTATACGCTTGCAAAGCTGGACCCGGCTTCATCAAGTCTGCCAATGGCGTTGCGATATCTGCTGGCACACCGAAATTCAATGGGGATTTGGTCGTCGACTTTCGAAACGTCCTGGTCGTTAATGGCGGTCACTGCAGCTTTGCAGGGAACAGGTGATTACCAGGCTGATTTTGACTTCCAGGCAACCGTCAATGACACTTTGATTGCAAAAGGCACCGCATCCGGGACGAACGCCTTAAATTCGGTTGTGGCAACAGTCCCGATTAACGATCTGAACCCGGATTGGCCCAATGCCTTATTAATCGAGCGCGGAGAAGGGTCCGGTACGCTGTATTACCGGGCGGACCTGCAAACCTTCCAGACTGCGGTGACGGCTGACCCCATAAACAAAGGTATCAACCTCTCGCGGGAATATTATCTGGCCGGTGAAGGTTGTCCCGGTGGAAAGGATTGCGTTCCGATTGATTCCCTTGCACTGCCGACAGATGGCGTTGCACCGTTGATAACCGTCTCACTCTCGATCGTTATCGCCCATGATATGTATAACCTGATGCTGGAAGATTATATTCCGGCAGGCACAGAGGTACTCAACCAGAATTTCCTGACTTCGCAAACCCTGACCGAGACTGATCTGCCAGTAGTTGATTCACGCAATCCCTATTCATCCGGTTGGGGCTGGTGGTTTTTCAATGAGCCTCAAATCTATGATGACCATTTGCTCTGGACGGCGAACTACATTCCGGCTGGTACTTATACCCTGACCTATGAAATCCTGCCCTATCAGCGGGGAACCTTTCAGGTCCTGCCTGCCCAAGCCTGGCAGTACTTTTTCCCGGAAGTTCAGGGCACATCAGGTGGGGACCTGTTCACGATTGAGTGAGTTTTAGGTATTAGGAATTGGAAAGCCCGTAGAGACGTTGCACTGCAACGTCTCTACGGTTGTAGAAGGTCACGATCATAAAAGAATAAAGGGATTTTTACGGCCTAAGCGGTAAAAGTTGGGATCAGAGCAATAATTGTAAATCCGGCCAGGACGATCAATGCTGCCAGGGCGATCTCACCGTTTCTGCGGTTATCGATCACCTCGAAGAAAGGCGGTTGACCGGTGATCTTCAGGATCGGGCCAGCTTTCCAGGCAAAAAATACCCCACCTACAATCCCACCGATGTGCCCCATGTTATCCACATTGAAACTTGGCATGAAGCCAATGGCCAGGTTGATCACCAGGATGAAGACCAGATTGGTGATCATTTGCCGGGTGCGGATGGGACCGAAGAGCTTTCGGTTCTCAAAAATGAAAACACCTTCCGCAGCAAATAAACCGAAAACAGCGGTTGACGCCCCGAGGGAAGCAGCCGGGGTTAAACATAAGACAGTACGTTCCCGGAAAAGGCGCTGAGGAAATAGAGGATCAGGAAACGGCCATGCCCGTAAAAGCGTTCAAGCCGAGTTCCGATGATATAGAGCGCATACATATTCAATGCGATATGCAGTACGGATGAATGCAGGAACACCGGTGTGATCAGACGCCAGACCTGGCCATTCATGATCGCCTGGTTAATCTTGCCCCCCAACAGAAAGGGGACATCCACACCCGTCGATGTGATGTACATGTACTGGATGATGTAAACGATGATGGAAATACCGATCAGGATGAACGTTGCGATCGGTTTCCGCTGGGGCATGTTGACCCGGATCGGATCGTGCGGTAATTCGTTTGGAGGAACCTGGGGTTGGTCGCTCATAACTTAACTCTTCGGGGATGCACCCGATGGTGTTCGGCTGTAATGATGCTTTCGATCACGTCCAGTGTTTTATCCAGCCTGGCCTGTTCGTTGACCACGATGTAGTCGAAGATATCCAGGCTTTCATATTCGACTTTCGCGGTTTCGATCCGCACGGCGAGTTCTTCATCGGTCTCACTGCGGCGGTCGTGGAGACGCTGCAACCATTCTTCCTTGGTGTTGGCAGTCAGGAAGATGAGGATCGCTTCAGGACAGAGGCTGTGGACGGTTTGTGCGCCTTGAAAGTCCAGCCGCATGACCACATCTTCACCGCTGGCTAATGCTTCCCTGACCTGTGATTTGGGGACACCTTTATAAGCGGTATAGACCCAGGCATATTCCAGGAATTCTCCCGCCTCGATCAACTCCTCGAATTTTTTCCGGGAATAGAAGAAATAATCCTCGCCATCCACCTCATAATCCCGGGGTGGGCGGCTGGTGGCGGTGATCACAAAATGGAAGGGGAGCTGGCGATCTTTTAACCCTTCAACGACGGTATCTTTGCCGATCCCGGAGGGACCGGAGATGACGATCAGGAGAGGTGTGCGTTCGGGTTTTTTTAATTCAAAATCAATGCTGGTCATAGAACTTTCTGATGGATGATGGATACTATTTTCCTGACTGGGCGATTTCAGACTCTGATTATAATGTATTTTGGATCGAGGTTTTTCCCGATCAATAGAGAAGGTTTCCCCTGACCATTCATTTATTCCGTTAATCTGATTAATTCTTCATAGGAATTTACCCTGGCTATGGCTCTGAGAAAACCGGCTAAATCGCTGAACTGGTCCCGGTAGGCCTGTACTGCCGGCCCGACCGGATCTCCACCTGACGCACCACCACCCGGTGTGTCATTATATGCACCATAGAAGGCGAAATAAGCCTGGTTCAATTTGCGGATCGGGTAACCATTTTCCCAAAAAACAAGTCTGCGGGCTTCCATATAATCTTCCGCTTCCTGGATTTTACCTTCAGCCAGCAGCCGATCCACCTCAACCCGGGTGATGCGCATTTCCGTTCGGAAGTCAAACGCCACTGGCTCCGGTGTAGTGTTTTTAGTTGTGCTGCTGGTTTGTGTTTGTTCGGTTTGGGGCGGCAAGTCCTCGGGATAATACTTCTCAAGGATCAGGCGTCCCAATTCCTTTCCGGCAAGGGAAGCTGTGGTTTCATTGATCGTCCGCAGTTCCGGTGTGGTATCGTAATTGATCCCCAGGGGATGGAAAGTGAGGTAATTGTGAACCCATTCATGTGCGATCACTTCCGTCAGCCAGGCCAGGTCTGAAGTCTGCATGATCATGGTGGGATAGGTCCCAATGCCCCCGATGGGGACGACCAGCGCGGCCTGGTCAGTTTTTATGAGGACTTGATTTTCAAGTTGATCCATCTCTTCAGCCGTAATGCCCGGGAGGAGGGAGACGCTTTGGGATTGGATGATCCGGTCACGGGGAGATACGACCAGTGAATGGGGGATTTCGCTGCTTTGATATAAAGAAGGGGGGACTGTCTGGCCCAGAACGGTCAGGCCGATTTGGTTGATGATGTCCATTAATTGAGATTGCAGGATCGATTCGGCAACCGGTGCCATTGTTGCCAGGGCGGCTTCCGTTTGATCCAGCGATTCCCTGGTTTCCAGGCTGGCGGCATCCGGGTCATCAACAGCCGGATCGGAATAGATCAATAAGAGATCTGCGTTCAGGATTTGTGCCTGCCGGACCTGGACCAGGGTGTCTTTGACCCATTGGGATTGCTGGTCTGGGGTGAGGAAACGCTCAAAACTGAACCCCCAACTTGAAAGTTTGCCCGCCAAGGCATCAAGCGTCCAGGTGCCGAAGTCGAACGCGATGGAACGAGTGAGGGTTTCAACCTGATTGGAAAGCCCGCCTGAAGGGATGGCGGAACCGGCCACGAGGAATAAAATACCGGTAAACAGGAATAGACTCCGTGTCACGCGCCAGACGGTCCGCAGGCGCTTGAGGATTTTCACTTGCCAGAACATGAAGGGATTCTAGCACATCAGAAATTGAAAAGTTAGTGGATCAGAAGAGGTAAATAGATATCATTTTCCTTGCTTTGAAGCAGATCAGCAATATCGGCGCGGACGGAGGTCAGCATATTGGGAGGACGCAGAAATGCGGTGCGGGAACCGATCAGAGTCCCGGCCCACAAATCGCTGTCGTTGACTTTTCCAATTATAGGATCACGACCGTACAGGAGTTTGAGATATGCGTAATCCTCCAACCCTTCTCTGAGGAGTTCAAGCCGAATGGAGGGGACCAGCCGGTTGCTGGTGGGATTGCAGGGATCGAATCCCAGAGAATCGTCATTGGGAGGGTAGAAAAGGAAACCGTCGCCGTTGGCAACGGCATTAGAATAGGGGTTTAGCCAGGGATCCGGGTCCCAATCCACAACCTGATGATAGAAAAGCCCGTCCACCCGGTCAAGCCATGCCATCCATGGCAGGATCCGGGCTTCCAGCCCAGAACGGTCAATGATTGAAGGATTGGGCAGTGGTGGATCGTCTTCACTGTCAAACGACCACCAGACCTGTTCACCGGATTGTATCTGGGCGAGATGAGCTTCCTGCACTTCATAATCAGTGATCGAATAGATCAGCCCGTCAGGTTCCACGCCTTCCGGCAGGGGCATTAAGTAATAATCGGCCAGGGTTGAAGATATGGCGCCAGATAAATCATCAAAACAGGATTGAGGAATCCCGTTTTCAGTCCCGCCGTAAGCTTCCAATACGGTTTCCCAATCAAATCCTATTTTCATTGGAAGGACGGCGCTGGATGGAAAGTAGATATCCCAAACTTTAAGCGTTAAGGGGATCGTCGCCGACCCTATCGTGATCAGACCGGAATAATTTCCAGGCGGCGCAAATGAAGGAACTTTAATCCGGAACCAGAGTGGTTGGTTCTCTCCAGCGGGAAAGCTGACTTCGTTGCCCGGCAATATGGGATAGAGTGGGTCGGGCCAATCTGTGAGTCTGCCATAAGAATCGGAAAGCTGGGTGAGCGCCAGATAATCCACCCGGAAGATCTGGATTTGATCGGCGGGGATGGTGTGGAATTCTTTGACGAGATCACTGACGCTAACTTCCAGATTGGCATCCGATTCGGACTGAATAACAAGTTGCAAAGCCTCGGATTCGCCTCTGGCCGCATATACGGTGAGTGGTTGGTGCGTGATGGGTGCCGTTTGGCTTCGCAGGACCTTCTCTTCAATCGGGGCACGCCAGATGGATAACCCCGCAGGATTTGCACCTGTTATCTGATGGAAATAACCGCCTGATTCCGCCTCTCCGGATGAAGTTGCCCCAGGTTGAATATTTTCGAGGGTTGTCAGAATGGGATCTGAGTGTCCGGTGTGGTTGAGGGTGTCAAAGTAGATGTAATAGCGGTCAATCCCGGGTTCTGCCGTCCACTGAATTTCTCCCGGCCCATCCTGGTCAACCAACCGGAAATCATCCAGCCATAACGACACCTGGTCGCCAACTTCATAATTGCCTGCATCAAACCCAAATCTCTCCATTCTCAAAAAGAAACGCAGCCCGGTCAGATCGTCGTAATCCGGCGTGGTGCAAAAACCAAAAGGCTGCAAGGTCAGGCTTGCTGCATTCCATTGATCCATGCTCATCGCCGGTCCGCCGATCTTTTTGGGATAGCAACCACCCAATCCTAATAATTCCAATTGAAAGAGGTCCGGTGTCTGATCAATAGCACTTTCATTGACCTCAGGCCAGATATGATAGATCAATGATTCGTATTCAGACCAATCCGTTTCCCCATAATTATTGAAAAAGTAGGAAAAACTCACTTCAGAGCTGAGATCATTTTGGAATGTTACCACCGATTTGATTGACGCAGCTCCCTGGGAAAAACGCTCTAAATCCAGACTTAGCGTAGCCTGATCGCTTTCCGACCAGTAAGGTTCAGGTTCTCCAGGATTACGGTTTAATTCCTCACCGTCCATAATTTGAGTGCTGTAGGTCTCCTGGTAAGGTATTGGATTGCCTGGAATTCCTGCAGAATAAGGGACTACCCGGACGGATTGCAGGTCCAGGATGGCTCCGACCAGACCAAGATCGGAAAATAATGTTGAAAAATCCAGGTTGATCCCAACCTCACCTGTGGCCGTGACTTCGACGGCGACCCGGTAGGGCCAGGCGTTATCCCACCAGTCATCTCCGGTTTCTGCTTTTACAGGTATCAAACAAATTGATGTGATTGTGAGAACGCTGATTGTGATGATGGACAGGTAACTTAAAAACCGTCTATTCAATTCCCCAACCCCTTACTAATGTATTGTCCGCGGATTAATTTTAGGTGATAAACATTATTTTGAACAGGGTTTTCCCCGATCTCTTCTAGTCCTCCAGAATAATATCCAGGCTGTTCAGCAAGGCAACGGCTTCCGGTAGTGAGAATTTTGTTTTATGAAGCGTATTTGCAGCCGCATTGATCTGGTAGTTTTGGGCGTTAACAAAATTTGTTTCGGTCAGGTCGCAGCCAACGAACCGGCTCATTTCAAGGTCCGCGCCGTGGAAATCCGCCTTTGATAGATTTGCACCTTCGAAATCCAGATGGCGGGCTTTGCAGTCCTTGAATGAAGCCCCCTGTAAATTAAGTCCGATGAAGATGGAATGATCGAGCAGGCAGTTAATGAAGTCCACGTGTTTGATGGTCAGCAGGCTTTTCGTTTCCCAATCCGCATCACACCAGTTAATGCCCATCAGGCGACAGCCCGTAAAGGTCACCTGCTTAAAGAAGCTGTGCGGTAGTTTTGCAAGGCTCAGGTCGCAATTTTCGAAAGTGCAGTTATCGAATTCACAGTTCGCAAACACGCATTCGGTCAGACTGCAGTGTTTGAAAACACAGTTCTGAAAGTGAAGTTTTTCGAAATTCTGGTTTTGGGCTTCAAGGTCCCTGAAAGGATGATCTGAATAGGATTCCCGCGCAAATATCATCACAAGTTCTCCACATTTTATAAAAGAATTCGGCATCCCTGAAGCAGGAATAACTGCTAAAGTGCTAACGCCAGAAAAGATTGGTCAGATAGAAATAATCGGTTTCGACAAACAGGTCTCCTTCAATCGGCTGTTAATTTTTCACCTGTCAGCAGATCGGTTTGGTAGATACTGATATGGTATGATCCATCCTCCGCCAGATCGGTGAGGAAGAACAGGATTTGCTCGCCATTTGGTGACCAGGCAAAGCGCGGGTTGAGCGAGCCGCTGGCGCCGTCCACTTTATCGAAATTGTAGAGGATTCCGGTCGTGAGGTCCCAGAGATAGGTTTGCAGGCGCAGGGACTTCTCATAATATTCGCTGTATACGTTGTAAAGCAGCAGTAAACGGTCGTTATCCGGCGAGAAGGCATAAGCTTCCACTTCAGGGTAAACCATGAAGCCGGGTTCGTCTGGCAGGTACAGCACCCGCCGGCTGGCGATCCCGATATCCGTCTCTTCTTCAACGAGGTAGTGGATATGGAAATAATTTTCCTGGGTCGCAGCAGCCGGGTTAAGGAAAGCCATCCGGCTGCCGTCCGGGGAGAAGACCGGCTGCCTTACACCCGCGAGAGCAGTGACCTCACCGCTGGCGTCAGACGTGAAAACGCTCTGTGAGTTGCAGAAGTCTTTGGAACTGCAATCGCCACTGTTGAAATACAGCGTCTCCGAGGTACGGGAAGGATATAACGTGAAGGCCTCACCCTGATCGGTCTCAAGTGGATTTTCAGAATCCAGATAAATAATTTTCCCGTCTGCATTCCAATACGCGCCCTGTTGGCCCAGGTCATAGAACGTACTGCTGATGGGTGTGACTTCACCGGAGTTAAGATCGACTTCTAGCAGGTTGTTCTCGAAATTCACCAGCACCTTGTCCCCGTCCGGGCTGGCATCCTGCAGGTTGTAACCCTCAGGCAGTACCTGAACAAGACTTTGTGTTTCAACTTCATAGGCGTAGACCCCTTTGGCTGAAACGCTGCCGTCCTCTGATTGGGCCGTCCCAAAGAACACGCAGCCACCATCGCAATCCGGGAGCACGACTTCAGGGTTGAGTATCGCTGCTGATTCTTCGGTAGGTGTTGACGTGGGGTTGTCGTTTTGGACTGAAGGACTTTCGCCATTTTCAACCTTAGTCCAGACAGCATAAAGCGCTCGCAGGGCGAGGATGTTCTTGAGGTTGTAACCGGCCTGGCTGAGGTGGAAGCCTTCCCGCTCAGGGTCGATCCCATAATTATCGAGGTATTGGGCTGCCCGCCAGAAATTGACCACCGGCACCTGATATTCATAAGCAAGGTTCACGATCACAGGGTTGATGACGTGTTTTTCACCCCGCAGTTCCGAGGAATCTGCTTTGGTCAACAAGATCGGGACCGATCCTTTTTCTATGACGGTTTCGATGATCTGCCGCAAGTAAACCTCGTAACGATCTATCGTATCCGGATCAAGCCAGGTTTCCAATGTGATCAGGACGAAAGCCGGATTGTTCAGCCGGAATTCACAGGTCAGTGGGGTTTCTCCCGGTTTGCATTCGTTGGGATCAGCCTGGAGCGCATTGAGGATCGAGGCAGCTGTGAAACCACCCCGGGCGGTCACCGACCAGCGCTTGAATGAGGAATCAAAGTAATTAATTGCGTTCCAGAGGTAATTCTCGCTGGAATCTGGATCAAGTTCGCCCCGGCTGAAGGGACCCATAAAAACGTAGGGGATCGACTGGCAATCCCCGATCACCGAAAAACTGGCCGGGTCACGCCCCTGTTTTTGGCCTTCTTGATAGATTTCCACCACATGGTCGCTGATCTCGGGCGCGATCGGCGCGTCCCGCCAGTCTTCCAGGGTGGGGGCAGGGGTAGGTTGGAGAAGGGCGGATTCGGTTTCCGCAGTTTGGGTTGTGACAGCTTCGGAATCGGGTACCGCTTCAGTCTGGCCTGCTGGGTGGACGGTTGTATTAACGTCCTCAGATTGAGCCGGGGATACAGTCTGAGTGGCAGCGATATTTTCAGGTGTCGAAACAGCCTGACACCCGGTGACGAAGAGGAACAGGGAAAGAACGAAGAGGATCATCCCGCGAGCCCTGGTTTGAACGTGAATCATTAGGCAAAGTCTCCGAGAAACTGAAAACTATAAGACAAGTATGTAGAGACATTTTACTTACCACCCCTGGTGATGTCAAACCGAAGCTTCAATGTTGGCAACCAATGAAATATCAGCAATTTCACCATTAAGCCGACGTTTGGAATACAATCGGTTTTATGGTTTAATTAACCGACATTATTGATACAAATTAGCCAAACAAAGAGTAAATGTCAAAATGGATGAAAAACCGATCGACAGTCTTCAAGATACCACGCCCGGTGTAACCGCCTTCGTGAAAGAGATCTTCGAGATCCGCAGCATCACTACCGGCAGCCAAAAGCAGGGTTATTACTGGCGGTATGTCGGCCAGTTAAAAACTACGGACAGCGAATCGGCCTATGATACACTGGCGAAAGTGATCAAGCCTATGGGTTACCTCCCTCTGTTCAGAGTGGAAAACGAGGAACAGGTGATCCTGATCGTCAACCAGCCACCGAAACCTAAGCAGGGTCCTGTCTGGGTCAATATCGTCCTTTTCGCCTTGACCATTCTCAGCGTGATGTTCACCGGGGCACAATTTGCTGTTACCGATGTGACTACACCGTTCCAACTGCCGTTGAAGGATTTCCTCGTCTATCTGTTGCAAGGATGGCCCTTTGCGCTTGGACTGTTAGGCATTCTGACGGCGCATGAATTCGGGCATTACCTTGTCGGACGGGCGCATGGTGAGAATGTGACCCTGCCATATTTCATCCCGTTTCCCTTTTCAGCGTTCGGCACCATGGGCGCATTCATAAATATGAAAGAGATCCCGAAGAATCGCAAACATTTGATGGATATTGGAATGGCCGGACCACTGATCGGGCTGGTCGTCGCGTTGGTGGTGTTGTTCATCGGGTTGAGCCTATCCAGCGTCGCTCCAATTGAGACGGACCTACCGGATGGGTATGTCCATTTCATGGAAGGCAACTCGGTGATATATTTACTGGCAAAGTATCTCACCTTTGGAAAGCTGCTTCCGCAGCCTGTCAGCTATGGTAACCTCAGTCCGTTCCTGTATTGGCTGCGCTACTTCTTCACCGGCAGACCGTTTCCATTTGGTGGTTTGGATGTGATTATCCATCCGGTCGCCTGGGCGGGGTGGGCAGGCTTGTTTGTAACCGCAATGAACCTGATCCCGGCCGGCCAACTGGATGGCGGGCATATCTTGTTTGTCCTTTTTGGCAAGAAAACTGCCCGGCGAGTTTTCCCCTTTATTCTGATCGTCCTGGTTGCCTTAGGATTCTTTTGGAACGGCTGGTGGTTGTGGGCTGGACTGATCTTCCTGTTTGGGCGCCGTTACGCCGAACCGCTGGATCAGATCACGCCCATCGACCAAAAACGGAAATGGCTGGGTGTGCTGGCATTAATTGTATTCTTCCTGATTTTTATTCCTGTTCCACTGGTGATCATTCAATGAAAATAAAAAACCGATCCAGGAATTTGCTGTCCTTCCAACACTGGCTGGTCGCAGCGATTGTTATTGTCATGGTGATGTCATCCTGCTCTTCTCCGAGTCCAACACCAACTGGCGTCGTCACTGAAGCGATGACCGAGTCAGCAACCACTACAACAAGGATCACACCGACACCCAGAGTAACGCCAACCCAGGAAACGCCGATCCAACTTCAGGTCAATGGGGATGACCTGGCCGGGATTGTTGTACGCTTCGTTCATCCATGGACGGGAGAAATGGCCGATACTCTGGCATCGCTGGCGATGCAATTTTCGCTTTCCAATGAATGGGATATCTGGGTGGAGACGGAAGCGCCGGGTGGGGATTCGGCAGTCCTGGATTTGTTGGAAGCGGATATTACTGACAACGATCTGCCGGGATTGGTCGTAACCTATCCCTACCTGTTGGATGCCCTGGATGGAAAATATTTCTCTGTCAATCTGACTGATTATTTTTATGATCCGGAATGGGGTGTTGGGTTGGAAGCACAAGCGGATATCCCGCCGGTCTTCCTGACACAGTACACCTCTTCAGAAGGGCAGCTCATCGCTCTACCGGTTGCACCGCAAGGGATGGTCTTGTTCTATAACGAGACTTGGGGTCAGGAACTGGGATTCGGCGCACCGCCCAAGGATGAGGCTGCATTCCAAAATCAATCCTGTGAAGCAGTCTTTGATCATAATTCCGACCAGGATGAAGAGAACGACGGGACCGGCGGTTGGCTGATCAATTTCGACCCGGAAGTGATGGCTTCCTGGTTTGTCGCATTCGACGGCGAACTCCCGGTTGACGGTAACCCGATCTTCAATACGAAAGCCGGACAGGATGCATTTGGCTATCTCAAAGCAGCCTATGATCTGGGTTGTTTTTGGATCGGACGCCGTCCGGAACCGTATTATTATTTTGCAAATCGTTATGCACTGATGTATGCCGGAACCCTGGACCAGATACCGGAGCAGACCAATTGGATGTCCACAGAAGGCAGCGAGGATTCATGGACCGCGATGGGGTTCTCAGGTCCGTCAGGCGAGACGATGCTGGTCGATGGGCCGGGATTGATGCTGACGGCTGATTCGCCAAAGAACCAGATGGCAGCCTGGCTATTTGCCCGGTACCTGCTTTCACCCGAAGTGCAGGCCCAGTTGGTACAAAGTGGTTTTTCCCTGCCGGTAAGAAAATCAGCGATATCGATGCTTTCTGACTTTGCAACGCAATACCCCCAGTGGGCCCGGGCAGTGGCATTGATCGATATCGCCAAACCGGTTCCGATATCCGCGGGATGGGGGATCGGGCAGTGGGTCCTGCAGGACGCGATCTACAGGATGCTGCAGAGTGATGCCGACCAGATCAAACCCATCCTGCAGGAACTGGATGGAACCATTACTGAACTGGAGGGGATGAATCCCTGATGGGTGATAAACCGAAGGTCACAGTTTATACGGACGGCTCCTGTCGAGGGAATCCCGGTCCGGGTGGATGGGGTGCGATCCTGCGATTCGGCAGCCACGAAAGGGAGTTATCGGGTGCGGAGGCGGATACTACCAATAACCGGATGGAACTGCGCGCAGCCCTGGAAGCGCTGCGTGCGTTGACCGAACCCTGCCAGGTAACGCTCTATACCGATTCAGAATACCTTAGAAGGGGGATCACGGAGTGGCTTCCGGGCTGGAAGCGGCGTAACTGGCGGCGTAAGGGGGGAGCGCTGGCAAATGTGGACCTCTGGATGAAACTGGATGAGGAGATTTCGCGTCATTTGGTGCAGTGGCGCTGGGTGCGCGGCCATGCCGGGCATCCGATTAATGAGCGGGTCGATAAACTGGCGCGAAAGGCAATATCCAAAAGATAAGTGAATTTAATGGGATTTGAGGTGGCGTCAATTATTGAAAGGATAATTGATAGAATAAGAACATCTGTTAGGTGGTAATTAACTTAAAATTGGGGCAAATTTTGAAAATGATAAAAAAAGAAAATTCATTCAAAGGGACTGCAGTTCGCGTTCTCATATTCATAGCCATTTTATGTTTTGTAGCAGGGTTACTAACCTTCGCTTATATGGGTTCTTTTATCCGATTGATTGGGGATGATTATTGTTATGCTGGTGTTGAGGAAAAATATGGTTTCTTCGGCGGACAGGTGGAATCCTATTTCCATGAAGTGCCCTATCACGGTGACCGGTTCACCCTGACCCTGGTTTCCTTCCTGATCTCACTTTTCCCGCCAGAGGTGAATGGCTGGATACCACTGGCGACGATCATCCTTTTTTGCCTGGCAAATTTCTTTTTGATCCAATCACTTGTGCGCTACCTGAACGGTCAGCTCTCCGTAATGGTAACCATCTTGATATCTGTTGTGGTGGCATTTTTCACGCTTCTGCTCGCCCCAACCGTGAATCAAAGTCTGTACTTCCGATCGGCGATGCTGCCTTCATTTGCTCCGATCATTTTTACTATTTTCCTGGCCGGATGGCTGCTGTGGGTTAAGAAAATAAAATGGCATCATTACCTTCTGGTCTTCCTGGCTGCCCTGTTAAATAGTGCATTATCTGAGAACGGTGCAGCCTTCCAGGCGATGGCTTTAGGAATATTGCTGCTGTATTTCATTCGGCAGCAGTTGAAACCCGTTGCTCGAGCATGGACACGAACAATCCTGACATTTCTTGCTTTGGCTGGAACAGCGATTAGTGTATTAATCATGTGGTTATCGCCTTCAATTGTGGATATGCTGAACACGGCAAATACTACATTATGGGATTCAATAGGGTTGAGCTTAATCCATTCGTTTGATTATTATATGGGCTTCTTCAAGGCACAGTACCTGGTTGTGATCGTACTGTTACTGACAGGTGGCCTGGCGGCTCTGGTAAAAAGAACGTCGGACAAAACGAGCAATCAACCGAAAACAAGGTATGGGTTGAAGAATTTCATCATTATTCTTGATATTCAGTTGATAAGTATGTTATTGATCTTCTCACTGATGTTACCCAGCGCATACACACGCAATGCTTATCCTGACCCCCGGCATCTGATCGGTGCGACCCTGGTGATGACGGCAAATATCTTTTTTATTGGATTTAGCCTGGCTGAAACCTCGATCACTTTTCTAGAAAAATTAAACCTTCACTTTTCCTTCATTGTTAAAATAAGCGCAGGTGTTTTGTTGATCCTGGTTGGGATTTTTTATCCGGTGAGGTACATCCCACATATCACCCGGGAGTATTTATTGTTCCAATATTGGTCAAAGCAGTGGGAACTGCGAAACGATGAGATCATTGCTGCGATGCATTCGGGTATGGATTTAGTTCACGTCATGAGACTGGATCATATCATTGAAGATGTGGGAGAGCTTGGTTCAGATCCTCAAACGAATTGGTACAATCAATGTGCGGCCCTTTATTATGGCATTGAGATCTATGCCGATCAACCTGGTTGGGAAGAAGGTCTTAAAGAGTTTGTCGACCCCCTTAATTGATTCCTGTCCAAGCCAGTTATATTATTTGAAGAAAAAATATAGATGGGGATAATTCTCATAGGTTAAACCTGCTTGAAACTCACTCATAGTAATATCAGTATATGACCGCTGCCGGCTTGTCCGGTATTTAACGATGCCATCTTACTGGTATTTTATTTTTTTCGATCCGGCAGCGGGTTTATCGGTAATCGTAAATGGCTGATTTAGAAAATTTTTTTAGGGGATTTTTTAGTCTTATTGTTATGGAGGCAGGTATGAAGAAACGATGGATCATTATTTTTGCCAGTGTTTTATTATTAACACTTGCATGGGTTGGAACGGTGCATGCCCAGGAGGAGCCCGGGTATCCGGTGGATACCGAGACGCCTACGGAGACTGCTGTGCCCACGGAAACGAAACCTCCAACCGAGACGTCGGTACCGACGGAGACGACCGTCCCGCCTGAAAGAGAAACTCCTACCGAAACACCTCCCGCCACGATTGTCCCGAGTGAGACTTCAGTACCCACGGTTACACCCACCGAAACACCTAATCTTGATAATCCGGTGTGCAGTGGTTCCCGGGTTCACCCGGTGTTAGCCGGGCTGGCAAGCCGTTTTGATGTGCCCTATGAGACACTGCTTGGTTATTTCTGCAATGACAACCTGGGCGTTGGCGAGATTGCTCTGGCTTTATTCACAGCACAACATAGTGATGGTGGTGTCGATTTGCCCACCCTTATCTCACAGCGACTTGACCAAGGTTTGGGTTGGGGTCAAATTTGGCAGGGCCTGGGTATGATCGGAAATGGCAATGGGCAAGGGGATGAGACTTTGAAAAAGAACCAGGACCGCAATCAGCATCAGGACCAAATCACGAATCAAGGCGAGAATGACCTGATCCAAAACCAGGCGGACTATACTGAACAAAAAGGAAAACCTTTGAATTCCCCGCCGGGCTTGGAAGATAAGGATAAGGAAACGGGTCAGCCGGGATCACCTCCCGGGCAAGAGGGAAAGAATGAAGATGGCAAACCCGGTAACGGTCCTAAACCCTGATCCACAACTTAGATAATCAAAACCCCTTCCACATGAATCACATGGAAGGGGTTTTTTTGTTTAACGCACTTGGATTGTTAGGGTTCAACCGGATAACCAGCCTGGATCCAGGCATCCAATCCACCTAAAATCGGATTGACGCGGTTGAAACCGTTTTCCAGAAGGATGAACGCCACACGGGCGCTCGTATTTTCAGCCGGTCAGGTGCAGTAAGTGATATACCAGATACTTGGATCAAGCTCACTCATCCGGTTTTCCAATTGGTCGAGCGGAATGTTGATCGACCCGGTCACATGTTCCTGCTGGTATTGGGTCTCGCTGCGGGTATCGACGATCACGGCTTCGTGATTGGACTGTGCCTGATAGGCTTCCTGCGCTGTTACCCGGGGAACATCATCCTGGCTTGCAGCTAAAGTCGGGGTTTCAATACTGGCCTGACGTAGGTTTTGAGCAATAAGAATACCAATAATGCTCAGGCCGATCACCACTGCAAACAAGATGATTGGTAACAGATTTCGTTTCTTCTTTTTCTGCATAGCATCACCTTTCTTTTTTCTTCTTTCCTATTTGTAAATTATTTAAAACGCCGTAACCGTAAACTGTTGGTCACGACGAAGACGCTGCTGAAAGACATTGCACCCGCGGCCAGCATTGGGTTCAGGATGCCAATGGCCGCCGAAGGGATCAGGATCACGTTATAAATGAACGCCCAGAAAAGGTTCTGTTTGATCGTCTTCAAGGTGCGGCGTGAAAGCGCAATTGCTTTGGGAACACCGCGTAAATCGCCGCTGATCAGGACAACCGGTGCGGAGGCCATAGCAACGTCAGTGCCAGTGCCGATGGCAATCCCGATGTCCGCCTGAGCCAGCGCCGGAGCATCATTGATCCCATCACCGACCATGGCGACGACCTCACCCTGCGCTTGCAGGTCTTTGATCTTTGAAGCTTTTTCACCGGGCAGGACTTCCGCCATGACCTGGTCCACACCGACCTGTTCGGCAATCGCCTGGGCGGTCCGCAGGTTATCCCCGGTGACCATGGCGACCTTGAGGCCCATTTCATGCAGGGAGGCAATGGCTTCCAATGAGCCTTCTTTAACCGTGTCCGCCACGCCGATCACACCGGCCAGAGCACCATCAACAGCAACCAGGATTACGGTATTTGCGGATTTTTCCAGGTGTTCGATAGCTTCATTCACCGACGATGTATCAATCTGTCGTTCGTCCATCAATCGCCGGTTACCGACCAGCACCTGATGACCGTCCACTTCAGCCTGGACTCCATGTCCGGCAACCGCTTTGAAACCCAGAGGCTCGCTGAGTGAAAGCGACCTTGCATTTGCCTCTGCCGTCAGAGCCTCACCCAGAGGATGTTCGCTGCCTTTTTCGGCTGAAGCAGCCAGCCGGAGCAATTCATTTTCACTACCCGGGAACTGGTTAACTACGATTTTGGTGACGGCGGGCTGTCCTCGGGTGATCGTGCCCGTTTTATCCAAAACCACGGTTGTGATCTGTCCGGCTCTTTCAAGGCTCTCGCTCTTTTTGATAAGAATACCTAATTCCGCGCCTTTACCGGTGCCAACCATCACGGCGGTCGGCGTCGCCAATCCCATGGCACACGGGCAGGCGATCACCAATACCGCTACGGTGTTAATCAGCGCTCGGGTGAACAGGCTGACGTTGGAATCGGGACCAAGTGGGATCACAAAATACCAGATCAGGAAGGTGATTGCGGCAATCCCGATCACAGCCGGGACAAAGATCGCCGAGATCTTGTCTGCCAGGTTTTGGATGGGAGCTTTGCTGGCCTGTGCTTCCTCGACCAGTTTAATGATCTGCGCCAGGGCTGTTTCCTTACCGATCCGAGTGGCTTCGAACTTCAACAAACCGAGTTTGTTGATCGTGCCCCCGATCACCTCGTCACCGGGCTGTTTCTCGACCGGCAGTGATTCGCCCGTCAGCATGGATTCATCCACACTGGAGCGGCCATCCACCACAACCCCATCCACCGGGATTTTCTCTCCGGGGTGTACCAGGACGAGGTCACCGACATCCACCTGGTCAACATTAACTTCCACTTCTACACCGTCTCGAACGATAAAGGCTTTACGCGGCCTTAGGTCCATCAGTTTACGGATGGCATCACTGGCGCCGCCTTTTGCTCTGGCTTCAAAGAACTTGCCCAGCTTTACCAGGGTGATGATCGTGGCGGATGTTTCAAAGTACGTATGACCGGGGATCAATCCCAACGTGATCGGGATGGAATAGAAATAGGCAGCGGATGAGCCGAGGGCAACCAAAACGTCCATATTGGCGGAACCGCTGCGGATGGATTTGAAACCGTTGACGTAATACTGCCAGCCAACATAGAACTGAACGGGAGTCGCAAGGGCCCAAAGCAGGTAGTTCAACCAGGGCAGGTTGGCAATGGCTGCCGGGAGGAACCCCATATCCCGTCCCATGGAGAGGATGAACAGCGGGATGCTGAAGATCAAGCCGATGGTCAGGAGCCTGCGCTGCTGGTTGATCTCTTTCTGGCGGGCGTTAGCTTCGGCATCTTCCAGGTTGGAATCGTCTTCAATGACATCGAAACCTGAGGATCGCAATGCCCTGCGGATCTCGTTTTGACTGACGATCGTCGGGACATATTTTACCGAGACCTTTTCGGTCGCCAGGTTAGCGGAGGCTTCAATCACGCCTTCAATGCCGTTGACCACTTTTTCCAATCGCTTCACATCAGCAGCATCGGAAAGATTCCTGATCCCAAGGGACGCCTGTCCCATGGCAACGTCATAACCGGCCCGATGGACGCGGTCGATCAGATCATCCAGCGTTGCTTTATCGGGGTCGTAAGTAACGGCAGCCCGTTCGGATGAAAGGTTGACATTGGCAGTTTCAACACCATCCACTTTCTTGAGGTTCCGTTCGACCGTGGCGACACAATTCGCACAGGTCATCCCCAAGATGGGGAGGGTGAGGTTTTTTTTAGCGGACATATTAACTTTAATTAGCGGCGGGATAGTTGATTTCCGCCAGAACGTCCCTGAGTTCCTGTTCGGTTGCCGGGGCATCATATTGGACGGTCACCATTTTAGAATCCAGGTCGGCATCCACTTTGGAAACACCTTCCAAATCAGAGAGTTCCATGGCGATGGTGTGTGTGCAATGATTGCAATGGATTGAAGGGACGGAAAAGGTAATGGTATTCATATTAAACTCCTATTGGTATAAATTATGTTTAAGTCTCAAATCAACTCTTATTGGCAGTATCGAACACTTCAGTGATCTCATGCATGACTCGCTGACGCTCCGCCGGGTCATTGCCCTGAATAGCGCCAAGAACGCATGAATTCAGGTGGCCATCCAGGATCCTGGCGCTGACCTTATTGAGCGCGGCCTGAACGGCCTGGATCTGGCGGATGATGTCAATACAATATTGATCCTCCTCCAGCATCCTCTGGATCCCGCGAATATGACCTTCAATGGTCTTGAGACGTTGGATATCACTGCTGTGATCGTGTTCCATCTTTTATTCCTTTATCCCCCCCCCATGGGGGTAGGGGTTAATTCATATATATTTTACTCAAATAGTCAGAATATGTCAAGAATATCACCATAGAGACCGGGTCAATATTCGGGAAATGTTTCCCGGAGAAGAAACCAGTATAATGAACGCTGACTTTTTATTGGAGATGACAATGCGCAAACAACAACTTGGTTTCCTGCTGATGGCCATTTCTGCAATAGGATTGGGCGTCGGCACCATCCTGATGAAATTATTACCCCTTCGTACGGATATGACGCCTGGCCATGTCGCCGTCTGGCGGTTCTTAATCGCGGCGCCGTTAATGTGGGTGATCACCCTATCGCGAAAGAAGAAATCGGGTCTAGTTCCCAGCCATCCCTGGTGGCTGCTGGGCCTTGGCGCAATTTACTCGCTGGCAAGCCTGTTGGCGCTGACAGCGCTGGGCAGGCTGCCTTCTTCCATCTATGCCATCCTGGTTTATATCTACCCCTCACTGGTGGTGATTTATTCAATCATCATAAAGAAACCCGTTCCACACCTCTGGTGGCTGGGGCTGCCAATGACGTTGATCGGCCTGGCTCTGACCGTCTTCCGGCTTGGACAGCCTTTGGAATTTGACCTGATCGGTATTCTGCTCTCCCTCCTGAACGGGGTGACGATTGCAATCTATATGCTGCTCAGCGAGGCGGTATTTAGAAAGGTCCCGGAACGCCAATTAGGGACCACCTGGGTTAACACCGGTGCGATGGTGATGGGATTGCTGATGATCTTCATTTACGGTTTCAATGCACCGGACACAGTTGATGGATGGATTCTATTGATCTCGTTAGGCATCTTTGGCACGTTGATCCCCATTCTGTCCATGAACATTGGCATTCAACTGCTTGGCGCAGCCCGCAGCTCGATCATTGTAACCTTACAGCCGGTAGTCGCCGTTTTGATTTCAACCATTTTCCTCGGCGACATCCTGACCATCTCACAGTGGATCGGCGGCATATTGGTGATCGTCGCAATTGCGCTGCTGCAGCGGAGCCCTAACCAAACTCCAAGTGCGGATACAATTAAGTAATGTCAGATAAAATAAAACCAGCCGGTACCCTCATGGGTTGGTTGATCTTGTCTGTGGCCGTTCAATCATTGATCGGCGCAAGCATGGTTCCAGTGCGATATTTACAAACGGTTGCCGGCCTTCCCAGCCTGGGCCTGATGGGAATTGCCGATTTGCTGGCCTTTTCCGTAATGGCCTGGTGGATGATCCCGAAAATCAGGAAAAGTGATCTCCGATCAAAAACATTGTGGATCATGGTGGCTATCGTTGTTTTTCGGACGATTTCCCTGACCTTCGCCAACCGTTTCACCACAACATATATCGTTCAATTGATCAATTTATTGGCACCGTTCATGGTCGTTCTGTTTGACCGGTTGGTCAATCACAGCAAGCTGCCGAAGTTCACCATCCCTGCAATCACCTTATCCCTGATCGGGGGAGGGTTGATCATTTTTGGCGGGATCAATAACCAGCCCCTGGCTGGATTATTGACAACGACGGATGGCCTTGGCCTGGTTCTGGCTTTGATCGGCACATTCGGTATTGCAGCCTATATGGTCATCGTTAAGCATGGCCAGCAGATCGGGCTGCCATTTGAGGTAGTCTATATTTCACAAGTCGGAACGATGGCCGTTTTGATGACCGGATTGAGCCTTGGTGTCGGTGAAAACTGGCAGGCATTCGGGAGCCTTGACTGGAAGTCAGGGCTGGCTTTGGCATTTGTCGCTTTTGGCATGGAGATTGGACTGAAAGTTGGGAACATCACCACACTTAGGAAGTTGGGTGCGCCGCTGGTGAGCAGCATGCTGGCGGTCCGGCTCGTTGCGGCGATCTTCCTGGGATGGGTCATTTTGGGAGAGCGGCCTGAATCCCTCCTTCAATGGATCGGCACTGCGATCGTTGTTGTCACCATTTCCTGGTATCTTTCACAACAAACCGGGATGGAAGTGTAAGTTCTTTTCACGAATTTGAAGATGTCGTTATTTATTTACGTGGCTTGGAGCAAATTTGATGGTTGATCAAAACAAACCCTCGGTGAGACCCATCACCAGGTTGATCTTATTGCTAGGGGCGAACCTGGCTCTTATGGCAGGGTCCAGTCTCTCTCCGGGTATTCCGGCGATGCAGGCTGAATTTCACGACGTCCCCGGTTCAGTTTTTTGGGTTTCGATGATCATGACCCTCCCGGCGCTTTTTGTTGTGATCGGCGGTCCGATTGTTGGATTTTTTACCGATCGCTTCGGCCGTAAACCTGTACTGGTAATATCACTTCTTTTGAATGCCTTAAGCGGCAGCGCAGGTTATCTATTACATTCGATTGGGGCGATCCTTATAACGCGGGCCCTGGTTGGGTTAAGCATCGCCGGTTCGATGACCGCTACAAATGCATTGGCTGCCGATTATTTCAATGGAGATGAACGGTCAAAGTTCATGGGTGATCTCTCAGCCTTCACAGGGCTGACGGGCGTGGTATTCCTCTCTTTGGGAGGATTTCTTTCAGATCTGAACTGGCATTATTCTTTCCTGTCCTATTTGCCTCTGCTCATTCTTTTTCCTTTGACGATCATATTCATCCATGAACCTGAGGAGATCGCCGAACATGAGGATGAAGCGCTTGAAACGAAGCTAAAAATGAAACCGGCAATCTATTATATTTTCGCAGCTATCGCCATAAATCAATTTGCTTTTGTCACAATCCCCATCTACATTGCGCTTTACCTCTTTTCATTGTTAGGTATAGGAGGGACCGAAGTCGGTTTACTGGGTGCGGCTTCAGGGGTGTTTTCATTCATCGGTGGGTTGTTGTATGGGGGCATTAGCCGGAAGTTCACGTATAAAAAATTGAATATGCTTTTATTCATCCTTTCCGGAACCGGCTTTCTTTCCATTGGTTTGGCGAAATCCTGGCCGCTGGTGATCCTGGGCGAATTACTATTAGGTTTTGCGATGGGTTTGATACCCTCCAACCTGACGAACTGGCTTTCCCGTGAAGTCCAGCCGTTGGTGCGCGGCAGGGCAAACGGGATCTATGTGACCATGATGTTCCTGGGGAATTTTGCAACCTCTTTGATCTTCACGCCTATCTTGAAAAACCAAAACTTGAGTTTTGCTTATATCTTGAGTGCATTCATCGTTATCGTTACCGGTTTGGCCGGATTATTGTTAAAAACTGAAAAGGTATATGAATAATTTTTCAAACCACAGCCCTCAACGAAATATAACCGCAGGAGTGATGACGAGGCTGGCACTGCTGCTGCTCAGTTCGCTGGTTGTCATGTCCGGTGCAAGCGTCAGCGCAACGCTGCCAGCCATCAGGGACCATTTCTCAACGGTGCCCAATATTGGGTTTTTGGTACGTCTGCTGCAGACCACACCTGCGCTTTTTATCGTCCTTTCGGCGCCAGTCGCCGGTATCCTGATCGATCGTGAAGGCAGGAAACGTATTTTGATCCTGGGCACCATCCTTTATGGTCTATCTGGCACCGCTGGATTTTTTATTCAGTCAATCTGGGGCCTTTTAGCCAGCAGGGCATTTCTCGGTGTCGGTGCTGCAATCATCTATACAGATACCACAGCTTTGATCTCGGATTATTTTGAATCTCAGGAACGCGCTAAGTTCCTGGGTTTGCAGACCGGCGTTATGGCAATGAGCGGCGTTGTATTTCCATTGCTGGGTGGTGTCCTGACGGATATTGGATGGAATTTTACGTTTCTGACCTATAGCGTCGCATTTCTTTATCTACCGCTGGCATTCATATTCATTTACGAACCGGTCAGGGTCATGGTCCATAAGGAAAACGCTGATCAAAAAAGCAATTGGCTGAGCACCATACCAACGCTCCCGCTGGTCGTGATCTTCGGCCTCACGTTCTTAGGGCAGATTGTGTTCTTTATCACCCCAGTCCAACTCCCGTTCTATCTTCGAGAATTAAATATCTCATCTTCACTGATCATATCGGTATTTGTAGCTTCAATCAGTTTATCGATGAGTTTGTCAGGTTTTGCTTATGGTTGGGTGAAAAAGATATTCTCCTACCAAAAAATTGTCAGCCTCACCTTCGGGTTAACTGCAATTGGTTATCTGATGGCCGGCATTTATCAGGTTCCCTGGGTCATTATCACGGGTATCCTGATTGCAGGATTTGGATTGGGATTGAACACGCCAAACATGGTGTCCTGGCTGGCGGACCTGACTCCTGAACCGCTGCGGGGACGGGTGCTTGGATCCCGGTTGACTTTAAATTTTCTGGGTCAATTCCTCTCACCGATCGTCGTCCAGCCCTTGATCGCAGTCAGTGGGATTTCCTCCGCTTATATTGCGACTGCCGGGTTGGGCGGCCTGATCATGTTTATCAGCCTGGTTGTGGGCGGGTTCACAAAGAATATGAAAAAGCACCGATAATTAAGGGTTGATATAATTAAGGAATAGAGAAAGGATTTATGATGGATAGAAAAGTCATTCTGGGGGGTATCGGCGGCGGGTTGGTCATCCTGGCTTTCACCCTGTCAATTTGGTTGATCATTAACAGCTTTTTCCCGAACCTGATCGCCGATGGCAATAATTTGGTGGTAGGCATGGTCCCCTTGCTGATCGCCCCAATCGCCGGTGGCTTCCTGGCCGGATTGATCGGCAGACCCAACCCTTTACAAGCCGGTTTGATCGCCGGATTGTTGGCCAGCCTGGTGATTTTCATTGGCTGGCTGGTGATCGTTGGGTTATCCGTTCAGACCATTTTATCCGGTTTGGTGATCGTCTTTCTGTGGGTGGTACTGGCCAGACTCTTTGCCGGATTTTCCCAACCCAGGTTGAAATCCTGAATTTCTTATATTATTCTGACAAAATTGGTGGAATTCTTACAAAATTCAGACGCAGGAACACTAAAATAACAATTAGCAAGATGTGATAAGCAAGCTCATCTTCTTCTCCTTTTCTATTGAACGGCACCACCCGGCGAAAGCCGGGTGGTGTTGTTTTAACTTAAGATTTCCGGGTGGTAAAAGTTCTTTATGGACGCCCTCGGAACGCAGGGACAGACAGGATCACATTTTTACAGATCCGTTCATCCTGCATCCGGCTGTAAAGCCTTGGGTCGAGTTCATCCGGTGTGCTGGCGGTCGTGATGACGGTCGGCAGTTCGGCATTATAGCGGTAATTGAACAGCTGGTAGACCTTCTCGCGTGCCCAAGGGGTGGCCGATTGCGTCCCCAGGTCATCCAGGATCAACAAGCGGGAAGTACGGACTTCTTCGAACCGCCGGTCGAGTGAAACTGTGCTGTTCGGACTAAAGGTTGCCCGCAGGTGATCGAGCAAATCCGGGACACCTACCATTAATGGTGGGAAACCCATGGCAGCCTGGTAATTGCCGATTGCGGCTGCAAGATGCGTCTTGCCTGAGCCATACGGCCCGGTGAGCAGGAGCCATCCCCGGGGATGTTCGGCGAAGTCCCGGGCGGCTTCGAAGGCGTTCTTCAGAGCGCGGAGGTTCTCTGCAGTGATCTTCTCGTTTTGCCGCAGGCTGAAATTACCGAAAGTCTGTTTACTGTGTAAGGCCAGGGTGGAAAGCTCCGGGTGTCCGGTATCATCGGTTGGGTTGCGGTAGTCCGGCGCCAGGATCTTCACCACGGTCACCAGGTCGGGGTCCTGCATACGGGACCGGATCCGGCCTTCAAAATCATTGATCAGCATATTGCTGGTGATCACTGTGGGAAGCTGGTTCACATAGCGATGGTTCATGATCTGGAAGATCTTTTCCTGCGCCCAGGGTGTGGCGTTCTGGGTTCCGAAATCATCCAGGATCAATAAGGGTATTTCACGGATTTCTTCAAACCGGTCCTCAAAACTCATCGCAGTTCCCGAATAGGCATACCGCAGCCAATCCAACAGGTCAGGCACCGTGAGGAAAAGGGTGGAGACGCCGGCATCAATGGCGTAATTGGCGATGGCAGCTGCCAGATGGGTCTTGCCACAGCCGTAGCGGCCCATTAAGAGCAGCCAGCCTTCCTGGTTTTCGGCAAAATTCCTGGCCTGATTGTAGGCATTTTCAAGGGAATCGGCCTGGAGCTGACCCATGCCAACCCGGCCGCGTTTTTCAAAATTATCGAACTTTAGATCTTTGAGGGCATCCAGGCTGCTCATCTTGAACAGCCTTGCCCGAGCTGATTTGGTGATCTCCTCGGTCCGGCAGGAGCAAGGGACGATCTTTCCGAAATCCGGATGGTCAATGGGCAGGTCCTGGCGCAGCCAGCCAATCCCCCCGCAGATCGGGCAGTTCGGATCGCCGGGCAATTGCACCTGGCGGATCGGTCCATCCTTTGCCTGGGGATCAGTCACGTCGGAGCCAGCTTTCTTTGTATCTTTCCGGATCCTGCGAATTGTCTCGTCTAGATTGCTCATTACCACGTCCTTCTTTTTGCCAGCGGGATAAGATCGCCTGGACATATTTCCAGTTCCGGACATTACGGGTCACAGCGATCCGGATGGCTTCTTCGATCCAATCCGCCGGATATTCAGCTTCATCCGCTTTGAGGACCTCTGCGATCATGGGAGTGATCGGGCCGATATCAGCTTCGTAGAGTTTAAAGATGTTTGCCGGTTCAGGACTCAACTGTGCCGGTTGGCGGGATTTTCCGGTCTCCTGCCAGGTTCCTGCTTCAATCGCCTGGACAGCGGCCCGTCCCTGGGGTCCGTTGATGAAATAGTAGGTTTCGTCCATCCAGGGGAGGTCAGCTTTGATCACTGCACCCAGATTCAGTAAACCTTTCAGAGACTCATCCAATATTTCCTCACCGCCGACCATCTTTACCAAAGTTGGGTCGCTGGCGAGGTCTTGCATCCGGAAATAGTGGAATTTTTCATGATCCTGTTCAAGGTGCCAGAACATGTACAGTAATATTTGAAGTTCACGGAGATCGGAAATTCGTAATAGAAGGTCGGAGAAGAAAGCCTGGGGCAGCCTGACCGGATCCAGGTCACTTTCCTGAAATCCACCAAACGGTTTGGGTTCTTCGGGGTTCACAGTTCGCCTGCCTGTCAGCGGTCCATCTGCGGTCCCCTGGCTGCATTTTCAAATTTCGCCAGTTCGTTAATGAATACCAGACCGATCCCGCTGTGGGTGGGGCCGTTGCGGTGCTTGGCGACGATCATTTCCGCCTTATTTCGTTCTTCCTCATTTTCACTGAGGGGATCGCGGTGGATGAACATCACGATATCGGCATCCTGTTCCAAAGAACCGGATTCGCGCAGGTCGGAAAGTTGGGGACGTTTATCCGGACGATGTTCCACCGCGCGGGAAAGCTGCGCAGCGGCCAAAACCGGAACGTTAAGTTCCCGGGCGAGTACTTTCAGGTTCCGAGAGATATTGGAAACTTCCTGAACCCGGTTGTCCGTGCGGCTATCACCCGTCATTAACTGGAGATAGTCCACAATGATCAGGTCCAGGCCGTATTCCAGGTGAAGCCGGCGGCACTTGGTGCGCAGGGCGAGGGGGGTGATGGCGGGGGTGTCATCGAGGAAGATCATCGCCCGGTCATAGGATTCAAGCGATTGAAAGAAGATGTCCCATTCGTTGTCGTTCAAACGGCCGGTACGGAGCCGCTGGGTATCGATGCGGGTATCCATGGCGATCATGCGCTGCAGGAGCTGCTCGTTGGACATCTCCATCGAGAACATTGCAACATGTTTCTTGTGGATCAGCGCCGCATTTCGCATTGTTCCCAGCAGGAAACCGGTTTTACCCATGCCGGGCCGGCCGGCGATGATCAACAGGTCGGATTTCTGCAAGCCGCCCAGCAGGTTGTCAATATCGATCAGGCCGGTGGGGACGCCGTAAATATCGTCCGGCCGGCTGGCCAGTTCGTCGATCCGGTCGTAATAATCCCTTACAACTTCCTTGATCGGGACCAGGTCGCGTTTGATCCGCCGTTCACTGACGTTGAAGATGGCCTTTTCAGCCTCGTCCACAACGGTGTCGATGGACTGGTCCTGATGGTAGGCCAGACGAGCGATCTCGTTGGCTGCTTCAAGCATCCTGCGACGGATGGCGTTCTGTTCGATGATCCGGCCATAGGATTCTGCATGGAATGCGTTTGGTGCGCGATTGACCAGAGAAATAAGGTATGCCTGGCCGCCGACCTCGTCCAATTGTCCGCGGTTTGCGAGGGTTTCGGTCAACGTGACCAGGTCAATGGGCTGGCGGGTTTCGCTGAGATGTTGGAATGCCTCCCAGATCCACTGGTTGCGAACAATGAAGAAATCCTCAGCATTCAGGAATTGAGCGACATCCAAATACACCTCAGAATTGATCAATACTGCGCCAACCAGGGCTTCCTCTGCCTCCCGGTTGCTGGGAAGGGTCAGGGCTTCGGACAGGCTATCGTCGTTGAGGTTGAAATCATCACTCATGGATAAGTCTCAAATTCATCTGGCAATTAGGCGTAATAATGGATACATCTATTGTATAAAAAACCGGGATCCAGTTTCAACTGAAACCTCCCGGTTATTATAACCTTACTTCGTTTGTATTTATTCAATCTTCATCCCCGGGTTCATCCGTTTCATCGTCCATATCCTCATCCAGATCATCATCCATGTCACCATCCAGATCATCAATCTCGAAATTCTCGAGAAAATTCTCAAATACATCCAGGTCCTGCTGTTCCAGGTCTGAAATTTCTCCATTGAGAGACTGTTCCAAATCTCCTTCAGAGATATCTTCTTCAGGGATGATCCCTGCCTGACGCATCACATCTTCGGAGACTAAAACAGGGACCTGCGAGCGGGCGGCCAGGGCAAGCGCGTCAGACGGCCTGCAATCCACTTGTTTGCGAACACCCTCCACCTCCAAAATGAGGTTGCCATAGAAGACATCATCGGATAAAGAAGTGACTTCCACCTGGATCAAACGGGCATTGAGTGAATGGATCAGGGTCTTCAACAGGTCGTGAGTTTGCGGCCTGGCAACCTGGATCTCCTGCAGAGCGATCGTAATGGCTTCGGCCTCATAGAGACCGATCCAGATTGGCAGATAACGTTCCTGGTCTTTTTCTTTTAGGATCACGATTCGTTGCTGGTTGGTCAGGCTGACACGAACGCTGTCGATTTCGACCTCGATCATTCGAGACATAATGTTCTCCTGAATTTGATTGGCTGTTTTGATTCTAACACGCCGGGTAACAGGGTGCAACCGATTGAGAAGAAAAGCTATTACGGTTTTTTAAGGTTTTCGTGTATAATCGAGAAAAGTGATAATTAGTGTTTTCAATACCTTAGTTCGATACTCATTGATAACTTCACTGTATAATAAACGTTCCGGAGTCATGGGTTGGATTTATCCGGATTGAAGAAGCTCCGTTCTTTTCCTCGAAGAAGAGGTGTTGTAATTTCATCTCTTTCTCCGGAGAGTAACTTTTTGGTTGAACGTCGGTTAATAACAACATCGGGTGTATGGAAGAGGAAGTCATATTGAAGCTAGGTAATTCATTGGTTATCTTATTAATTGAGGGAAAAAGAGGCGATCATTCCTCATTCTCCGAGGAACTTCAAGATAAAGGTTTTGAAGTTTCATTAGCCACCAATGGTAATGCCGGCCTGGAAACCATTGAAGAAATTGATCCTCATGTTGTCATCATTGATGCAGCTTCTCTTCGGACCAGCGGTGTACGTATTTGCCAATCCTTTCGAAAAACCAATGAAGAATTGCCCATCATCCTGATTGTCGAGAATACTGTCTCTGTCCCGGAAGACATTGATGCCAACCTGGTTTTGAGACTTCCGTTTACCGTTCAAAAACTGATCAACCGGATAAAAGCCTATCAGCCTACAGACGATAAATATATTCTGAAAGCCGGACCAATCGAACTTAACGTTCAAACTCAACTCGTCACTTGTAAGGGACAGCAGACCAAACTCACTCCCCGCCTGGTAAACATTATGCAGTTATTGATCAAGAATAAAGGTAAGGTTGTCGAACGGGACCCACTGTTTAAATCCGTTTGGGAGACCAATTATACAGGTGATACCCGTACTTTGGATGTTCATATCAGTTGGCTGCGCCAGGCAATTGAAGATGACCCCCGTCATCCCCGCCTGATCCGGACGGTGCGCGGCGTTGGATACATTTTAGACCTCTAGAAAAAACTCAAGTTTCTTTACTTGTTCCGAGACCCTGAGGGGTTTCTTTTTTTATCCGGCTTTACATTGCCCCTCCTTTGAGTAGAATTTAAACAAGTAAACTTTGAAACAAAAAAAGGCAATATGATGAAATCCAAAAAAACAAAATATATCCTTCTAACTTGTGGTGTACTGTTGGTCATTGTGGTGGTTTGCCTGGTACTGGTTGCCGTCAGTGGGATCGGGATTTCCCTGATCTGGCCTTTCAGTCGTTCGGCAACATCAACCACAACATCCGTCACTGTCACGGAAACGGAAGTCCCGGTTACGGAAACCACTGTTTCAGGTGAAGAAACTGAAGCGCCCACCGCTGAGAGCAACTTCCCGCCGGAATTGATGAATTCGGTATTGCAGATCGAATCCCAGGTCAGCCAAATCCGCGAGTTGAATGCGTCGGAACCGTTCAGTCGTGAATTGATCTCTGAGACTGAACTTGAACAAATCGTGAAGGATGATTTCTTTGCCGATTACACGGATGAAGATGCACGTAAAGATGTCATCGAACTTTCCACACTCGGTTTATTACCTGTTGGCTTTGACCTGAAACAGCTTTATACGGACCTCTACAGCGAGCAGATCGCCGGGTTTTATGATGATGAAATTAAAACCATGTATGTCGTGCAGGGGAGTGGGTTTGGCGGGTCGGAAAAACTGACCTATGCCCATGAATTCACCCATGTTCTGCAGGACCAGGTCTATGGGTTTGATGACAAGCTGGAGATGAGTGAAGAATCCTGCAAAGCTGATTCTGGAACGCTGTGCTGCAATCCAGGCATTGGTTGAAGGGGATGCTTCATTGACCGAACTCCTCTGGTTCCAGAGTTTTGCATCCCAACAGGATTATGAAGACTTGATGCAGGCCTATGATAATTACGAATTGCCTGTGTTGGATTCTGCGCCACCCTATATGTCGGCAGATCTCTACTTCCCTTATGAAAAAGGGCAGGTCTTCGTCCAACTGCTCTACAACGATGGTGGCTATACAGGTGTGGACCAGGCCTACAACGATTTGCCGGTCTCGACCGAGCAGATCCTGCACCCTGACCGTTATCCGGCCGATACGCCTATAACCGTCTCATTGCCGGACCTGACAGACCTTTTAGGATCAAGCTGGTCGCTTTACGACCAGAATGTAATGGGAGAATGGTATACCTTCCTGATCCTCAATAAATCCTTTGATGAAGCCTGGCAGCTTTCTGAATCTTTTGCCAGTACTGCTGCGGAAGGGTGGGGCGGAGATGCATACGCATTTTATCTTAACGAGGATACGGATCAGGTCGTCTTTGTACTGGATACCGTTTGGGATACACAATCTGATGCGGATGAGTTCGCCAGCGCTTTTACAAGTTATGCAGATCTCCGCTGGCAGGCTGCCAGCGAAGGGATCGGTGGTCTTTCCACCTGGACTGGACCTGATGGCACGATCGTCTTTTTGCAGGACGGGACCCGCACATTGTGGTTGATGGCACCGGATCCATCGCTAGTTCAATCGATCCTGACCGAACTTCAATGAAAGAGGCTCATATCGTCTCAGGTAAGATTGACCTGTCACGTGTCAAGGGTCTGCTTTTTGATGTGGATGGTACCCTGAGCGATACAGACGATCATTGGGTGGATCGGTTCGCAAGGTTCTTAAAACCATTTAGCTGGATGTTTGTCGACCATGACCCGCATCGATTTGCACGGTGGGCGGTGATGTCGATTGAAACGCCAGCCAATTTTCTTTACAGCCTGGCTGACAGACTGGGTATCGATAAGCAACTTTTTAAATTGACAAATAACCTCTTTCGAAAGAGTTGTGCAAGGAAGAAGTCGCAGGACAGGTTCTGGATCATTTCAGGGATCAAAGAAATGCTGGATCGGCTGGTCGGTCATTTCCCGATGGCCGTGGTCAGCGCCAGGGATGAGGAAACCACCTTGTTCTTTCTGGAGTTGTTCGATCTGGCCCGATATTTCGATATCGTCGTGACTGGATATACCTGTGAACATACCAAACCCTTTCCAGAGCCTGTGGTTTATGCGGCTGAGGCTTTGGGCCTAAACCCGGAAGACTGTTTGATGGTTGGGGATACGATTGTCGATATCCAGGCCGGGCGCCTGGCGGGTGCTCAAACGGCAGCAGTGCTCTGCGGCTTTGGTCAGCAAAAAGAGTTGGGGCGGGCAGGTGCTGATATCATATTAGAAAGTACGGTGGATTTGGAGTCCTTATTGTTGGATTAAAGGAATGGCCAGCATGACTGACTTGTTAGATCGCCATCCTCGCAGGCGAATCATCAGGGAAATTGCCAAGGGTCTGGTTGACCTGATCATGCCGGTTGTGACAAAACCCTGCATTATTGGACGCGAAAACATCCCTGCTCAGGGACCCCTTCTGGTGGTTTGCAACCACTTCCATATTGTTGACCCGGTAATTGTGATTGGCGTCTTACCCTGGCCCCCGGAATTTCTGGGTGATGCCGAAATGCCCAATACACCGAAAATTGCGCGAATCATTCCTGATTTATATGCCCCTTATCGAATTTCACCTAATAAACCGAATTATGAATTTTTGAAAGCCGGTGAACGGCTCTTGAATCAAGGTGGCATTTTGGGAATCTTTCCGGAGGGAATACCTCAAGCCGGAACATTGCGTCCCGCACAGCCCGGTGCGGCATTGTTGGCCTTACGGACCGGGACGCCGATCCTGCCGATGGGTTTGATCAGTGAAGACGATTGGGACATCTTTGGTATTCCCTGGCGAGAGAAAAGGCGGATGAGGTTCACGATGAGAATCGGGAAGTTATTTGGCCCGTTAGTCAGCGAAAACACGCATCGCCCCAGTCATGAAGAATTACAGGAAGCACAAACCCGAATCATTACGGAGATCGCTGCATTGTTACCCTCCGAATATGGCGGAACCTTATCCATCGAATAAATCCGGATCAATGTATATGACCAAAAGAATTGAAAGGGAAATCCCGTTATCAGAACAATACCCCTATCCCCGCTTCAGGCTGCGTCGGGATATTCTGAAAGGCGGGATTGGTTTCTTCACTCACCTTCTGACGCGTTTTACCATTGTTGGTAAGGAGAATTTCCCTGCTGACGGGCCGCTGATCGTGGTGATCAACCACTTCCATTTTCTGGATGCTGCCGTCCTGATCCTGGCAACGCCCTGGCCATTGGAATTCCTGGCGGATTTCCAAATGCCGAATGTGCCTTTATCGCTCAAAATCTTTCCGGCCCTTTATGGAACCTTTAATGTCGCTCAGGGGTCGGCCAATCTGGATGCTTTACACGCCTCGGAAGCTGTCCTGGCGCAAAATGGCGTCCTGGGGATATTCCCGGAAGGTCGAGTTCATCCTTCACCGCTCAGGCCAGCCTTGCCCGGAGCAGCATTCCTGGCGCTGCGAACCGGCGCGCCGATCCTGCCGGTTGGGATATACAGCGATAACGAATGGGACATCTTTGGGACCATCAGGAAAAACCGGAAACGACTGCAGGTGACCTGCAAAGTTGGGGAGGTGTTCGGTCCGTTAAAAACGGAACATCCAAGGCGTCCATCCAGAGAAGAGATCAATCTGGCTGGAGATAAGATCATGCGGGCGATTGCCATCTGTTTACCACCCGCAATGCGGGGAAAATTCGGCTCCAAAAATGAGGCGTAACCTTTGGTGAGATATTGGTTATAATATTTGGCGTTGCCTGATGCACAAAGATGTGAAAGGGGCAGGCGCGAAAAAATTCAGAATTGTCGGAGATGCGCCAAATGACAGAGAATGATACCCAATCCTATATCCGGAAATACCCCTGGCCGAGAAGGCGATTTATTCGCGGCCTGCTGGCAACAAGCATCGATATTGTTGCCGCGTTGTTAACCCGCTGGGAGGTTGATGGAAAAGAAAATATCCCGGAAAAAGGACCATTATTGATCGTTGGGAATCATTTTCACTTTCTGGATACGGTGGCACCCATCCACAGCACCCGCTGGCCATTGGAATACATCGGTGATTTTGAGATGCCCAATGCGCCTCCGGTCATGAAATTCCTGCCAAACGCCTGGCGGACGTTGAAGATCGAACAAGGGACGCCTAATTTTGAAGCAATGAACGCATCCGAGGCAGTCTTATCCCAAAATGGTGTGCTGGTCATTTACCCGGAGGGTCACGTCCACAGCGGACCCTTGAACCCCGCTTTACCCGGTGCTGCCTTTATGGCATTGCGTACGGGCGTACCCATCCTGCCTATGGGGACTGTTTCTGATAATAACTGGAAACTATTTAAGACCCTTACAGATAAAAAGCGCCGCCTGGGAATCCGGACCCGGATTGGAGAGATGTTTGGTCCTTTGAAATCAAAGAACCCTGACCGGCCCAGCCGGGAGGAGATCAAGGAAGCAGGGCGGTTGATCATGACCCGAATCGCCGCGCTCTTACCTCCAAATTATCGGGGGGAGTTTGACTCCGAAGCGGTATAATAAATGAGTGGATTTATGAAGCAGACTATCCATGAAATTGTGATAGTCTGTTTTTTTGTATCCTTCAGTCCTAATCTTATAATTTTTAGATATTTTCAACCTAGAATGGATAAGATAGAATAAACAAAAAGGATTTATTTATGGAATATAAAGATTATTACGAGACCCTGGGCGTCAAGAAGGACGCAAGCCAGGAAGAAATTAAAAAAGCCTACCGAAAATTAGCCCGGAAATACCACCCGGATGTCAATCCGGATGATCCGAACGCGGAAGAAAAATTCAAGGAGATCAACGAGGCTTATCAGGTTTTATCTGATAAGGAAAAACGCCAGAAGTTTGATCAGTTTGGCTCGCAATGGAAACAATACCAGCAAACAGGTGGCCGGCCTGAAGACTTTGACTGGTCGCGCTGGACAACCCAGGGCCAGCCTGGCGGCGGTCAGTACCGCTCGGTCAGTCCGGAAGAATTCGAGCAGATGTTTGGGGGCGGCTTGGGAGGTTTCTCAGATTTCTTTGAGACATTATTCGGGGGTATGGGCGGCGCTCGGACCGGAACCCGTACGGCACCTCGCACACAAACTCAGAACCTTCGCAAAGGTCAGAACATTGAACACCCGGTGGAGATCTCTTTATCGGAAGCTTTTTATGGCACGACCCGGGTCTTAACTTACGAGAACGGAAGACGGATCGAGGCTAAGATTCCGCCCGGTGTCAAAACGGGTTCCAAAGTCCGTTTAAGTGGGCAGGGTGGGGAAGGCGCCCGCGGTGCAGGAGACCTTTTCCTCAAAGTGACTGTCCTGCCCGACCCGAAATTTAAACGGGACGGTGACAACCTGCGGATTGACCAGCCGGTGGACTTCTTTACAGCCTTATTGGGTGGGGAAGTGCAGGTCTCAACGATTGATAAAACGGTGAAATTGACCATCCCACCTGAAACCGATTTGGGTAAGACTTTCCGGTTGAAAAGTCTGGGTATGCCGAAATTGAGCAGCCCCAAGAAGCGCGGTGATCTTTTTGCGACCGTTGAGGTGGAGGTTCCGAAGAACCTGACCAAAGAACAGAAGGAAAAATTTAAAGAATTACAAAAGTCGATTGGATAAAAAACTACCCCCGGAACCTGAAAAAGTTACGGGGGATTTTTTTAGGATTCAAATTTCCCGGCTTAAGATCTTCGGTAATATTTTTAGATTCATAAACCTCCTCCCGGCTTTTCATACAGCCACGCTTCACATTACAAAGGGGAAGGGTACCGAAAAGTGGGATGAGGTTTTGTTATTTGTATATCTTTACAAATTGGCTTATTGGAAAAATAATGAGTAAAAATTTCTCAGTATTCGGAAATACTTATACAACTATTCGCCTTCCACTCTGAACTGCAGTGACCAAAGATGATGGTACAGGCCTTCCTGTGCCATTAATTCTTCGTGCGATCCCTGTTCCACGATCCGGCCTTTTTCCAGGACCAGGATGCGGTCGGCGTTCTTGATGGTTGAAAGGCGGTGGGCAATCACAAAGGTTGTCCGGTTTTTCATCAGAACCTCAAGCGCTTTTTGCACCATTTGTTCTGACTCCGAATCCAATGCAGAGGTAGCCTCATCCAGGATCAGGATGCGCGGGTCTTTTAATAACGCCCGGGCGATAGCAATCCTTTGTCTTTGTCCAGCGGAGAGTTTTACACCGCGCTCGCCAACCTCAGTATCATATCCTTCCGGGAGTGCTTCGATGAACTCGTGAGCGTAGGCAGCTTTTGCTGCATTGATGATATCTTCTCGGCTTGCTTCCAGGTTGCCATAAGCTATATTTTCTGCCACAGACCCGCCAAAAAGGAAAGTGTCCTGCGGAACCAATCCGATCTGTGAACGCAGACTCTGCAAGGTAACGTCCATGATCCGATGACCGTCAATCTCGATCCACCCTGAAAGCGGGTCGAAGAAGCGAGGGATGAGGTTGACCATGGTGGTTTTACCGACACCGCTGGGTCCGACCAGGGCGATGACCTCGGAAGGTTCGACCACGACATTGATGTTTTCCAATACCAGTTCATCCGGTTCGTATCCAAAACTGACGTTGTGGTATGTCACTCTGCCGATGATGGGGGGCATTTCTTCGGCCTCTTCGGCCTGTTCAGGTTCGGAGGGGGTTTGCATGATCTCAAAGATCCGGCTTGCCGCGCCATTAGCCTCCCGGATTTGGGTATAAACACCGGCAAATTCACCCAAAGGTGCCGCAACCATGATCATATAGAAAAGGAATGCGACCAGTTCACCGGGTGTGAGGGTTTTATTCAAAACAAACTGGCCGCCGATCCACATGATGGCGGTTACGGCAATCAGTCCAAGCAGACTTACCAGGGGAATGAAGGCAGCCCGCATCTTGGTGCGGTCCATGGTTGTGTCAAATGTCTTCTCGATACGATCCTTGAAACGTTTCTCTTCATAACGCTCCTGGGTGAAGGATTTGACGATCCGGATCCCGGAGATTGATTCTTCCAACGCGGCAATTGCGCTGGCCAGCCTGTCCTGCACCAGGGTGGAGAGTTTTTCGACCCTGCGGCCGAAAATGATTGCCAGGACAATGATTGGCGGAACGATCACGAAGATCAGTAGAGTGAGCTGCCAATTCATCACCGCCATAAGGGTGATACCGCCAATGATCGTGATGATCTGGCGCAGCAAGGAGATTGGGGTTTCGGTCAGCACGGATTGGAGCGTGGTCACATCATTGGTAACCCGTGAGACAATCTCTCCGACCCGGCTTTCCTTAAAGAAACGCAACGGCAGATAGAGCAAATGCTGTTGAATGGAAAGCCGCAAATCCGCGATCACACGCTGTCCGAGAAAAAGCAGCATATAATTCTGGGCGTAGCCAATCCCTGCCTGAAAGACGAACAATCCAAACAGGATCAATGTCATCCGGTTCAATTCTGTTTTTGAATAGGATACAAAAACGGAATCCACCAGGTAACGAGCGGAATATGGCAATGCCAGGCTGATCAGGCTCCAGATGGTCAGGGATACAGCAGCCACCGTCATCTGTTTCCAGTATGGCGCAACAAATTTATATAGTCTTCGTAATGGTTTCATATCATCCTTCTTAATTTTATAATAACATAGATGAACGAATTACTATAAGCTCTGATTTGTTGTATATTTTTTATTGAATTCGTGACAAATAACAGAAATAGCGAAAGATGACTGATGAACTCTTTGGAAATTGTCTCTTCGAATGTCAAATTTGTTCAAACTGCTGTGAAACTTTTTATCCAACTTGCAGACCGCAATATTGAAGAGAAAGGCATATTTTCGGTCGCATTGTCCGGTGGTGGGACGCCGAAGCCGGTATATACCGCATTAGGTGACCCGGAAAATCGAGATAAAGTCGATTGGTCGAAGGTGCATCTGTTCTGGGGTGATGAACGACCGGTCCCACCCTCCGACTCCGAATCGAATTACGGAATGGTCAAAAAGGTGCTGCTGGATCGGATATCGATCCCGGAAGACAATATCCATCGTGTACAGACAGGAATGGATGTACGCTTGGCGGCTTTCCAATACGAAGAAGAACTGCGCCGGTACTTTACCGGAGATTGGCCGGGTTTTGACCTGGTGCTATTAGGGATGGGTGAGGATGGGCATACTGCGTCACTCTTTCCCCATTCGGCTGGGTTGAACGAAGAGCATCGTTGGTTCATCGCCAATTATGCCCCGAGCCGTAATACCTGGCGTTTGACCTTGACGGCGAACGCGATCAATTCAGCGCATTTCGTGCTGGTGTTAGTCAGGGGTGAAACGAAAGCCGAAATAGTGAAGACCGTCCTGACAGGACCGCGGATCCCACAGGAGTACCCGATCCAAATGATCCAACCTCAGAATGGGGAGATGGTCTGGCTGCTGGATAAAGGTGCGGGACGCCTGCTGCCAAACAATTTCAGTTTCTTGTGATCAATTTAAGTTTATTGGTCGGAATTTTGTAATTGATAAAATTCCAGGTAACAGGAATAACCTAAATCATCCAATGTGGAAAGGAATGTCTCAATTCCTGGTGGTTCGGTGCCAAAACCCGGGGTGAAAGCGATGATATTTCCTTCCTGAACAGCCTGGTAAACTTCTCCACCAGGCTGGTAAGCGGCTTCGTCCAGGCTAAGATGCCGGCAGGTCTTCCCGGTCATAAAATAGAAGTATTCACAATTATTGGTCAGGAAACTCACCTGGGGTAAATCATTCACAATTTGATCGAGTTCGGTCCCGCATTCATTTTTCCAATCGGTGTAATTTCGAAAATTCAGAGAGGGTTTCTCAATGAAAGCGACTTCATCAGGAATGTACAACTGAAGGCCCGCGATCAGTATGAATAAGATCACGAGCTTTTGGAAGAGATAAGGCTTTTGCCAATAATCACTGAATAATTTCCCCAATACGATTACCAGGATCAGTAATAGTGGGATCATATATCGTGAAAGACCTGATACGGTCTGATCTGGTGTGAAAAGGATCGTATTCAGAACGATCACGGCAATATAAGCGGGAATGGAAATGATGAGCAAGATGATTGTTGGATCCATTGCAGATATTTTGGATAATTTCTTCTTGAAGATGATCCAGCCGATCATCAACAGGAGTATCACGCCAAGCGAGGCAAAGAGCGCATTGAATTGCTGATATTCAAAATTGAAGAATGATTTCCATTTAAACCAGCCGGCGACTTCCTGCCCGATGATGTCCCAATACGCTTGTTTGAATATGGCAATCGTGAAACCGCGCGATTCTGAAACCCTTCCGGCTGTCAGGCTGTTGCGAATAAAAAAAGCTGCTGGCTGAGCAAGCGCGACAAAGGCTAAAATCACGCTATCACGCAAGCGTGTAATGAACCTGGACTTCTGAAAGATCAAGATACCCAGCGCCAGGACAGGGATAAAAACGATGCCAGCCAGTCTTGTGTTTGTTGTAATGCCCGCAACCATGCCTACGATAATGGCTCTCCAAAATGTGGGTTTATCCAAATGCCATTGCAGCAGGAGGAAACAAAGGATGAGCAGGACCAGAAATAAAGGTTCGCTCATGACCCAGGAATAAATCCCAAGGATCGGCGGCGCCAGGACAAAGAACAGCATGGTCCAAAACGGCGGAAGGACTTTTCCAGTAGCTTTGAATAAGAGCCAACCGGACAGAATGACGGTTAGGATGAGCAGAACAGTATTGAGAAAGCGAGCAAAAGTCTCAACACCAATCCCAAGCCAAATTCCGGGGAGTAAGGCGATTGGATAGACCGGCGGGAATCCGGTCTGGACCACTGGATCGCCTTCCGCAATCTGGCGGACATATCCATTACCGGCGGCGATATTCCGAGCACCTTCCATATAATGCACGGAATCTCCGGAGATACCCATACCGGGTTCAGTAATGTGAAGTTGTGCAAATGCACCTGCCAGGGCGACCAGCGTGATCAGGATCCAGAAAATCCATCTGCTTTGATTGAGATGATGCAGAAAAACGCCAATTTGAGTAAATGTTTTTGTGGCTTTGAGAGAACAGGCAAAATTTAAGTCAAATTGTAATGATAAATATTGAAATTGATGGTATGCCAGCATGACTGTTGCAGGTAAGAAGAAGAACAGGAACCACCAGGGGATGAAATCCGGGTAACCGATATTGATCAATAACATTGCCAGACCTAAACAGATCAGGGTATCCAGCCAGGCGGTCAACCATTGTCGACTGAGTGCAAAATCCAGAGATTTCTTAAGAAGTCCGAAGCTGATCCAAAGCATGATGAGAATCAAAGATGCAAGACAGATAAAATCCGCAACAGGAAGCAAAGCACCAAGGACTGTCCAGAAAAGATCGGGCTTACCCCAGGTATATCCGGGGAGGCTAACCAGGAGACGGCCGGTCTTGAGATCAGTTTCCATGCGCCAGCCATCGAATTTCTGTTTGCCCTGATCCAAAATTATTTGAGGATCAACAATATAAGTAGTGCCGTCCCAGGTTATGCTGGCAGTCCCGGAATCTGCCGTGAAAGCCAGGGTCAATCCACCGGTTTGGCCGCGCTGGTAGTCAAGAACGCCTCCATCTGATAGACGGAAACCATTGTCATCAAACATCGAGACATCATCATTGGTTTCAAACGCATCTCGGGGAACCAGGTTATCATCCGGTGAGAGTACTTCCACCAATTTCACATCACCATCCCGGGCGGAAATCGAAAGTGTATGTGTGGTCCGGAAGGGGACTGAATGATAAGGCGCAAAGATGAAAATGAGGATGGTCAGGATAACTGCAAAAACAGCCAGCCATAGTTTTGTCTTTTTGGACGTTTGCCATGCAAATAACCGCTTAACAAGTAAAAAGGCCAATAAGGTGAAATTGATGCCTAATCCAACCATTACGACGATTTTCAACCACAGTGGAACAACAAACAGCAAACCAACCCGTGTTGAGATGCCATAAGACCAAAAAATTCCGAGTAGAACGGCAGCCAACAGAAAAAATTTATTGGATTTATTCTTCATACAAATCCCTTTCCAAAAGGTCCTGGTTTTGTCAATTATATCTTAGGCAGGGATTGTTTCACGAATTCACCAGTATTAGACTGACTTGACTGTCATTATTTGGGGCGTTATCATTCTGGTATGTATTTACGAGGCAGTAAATGGTCAATGAATAAACGTCGGCGGCGATCAAACCCTTGGTTGATCGCCTTTCTAGTGCTTGCAATCGGCTTTTTCGTTTATTTGAATGTATACGTGATCCCAACCATTCCACCACCGTTTGTGCCAACACCCACCGCAACCCGGAACCCCCAATCCTTCGCGCAGGAGGCAGAAGCCTATCTTGCGGAGGGACGGATCAGCCTGGCGATGGAATCTTATACTGCCGCGATCAGAGCGGAACCCCAGAACGTTTTGAATTATCTAAGTCTCGCGAAACTCCAGCTTTACGGCGGCGAATATGAAGCCGCACGGGTCAACGCTGAGAACGCATTATTGCTTGACCGCACCAGGCCGCAGGGCTTTGCATTACTCGCCTGGGCGAAAGGTTTCATGGGTGAATACCTGGACGCGGAAGCGGACGTTAAGGCTGCAATTGACCTTGACCCAAATAATGCATTTGCTCATGCGGTATATGCCTATATTTTAGGGCTGCGGATTGCGGATGATGTCGCCGAACTTGATACACTCGATATTGCTATTGATGAATCCCAGAAAGCGATCGGGCTGGACCCCAACCTGCTGGAAGCTCGCTGGGCAAGGGGTTATGTTCTCGAAATTACTGGAAACTATGAGGAAGCAATCCAGCAGTTGGAAGCTGCGATCGCGATCAATGATAATATCGCAGACCTGCATCTGGCATTGGGCAGGAATTATATGGCAATGGAAGAAAATGACCAGGCGGTATTCGAGTTCACTAAAGCTTACTCGCTCAACCCGACCGATCCGGAACCGAACTGGTATATCTCGCGGATCTATGCCCAGCTTGGTGAATATGCCAAGGCAGTCCAGTATGCCGAGCAGGCGGTCAATGATGCTCCTACGAACCCCTACATGCATGGCAACCTCGGATCGATGTATTACCGGGACCTACAATATAACCGGGCAATCGAATCGCTGGAGTTGGCAGTACGCGGTGGGACGACAGCAGATGGTGTGGTGGTCGAAGGGTTACCCCTTGACTATTCGATGTCAGTGATGGAGTATTACAGCCGATACGGTTTGGCACTGGCCCGCGTAAACCGGTGCAGTGATGCCGTACAGGTGGCGCAGGCAATGCTTCAAACTGTTCCGGATGATGAAACCGCCGTATATAATGCCGAAGAAATGATCAGGATATGCCAGGAAAACCAGGTCAACCCGCCAACGGCAACACCAACGCCAGAGGAAGACACTACTGAAGCGGTTCCAACTTCGACGCCAACACCGACTGAAGAAACGGGCGGATAGTTCCCTTCCCGCCGGAGCGGGTTGTTATGTATTTACACGGAAAAGAACCTACCTTTCGCAATACCAAACAGAAATCGAACATCTACCGCATTTTGGTGCTGGTGGTCCTGATCGTGTTCTTCGGTACCGTTATTTCAGGGATTGCCAGGGGAGAAGTCAAGCCATTGTTCATGCCGACGCCTACCCCGACCCGTACCACCCACTCCTTTGTAGTGGAAGGCGATACTCATTTTGCAGCAGGCGATCTGGATGCGGCGATTGCAGCTTTCCAGAAGGCGACTGCATTAGACCCGACGGACCCCGAGATCCTGATCGAACTTGCCCGGGTCCAGACCTACTCATCCAGCTTACTGACCACCGATGCCGAACGCACCCAACGCTTGCAGGATGCTCTTGTTTCAATTAATAAAGCGAAGGAAATCGCACCCAACGACAGCCAGGTTCTGGCGGTCAGGGCATTTGTCCTGGATTGGAATTCCAACCCTCTCCTGGTGGATGAGGCTACTTCCGAGGATTTATTGAATGAAGCTGAAGCGGATGCTTTACTGGCACTTCAATTAGATAACACCAATACCCTGGCACTGGCATATTACGCGGAGATCCTGGTGGACCAGACGAAATGGAACCAGGCCCAGCAATATATTGAACAGGCAGTGGAACGTGACCCGACCCTGATGGATGTGCACCGCATACAAGCTTACACCTATGAGACTTTGGGTGAATATAATCTTGCGATCCAGGAATATAAAAAAGCAGTGGATATCATGCCGAACCTGACTTTCCTCTATATTTCAATTGGCAAGATCTACCGTCATCTGCAGCTCTACGAACAGGCTTTATCCTATTTTGCCACGGCAGCTAACCTGAATGAACAGCTCGGGATCAAAGACCCGATCCCATATCTGGCAATCGCTAATACCTACGCCCAACAAGGTGAATTTTTCGTTGCAGCACTTAACGTGCAGCAAGCTCTGACCTTCACGCCGGCAAATCCGGATGTTTACGGCCAGTTGGGCGTGATCTATCACAAGTCCCGCAACTATGAGGGTGCAATCCCGGCTTTTGAATGTGCCATTGACGGCTGCGATGCTGAACAGAGCTGTGATGTCCGTCAATGCAACCCGGATGTAGATCCAATGGTATCCATTGAGGGTTTGCCGTTGACCAGCAGTACAGTGGTTTACTACTTCACCTATGGGTCTGTCCTTTCCGGTCTGCATCGGGAAGGTGATGATTACTGCATCAAAGCGATGGAGATTTTCTCCCAACTGCGAGAAAAATACCCGGATGATACAACCATCATGAGCATTGTCAGAGCGGGTGAGGATATCTGCACCTATACCGAGGCGACAGCCACACCCGAGACAACAACGACACCTGAAATTACGACAAGCCCAGGAGAGGCTATTACGGGAACAGCGACACCGACTGATGAGTATGAACCTCCTCAATAAAAATGAGGTGGGGGAAAATATAAATCTTTTATAAGAATCAATTCAAATTCCCTTGACGGACATTTTAAACACAGGTAAGATTAAATCGTTAGCACTCTTACAAGTAGAGTGCTAAAAATGTGACATAATTAACATTAGAATCTCTAATACAAAATGGAGGAACGAATGGCAATCTCAATTAAACCTTTGGGAAACCGACTTGTGGTTGAACCCATTGCGGAGGAAGAAATTACTGCTGGAGGCATCGTGCTTCCTGAAACCGCCAAAGAGAAACCACAAAAGGGCACCGTCCTGGCAGTGGGTCCCGGCGAACGCAATGAAAAAGGTGAATACATGGCCCTCGAAGTCAAAGATGGCGACACCGTCCTATTTGCGAAATATTCAGGGACAGAGATCAAGTACGATGGCAAGAAACTGTTGATCCTGCGGGAAAGTGATGTTCTCGCGAAATTGAACAACTAATCGAAAGAAATCCAAGGAGTAATTAAGACGATGGCTAAACAACTTTTATTTTCTGAAGAAGCCCGACGTGCATTGAAGTCCGGTATTGATGTGGTCGTGAAAGCAGTTTCGACCACCCTCGGCCCGAAAGGCCGTAATGTCGGGTTAGACCGCAAATTTGGTTCCCCCACCATCACTCATGATGGCGTGACCGTTGCAAAAGAAATTGAACTGGAAGATCCCTTTGAGAATATGGGCGCGCAGCTCCTGAAGGAAGCAGCAACCAAGACCAATGATATCGCCGGTGACGGTACCACAACCTCAACCGTTTTGGCACATGCGATTGTGACAGAAGGTCTCAAGAACCTCGCTGCCGGTGCCAACCCCATGCTGCTCAAGCGTGGTATTGAATCCGCTTCCAAGGCGGTTTCCGATGAGATCATCAGCCAGGCGATCGATATCACCACCAAGGAAGAAATTGCCAATGTGGCAACCATTTCCGCTCAGGATCGTGAGATCGGTGAGTTGATCGCTGAAGTGATGGACAAAGTCGGTAAAGATGGCGTTATCACCGTTGAAGAATCCCGCGGTCTTGAATTTGAAACCGAATATGTTGAAGGTATGCAGTTTGATCGTGGTTATATTTCCCCCTATTTCATCACTGATCCGGAACACATGCAGGCTGAGATCGAGGAACCTTATATCCTCGTTTATGACAAGAAAATCTCCGCTGCCAGCGATATCGTTCCCCTGCTGGAGAAACTGGTCCAGGTTGGCAAACGCGAACTGTTGATCATTGCTGAGGATATCGACGGCGAAGCGCTGGCGACCCTCGTTCTCAACAGATTACGCGGTATGCTGAACGTATTGGCAGTCAAGGCCCCCGGATTTGGCGATCGCCGTAAGGCTATGCTGCAGGATATCGCGATCCTTACCGGTGCAACCGTGATCTCCGAAGAGACCGGCCGCAAGCTGGAAACCGTGACCATTGAAGACCTCGGTAAGGCCGAGAAGGTTTTGAGCGATAAAGACGACACCACTATCATCGGTGGCGCCGGCGATCCCGCCGCAATCAAAGGACGGATTGAACAGATCCGCGTTGAGATCGAGAACACGACCTCTGACTATGACCGTGAAAAGCTGCAGGAACGCCTTGCCAAACTCTCCGGCGGCGTTGCCATCATCCGCGTTGGTGCTGCAACCGAAACCGAGCTCAAAGAGAAGAAACATCGTGTGGAAGATGCCCTGTCGGCAACCCGTGCTGCGGTTGAGGAAGGTATCGTCCCCGGTGGTGGTGTTGCATTGATCAATGCTATGAAAGCCCTCGATAGTCTGAAGATGGAAAATTTTGATGCTCAAATTGGCGTCAAATGCGTCCGTGTCTCTCTCGAGGTCCCAATGCGCAAGATCGCTGAAAATGCAGGTCAGGATGGTTCCGTAGTCGTTGAGAATGTCCGCCAGAAGCAGGCTGCCGAAAAGAACAACAAAATCGGCTACAACGTTATGACTGAGGAATACATTGACATGGTTGAGGGTGGCGTGATTGACCCTGCCAAGGTGACCCGCGGTGCTCTGGAAAATGCAGCCTCAATTGCTGCTATGATCCTGACGACCGAAGCATTGATCACCGATATTCCCGAGAAAGAACCCCAGATGCCCGCCGGTGGCGCCGGTATGGGCGGTATGGGCGGTATGGGCGGTTTCTAACCTCCAAATTACAAGTTATAAAAGGCTGCTCCCAACGGAGCAGCCTTTTTCTATGTTAAAGGATGTTTTAGTTCAAGAGCATACTAACATTGTCCTCTAAAATCCGTTGAAATTCTTATTCGAAATGGAGATATTTTGACCGTCGCTGGTATAATGTAGAACATGCTAACGACCAAAAACAATCTTCGCAATTTCATCATTGGGTTGATCTTGCTGGCAAGTTTATTGTCAGCCTGTTCGAAAAATAACACACCCACAGCAGATCTCACATCGACTGAATCGGGGCCAAGTCCAACCCCGACTTTTTCTGAACCGACGCCTACCCCCACACCTGCAGCAGCTATTGTCAATGGTGGACGGCTGCCTCTGGTCTGGTTGGAAAGCGAGTTCCAGCGATATCTGACTGCACAGGTCGCATTGGGTCTTACCGTTGACGATGAAGCTGCGGCCCGTGATGTTGTCTTGAATGACCTGATCGATCAGGTGCTGCTGGCCCAGGGCGCTGCAGAAGCTGGTTTCATTGTCAGTGACGCCGATGTGCAATCCCGGATTGACGCGCTTGCGGCTGAAGTGGATTTACCGGCATGGAAGGCGCAGTGGGGATATTCGGACACGGATTTATTCGATATGATGAGATTACAGATCCTGGCTGCAGACCAGCGGGACAGGATCGCTGCGACCATCCCTGAATCGATGGAACAGGTTGAAATCCGCCAGGTCTTTGCCTACACATCTGAAGGCGCAAATAACGCAAAAGTCAGCCTCAATTCAGGTACCCCTTTCGAGGATGTTGCTTTCTTGTATGACCCCGTCACCGGAGGATATCTGGGCTGGGTGCCGAGAGGTTATCTGCTTGTTCCAGCGGTTGAGGATGCCGCTTTTTCCCTTCCGGTCGGCAGCTACTCTGATATTATCGAATCGGACGTCGGCTATCATATCGTGCTGGTGCTGAACAGGGAAGACCATCCTTTGAGCAGCGATGCCAGGCTGACTCTGCAGCGTCAGGCGCTGCAAAATTGGATCGTTGACCGGCGTGCAAACAGTACCATCGAGATTCCGGGAAATTAAATGAGTTCACAACCTCCCTCACGCGGCTCTCAAAGCCGCTATAACGCGGGTAAAAGCATATCCAATATGGCCACACCGCGCCGACCGGAACCACCCAGGAAGATTGGTTTCGGAGCGATCTTTTTCACGTTTCTGGTCCTGGGAGGGATCGTTTGGTTATTGATGTTGATCTTCGGCTGGGGCCCGTATAAAGTTGAAACGGGCACCATAACCCCCACCGTTACCGGGACTTTACCCACCTTGAGCCCGGCGCCCCCAACTTCCACGGTCACGCAGGCTCCCTCTGTAACGGCTTCCCTGACGACAGTACCGACTGTCACACAAACGCCGACACTGGAGCCGCTCCCGTTCACCCTGTTTGGTGAACCTGAAACCTGGAGCAGTGACCTGCTGCGTCCCCAACTTGGTTGCGATTGGCTGGTGATCGCGGGACAGGTCTGGGACTTGAAGGGTGAACCGGTCACCGGTCTGACCCTGCACCTCTATGGTGAACTGGCTGGAAACACCATTGACCGGTTTATGATCACCGGTTCGGCAACAACCTATGGGGATTCCGGATATGAATTTGCTTTGGAAGGCCTGGTCGTCGCCAGCTCTGATTCCCTGTTCATCCAACTTGTTGATACCAACGGCCTGGCGCTTTCCCATCCATATTCGATCCAAACCTATAAGGATTGCCAACAGAACCTGATCCTGGTCAATTTCAAACAAGTCAGATAATTCTAATCCCGTAGATATCGTTCAAGGCTTTTCATCCATGGGTGAAAAGCCCTTTTATTTTTAATAACGATGTTGACATTTTAAAAAGAATTTGATATATTTAGTTCGATGATTATCAAACTAAAACGAGGAAGATTGGAATGGAAGAACAATTTAATACCTTATTGGCCTTTTTTAAAGCATTAGCAGATGCCAACCGGTTGAAATTGATCGGTTTGCTGGCGCAGAAAGAATCGAGCGTTGAAGAGCTGGCTGCGATGCTGGAAGTGAGTCCTTCCACAGTCTCTCATCACCTGGCTAAATTATCTGAACTTGGTCTCGTTTCAGCTCGGGCAGAGGGATATTACAATATCTACCGTCTGGAGACGGACGTACTGGAGCAAATGTCACAGCAGCTTCTGGCAAAGAACGCCTTTCCGGAAGTTACCAAAGATCTGGACCGAAATGCCTATGACCGTACAATCCTGAAAGATTACCTTGCGGAAGATGGTGCGATAGCGAAACTGCCGACCAACCATCGTAAGCTGGACGTCATTCTCAGATACATCGCGGAAAAATTTGAGTTTGACCGGACATATACTGAAAAAGAGGTCAATGCGATCATTGGCGCGTTGAACCCAGATATCTCCGGTTTACGGCGGGATTTGATTTCGGTAGGGTTGCTGGACCGTGAAAGGGATGGATCAGCTTATTGGCGGTTGGAGCAAGAAGAGTGAGTTATTTATAGAATTTATCCTACAAAAAATACTAACCCCATCCTTTTTGCTGCCGCAACTCTCCTTCGCCTTCTGAGGGGGAAGGAGGCCGAATTTAGGAAAGGGTCATTATTTTTAATTTTGTTCGTTATAAACTGACAAATTCTTTGGAGACCTTATCCTCTTTTTCTTGGTGAAATCTCCACATCTTCATTTCCTGCCAGCAGACCTGTTAAAGACCGGGCAGGAACTTGCAGAACCCTGCTGTTGGCAAAATACTCAAAATCGAACCCAGTCGGTTCTCCTGCCTGTTTTCCGGGAATTGGCATCAATCTGGCAGTTAGCGGTTTATTAAGCCGCAGAGCCAACGCTGCCAGATCCAGCAGGATTGCCTGGAGTTGCCCGACGGATGTATCCCCCGGCAGGGGCAACGTGTCCAAACCGGTCCCGCAAACGGCGGAATAAAGGAGCAGGTCGGTGATGTTCAAGATGCCCTCTGCGCCGCGCTGGGCAAGGGTGGAGTCTTCAAGAAGGGGCAGCATCAATCCGTTGAAACCTGTCCGGGCGTAAGCTGCCCGGTCGAGAGTGTCGGTCAGGAAAGCGGCAGCAGCCAGACTGCCGGAGAGTCCCAACGCCGGTACACCTAATAATTCCAAGGCATGTCCCATCGAAGTGTGCTGGCCGGGGAAAGGCGCGAGGGTGAAATCAAGGCCCTTGAATTCAAATTGATAGGTTGAAGCGAGATACGCTCCTTTTTCCTCAAGCATCCGGGCATGATCCTGTACCACTTCGATCAATTTCGCACGGGCTTCTTCCAGGGTTTGAGCCTGCGTAAAGATATCTACAGCGAGATCGGCAGCTTCCAATGCCAGAGCAAAAGCTGGTGTCTTACCTTCGTGGTAAGCGGCAGGGAAGAACGGCGCCCAGGGGGGGACATTTGCCAGGGCAGCGAACCGCAGGTTGGCAAAGCCATTTTTCTCCAAAGGCGCGGCCCGATGGATCACCTCTGCACAGGCGCGCACGGCCGGCAGACTGATCTCACCTTCTGAGGTGGTCAGGTGCCCGCTGAGGAACACGTTGCCGGTCCTGGCCAGCATATCCGGAATTTCTTTGTATGAATTCAACTTTTGAGGACTGGCCGGGCCAAGCGATACATACTCGAAACCCTCACTGTGCGCCAACACTTCCATTTTGTTCACGAAGTTCAAATAGTCTTCAGGAACCAGGAATTCATGGAAGGGCGGCGTCGCCAGCCGCACGGTCTGGACTTCGTAACCTGCGTTCTGGTAAACCTCGCGGGCGTGTTGGGCAAAGATACCGGCTTTCTGCAGCACCAGTTCGCTGATCGGCCAGCGTGGGTGGACAAATACGGTGATGGAGCGGATACGCATTTTTATTCCTTCTTTGATTTATGACGCTGTCTGAGAACTTCCGCAATCAATATACCGCCGGCTATTGCAGCATTTAATGATTCGGCCCGGCCCTGCATGGGAATTGTTACCCGGTCAGTCGCCAGGGCTTCTCCCATTGGTGAGGCTCCAAAAGCTTCACCCCCCAGGAGCAGGACACTTGGTTGAGTGAAATCCGCATCCCAAATTGGGACGCCAGAGTCGGCTGCCGCTAAATACACTCGCATCCCCTTGACGATTTGATGGATCTCCTGCCAGGAAAGGGGATGGATGGGGAGATGGAAATGAGCGCCCATCCCGGCTCGTATAACTTTGGGCGAGAAAGCATCCACTGTCCCGGGAGTGAGGATCACGCCTTCCGCACCGGCTGCTTCAGCAGTCCGCAGCAGCGTGCCCATGTTTCCCGGATCACGGACCTGATCTACAAGGACCAGGAAACCCGGACTTGAAGGTAGTGGCAACGCACGATGTTTGAGCACAGCCAGGATACCTTGCGGTGTTTCCGTATCACTGATCTCCGACATTAATCCAGATGGAATTTCGTAAATCTCACCGTTATTTTTTTGCTGCAAAAGTTCAATCAGAATCTTGCCGCGTTCCGAAAGAGTCTCATCAAAGAGAACGAAATCAATCGGCCAATTGGCGGAAACCGCTTCCTCAACCAGACGCACGCCCTCTGCGATAAAGGCCGATTCGTCCTTCCGGTTTCGCGAACGAGTTTGCAGGGTTCGGACCAGCTTGATCTTGCTGTTGCCTGAAGATGAAATTCTTTCGATCAAAACATTCTCTCTTCGTACCTGGATCAATGTCTAATATTGTAACAATAAAACGCTCTTGTGTTTGCATAATAATTATTGATTTACAAAATCACTTATAAGAAAGGGCAGGAAGGTTGTTGATGTGTTAGAATCAAATCCGTTAATTATTCTAAGAAGGAGCTTATATTGTTTAAAATTGTGTTATTTGACATTCGGATCTTTGCGCTTTCGATCATTCTGGCAGTTGCCAATGTTTTTATTTACAGTAAGGATGAGAGCACCCTTTTCTCAGTCTTATTAGGCCTGGTACTGTTTGCTGCTGTATGGCTGGTCTGGCTTCTGGGGAACCTGTTCGTTATTTTGACAACCCGGATCAAAATGGAAGACGGTGAGAAGCGAGAATTGACGGAATTGGCGAACATGATACCCGAAGGAGACGGCCGTAACAAGAATGGCCTTTTGGTAATCACCGATCAGCACTTGTATTTTAAAACCTATTTGTTTTCAAAGAACAAGGAAGCATTTGTCTACCCTTTGAATGAATTGAAATCAGTTAAGTTCATTGATAAAGGGTTCATCGAGCGCTTTTACATGGAAGTCGTCACACGGTCAAAGGCAACCTATTTGTTCAATATTTATGCGGGAAAACGCTGGCAGAAAATTCTTTCAAACCATAACGTTCGGGTCAATGTAGAAAAGAAATAAAGCCCTCGTCAGTTGATGAATAAGCGCCTGATGTCAGGCGCTTTTTTTATTATTTCCCAAAGTCCAGCCGGCAGCACTCGGTCTGCACGGTACCATCCGGGTTGATCGTGAGGAAACCGTATTCTGGAACGAACTTATTGTATTTGCAGGGATAGGCTGCACCGGGATTGAAGAATAACCGGTCCTCGACCCAGAGTGCAGTCTGGTGGTGGGTGTGACCGAAGATGATGACGTCCGCATCGGGATAGTCGACGGCCAGGTGGTCATAATAACGTTTGAAGAGATATCCTTTCGTTATATAAGCCCATTTATCGACCAGATAGTTAAGAATTGAACGGTGTCCATGAGCCAGAACGATCTGAACCCCGTTGATGTTCATGTTCACAAATCTTGGGGTGCGCATTTGAAAGAACCAATCCCGGTTACCCTGCACGACCGTCACAGGCGCGATCTCTTCCAGCGATTCAATGGCCTGCCAACTGGATGCGTCACCGGCATGGAGGATCCGGTCGACCTGCGCATTCCGAAATGCCGAAAGGATTCCCTCCGGAAGCGCTTTGACCCGATCTGGAATATGGGTGTCAGCGATCACCCCAATCTTGATGATCCTAAACGGGGAGGACATCCTTTAATTCCTTTTCCATCGGGCGGAAATAGATCCAGGTCAGGGCTGCGGCCAGCCCGTAAAGTAACCCGGTTGTTATGAAGAGTGGTTTGAAACCGAAACGGGTCTGGACCAGCCCAGAAATGAAAAGTCCAAACGTCTGCCCGGCCTGCCAGGATGTTGCCCGCAGACTGGAAATAGTGCCTTGTTCTTCGGGTGGACTGATCAACATGGCGTAATTATCCAGCAACGGAGAAGAGGACTGCATCAGGACGTTTCGCAAGAGTAAACTGACTACCGCAATCCAAAGCACCGGAGAGAAACCAAGTGTGAATAAGAACACCAGACTGGCACCCTGGGTTGCCACGGTGGGGATGATCCGGCTGTGGGTGATTTTAACCGTCAAGGGCGAAAGGACTGAGCCCAGAAAGACCAATAAGGAAGACAGGCCGAAGATCAATCCCAACAGATTATCGCTGACATCAAACTTGGTCCGCAGGAAAACATTCAAGTAGGGAATCAGGATCGCAGCACCAAGCCCGATCAATATATTGATGAACGCCAATCGGCGTGCTACAGGTTGATTAACGATCTTGCGTATCATTTCTTTCAAAGGGATTTGATTGGCGGGAGAGTCGTCCCTGAGCCTCGTTTCACGGATCATAAAGACGGGGACCAGGCTTGTCGTTGCAAACAGGATCCCGGCTGTGATGACCCATTGATAAGCTGCTGATGTTCCTCTCGTGAGACCCAGCCAGCTTTCCAACAGAGAAGGCATCTGTCCGGCGACGAGGTTGCCAATTGTTGATGCAACAATTGCTAACCCAAAATTCAGGCTGAAGATCATTGCCTGGTTTTCTCGCACACTGGCTGCCATAATGAAAGGTGACTGTGATACCCGGTAGAGCATGAAACCTGCGCCTTGTACCAAGCCGAATAAGAAGATCAAACCGGGGCTGAGCAGACGGATCTCAAAGAACATGCCGATGAACCCAATGACCAAACCAACGATCATACTGGTCCGGCGACCGATCCGGTCGGATAACAACCCGAGCGGAAGGCCGAGGAACAGCGCTGCCAGCGGTGTTGCAGAACGGATCAATCCCAGCATATCGCTGTTGAAACCCAGGGAAAGGATATAGAGGTTGAAGAACAGTTCCCAAACACTGAATGAGAACCCATAGAGCAGCGTGGAAGCCAGGAATAACTTGGTGTTACGATTGAAACGTAAACGCATTGTTCTTTAAATAACCCTTCCAGAAGAGCGGGTTTGATTTTACCATGATTGACCGGCATAAAAAATCCCGGGAGGCGTTACGCTTCCCGGGATTCCAATAGTACAAATGCTTCTTATTTCATTTCTTTTCGATAGGTGATAAATGTTTTTTCTTGTTGATAGCCCAAACTCTGATAGAGCTGAAGCGCGCCGTTAGGGTTCTCGGTATCAACGCCCAGAGCAACTTCGGTCAAACCGAGTGCTTTATGCATGTGCATACTGCGGACGATCAACGCACGAGCGATCCCTCGCCGGCGCCACTCGCGCCGGGTGGAGATATTTTCAGTCCAACCGCGTTTACTGTTGGTTTTCTCATTGTAATCATGGTTGATGTAATTCATTACACTGCTGACAACCTCATCACCATCCCAGGCAACCTGCCAAAGGTCCGGTTGGAAGAATTTTGAAGTCTTGTAGGATTCAAATTCGTCTTTATCCGGCTCAGAAAAACCCCAATGGTCCCGGAAGGCTTCAACGGAAGCTTCCCAAATTTTGCGAGCATCTTCAGCCTTTACAGGCCTGGCTTCAATTCCCTCCGGCAGTTCCGCTTCCGGGATATTTTCCAACGGTCGGCTCATATGGAAACCGTAGCGGGCTGGTGTGTATCCCAGTGTTCTTAGGACCTTCTTCAGTTCCGGTTTACCCTCTTCACTGTAGGTTTGCAAGAAACGTTGACTGTCTTTTGGATGATCGGAGGCAATCTCTGTTAATCTCGCCTCACACCATTTTGCCATTGTATCTTCAAGCCCTTTGTAACGCCATTCCGGAAGAATATTGACAAAATGGTAATAAATGCGATGATTGGGTTTCTCCTCCTGATACCATCCCACCCGTGAGTATGCAACAGTCTCTCCTTCAACCTCTGCGAAGATCATATCGGTATCCGGATTGGAATTGGTGAGGTGTTCATAATCGTGCCGGATGTCCTCCAGGGTCGAGATATGATCTTCCTCATCTGCGATGGATGCCTTTTCAACAATTTCCTGTATTTTGGGAAAGTCCTCTTCCCCGGCGAATGTTCTAAATCGCAGACCTTCAATTTCAGGAGCGTCATCGATATGGATCGTTTTAGATTTCATTTCATTTTTTCCTTTTATATTCTTTTTATCGGCAGGGTGGGGTGATGTCCACCCCCACGAACCTCCAGCTTGGGGAAAGCCTCAGACCGGTGCAAACCTCACTTTGCGTTGTTTTTCGGGAACAAATCCGGTCTGTGGTTATCCTGGCTTATAGTCCGTTTCACCCACACCCTGCGAGCGAAAACTCTTTTTATCTTTTTGACTTCATTATTCCACTTCTGGATGATCACCATTGGCAGCAGCCACCCGTTCCAGGTCTCGTTTATTCAATTTGAACTTGAGGAAGGCCGGGATGACGGTGATCAGGGCAAAGATGGCCGTGATGTAGAACGGGGCTTCAGGTGCAATGCTTTTCCAGAGGAGCGACCCAATGGCAGGGGCGGGCAGCGAAAACACGCCCAGACTGGCCTGGATCAGGCCGAAGCCTGTCCCACGGAACTTCGCCGGTAAAGCCTTGCTGAGCAGGGATTGGTAAGCCGGTGACATCAATCCCACACCGACCCCAAAAACCGCCCAAACGCTGGCATAACCGATGAAGCTGTTGACTTTGATCAACAAAATCATTGCCACAAATTCCAGGAAAAAACCAATGGCGATGGCATACCGTTCACCGAATTTGTCCGAAAACCAGCCGGCTGGGATGGTTGTGATCATCGAGGCGATCCCAAAGAAGGACGCCAGCCAACCGATTTGCTGCAGACCCATCCCGCCAATCTCATTCAGATAGAGCGGCATCAGGTTGAAGGACATTGAAAAGGCGATATCACGTACACCATCAGTGAGCAGCAGCCAGGTTAGCAGACCTCCAGCGATAGCCAGGCCGAAGATCGTCTTGAAGTTGACTTTGAGTGAATCGAAAGTCAGTTTTTCTCCGGCATGTGACTGCCTGCGCTTACCGGCTACTTTTGCCAGGATCAAACGGATGGTTGTGGCGCAGACATAAATGCTTGCGGAAACGATCAGCATCATCCTAAACCCATATGTGTCAGCCAGCCAGCCCGCCAGGGGCGGACCGATCACAGTCACCACGGTGTAAATTGTGTCGGTGATACCATAGACCTTACCGCGGTTTTCCTCAGCAGTCTCTTCAGCAATGAATGCCCCAAAACTCGGGCCGATCAGGGAGCGAGTCAGGGCGTTCAGCGTTTCGGAGAGATAAAGCCACTGCCAGGTCGGGACAAAGATCGGGCTGATAAAAGCGCCCAGGCCGATCAGGCTGCCGATGGCAACACTCTTCAGCCGGCCGATGGTATCGGATACCCAGCCGCCCAGGACCTGCAAAACGAGCGGGACGATCTGCGAGACGGTGAAAAAGAGGCCGATCTGCAGGACATCCGCCCCAAGGTATTTAAGGTAAAGGGGCAGCATCGTGACATACATTTCGGACGCGATATTGGCGAACACCATTGCAACCATGAACACGACCAATGTTTTGGAGAGGATCCGCTGCGGTTTGGCAATCGCCTTCGGTATTATTTCGCTTGTTTCTATTGTTTCCATTTCTTTTTCTTCCAAATTTTCCGACTTTTTTATGTGCAGTGTTTATAGTACGGATTAAGTCGTAGTCAGGTCTTCACCCGGGCGAATTTCCAGATGATAGGTATTGTATTGGCGGGTGACGTGCATGCCGGCTTTTTCGTAAAGCCGTGGTAGCGTTTGTCAGGCTGGTGGCATCCACCACCCAAGCCGACCCGCTTCTTCCCACGTCGATAAAATTCCTTGAAGGCAGTCTGGAGCATCGCCGTACCCAATCCCCGCCGACGCCAGGGCCTGAGGACGCAAAGCTGGTCCACCCAGCCCATTTCCGGAGTCTTCAGGGATCTTGTTGGAGCACTGGCAAATCGCGGCGATCTGATCGCCGTCTTTAGCGAGGTACCAGATTGAGGGTCAAATTCTCATCGTTGTCGATCATGGTGCGCCATTCTTCGAGAATGTCATCAATCGAGCGCTTGACATAGCCCCAATGATCAGCAAATCCTTCTTCCATTGCGCTATGTGCATCACTGGAGTTCGGTTTCAAGGTCGATCGGCATGATTGTTAACCCTTCAGGAATGACGGGTTCCGGCGGAGCCTGATCCAATTCGATCACCATCCGATAGAAATTTCGGGCCAACTTGTAGCCGTAGGCTTCCAATGCTTTCTTTACGACTGGTATCCTCTGTTTCACTGCCCTGGCTGATGATCACTCGAGCACCTTCCGGCGCAAGAGCGATCCGTGAACGGGCGAAGTCCTCGGCCCAGGTCTAACATTTCTCTGAACAAGCTCGGCATCCCAGGCATCGGGATGAAGCATGCCCCAGATATATTTATTGACGTAGGGTTCATTGACATCCCAGATATCGATATACCCGATGATATTGCCATCCTGATCCTCGACCACCCGGACCATTTCCTCAAGATCAACTTCCGGGGCTGGTCCAATCGATCATCATCTAGTTCAACCGGCACTCATCTGAGCCAAACAGACGCTGCGAACGGGCGTTGAAGAGGTCCACAACGGCTTGAGCGTCATCCAGGGTAAAGGGGCGAAGCCTGGTTTTGATTTTTTCATTCAGCATTTTCTTCTCCGTTTCTTTCATCTTCATCAATTCTTGCTAATGAAGATTCGGACACAATTTGGTTGATCTAAATAACGGTGCAGGAATTCAGAGGTCTTCTGAATGAGCGTGTTTTTCTGATCAGATTTCTCGTTCACCTGCTCCAAAGTATTTTCCTGTAAATATGAGCGTTCCTGCTCGTTTTCAGCGGAGGCTTCATCAATGAAAGTGAAGTGGTACATCGCGTTCCTCCTTGCGGCAAACCTTCTCAGGGGTCTGCCCGGGTTACGGCAACCGGTAGGTTGTCTGAGGTGGCGTGGATCAGCAACCGGGTGGGGAGGTGTTCATCCCAAGGTCGCCGGTTTGATGACAAGACGGTCTTGCTTCGTCCGGGCTTGCGTTAAGCAAATCCTGTATATTGTCATTTTCTGTGTTCCAAATCGTATTTGTCTGGTTGATCATTGCTTCTCACTTCCTCTTCTTCTGGTTGGCTTATCCGGCATAGAAAAAGCCACGGGGTTTCTCTGGTCCCGTGGCTTTGTCGTGTTTTGATAAAGATCGACAAAATTATGTCTGGGTAAATAAAAAGCCACGGGGTCTGGAGTTCGCCCGTGGCCAGGTTACCGTTTTTAGGTAAGGCTAAATCAAGACAGGCGCACTCCGCGTAGGCACAAGCCCACCGATAGTATCGGCAGATTTTGTGCGGGGCAATTCATAAGCGAAAAAGACCATGTTCATGCGAAGTGCATTCCTTTCTTGTAAGATTTCTTGTTAATCAGCCTGGAAAACAGGCGTTCTTGTCAACATATCGAGTTTATCATATGGCGTTCAGTCATGTCAAGCGAAATTTCATCAATTCGAAGACTTTTTAAGAAACCCTAAATAGATGACCAGGATCAGACCTAGCCCACTGACCAGTATCAATCCGAGGCCTACGCTCTTACCGTTGCTGAGAGCGCGCTGGAAGATCGAAGGTGGTGGGGTAGGCGTTTGTGTAGGGGCCGGAGTCCGGGTGGGGTAAGGAGTGAAGGTTGCCCGTGGCTGGGTGGGTGTCGCTGTACCGGGGTTTTCTGTCACAGTTGGGGAAGGTGTTGGTGAAGGTTCGGTGGCTTTCTGGATCAGGAGTGTCTGACCTTCATAGACATCTGTTGTTTCCAGGCTCAGGCCGCTGTTCGCAAGAATCTCGTTGGTCGGTACCCCGTAAGCCTGTGAGATGGACCATAAGGTTTCGCCGTATTTAACGGTGTGGATGATGATCCCATCTTCATTCGGGGTCACCGTCGCCACCCCCAGGATGGGAATGGCTGTTTCCTGAACGACGATGGTATCCCCGCCAGTGTCGGGATTATCCGAAATGCTGCTGCCTTCAGGCAGGACATTCAAAGTGTAATAGACAATGTTATCTGCGATGGCAACGCCGGCCCCGACCCGGCCACCACTGTAGCCAACCATCGTTTGCCAGTGGACCCAATCGGACCATACAGTGTAGATGCAGTAAGAGATGGACATGTTGGTGCCCATGGCGACATTTTCCTTGATGCCATAGTCAAACGCCGTGGAGCCGTCCGCTCGGGTATGAGTCCAGGTGCCCAGTGAAGCCATGTAATTGCTTTGGGTCTGGGCAAAACTCATCAGGTAAGAATCAACACTATACGGTAATAAACCCTGGCTTTCACGCAGAGCATTGACTCCGTTGATTAGTTCTGATGCTGAACCGGCCTGGGCGCTTGCCGTCTGGGTTTTACTAACCAGTATTAAAGACACCAGCAGCAAGATGAAGCATAGTCGTTTTAAGGCTTGTCGCATAATGGCATTATTATAGCGTGTAAACCTGAAAAACGGGAATTCCTCCAGGCAAGGATGAAGAAGTCTGTTTTATAATAAATATTGAACTATAAATCAAGCGGAAAGGAAGAAATGAATAAGATAGGGCGACACTTGTTTTTCGCAGGCGTCATCCTGATCCTGGCAGGGGCTTGTGCGCAAAAATCGCCAACGACACTGACTTCTGCCAATACGTACGAAAAAACTGATATGCCGACGACCCCGGTGGAGACTCAGATCGAATTGGTTGAGACACCTGAACTCATCGCATCCGTGTCACCTTCACAAACGCCTCAAGAGATCCTCTGGCAAGATGATTTTTCTGATGTCAACAGCGGCTGGGAACGCTATCGGGAATTTGACGGCGTGCTAGATTATATGGAACCCGAAGGGGTCTATCAGATGCAGGTGCAGGTGGAAAATAACCTCTGGTGGGTTTACAAGGATGAAGCACTTCCGGACGTTACCATGTCGGTTGATGTCTGGCAGGTTGGCGGTCCTGAGGGTTCCTTGTTTGGGTTGATGTGTCGCTATGACCCTGAAACAAACCAGGGTTTTGTTTTCCTGATCAGTACGGATGGTAAGGCGGGCGTCGGATTGACAGATCAGGGCTTCAAACCTCTGCGGGGAGGAGAATTGGCAAAGTTTGATGTGATTGAAACAGGATTCAACGCGGTCAACACGATTGTAGCAGGCTGCGTGGGCGAATCCCTGACAATGCGGGTGAACGGTGAATTACTATTCAACTTACCGGCAGGCGGTTTGACGGGTGAGGATATCGGCCTGGCTGTTGCCACGGTGATGGGCGCTGGCGCAGATGTTTATTTTGACAATCTGACCATTTACCAACCTTGAGTACTATCCTTAAATCAATGACAGGCCTGAGTTTGGGTGCCCATGCCTGTCAACTTGAATTATTTATTTGTCAATCATGCCTTTCCTGACCTGACCCTGCAATTTGGTTCAGGATCAGTTAATGCTATTATCGCAGATACTACGAGAAGGTGGGATTGCAAGTATTGCGGATAAGGTTGTATAAAGGCGGTTTGTGTTGGCCATAGGTTGGACATTTTCTGAAATTAAATTTATTTCTTCAACCAACCAATAGATTAAGGTACGTGAGATGGCAAAAGCGTTTATTGGAACATCGGGATGGCAATATCCCGATTTCAGTGAAAGGTTCTATCCCCCGGGTCTGGCAAAAGTGGACCAATTAACCTATTACGCGGACCGTTTCCCCTCGGTAGAGGTGAACAATACCTTTTATAACCTGCCAAAGGCCAAAACAGTTGAAAATTGGGTCAGCAAGGTCCCCGAGTTGTTTGTTTTTGCAGTAAAAGCCAGCCGCTATATCACGCACATGAAAAATTTACTCGATCCTGAAGAAACCCTGCCTAAATTCTTTGAACGGATCGCGAATTTTGGCATACACTGCGGGCCGGTTCTTTTCCAATTGCCACCTGGCTGGGATCTTGATCTCGATCGTTTGAGGAATTTCCTAACTAAATTGCCGGATGGGTATCGCTATACCTTTGAATTCAGGAACCAAAGCTGGATGACACAGGCAGTCTATGACCTCCTCAAGCAGAAAAATATCGCTTTTTGCATCTATGAAATCAATTATCGCCAGTCACCCATAATGACTACGGCCGATTTTGTTTATATTCGACTGCATGGGCCGGGGCATGCTTATGCTGACCCCTATGCGCCGCTCGAATTGGAGCGCTGGGCAGTCCGCATTATTCAGTGGTTGAGTGAAGGTCGGGATGTTTATTGTTACTTCGATAACACTCTCAATGGATATGCCTGGAATAATGCCCAGTCGCTGCTGAATTTAATTAATGCCTAACCTATCCCTGAAGGTGAATCAGAATTTCGAAAATGTCAATTAAGGTAAAATCAAGGGATGAAACCAAACTGGAGGATTTTCGAAGATGCTTGATATAAACCTGATCCGGGAAGAACCGGAAACCGTTCGAGAAGCTTTGGTCAAACGTCAAATGGATCCTGTTTATGTCGACCAGGTCCTGTCTCTTGATGAGAAACGGCGGCAATTGATTGTGAATGTGGAAGAGATGCGGTCCGAACGGAATGCCGTTTCCAAGGAGATTGGCCGGATGAAAGATAAGGATGACCGCCAGGCCAAGATCGAGGAAATGCGAGTCCTGGGCGATCAGATCGATTCCGTTGATGCCAAACTCAGTCAGGTGGATTCGGAGTTGTCCTCGATCATGGCAGAACTACCGAATATCCCCGATCCTGATGTTCCAGTCGGCGTGGATGATGCTGACAATGTTGTCATGCGGGTTGTGGGGCAAATCCCTGAATTTGATTTCGAACCCAAACCGCATTGGGACCTGGGTCCTGATCTGGGTATCATTGATTTTGACCGGGGTGTCAAACTGGCGGGTTCCCGTTTTTACGTGTTGAGCGGGCAGGGTGCCATGTTGCAGCGGGCGTTGATCTATTGGATGGTCGGTCTGCATATCCGGCAGGGTTACCTGGAAAAATATCCACCTTTCATGGTGCGTGAAGAGATCCTCTACGGTGCGGGGCAGCTTCCCAAGTTCAAGGACAACCTTTACCGGGATGTGGAAGAAGACCTTTGGATGGTGCCGACAGCCGAAGTCCCTCTGACCGGTCTGCATATGGGCGAGATCCTGGAAGAAGGACAACTGCCGATCCATTATACGGCGTACACTGCCTGTTTCCGCCGCGAAAAGATGAGCGCCGGTCGGGATGTGCGCGGGATCAAACGCGGGCATCAGTTTGACAAAGTTGAGATGTATACCTACTGCAAGCCGGAAAATTCTGCAGCAGAACATGAAAAGATGCTTAAGGACGCTGAAGAGACTGTGGCAACCTTGGGTTTGACCTACCGAGTTTTGCTGCAATCCACCGGTGATCTGAGTTTTGGCTCACACAAGACCTACGATCTGGAAGTATGGGCGCCCGGGTGCGGTGAGTGGCTGGAGATCTCTTCAATTTCGAATATTGGCTCCTTCCAGGCTCGACGGGCGGGGATCCGCTACCGTCCGACAGGCGGTAAGGGGACGGAGTTTGTCCACACTTTGAACGGTTCGGGGTTGGGTATGCCGCGGACGCTCATCGCCGTTCTGGAAAATTACCAGCAGGCGGATGGGTCAGTTGTGATCCCTGAGGTTTTGCGGCCATTGATGGGCGGTCAGGAAGTCATTCGAGCGCAGTAATGTCGCTCTGGGCGGAAATTCCGCTGCTGGTCGTCGTTATCCTGGGAATGTTGATCGGATTCTTCGGTCTGTTCCTGGTGTTCTTTCCGGGCTTGACGGTGATCTGGGCTTCCATCCTGATCTGGGGTATAGCCACGCTTTTTAATTACAACGTTGGCCCCTGGACGTTCACCCTGACGGTTGTGACCTTCCTGGTCATCACAATGTTGATGGCATTGGGAAACATCATCGATAATATCTTGATGGCCGGTGGGGCGAGGAATAAAGGCGCAAGCTGGTGGGCAATCATTCTGAGCTGGCTGGCGATGATCGTGGTGAGCATCTGGCTGACGCCATTGGGAGGCTTAGCTGCGGCTCTATTGATGTTGTTCGTTGTTGAGCTGATCCGGATCAAGGATTACAAAGCAGCGTTTCGGTCGACTTCTTCCATGGCGATGGGCTGTGGCTGGGCAGTGGCCGCAAGGCTGGTGATCGCGGGTGTAATGATCGCGTTGTTCATCATGTGGTATTTCATTCTATACAAGTAGTCTTTGATATTAACGAAAATAGACGCCCGAATAAGGGCGTCTATTCGTTTTCAAGACGTAGATTTACTCGTTCGGAATGAGGTTTTCCAGCATGAAGACTGAACGATCGCCAAGCCCTTCAGCCAGGAGCAGCAGATGGCTCATGGTTGCTTCCTCTTCCACCTGTTCCGTCACATACCAGCGCAGGAAGTCCTGGGAAGCATAATCCTTTTCCTGGATGGCAATGGACATCAAGTCATTGATCCTTCGAGTTACTTCCTTTTCCCAATTCAAAGCCATTTCAAAAGCATGTTTCACGCTTTCAAACTCAGTTTCTGCTTTGTCAATCGCCGGCACCTCAACATCGCCTTCAACTTCCAGCAAATAGTGAATGAATTTCATGGCATGTTCGCGTTCTTCCTCTGATTGCTTGAAGAACATTCCGGAAAGCCTTAAAAGTCCCAGGCTGTTGAAATAGGCGGCCATGTTGATATAGATGTTTGAAGCCAGCAGTTCGTGACCGATTTGTTCGTTGATCGCGTAATTTAGTTCTTTACTGATTTTCATGATTTGTTTTGTTCCTTTCAATAGTTCATTTACTATATTATAACGTGCTATTTATATAAATAATATAAAAATAGTCGTAATTTACCTTAAAAAAGAATACGATTATTCCAATTCGCCACGTCGGGGTGTTCCGGGCACCAGGTCAGCGGCTTTACCGGAAAGATGATCGGTTGAAGCCCAGCGTATCAAACGCCCATTGGGTTGACCGTCCCTTTCTTCAAGCTCGATTTCGGTTATCGATGCGTTGTGGCTTTCCTGGCGAAACAAATCAAAAATGCTCACACCCGGGCATAAGTCAGGAAGGGTTAAGGTGAAAGTCCCGCCGTGACCGACGATGAGCAGGGTTTGATCAGGGTATGATCGCATTGCTTTCTGCATGCTGCGCCAATAACGATCCCAAAGCTGTTGGTAATTTTCCCCGCCAGGAAATGCGGTTTCCGGATGACCTTCCACCCACGACCGGATCACATTTCGATAGAGGTTCCAGGTTTCCTCATTCGGGGGCATTTCTTCCAGTGCGCCGACATTGAGTTCTCTGAAGTCCTCTTCAACTATGGGGGACAGCCCGAGAATTTCGCCGACGATTTGGGCGGTACCCAGGGCTCGTTTGAGCGGAGAAGTGTAGATCGCCTGGATGGATTGCTCCATCAAGGCTTCCCCGGACTGGCGTGCCTGCAGGACTCCCTTCTCGTTCAGGGGATAATCCGTCTTTTTATATGAGAATTCCTTGGTCAGATTGGCGCGGTTTTCACCGTGACGGAGCAGGAAGATATGATTCATAGATCGATTCAAGAACGGGCTTGTCTGGCGAGGAAAAGGGCAATGGAACCTGCCACGGCAGCATTGAGGGAGTCGATTTGGCCCTGCATGGGCAGTCGCATCAGCAGGTCGCATTTATCTCTCACCAGGCGGCGTAGTCCCTGGCCTTCGCTGCCAATCACCAGCCCAATCCCACCGTTCAGGTTGGTCTTCGAGGGTGGTTGGGCATCTGCACTGTCTTCCAGGCCGATCATCCAGCCGCCGGCCTCCTTGAGCCGGTCCATGGCCTGGGAGAGGTTGTGCTGCGCGATGTGGAGCAGTTCGGTCGCACCGGATGAGGCGTTTACCACAGACGGTGTGACCATAGCGGCGCGTGCCAACGGCAGGATTATGCCGTGCACTCCAAAAGCCTCTGCCGAACGCAGCAGAGTCCCAAGGTTTTGAGGGTCCTGGAGCAGGTCCAGCAGGAGCACGAATATCGGTTCGTTCAGGATTTCAGCACGGTGGATGATGGTTTCCAGGTCGGAATAAGGATATCCCCCGGTCTCAAGGGCAAGGCCTTGATGATGGGGGTCAATGCCGTCCAAATTGGACCGTTTCACAGATTCAATCGGGATTTTCCGGTCCCGAGCCAGTTGAATGATCTCTTCCAGGCGGCCCTGTGGTTTAGCGCCCTGGGAAATCCACAAACGGATGACCTGGCGGCGTTTGGAACGCAGTACTTCAAAAACCGGGTTGCGCCCCGTGATCCACTCGCTCAAGGCTTACTCCCAGTGCCAGGTTGATCCCTGGGGTGTGTCTTCAATCACGACGCCTAACTCGGCCAGTTCAACCCGAACCTGATCTGCCATCTGGTAGTTCTTGTTCTGGCGTAACTCCTGACGAAGTTCAACTAAAAGATCGATGAAGGAATCCGCACTGGTTACTGCGGTTTCGTGGTTTTTTAACTCCAGGCCCAACACACCGGTCAGTTCTTTGAACGTCTTCTGGGCAGGTGCCAGTTGTTCACTGGTGGCGTTCTCAGAACGAGCCTGATTTATAACCCGCACCAGGTCAAAAAGCTGCCCAAGTGCGCCGGCAGTATTGAAATCGTCTTCCATGGCATCAGTAAAACCTGCCTTCGTTGTTTCGATCTGTTTGGACACTTTGTCGAGGATCTCCTGTGATGCGCCGGATGCATCGAGGGGAGCGGGTTTGAGTGCGGATAACAGCCGGTCCAGGGCGCGTTCATTTGCTTCTATAACCTCATCGTTGAAGGTGAGCGGGCTGCGGTAATGGGAACTGAGGACGATCAGGCGCATGACGTCACCGGGATGTTCACTGATGAAGTCGTTGATCGAAACCAGGTTGCCCAACGATTTGGACATTTTTTCACCCTTGAGCTGGAGCATCCCGTTATGCATCCAATAGCGGGCAAAGGGTTTTCCGGTGATCGCTTCGGTTTGGGCGATCTCATTTTCATGATGGGGGAAGATCAGGTCATTCCCGCCGCCATGGATGTCGATCTGTGGCCCGAGGTGATCGAGGTTCATCGCAGAACACTCGATATGCCAGCCGGGCCGTCCCGGACCCCAGGGGCTGTCCCAGGAGGGTTCACCGGGTTTGGCCGATTTCCAAACGGCGAAATCCATCGGGTTCTCCTTGCGGTCATCCACCCGGATGCGCGCCCCGGCGTTCATCTCGTCCAGCTTGCGGCCGGAGAGTTTGCCGTAATCCTTATCTTTTTCTACCCTAAAATAGACATCGCCATCCGCAACATAGGCGGAGTCATTTTCCAGAAGCCGGGCAATCATATCAATAATTTGGGTGATCTCATTGGTTGCACGCGGGTTTTCCGTTGCAGGAAGGATATTCAGATCGGCGAGGTTCTTTTTGAATTCGGTGATATATCTTTCCGCAAGTTCCAGCGGATCTTCACCCACTGCATTGGCCCGGTTTATGATCTTGTCATCAACATCGGTGAAGTTCATCACATAATGCACGTCGTAGCCGAGATACATCAGGTATCGACGGACGATGTCAAAAACCAGGGCCGACATGGCATGGCCGACATGCGCGCTGTCATAAACCGTTACACCGCAGACGTACATTCGGACCTTGTTTTTTTCAATGGTTTCAAAATCGGATTTATCGCGGGTCAGGGTGTTATAGACTCGTAAGGGCATAATTAACCAGCTCCCAGTGTTTGGATTATTTAATTTTATTCGCTATCAGGTTTGGCAAAGATCATCCGGCCTGCCGCTGTCTGCAGGACCTTTGTGACGGTGATCGGGATGGTTTTTCCAATATATTTGTGGCCGTTTTCGACCACCACCATCGTACCGTCTTCCATATAACCGACCCCTTGCCCGTATTCTTTGCCTTCCTGAATGATCTTCATCTCAAGGTTCTCGCCGGGCAGCAGGATAGCTTTCACGGCATTAGCCAGTTCGTTGATGTTGAGAATGGATACACCCTGCAGTTCGGCAACCCGGTTTAGGTTATAGTCATTGGTGAGGATCGGACAGCTCAACTGCCGCGCCAATACGATCAGGCGCTCATCCACTTCACGTACACCCTCCACATCGATATCGGAGATGGTGACGGGGATCGAGGGGTCTTTCTGCAGTTCGGAAAGCACTTCCATACCCCGGCGCCCGCGCTGGCGGCGTAAGTTATCGGCGGAATCGCTGACATATTGCAGCTCATTCAATACAAAACGAGGGATCAACAACCGCCCGGGGATGAAACCTGTGCGGGCGATATCGGCAATCCGGCCGTCAATGATGGCGCTGGTATCGACCAGGATCTTGCGGCTGTCCTGTAAACCGCTCTCCTCGGTTTTTTCAGCAGAATCACCGCCGCGCTTCGAAAATGAATGGAAGATATTTCCCAAATCTTTTTGCCGGCTGACAAACAAAGCGATCCCCAAATAGCCAAACAGCAGGACGGCCACGAAAGGCAGAATGCTGCCCAGGGGTGCCGGCAGAAGTGAAATCGGGTATGCCAGCAGAGCGGCAGCAATCAAGCCAACGATCAGGCCGATTAAACCATAAATAAGCGTTTGAACGGACACATTGCTCAAATGCTTGCGGATAGCAGAAATTGGTTTAATGGAGATCCAGGGGGCTATCAGAAACCCAAGAAACCCGACCAGTAAGGTGGTTATGACCTGGTAGACAACGATCGGGATCTGGCTGGATGCCCATAATTCTTGAATGAGAACGCCTAGGGGTTGGCCCAAGAAAATGCCGATAATGCCGAAAATGAGAAGTCCGACAATGCGGACAATAAGTTCGATAGACATCTATAACTCCTTTTAAAGTGCGATAAATTGAATAATACCTAATAAAATAATAGCATGCGCCTATCTTTTAGTCAATTTATAATTGTAAAAGATTCATAAATTTTTCATCCTTTGAGTTGTAAATTTTGATTTTATCCTTCTCTCTACTATAATTGTAACCAGTGGAGATTAAGTTTTGCTTTAATTTGCAATTATTGAATGTAGGGTGATCATGGATCTTCAACCTGAAGTGATATTGCATGACCGTTACCAAATCATTGAAAAATTGGGACAGGGCGGTATGGGGGCAGTTTATCTTGCCTGGGACCAGACCCTTGAGACCAAAGTCGCAGTCAAGAGTAATTTTAATCCCGCACCGGAAAGTGTCAGCCAATTCCTGAAGGAAGCACAGCTGCTGGCAAAATTGAAGCACCAAAACCTGCCGCGAGTTACCGATTATTTTGTGATCGATAAGGAGCAGTACCTGGTGATGGATTATGTCCCCGGTGATGACCTCGGGAAACAACTCAAGGAAGAAGGCGCTCAAAAACTCGAAGATGTCCTGCGTTGGTCAGCTCAGCTCAGCTCGGCACTGGCATACATGCACAGTCAGAACCCGCCAGTGATCCATCGTGACATTAAACCGGCAAACATCAAACTCACGCATGACGGTGAGGCGATCCTGGTCGATTTCGGGATCGCTAAGGTGGACAGTGTCCAGGCGCAGACCGCCACCGGCGCTGCCGGATACACCCCCGGCTATGCCCCGCCGGAGCAATATGGGCAAGGACGTACCGGCCCTTATTCCGACCAATTTTCTCTGGCTGCAACCGTCTATGCGCTGCTGACCCGCGCCAAGCCGGCCGACAGCATTCAGCGGGTCCTGGGCAAGGCAGCCCTGGTGCCTATTGGGGAATTGGATCCTGAAATTCCAGCCAATATCGCCGATGCAATCCTGAAAGCGATGTCGCTGCAGACCACGGAACGGTTCGATTCGGTACTGGATTTCCAGAAAGCGCTTGAAGACCCGAAATTCCGCCTGGATAACGAAGAGCGCAACTCAATTACCTCAATGGTAACCCAACGTGCGGCCGGGCCGACCCGGGTGGCCAGCCAGCCGCTCGAACGGACCGTTGCAGGGACTGCAGTTAAAAAGAAACGTAAAAGCCTGTGGATCGTGCTTGGTGTGGCAGGTGGATTAGGCGTCATCTGCCTGATCGCTGCTGCATTGATGTTGTTTGCTATTCCTCAGAGTCCCATTTATCTTTTAAGTGCGAACATTCCTAAACCGACTATAACAATAACCATAACACCGACTGAAGAAGTCATGCTCCAGACAGAAGAAACCGAAGTTGTGGTGATTCCGCCTGAATCAACAACCGAAGAACCATCGATAACGCCGACCCTTGAACCCACGGCAACCGAAAGACCGGAACTGGTCGGTGGCAGCGGATTGATCGCATTTGCATCCGACCGGGGAGAGGATGGATTCGTCCAGATTTGGACGATGCGGGTTGTGCGTGATGTGCAGGGCGAAGTTCGGACCGATGCTCTCACCCAATTGACCTTTGATGAAGGGGACAAAGATCAGCCTGTCTGGTCGCCGGACGGGTCCCAGATCGCCTATTCTGCACCGGGAGGTGGCAGCAATGGCCTGGATATCTGGGTGATGGATGCCGATGGGAGCAACCAGGTCAACCTGACCCAAAAGGCGGGCGATGAATTTGACCCGGCCTGGATGCCGGATGGTTCGCTGATCGCTTTTACCCATCACCTGCGAGATAATGGCAGCACCCCGATCTATGCCCTGACCTGGATCAAACCGGATGGCACCGATCGGACCCGGCTCAGCACGGATTTCGTGGAATGGGACCCCACTTTTTCTCCGGACGGTCGGTATATGCTTTATGTCATTTCTGCCTCATCACATGATTATCTGTATTTCCGTTCAGCCGTGGATGAGTTCACTACGCCCCGCGGTTTCGACCTGCGGGCCCTGTTCGGCGAATTCGGTGAGGTCTCGGACCCGGCCTGGGCGCCGGTGGGGAACCAGTTTGTCTATACCCGGCACAACGGATCGAACGAGGTGATCGTCCTGGTGACTTATGCGGATATGCTGCCCAATGGTATGACCCAGCCGAAGGAATATCCATTGACCGACTCCGGGCTGGACACCGACCCGGACTGGTCGCCGGATGTGCATTGGCTGGCATTTACATCAACGAGGGATGGGAACCCGGAGGTTTACCTGATGCCCACCACCGGGCGTCCACAGATCAATCTGTCGATGAGCGATGGTATTGATCGTTCTCCTGATTGGCTGCCTTTGCCATAAAAGTTATTAAAACTTATTGCTTAAACAGAAAATCCCCGTTTGGGGATTTTTTAGTATTAGGAGAAAATCGCTTTTCTTTACGTGATTTCGACCGAATCGACAATACCAACGATCACCGAGATCACGCAGGCATCCGGATTGTTCAATACCTGCCGTGCGCCGTTCCCTTCGCGATTGACCAGCACGGTATCCCCAATCCCGGCATGAGTGTTGTCCAGGGCGATAAAATCACCGCTGGTTTCTTCACCTTCAGTCACCAAAGGTTGAACGACCAGCAAACGACGACCCTTATAGTGAGGGTGACTGATGGTCGTTACCACGGTGCCAACAACTTTTCCAATGATCATAATTTATATTAGGTGAACCTTGTCTCACCGGATGGCAGGTTGAAGGTGAAGTCTTCATCCGGCCGGACTTCCAACTCGTCCACGATCCCCACCAGGGCCAGGTCAACCGGCACGAATTTGACATCCCGCATTGCCAGAGCAGCCTCGCGTGAACGGACCATGACGCAGAGATCGCCAACGCCGGCCTCAACCACATCGGCGGCCACCTGCAGCGCACCGATCGGCTCCAGGTTTTTATTGAGGGGCTGGACGACCAATAGTTTGACCCCTTCCGTTCCGGGGTATTTGATCGTGCAGACCGCAGTGCCGTGGACGCGTCCGAAGAGCATATTTATTCAACCCCGACGTTGTTCAAAACACGGGTGATGATCGTTTCAAGCAGAGTGGGATCGATCTGGTCACCCAGTTTGGACTTGACGGCATCCCGAATGCGTTGGCGCAGGTCAGATTGCTGCTGCGTGTCATCCGATGCGCTGCAGGTGCTGCATTCATCGATGGGCTTGACCGGATCCGAAAGGTACGGACGGACCGGTGCAGCAGGGGGAAGGGAATGAGGTTGGACCAGCTTGACGCCTAACCGTTCCGCTTTTTCAAAGGCCAGCTCGGTCAGCACCACATCATCACTCAGAGTGAGGGAGTACTGGCCTCGAGCGGCCATATCTTCAATATCGTGTTCTGTATAGAATTGTTTGGCCATTAAATTCTCCTAACAACCTTGAACGAAAACTTAGCCGGGGATCCCTTCGAGACCGTCCAGGGCACTGATCGCGGCGTTTTTGGCGGTGATGATCTCCGCTTCGCTGCCGGATAACCACATCCTGCCAAACCGACCGACGGAAGAGACATGCACGATCTTGATGTTGGCTTTCTTCTCGGCTTCATTGCAGGCATAGTTGATATATGCCGCCGGAGCGCATTCCAAAACCAGCATGGTCTCGCCAGGGACAAGCATGCTGCCGCGCCGGAACCGGTTGAGCAACTGCGCCTGGTACAAATCAACACGGGTGATCACCTGGCTGGAAACGACCTGGGGTTTGATCCGGTCTTCCTTTTTGAGTCCCAAGCGATCCAGTACGACCTGACCGGCTTCCTTGACCGCGGCCTGGTTCAGCGAGTGGACTTCGAACATACCGAATTCACGTTCAACGATCTGAGCGCCGGGTTTGGCTTCGGTGGCTTTGACGGCGATATCCACAACACGGAAGACTTCATTACCGGGAGCCATCTCCACATAAAGAGAGGCCATCCCTTCCACCGGCAAGTCACCCTGGGTCACCGTGCCGATGAAGGCGGAATATTGGGCCTGCATCCGGTCAATAAAACAATAACAACGTAATGAAAATCCTTCTGACATGTTGTTTCCTTCCAATAATGTTAATTCAAACCCTGGCCATCATTCAATGCAATCCCAACGGGGGTCACAAACAGTGGGTATGGGGCGATCCGGGTGGGGATGCCCGTGATCCCTTCAATGACCGCTGCGATGCCCGGGAAAAGCGGTGTGCCGCCGACCAGGACGATTGAGCTTACGTTGAAACCCCGGATGTGCCGTTCGACGATCGTGCCCATCTTCTCCAATACCGGGTGAATGATCGGGAAAAGCCTGCTCTGTTCGTTGGGTTCCTTCTTCAACACTTCCGCGTCTTCGAAACTCATGTCCAAAGCGCCAGCGATCACCAGGGATAAATGGGTCCCGCCGGTGGCTTCATCAGCCGTGTAAACGACCTCACTATTCTCGATCACTGCGATCCCGGTCGTTCCGCCGCCGATATCCACAATTGCGCCGTCTTTCAAACCCAAAACGTTGTTGGCAGCGGTGGGTTCATCGATCAATTCCGGACAATTCATCCCGGCAGCCTGAACGACATTCGCAGTCGCCCTCACCTCTACCAGCGGAACGCCGGGCGGGTAACCGCTGGCTGCATGGGTCAGTTCCCTGCCCAGTCGCGCCTCCACCCTTCCTTTCATTGCTCGAAGGATATCGACGGCGCCGATGAAATCAACCACCAAACCATCCCGAACCACCTGGGTGAATTGATACTCCCCGGCGATCGGGATGCCAGCGGCATCCAGAACGGCCAGGACGGTATAAGCTGTCCCGAGGTCCACACCAACCCGCAGGTCACCTTTGAAGGGTGAAGAATTCAGCGGTTTATCACCGTTGGAATCCGGCAGGATCACCGCCTGTGCGCGCTCGAGTATGTCCTCCGGAGCCAATCCCGCAGCGTTGAGTCTTGGTCCGGTCAATGGCTAAGCCAGTCTTATTTCTTCTCTTCTGCGCTGCGACCACCCATGCTGCCCTTGGTGTTCTTGGGCAGGATCATCTCAACTTCTTCATCCGGCCTTGGGATCACATGGACCGATACCAGGTCGCCAACCCGCTTGGCAGCAGCGGCGCCAGCGTCCGTGGCTGCTTTGACAGCGCCCACATCACCGCGCACCATGACGGTCACATAACCGCCGCCGACGTATTCCGATCCGATCAGGACCACGTTCGCGGATTTGACCATGGCATCGGCGGCTTCGATCGCGCCAACCAGGCCTTTGGTCTCAACCATTCCCAGTGCAATTAATTTTGTATCTAAAGCCATTATGTTCAATCCTTTCTAAAGATAAAATGTGACTTCATCAGAGATTCAGAATTTGTTCTACTGCATTCCGGACAGCTTGCTCAACTTGCTGAGCAGATGGCCCCGGGTCAGGTTGACCGGGTACCATCGCCGCAGCCGGAGGTGCGGATAATTCATATGCCAATCGTTTAACGTTGAACAGGTGCCGGGTGGTGATGTTATCACCTGTGATCGAACCGCCGATACCACCCGAGCCCAGCGTTAGGGATGGCATCAAACCGGTGGTTAGACCGATCGCACCCAGGGTGCCCATGGTGTTGACCATGATGCGGAAAACGGGTTTTTCCAGGCCGAAAGCCATAATGACGTTCTGGTCGGTGGCATGGATGATCAGGCTGTGACCGCGGCCGCCAAACTGGATCAATTCGATGGAGCGTTCACATCCCGCTTCCCAACCCTCTTCCTCATACCAGCCAAGGACGGTGGTCAGTTTTTCCCGTGAGAGAGGCTCATCCCGTCCGGTTTTCTTTAACCGGGTGACCAGGATGCGGGTTCCCGTGGGGACATCAAATCCTGCCAGGGCAGCCAGATATTCAGCTGACCGGCCAACGGTTGCAGTGTTCATGCTGCCGTCCGGGTGGAAAAGCAGCTTTCGCAGCAAATTGGTTTCGTGTTCAGTGGTGTAATAAGCGCCCTGCTGCTGCATCAGGGAACAAAGCTGACTAGCGATGGGTTTATCCGCAACCACGGATTGTTCGGTGGCGCAAATTGTCGAATAGTCAAATGCCTTGCTGGCGACAATATAACGAGCAGCCTTTTCAATGTCTGCTGAACGATCCACGTACACCGGAACGTTTCCGGGACCGACACCATATGCGGGTTTCCCCGTAGAGTGCGCGGCGCGGACCATGGGTGTCCCGCCGGTTGCCAGGATCAGGGCAACATATTTGTGGTGCATCAGGGCCTGAGTGCCTTCCAGGCTGATGTTCTGCATGCAGGCTACCAATCCGGGAGGTGCGCCGTTGGCTTCAGCCGCCTGGGCCATGATCCTTGCAGCTTCATAGGAACATTTTGCGGCTGAGGGGTGAGGCGCGATGATGATCGCATCCCGGGCTTTGATCGAAATCAGGATCTTATAGATAACGGTTGATGTAGGGTTGGTGCTGGGTGTGAGAGCGGCGATCACGCCAGCCGGCCAGGCAATGTCATAGATCCGTTTTTCGACATCATGGCCGATGACACCCACGGTTTTCTCATCCTTGATGCTTTCCCAGACGTTCCGTGCTGCGAATTCATTCTTCAACTTCTTGTGTTCGGAAACGCCGTACCCGGTCTCTTCATGCGCCATGATCCCCAACCGTTCAGAAGCAGCCAGAGCGGCAGCCGACATGGCCGCACAGACCTTATCCACCTGCTCCTGGGAGGCGTTTGACCAGATTTTCCAGGCTTCGAAAGCCCTGGATGCGAGGTCACGCGCTTCCTGAATCGATTGCAGATCCTTATCGAATTCCGGCATGGGAATTAACCTTTCCTGAAGGTTACCTTTCCATCTACTTCCAGTGAATCGATCATGGCCATGATCACCGCATCAACCGGGCGGTCTTTGGTGATCGTGGTCTGCCGGGCGCTGGAACCGCTGGCCGTCAGGACCAGGTCACCGACACCGGCATTGACCGTATCGACCGCGACGAAAGGCTTCCCGATCGGTTCGCCGGTTTCATCAGTTTGGCGGACGATCAACAGCTTTTGCCCGATAATTTTTTCATCCTTAATGGTTGAAACTGTAGCGCCGATCACTTTGGCTATCAACATGGTTCATACTCCGATTAATAAGAACTGACAGGCGCGGCGGGTTTGGGGGCCGGTTTTGATTCAGCCTTATCCGCCTGGATGATCTTGATGCCCGCACTGGCGCCGATGCGTGTGGCACCGGCCGCAATCAACTGTTCGGCTTCTTCATGGGTATGGATCCCACCGGCGGCTTTGACGCCCAGATCGGGCCCAACGGCTTTGCGCATCAGGGCGACGTCATGGACGGTTGCACCACCGCTGGAGAAACCGGTCGAAGTCTTGACGAAATCCGCACCGGCTTCTTTGGCCAGCAGGCTGGCGATGACCTTCTCGTCGTCGGTCAGCAGGGCGGTCTCGATGATCACTTTTACAAGGGCACCGGCGGCATGTGCAACCTTGACAACTTCATGAATGTCCTTGGCGACCAGTTCGGTATCACCCGCTTTGAGAGCTCCGATATTGATCACCATATCGATCTCGGTTGCGCCGTTTTCCAGGGCATTCCTGGTTTCAAAGACCTTGACTTCGGTGGAAGTGGCCCCCAGAGGGAACCCGATGACCGTGCATACTTTGACATCCGAGTTACGCAGCAGGTCAGCACAGAGTTTGACGTTGGTGGGGTTCACGCAGACCGAAGCAAAATGATATTTTCTGGCTTCAAAACAAAGCTGGGCGATCTTATCAGCGGTGGCATCCGGCTTTAGCAGGGTATGATCGATCATCCTTGCCAGGGTTTTATCATCCGGGATCACACCGACGGTGGAGGTGAGCCGTTCAGCACCGGCGCTGATCACATGGCCGGCGTTATCAAAACAGGTTTTCACCCTCAGCCCCTCCGAGACATCCATTACACAACTCTCTCCGTCAGGGTTCTGCTTTTTTTCATCCTGCTCGATCATCGCCAGAAGGACTTCCCGGGTGATGATCTCGACCAATGCTTCAACAGTTTTCTTGTCTGGGTTCATAATGCCTTCCCATCTTTCAGATAATTTTTTTCAATTTCCATGATCTTTTCGACTCGCCGTGCGTGACGAGCACCGCCGAACGCGGTTGATAACCAGGTATCAACAATCAGCTTTGCAAGATTAATGCCTATCAGCCCTGCACCGAGTGTGAGCACGTTTGCGTTATTATGTTCGCGACTGTTCACCGCAGTGGCATAATCATAACAAAGGGCAGCCCGAATACCGGGCACCTTGTTCGCCGCCATGCAGGACCCGATCCCGGCGCCGTCGATAATGATCCCGCGCCAGGCTTGCCCGTTGGCGACAAGTTTTGCGACTGAAAGAGCAATATCGGGATAATCGACCGATTCTTTGGAATTTGTACCGCAATCCGTAACACTGAAACCTTTTTCAAGAAGGTGCTTTTTAAGGATTTCTTTCAGGTCCACACCGCCGTGGTCTGTCCCAATGGCGACCACGCCTTTCATTTCCTCCACAACCTGCGCGGTTTCAGCTTCCATGGGTCCCTGATTTGACGTTGACGAGGGCAAATCCATCGTTTTTTGGACAATATTTGAGACGATTTCGTGGATTTCCTGGTCAGAAAGGTCGTTTTTCATCCAATTTGCTCCAAGTATCCGGTCGAGGCTTTCAGAAAAAAAGTGAAGTCTTTATCAATATTATAAAAAATTATAACATTTTCCATCTAAAATTATTGTTTTGGCAAGATCGATCAATTGTAAGACAATTACTTCTCTTCGATTATAACCCGAGATGGTGCAAAGTCCCAAGACCAGATTTCGGGGATAAAAGACAGACACCTATGAGAACTAATGATGTCTGTCTGGAATTGTATTGATTGATTTTCGATACCAATCCTGCATTCCACAATGTTTGACGACTGGTGATTGTGTGTGGAAATCAAGCCATGGGTGGGGGATTTAGAGGCGGTTTGTTCTCTGCCGGTTTCATCACTGGATGGATTGGTGTGCCGGCTTCAGGATTGAGCAGCAGGCTCAATTGTGCCAGGGCATGTGTGTCAAAAGACCGATGGCCGCACAAATCGCAAATCCAGGCAGGGAAGTTGGGCACGGTGATCAGGTCATTCCCCAGCCAGGTCATCAAGGTAGCGGTCCGAAGACTTTTAATACCGCCCTGGCAGTTCATACATGGTTGAGTGTTGTTGGTCTCAGTCATGTTAATCCCATCATTGGGCTGCCTGCACCACATTCGGCCGGCTCAGGATCGTCAACTGATCGAGCGGCCAATAGATCAGCAGCGCTTTACCGACCACGGAATCTTCGGGGATAAAACCCCAAAGGTGGGAATCGCTGGAGTTGTTTCGGTTATCACCAAGAACGAAAAATTGTCCTTCGGGCACTTCCCAGGTGCCATTGTAATTGGGTGCATCTGCGATATAAGGTTCATACAACGCCTGGCCATTCACATAGACCACGCCGTCCGAGACTGTGACGGTGTCACCGGGTAACCCAATCAAGCGCTTGATATAATCCTCACTGGAAACGCCCGGCGCGTGAAAAACGATGATATCACCGATATGCGGGCTGCCTAATTTATATGCAACCCGGTTGACCAGCAGGAATTCATCCGGCTTAACTGTAGGCAGCATGCTGACGTTTTCCACCCGGACGCGGGCAGAAACGGCGTTGATTGCCAGGAACAGTACCAAAGCCAACAGGATCGTCTCCACGGTATCAATAATAAAACCGACGCATGAAGATTTCTTGGATCCTTTCGAGGATTCAGATGGTTCTATTTCGGGGTTTTGTTCGGTCTGGTTATTCTCTAACATTAATTTTGATACATTTCCGAATGAAATGATGAAAAATTTGATTTCCTGATGTTTTGATTATATCTTATCTTGCAACCAAAGGTATTTAATCGTTCCGGCTCTTCATTACAATCCGGATGGGCGTCCCGATGAAGGGGTAATCCTTACGAAATTGATTTTCGAGATATCTTATATAGCTGAAATGGGCTAATTCAGGATTGTTAACATAGAGCAGGAAGGTCGGCGGGTCACTGCGTACCTGGGTACCATAGTAGATCCGGAGGGATCGGCCAGTCTTTGAAGGTGCAGCATGCATATCCTGAGCACGCTGGATGATCTTGTTGATCTGGGATGTGGAGAGACGGACCAACCGTTCCTCCTGTACCTGTAAAGCCAACGGCAAGACCTGGTCAACCCGTTTTCCTGTCAGTGCACTGATGAAAATCATCGGCACGTAATCCATAAAATTCAACTCTTCACGGATATGGGCGGTATAGTCGTTGATGGTGAACGTGTCTTTTTCGATCAGATCCCATTTATTGACAGCGACTACCGCACTTTTCCAGGCATCTTTGATATATCCGGCAATATGGGTATCCTGGGTGGTGATGCTGGTAGTGGCATCAATTACCAGGATGGCAACGTCAGCCCGTTCGATGGCTTTCATACTCCGTACGACAGAATATTTTTCCACACCGGGTGTGACTTTACCCCGCCGGCGGATACCGGCCGTATCGATCAGGGTGATCGGATAACCGTTATATTCCATTTTGGTATCGACTGCATCACGGGTTGTCCCGGGAATTTCGCTTACAATCGCCCGTTCCTCGCCAACGATCTTGTTCAGCAGGCTGGATTTGCCAGCATTGGGTTTGCCTACAATAGCAATCTTGACCGACCCATCTTCCTCTTCATCTTCGCCAATCTCATCAATATGGCGGATGACTTCATCCAGCAGGTCGCCGGTGCCGGTCCCATGCAGAGCGGAGATGGCATAAGGTTCGCCCATGCCCAATTCATAGAACTCGGCAACCACCTGGCGGATCTTTGAACTCTCGGCTTTATTTACCACCAGGATGATCGGTGGTTTGAGTTCGCCATCCACAACCCGCTGCTTACGGCGCAGGATGTCCGCAATCTCGTGATCGGCAGGAGTGACGCCCGTCTGTCCGTCCACAATAAACAAGATCAGGTCGGATTCGTCAATCGCCAGATCTGCCTGTTCCCTGATCTGACTGATGAAATCCTTGGAACCGATCGAAAGCGGCGCCTGGTTGCGGGTTTGGACCGGGTCGATCCCTCCGGTATCCATCACATAGAAGTAATGACCACTCCAATCGGCTTCGGAAAGAAGCCGATCACGAGTGGTGCCGGGCACTTCATCCACAATCGCCAGCCGTTCACCGGTCAGGCGGTTGAAGAGGGTGCTTTTACCAACATTAGGTCTGCCCACCAGGGCCACAATAGGTTTTAACATAGGCAGTGATTATACCTTAATCCATATGGGATAAATATGGGTGCAGGAATGGTGCCGGATGAATTGATACCAAGATGTCATGGTGTTGAGGAAAATGAAACAGAATATGGATTCGAAATATTGCAGGCCACCCTCTATGACGGCCCGATGTTTTTGTTTTTATTATGCTCACAAAATGGGATTAATTGATTGTGACTTCCAGCGTATTCGGCAGGATGGCATCGACCGTCAGATCTGTATTTTCCAGCATGACCTCCGGGGCTAACTGGTAGGTGCCAGGACCTCGGTCGGTCAGATCGATAATGACGACAATGGTGGTCGGATCCAATTGCTCCAGAAGATTAAGCGGACCGGACAGGAAGACGCCTACGCTCTCGGGAGAAACCGTTGCGTTCAGTCCGTTTCCCAAACCCTGGAACTGGATGGAGATGTCAGAAAAACTCAGGCTGGATTCAATCGGTTCAATCCCAATCTGGACGGTGATATTCTGACTGCCGACGACGTTGATGCCTTCCGGCAGGTTCAGGGCGACCCGAATTTCCATGTTCTCATTTGCACCGTTCAGATTGATCGGGGTGGTCTCCACAAACCCGGGGATGCTTTCCACCAGGTTCGGGTCGGAAGAGAAGATTGTGACAGTCGGTGGCAGGGCAAAGATATTCGTCAGCCGGTAACCTGCCTCAATCTGGCCGCTGGTCACGATCTTGACCACAACCGTACGGTAGCCGCCGCGCTGGTTCACCGGGATGTTCACCTGGGTTGAACTCGGGCTGATGGAAACGCTTTCGATCACATTCCCTTCGACATCGAAGGCCTTGATATCCACCTTACGCAGGATGTTTTCGGAGACATCCTGCACATCCACTTCAACAGCCACTTCGCTGATCGCCTCTACCAGAGATTGGGGACCGGTCACAACAGCAGTCTCGCTGGTTAAAACCGGAGTTTGCAATTCAAATCCAATGGCAGGGTTGCCGATTGTGTGGATGTTGACCGGGAAGCTTTGGGAAACGACCGACTCCAATTTTACGAAAATTGATGATGGGTTGATCCGGATAACTTCCACAGGTGAAAGACCGATATTGACCTGCGGTGTCAGGGTGTGGACGCCTGCTTCCAGACCGGAAAGGTCCAGGGTCACGTTGATCAGGCTGCTTTCATTCTGTAATCGATCGAGGATTGTGGTGGGTGCCCTGAGGGTCAGCGTGATTTGTTCGGTGATGTCATTAACCGCCATCAGGTTGGGATCCAGCCCAATGATGTCCATCGAAAACGTCTGAGGAAAGGTGCGAGTTTCCGTTGGGTCCGCATCGGTCACTGCAAAGACCCAGATGGCGATCGCAAACAATAATGCGGTAAGAAGACTGGGGAGGCTTTTAACCAGGTTACGGAAGAACTTCACCGGTCACCCCCTTCCCGCGGATTCCCGCCGCCGGGTTTAAATAACCCCAGGAAACGAGCCAAAAGGCCATTATCACCGGAAAATTCGGTTGGCTGGAAGAAAGCGTACAAGGTATTTTGAAGCCGTTCCATATTCAGACGGCGGATCATCCGGCCGCTGTGGGCGATGGAGATACTGCCGGTTTCCTCGGAGACGACCACGGCAATGGCATCGCTGACTTCGGAAATACCGAGCGCAGCACGATGACGGAGTCCCATTGTGCGGTCGGGTGTGCGGTTGAGGACGCCGCTGGCAGAGAGCGGCATAACACAGGAAGCCGCCACGAGCCGGCTGTCAACGATGATCACCGCGCCGTCGTGAAGGGGCGTATTGGGATAGAAAATTTGCAGTAAGAGTTCGGGTGTAACTTCGGAGTTCAGTGGGACGCCGGTCGCGGCGTATTCACCAAGGCCCTGCATCCTTTGCAGGACGATCAGCGCGCCATGGTGACGTTCGGAAAGCCGGCTACAAGCCTGAATGACGGCATCAAGCGTTGCTTTGAATTGCTGTTCAGAGGATGAACGTGAACGGGTCAGGAAGGAGACGTTCCCGGCGCGGCCTACGCGTTCCAATGCCCTGCGGATTTCGGGAGCGAAAATGACCGGGATGGCGAAGACCATTGCAGGAAGGATTGTACTGATTAACCACGAGAAAGCCGGCAGATCAACCAGGGAAGTGAGCAAGCCCAGGAGGACGATGATGAAAAAGACACCTCGTAATAACACCAGCGCCTCGGTATCACGCAGCAGGATCAGCATCGCGTAAAAGATGGCGGTGACCAGGACGATGTCTAATACATCAGCCCAGCCAATCCGCTGGATGAAGAAAAAGATGTCATTAAAAAATTGCGTCATTTACATTCAGCTCACAAACACTAAGCGAAACCCAGAGGTTGGGCGATCGGTTTTACCCAAACCAATTGATCCCGATCGGAGGTTTGTCTTTCCAGTGCCTGTTTCCAGGCGGGGAAAGCCATTTCCGAGGCAGCCCGCCGTTCGAAACCCAGCTGTTTGGGGTTCAAGCCGCCCGGAAATTCCTCGATAGTTTCATCTGGAAGGATCAGGATTTCATCCTGATGCATCAGGGATGATTCCTGGAAAGCATCCAATATGATGTTCAAGTCCGGTGCTGTTCTAGCTAACACCAGCCGTTCAAGAATGCAGGTGAAATTCCATTCTTCGGCGATCAGGAGGGCCAGGATTTGAGTTGGATCTGACAAGACCAGGACGGTTTTGAATGCCAACGTTTCATAGAGTGTACTCTGTTCCTGACCGGTTGTTGACTGCCAGTAGGATTCCAGCATTTCTAATGGAATTGCACTTGCTGGTGAGGCTTGGATGCCATTTTGGAGATTGATATTAATGTACGGAAGGACAGACGTGTGATTTGAATGAATTGTATCATTAAGCGCCTGATGAACCTGCTGCCAGGTTTGGCTAAACTCGCCTTCGGTATTAATAACCACATCCGCCCACATTCGTTTCTCGGATTGGGGCGGTTGGGCTGAAATCCTTTGCCGGGCGGTTCCTTCGGTCATATGTCTGGTTTGCAAGAGCCGTTCCAGTTGGTGAGCGGGTGAGGCCTGGCTGACCCAGACGGAATCACAAAGGTCAATCAGAGTTGATTCGAATAATTTAATTGCTTCAATCACGACCACCGGCAAGATTGACCGTTCGATGCGGAGCTGAATGGCTTCAGTGACCGCTGGATGCACCAGGCTTTCCAATATCTCAAGGCGTTCAGGGTCCTGGAAGACGATCTGACCAAGTTTCTGCCGGTCTATTTCTCCATTTGGGGATAGGATACTCTTCCCAAAAGCGTCGATCACAGGATGATAGGCCTTACCACCGGGATAAAGTGTGCGGTGGGCGATGACATCCGCGTCCAGCCCGAGAGCACCGTGATTGACCAGCATGCGCCGGACGACACTTTTCCCCGTTGCGATATTGCCCGTGAGTCCGATCAATTTCCTGGTGATTTCCATGCTTTTTTGATCCCAAGCTGTAGTATACCCCAATTGGATTCCGGCCATAATCCGGGGTGCTATAATTCCACTATGTTCATCACAACCCTCGGTGAAACCGCGCAACTGAAGTGCGAATTGGACCTTAAAACGCCGATCCTGATCGGTGTTTCTGGCGGCGCGGACAGCCTGGCATTGCTGCATGGGCTGAATAGACTGGGGTATCGATTGGTCGTCGCCCACCTGGACCATGCCCTGAGGGCAGAATCCGCCGATGATGCGGAATTTGTGCGCCAGATGGCGGAGAGCCTCGGGTTGCCTTTCTCCAGCCAGCGGGTGGATGTTCACGAGCTGGCCGAACGCGAGCATCTCTCATTGGAAGAAGCCGCCCGGACCGTACGCTATCAATTCCTCTTTTCCAAAGCTCGAGACGTGGGTGCGCAGGCTGTAGCCGTAGCCCACCATGCGGATGACCAGGTGGAAACGGTCCTGATGCACCTCCTGCGCGGCGCTGCATTGTCCGGGTTGTCAGGGATGGCTTATCGCGCAGTGATGCCGGTTTGGGATGCTGAGATCCCCCTGGTGCGGCCGCTTTTGGACCTCTGGCGGGAAGATATTGAGACCTATATTGCTGAGATCGGCTGGCGGGCAAGGGAGGATCTGACCAATCGCGATACGACCTATTTCCGAAACCGACTTCGGCATGAGTTGATCCCCGAATTGGAAAGCTATAACCCGAGGTTCAAAGAGGTGCTTTGGCGGATGGCAAACGTGTTGGGGGAGGAAGACCGTTACCTGACGCGTTTGGCCGACCAGGCCTGGGATAAATGTCTCATTGACCAGACTGACGATCGAGTTGAGTTGAACCACGATGCCTTCCTGTCTCTGGAAAAACCTCAGCAGCGGCGTTTACTGCGAAAAGCCGTTGGACTGCTGCGGCCGGACCTGCGGGATATGGGATTTGAGGTTGTGGAGCGGGGGTTGGCATTTATTGAGACGCCTTCGGAGTCGGGCGAAATCGACCTGGTCTCCCGGTTGAACCTTGTCGTCGTGGAGGACAGGCTGGTCGTTAAAACCTGGCAGGCCGAGAGGCCGGAATTCAGTCAGCCGCTGCTGCCCTTCCAGGATTTTGTTGCGGAGTTGATTCCCGGGAAGCCGCTTCTGCTAAAACACGGCTGGCAGCTTCTGGTTAGTTCGAGTGAGGCTGCACCAGTTGATGCTCTAAGACGAGCGGAGAAGTTGCCCGAAAATGAAGTCTGGTTGGATGCGGATAAAGTATCAATGCCGCTCGTCGTACGCAATCGGGAGTCAGGTGAGCGCTGGGCACCCTTGGGCCTGGAGGGGCACTCCCAAAAATTGAGCGATTTCTTCATCAACGAGAAGGTGCCTGCATATTTACGTGACCGCTGGCCGCTGGTATGCGATCAGAACCAGGTGATCTGGATCCCGCCGATGCGTCCGGCTGATGGATGCCAGGTTACCGGTGAGACGAAAAAGATCATTCACCTGCGTTTGGAGCGAAAGATAGCCTGAGTAGAGTAAAAAAACACCCGGTCATGGTTCAGGCCAGCCGGGTGTTCTTATTGTTTTTAGGAACTGAAATTTTACGCTTCTACTTCTTCCTCATCATCCTTGATATCAAAACCCTGATCCATTGCCAGTTTGCGGAGTTTCCGGCGAACTTCACGGAATTGGATCTTGGACACGCCTAACTTTTGCCGGATCTTGTCCGGTTCAACCCCATCCAGCAGATCCATAAGGGTTGAGGTCCAACGCAGCATGTCGAAGGATATCCGGTTCTCAAAACCGCCTGCTTCGGTGATGTCTTGCAGGATATATTCCAGGCGCCGTGCCGTCCAGGGGAAAAGCCGCTCCTCTGGCTGGTACTGATTGACGTATTCATTGAAGGCTTCAATCCATTCTTTGGACAACCCCAATTTACGTTCCTTATAGCGGTAACGGGGGTTGGTGTATCGGATGAACACATAAGCATTTTCGGGGTCTTCCACGGAGAGGTGGTTCAGGCCGATACTTTGACATTCACCTTTTTTAACTGCCGTCTCCAATAGCAGTTTCAATAAAAGATACGGCCGGGCATCCGGTTCATCCGAATCGCGGAAAGCGGCAGCTGTCTCAAGTGCAGTCTGGACTTCCTGCCGGGTCAACACGGTAGGTAATGGACTGGTGACGGAATGCTGGACCTGTTTTTCGGCCGGGTCCACCAGGATCACACCGCTGTTTTGCAGCCAGCGGAAGAAACTCTTGATTGATGTGATCCTTCGGGCGAGGCTTTTCGGGCTGCAGGGTATGCCGCGGTCGTTTTCCAGCCATTCGGTGAAATTTTGCAAATCCTTGAGATTGATCTCGCCGATGGGTTTATCAGGCGGGAGGAACTGGTCCAGCAGGTTAAGGTCCGCAATGAATGCCTTGATCGTGTAAGGGGATCGTCCCTGGTCATTTAAGAAAAATTTCCAGGCCTGGATCGCAGGCTGGAGCAGGGATTTTTCAGTCAGGTGGGCGGGGGTACCTTGTTGGTCTGCCGGTTGATTTGCCATGAAACCTCTTGGTGAAGAATTCGTGTAGCCAGTGGATAAAATAAGTTTAAATCAAACCCCTAACATTGTCAATTATTTTATCTATCATAACCTTTCCTGGTAACGGAGCGGGCTTCAATCATAAAAAATCCCCCGACAGGTTCGTGTTGGGGGAAAAATGGACGATATTGATTTGATCAGGTTGGATTACTCGAGACTAAGGGCTTCAATCATCAACGATTTAATTGCATTGTAATCCGGGATCAGGACCTGTGCACCGGCAGAAGTGACCCAATCGTAGGCGTAGTTGTAATCGACTACGTAATTGCGGATATCGCCGCTCTCGTTGATCTTGCTTGCAAAGGGCAGTAACCCGACCACATCGGTCACGCCGATATCGGTCTTGACGTAATTGATATAGGCATTATAAAGTTCGGGTGCCCGCACCAGCGCGTCCAGGCTGACCAGGCGGTGGAAAATCGCTTCACCGACTTCCTGGGCACGGCGGGCGCGGTCGATATCGCTGGTGGAATAGCGGGAACGGGCGTACCAAAGAGCAACATCACCGTTCATATGCACCAGTCCGGGGCCGGCGCTGCAGTAGCCGCTGGCGTTGATCCATGTGGCGCAGGTGTCGGTCAGGTTTTGAGCAGCATAGACATCAATCCCACCCAGGTCGTTTATCACGGTTTTGAAACCATTGAAATCAACCAGGACATAATGGTCAGGTCGGACCCCGAAATTAGCTTCGAAGGTGTCCGCCAGCATCTCAAATCCACCGTATTGGAAAGCGGTGTTGATGCGGTTATTTCCCCAGCCAGGGATACTGACGAACAGGTCCCGGGGGAATGAAATGATGCTGACATAACCATCTCTCGGATTGATGGATACCCACATGATCACATCAGTGCGGAATCCACCATCGTTCGGGCGGATATCGGAACCGAGTAAAAGGATGTTGACCTGACCTTCCGGCTTTTCGAGAACATCTTCAGTTGGGGTTGTATTGATGGCCGGATCGCTGTCAGGTTGTTGATCTATTGGTATCACGACCTGTCCACCCTGATCCGGCTGGAAGGGTGTCGCAGTTGGTGTGGCGTTGAGCACTTTTTGGGTGGCAATTGCGGAGGCGTTTGCCGATGAAGGTTTGACACTGGCGATGAACCCGCTGATCAGAATGAAGCCCAACACGCAGATCATGGTCAGCAGGATGACCACAGCGACGATTTCAAACGGTTTGGGTGGATTACGCCGCTGGCGTCGCCGGTCGACCTGACCGGGACGATTGGGACTGGTATTGGTTGGGTTCGTTCGGATTGCTCTTGTTGTTTGTGAATGCATGATATTAATCCATATCAATTCTATTTAGCGGGAAGACATCAGAGCTCATCATCTGAATTATAGTCTATAGGCCCTTTTTTAGTCGATAATGCGGACCGGAAGCTGAACCCGGAAAGTTGTGGAATCATGCTTCCTGCTCCGCAGCCAGATCTTGCCATTTAAAACTCGGATTGCTCTGATAGCGTTACGAATGGAAGGCAAATCGCCGATCCCGGGGATGATATCCTGGCTGGCATTGAACAAAACGGATTGTTCTTCCGGTGTCAATCCCTCACCATGATCGGTGACTTCCGCGATCAACATCCCGGATTCAAGCGAGAGTTCCTGGCTGAGACTGATCACTTCGCCGTACCCGGAAGCCGCAATTGCATTTTCCAGAAGACCCTGCAGAACCGTTTGGAGCAGCTCCGGGTCGGTCTTGATCATCTCCCGACCATCAGGGTTGATGATCTCCAGTTCAAGGTTAGCCTGCTGCAATTTGGAGGCCACCTGCAGCCGCACGTTCGCAGCGACCGAATCCAGACTGATGATCTGGTTGTCGAAGGACAGGCGGGTCGGTCCCGTCTGACCAGCCTGGTCCTCCAGGTGTTTGAGTCGGGCTTCTGTCCGGGCCAGGGCCGTGCGGAGCTGGTCCCTTTCCTGGGTTATTTGACGGATTTCAGCCTGCAATTGTTCCAGACTGGCGGGCATTCTGCTGCTGGTCGATGGATTGTTTCTGGCTGACTTCCATTTCCTGTTTGAGTGCTTCCATTTGTTTGACGGATTCTAATTTCTCGATTTGGTATTTGGCTTTGAGTTGTTTGATCGTGGATTGTAATACTTCCAGGTTTTGTTCTTTTTCTGTCAGGACTTCTTCAAGCCGGTCATAATTCTGGCGTAATTGATCGATGGTTTCGATCCGCTGATCAAGCGCATCCTGGAGCGCTTCAACCCTGTCAGAGCCAAAGAGCACTTTGGTCAGAGTCTCTTTTATCTCGTCCAATAAATGGATCGTCTCCGGCCCCCAACGTTTGCTGGTGTAGGGTGAAAGCAGGATCAGACCGCCAAGGGTTGGTCCATCGGGAAGGTTCAACGGGTAAGCCAAAAGGCTGCCAATGCGATGATATTTAAGCAGCAAGGTGAAAGTATCCGCATCGCGCAGATCGGTCCGGGTTCCAGTCAGGTTCAATATGCGCTGGTCAGCCCAGGCATCCATGACATGGAGCAGCTGCTGACGCTGGAGTATGGCACCGGGCAGAGGAAGTTCACGGATGAGGTCATATCCGGCGATGAGTTTGACAGTCTCGCTGTCCTCGGGAAGGGCAACCAGATAGCAAATATCCGCAATGACGCTCAGACTGAGCGCTTTGAGGACGGCTTTAGCTTTGTCCAGGTGGTTTTCCTGCAAATTGATCTGCAAAAGCAGGTCCACCAACTCCGGTTTGGTATCAACCGGTTTGCGATCGATCGTTTCTTCCTGCAACGCGATTGCTTCTCTCTCTTTAGGTTTGCTTCCTGCAAATCGAGAGACCAATGCCAGCAGCCACGGCAGGCTTACCGCCTGAGCCAGCCGGACCAGTCCCATCAATCCCAGTTCACCATCGATGATTGAAATTTGAAGGACGAGCCCGGTTCCCAGGGTAACAAGTGTCAGTACACCGACAACCCATCGATTTGGACGACGGAGAACCAATAATATCAACCCCGCGACGACCAGCAAGAGGTTGCCCAACTGCCAGAGGATGTTCAGCTTGGTGCTGGCAAGCGTGGCGATTTGCGATCCAAGGACGGTCAGCACGGCTGATATGGCGACCAGGAACAGCACCCCAAGGCTGAGCAGGATGGCTAACCCGGTGGAGACCAACCGCTGGTTTTCTTCAAAGAAGATCCAACTCACCCATATTAGGGTGAGCGCCAGGGTAAGGTGCTCGATCAGACCCATTGATACGGCTGTCAGGAGGAAACCTTTGAGGAATAGGACACTGAATATCATCTGCACCAGTTGGGTCGCCAGCAGCAGTCCGGCTCCGGTCAGTACATGCCGGACGCGCCATGGATCCGGCAGCCGGTTGAGCTGTCTGATCGCCAGACCGATAAGCAGCACTAAAGACAACCCGGCGACCAGATTTCCGGTCAGCGCGCCAGGGCCAGTGGTGAAAACGGCAGAAAGTGCTGAAAAGTAAGTTCCCATAGGTGTCTGTTTTCGACATGAAACAGGTCGAAATCTATGAGAATTTATTGCAAGTTGTATTCCAATCTGGAAATGAGGCGATATACCGAATTTATGGGGTGATTTCCACCACTACACCTGGATCGGCCCAGTAATAAAGGTCTTCTGCGGCTGCAAGATCGAGAATGATACAGCCGTAGGATGCGGGTGACCCCAATGTGCTGGCCCACAGGCGCTGGCCGCTGGAAAGCAGAGGTAAACCGTGGATACCGTTCATGAAGCCGGGCCAGGCTTCATAAATGCCCAAGAAGTGGGGCATGTAAAGGTCCCAATTGGATGCATAGGCATTTAGTTCATGTGTCTGGACCTGGAAGATGCCTGCCATGGTCGGTGAATTGGCAATGCCGGTGCTGACGACGTAGGTGCTGCGTACTTCACCGTTTTCGTAAACCGTCATCCGTTGACTGCTGATGTCAATCACGATCCGTTTATTTGGGACGACTGGTAGGGGCAGCAGGACATTTTTGGAGGGGATCACCAGGTTCATTCCGGCTTCCAGGTTGTCCACCGTCAGCCCCTCATTGGCGTCCATAATATGCCACATCGGCATACCCAGTTTCAGGGAAATGGACCAGAGGCTTTCACCTGCGCTCACCTGGTAGGTGGTAGGTGCATGATTGATGATCGCGACGGGTGATTCACCGTTTTGCCAATCCTCAGCCACTTCACTCGGGGCGACATTTATCTCGAGTGTTTGATCGCTGTTGATCTCTTCTTCCCAGGCATTGACCAGCGGAGCGACCGTATCAGGATCGATGGAAAAGCCGATTTCATGGGTCTCCGGATTGATCGTTACCCATCTCTGTTTGACCTCGGCCGGCACTGACCAGGAGTAACTTTCGTCATTGATCGGGTCATAGGCGGTGAAGGTCAGGTTTTTGGAGACTACATTCTCAATATCGGCAAGCAGGGGGGTCAGATCGCTGATTGCCGGGGGCTGATCCACCATTTGCAAAGACACGGATTGGGTCAGGTAGATATTGAACGCATTGCCATAAAGAGTGTTGAGGGACGCATCGATGTCCACGTTTTGTCCGGCGGAACCGGGTAATGCCACCCAGGCACCATCCTGATATGCGACGGAAGCCTCTACAGGCGGGACCGCCAGGTCGGCAGCCAGGGATTCAAGCGTCTGGCGTGCCAGATCTTCATCGAAATACATGACCGGCAGCACAACCTGGGTTTTGCCAAACAAGGCGGCTGAGATTTCTTGTAAAGGCGTCGAATCCCGCCCGATGGCATAAGCGGCATCGGCTGTCGCGGCCGGATCTACCCAATACCCGAGGTCCTGAGGTGCGACAATATAGGCATAATTTGGATCGGTGGGGTGGCTGAGCGTGATCAGCCGGGCATGGTTCCAGTAAGAATTGATCCACGCGACCGTATCGTCATAGCTCGTTAACCCGACAGATTGGTCAAAAATGACCACACCGGGCAGGTTCAAATGGAAAACCTGGAACAAGATGATGGTCGCACTGACCAGGATGAGTGGGATCAGAACTATCAGAGCAGCCAATGTGACCCAGAGGGCGGGACGCGGCCGTTTCACAGGGGCATCAGGAGAGGTGGCCTGGTGGGATGACACTGCGTAACTTCGCATAGATTCTGCTTTTTGCATGAATTATCCTTGTTTTGATTATATCTCACAGCCATAGACGCTAATCCGGATTGAATTGTTCCCGAAAATGGCTTAGCCTGAAGTGCGGTGCATTGTCCATGCCAAATCGGATAATTGGAGGCGTTCTTGTTATAATGAACCCAGATAGCGAGCGAACGTTTTTCCGAGAACGCTGCTCAATAAAGGACAGAAAAAGGACTTCGTAATGATCTGGCAAGTATTATCCTGGTATTTCCTGCTGGTCCTGCTGGGGTGGTTAACCTTCCCGCTTACTTTTCATCTATTCAGACGCCTGCCGGACCGCGGTTTTACCCTCAGCCGGATCCTGGGTTTGCTGCTCTGGGGGTTTGGTTTCTGGTTATTGACCAATCTGGGTTTGCTTCAAAACCTGCCAGGCGGGATCCTGTTTGGTCTGGCAGCGCTGATAGGAGTCAGTCTATGGGCCGGGTGGGGACATTGGCGTGAGATCCGGGATTGGGTTGGGGAAAACTGGCGGTTGGTCCTGATCGCTGAACTGGTCTTCCTGATCGGGTTCTGCTTCATGGCGCTGGTGCGCGGCGCCAATCCGGATGCGACCGGGACGGAAAAGCCAATGGAGTTGGCGTTCATTAACGCCATTTTACATTCGGAAACTTTCCCCCCGCATGACCCCTGGCTTTCGGGGTATGCCATTTCATATTATCATTTCGGTTATATTCTGGCAGCCATGCTGGCCAAGGTGACCTTTACCAGCGGAGGTGTGGCCTTCAACCTGATGCTGACCTCTGTTTTTGCCATGAGCGCAACAGGTGCTTATGGGATCCTTTTCAACCTGCTTTCAGCTTTCGGGAAGGCGATCAGGGATGGTTTCAAAGCGCTGGGCTGGGCGCTCTTAGGTCCGGTGTTCCTGCTTTTTGTCAGCAATCTGGAAGCTGTGTTGGAAATGCTCCATCAATATGGTGTAGGCTGGGATTTTGGGGCAGGCACCTCGCGTTTCTGGCAGTGGATCAATATTGAGAGCCTGCTGGCTGCGCCGACCAAACCTTTCACCCTGATCCCCCACCAATTCTGGTGGTGGTGGCAGGCTTCACGGGTCGTTCAGGATATTGACCTGACAGGTGCTGTGAGCGGCCTCTCTCCGATCGATGAATTCCCGGCGTTTTCATTTGTTCTCGGTGATCTGCATCCGCACGTCCTGGTGATGCCATTCGTGATGCTCATTATTGGGCTGGCTTTCAATATCTTCCGGGGAGCAATGGATTCGGATAAGCGGTTCCTGGGAATCCGGGTTTCTTTCCGTTGGGACTTATTCCTGGTCTCCGCGATTGTGGTCGGTGGGATCGTATTCCTCAACACCTGGGACCTGCCGGTTTATTTCAGTCTGCTTGTTGGCGCATTTCTGATCCGCCAGGTTACGCGGAAAGGCTGGTCATGGACGAGGTTGGGGGAGGTGCTGAAGTTGGCGATTCCCCTGGGTGTGCTCTCTTTCGTCCTTTACTTGCCTTTTCTGATCAGTTTCCAATCCCAGGCTGGGGGAATCCTCCCGAATGTCTATTACCCCACCCGTGGATTGTATTTATGGATCATGTTTGGAACATTGTTCATCCCGATCTTCCTGTTCTTCGGTTGGCTGCTGAGGAAACACGTTAAAGCGGATTGGGGTTGGAGCGGGATCATCATTGGCGGGATTGTGGCATTATTGGCAGCGCTGGTCATCAGTTTGGCACTCGGTATTGCCAGGACGGAATTCGGCCAGCAATTGATCGCAGCCCAGGGGTTTACGTCTGCGGCAGGGTTGCTGAGTGCTGCCGTGGTTCAGCGTTTGAAATATGGCGTCACCCTGCTGACGCTGGTAGCGCTTCTTATCACCGGATTGGCATTCCTGATCGGGCAGATGAAAAAGGACGATTTCGGAGGGGAATCTGAAAACAATCCGATTGGCTTTGTGCTGCTGCTGATCGTTCTGGGTGGATTAATGGTGCTTGCACCGGAATTTGTGTACCTGCGGGATAACTTCGGTACCCGGATGAACACAGTTTTCAAATTTTATTACCAGGCCTGGATGTTATGGTCGTTGGCTGCAGCATTTGCAGCGGTTGTCCTCATCAGGAAAGGTTCCTGGCTCTCGCGTATCGTTATCGTTCTTTTCACTTTGTTGGGACTGATCTACCCGGTGTTTGCTTATCCAAACAAGACCAATAATTTTAAAACTGCCAACGGGTACACACTCGATGCAAGTGCTTATCTGGAAATATACCAGCCCGGTGAAGCAGCCGCGATTGAATGGCTTTCGCACCAGCCGGCCGGGACTGTGGCTGAGGCGGTCGGGGGGCAATATTCAGTTTATGCCCGTGTTTCGACCCTTTCGGGGCAGCCAACGGTTCTAGGCTGGCCCGGCCATGAAGGTCAGTGGCGCGGCGGTTATACGGAAGTTGGGGACAGGGAAACGGATATCCGCTTATTATATGAAGCCGCGGATTGGCAGACTGCATTGGAAATCATCCAGCGTTATGATATCCGTTATATCTATATTGGATCATTGGAACTGAATGCTTATGCGGTCAACCCCATTAAGTTCGAACAGTCCCTCGAGGTGGGATTCGATGAAGCCAATGTCAGGATCTTTGTTGTCCCCGACACCTTATTGAAGTAATGGAACACGGACTTTGTTTGTGGTACGATTTTGATGCTTGTAACTCGAACAATTAATAATGAAAGGTGAACCAGTTCTATGGTACGAACACGTTTCGCACCCAGCCCAACCGGCTACATGCACATCGGTAATTTGCGGACCGCGCTTTATGCGTATTTGACCGCGCGTCACAACCATGGCGTCTTTATCCTGCGGATCGAAGATACCGACCAGGAACGCAATATCCCCGAATCGGTGGATGCCATTTTCAAAGGCCTTGCCCTGGCCGGGCTGGATTACGATGAAGGCCCCGGGAAAGACGGTGGATATGGACCGTATATCCAGTCAGAACGGCTGCCGCTTTATCAGGAATTCGCTCAGCAATTATTGGATATGGGAGCAGCTTATCGATGCTTCTGCAAAAAAGAGGATCAATCCGGCGACGAAGACATACCGACCCGGCGTGACCCCTGCCGCTTGTTGTCTCCGACCGAGATCGAGGAGAAACTGGCGAGCGGCGAGGGATTTGTGATCCGCCAGCGAATACCCGATGAGGGCAGTACAACCTTCGTTGACCACGTTTATGGTGAGATCACCATCGAGAATTCACAGTTGGACGACCAGGTGTTGTTGAAGTCCGATGGCTTCCCAACTTATAATTTTGCCAATGTTGTGGATGACCATTTGATGGCCATCACACATGTGATGCGCGGGCAGGAATACCTTTCTTCGACCCCAAAATATAACCTCCTCTATGAGAATTTTGGCTGGGAGATCCCGGAATATATCCACCTGCCGTTGATCGTCAAAGAAGATGGCAGCAAGTTCAGTAAACGGCTTGGGGATCCTTCCTTTGAAGACCTGGTCAATGAGGGTTATTTACCTCAGGCCATCGTCAACTATATCGCGCTGTTGGGTTGGAGCCCCGGTAATGACCAGGAGTTCTTCACACTGCCGGAACTGGAGCAGGTGTTTTCAATCGACCGGATCAACAAATCCAGCGCAGCGTTTTCATTTGAAAAACTGACCTGGCTGAACGCGGAGCATATTCGGGCGCTGACAGTAGATGCGTTCCATGAATTGGCACAGGCGTATTATCCTCCTGAGCTGGACCAGTTCGATACTCATAAGATCAGTGAACTTTTACAGGTCCGCACCGAGAGAATGACCGAGATCCCAGAGATGGTGTCCTTCTTTGTCAAGGTGCCGGATTATGATATCTCGCTTTATGAATCTGAGAAATCAAAATCCGATCTGCAAACCAGTCTGGCTATCCTGAAAGGCGTTCTGCCTTTATTGCAGGATCTGAAGACATTTTCCAACGACAGCCTGTTTCTCACGCTTAAGAATTTCGGCAAAGATAACGGATACAAGACCGGGACGGTCATGTGGCCGATTAGGACAGCCCTGTCCGGTGTGCCGACCACGCCCGGCGGTGCGACTGCATTGGCCGAAGTCTTGGGTCGAGAGGAAACCATAAAACGGATCGAAGCGGGGATTGGAAAATTAGAATCGTAAGGTAAATATATATATCGTAAGACCAGACTTCCCGGGATTTTCAGGTCCCGGGAAGTTTTTATATCCTTTACGATTGATTTCGATTTAATTTTGATTTTCACTGCCAGTCAAATTTTTATCGTCCAGCACTTCTTTGCCTTTTCGTTTCTTTTTCAATCGTTTGATTAATATATATGCGGTTGGGATCAAAAATGCGACGATCATTGCCCCGATTGCTGCAAAAAATTGCCAGGATGTCGGTTTCTTAATTGTATTACCCAAAAAAGCCAAAGCAAACGAACCGGGAATAGTGCCTAATAATGTACCCAGAATGAACGCTGGAACTTTTACCTTGGTAAGGCCTGCGACATAATTCTGGATCTCCCAGGGAAAAACCGGGATTAACCGCATAAACAGAATAAATAAGAATCCGCCCTGGCCTTCGGATTTTTCATAAGCTTCCTGCAAATGACGTTTCTTGATTCGATTCGACACCCATTGCTGACCGAATGATCTGGCTAAATAAAAAGGGATGAAACTTGAGAGAATTTGGGAGAAGATCACCAGCAGAGTACCCGGAATTGTTCCGAATAGTAAACCCGCAGAACCAGCCATAAATGGGCTCAACATGGGAATTGGAGAACTGACCACATAAAGAAGTACCATTGCGATCGGCGCCCAGACACCAAAGCCCTCGATAAATTTCTCCAAATTAGTGACAGTCAATTTGTCATATTTGCTAAAGAAATACCAGGCGGTTAACCCAAAAAAGGTCAGGACCAAAATAAGCAAGATTATCTGCAGAAGTTTATTTTTCTTTTCCAATAACGGACACTCCCATTTTCTTTGAACCCAATAGCATTTCTGTAAATAATTACACCTGCTATTGGATAAGGACATCCACAAAATAAATATTGTGGATTGTTGGTGCGAAGCCGGGCAGCAGGTCGAATCAAATGTTGTTGGAGATTATCGAGGACGGCAACGAATTCGAAACCAAAAGCCCTTTATATATAAATAATTCTATCCGGGAATTTACAATATGATAAATTGAAGACTACCTCCCCAGGGTAGTCTTCTCATTGTGAACGTGAAATCCCTGATATCCGGTTTCCCCATCAGGATGGGATTTGACATTGGAATTTATGGGATAAAGTGTCAAGATAACAATTTGGTCGGCTGCCGGGCATATTACCCTGATCATCTATCTATCCAGAACAGTATCAGCGTAATGGTCCATTGCTTCCTTGAGAAAATCAGCCAGCCCCGGCGTGACGCGGTCATAAAAATCGCGGAATTCCTGATTCGTAGTATACAGCAATCCCAGGCTGCGGAACATTTCGGCGGAAGCAGGGTAAAAGTTCTCAATCCAGGCATGTTGACGGGCAGCCAGCGCCTGCACTTCATTGTCTTGCGGGTCTCGGTCAATAAGCTTTGAAAGTTCCGCTGCAATCGCAATGCCTTCCTGCTTAACCGCCGCCCACTCGGATTTGTTCAGTTTACGAGCATTCCGGTCAGCTAGTTGGACCATCTTTGGGTCATATTTTTCTTTTACTTCCTTTTTGTAGCGGTCAATCGTTTCCTGGGTAAAACCCTCGTAAAGTTCCTGATCTGTCAATGGCATGTACTCTTCCTCCTGTAAATTCTGAATGGTCTTTTCAATCGTAGTTTGCAGTTTCTTCAGTCTGGCGATTCTCAGTCCGAGATGATGGTGATGCCGGGCGAGGAGTTCGATCTGGTCAACCTCGGGGTCGTCCAGGATCTGTTTGATCTTCTTCAAAGGGAAATCCAATTCACGAAAGAAGAGGATTTGCTGCAAGCGTAACAGATCCGGATAATGGTAGATCCTGTAATCGTTTTCGGGATTCCTCTCACCGGGTTGAAGCAAGCCAATTTGATCATAGTGGTGCAGGGTCCGGACGCTGATCCCAGCTAATCTGGCCAGCTCGCAAATGGAATAAGTCTTGTCACTCTCGTACTTCATCATGAGAGGAGTATACACCCTGACGTAACGTTAAGGTCAAGTGGAAAACAATAATTATTGTGGATTTAAATATGGGTCAAACAATTCTCGTACAAAGGAGGGGTCAATATACATCGTAAATTTCCTAAAAGTATCGGCGTTTTTCAGCAGGTGATCTCCGTGCTGGTACTGCACCCAGGCCATTGCACACCAGGAGACGCCGCGCAGGCAGTTGAATGGATCCCGCAGCCGGGTGCGTTCCTCGATCGTATCCCTGAGGTGGTCGTTGTGGAGAGCAGCCTTATAAGCATCCATCATCAGCTTCTGATCGGCAGTTGAAAGTCTGCAATCGGTTTTCCAGAGCGTGGTTGTTGGTACCCGGAAATGCGACAGGTCTTGCGAGGGGTCACCCCAGAGCGGTTTTTCCCAATCAACCAGGTGGGCCGTTCCATGCTCGCGGTTTACGATCCAGTTGCTGTTATTGACCTCGGTATTGACGATGCAGTTCCAGGGGTCCTGAATGAAATACTCTTCCTTGTGACGGGCTTCCTCCGCCCAGGCCTGGACTTCATGCAGATAGCTTTTTAAAAATTCTTCCGCCATTTCCGATTCAAAATAGACCTGCAGCATCCGAGAGCAGCGTTCATAGGTAAGCGAAAGAGGGCGTTCCTCCCGGATCAAATGGATTTGCCCTTCCGGTATCTCAAGCTGGTGGTATTTCGCCATTAACTGTGCGGCCGGGACCAGATCACGTCGGTAGTCCAGCCGCTCACCTGGCAGATACTGCATGCCCAGTACACCATAAGGCAGATACTCGAAACTGTCATCGAGAAAATATGGCTCGGGGGTCACGCCGGTGGGTTTCAGCAGGACCAGCGTATTATATTCATAGGCAATTTGTTCCTTGTTAGACAGCCCGATCTGCGAGCCGGAATTAACCCGAAGTACCCAGGCATGACCCTGCTGGGTCACCAGGAAATTCATGTTGTATTCCCCCTGAGCGAGGGCGGTGACGTGGAAGCTATCACCAGGGCGCCAGTTTGGGATGCCGGTCGGGGGCGCATGGTGGAGATATTGGATCGCTTGCGGGAGGAAGGATTGAATGGAAAGATCGGGCACGAATTCTCCAATAAAGCTGATTTATGACATTATAGCAGGAAGAAAATGCTTTTCCGATGAGGGTATTGTTATAATAAACCATATCCCCATCGCCTTCATCGTAATCAAAACATCACTGCCGTCGGTCAAACTGCAGTAAAGAGAATGTGAGGCCCTCATGTCAGAACAAACACCAAACCGATACCCGGTCTTTGTTATGTGCGGGCGGGACGCGGCACGCAGGAAACTCATGGAGGCCAGGGACCCGGAGGGGAAATACAAGTCCAAGGCGCTGCTGCCTTTTCTCGGCAAACGGCTGGTCGAATGGCAGTTGGAAGCATTGCACCAATCGCCGTATATCGAAGGGCTCTACCTGCTTGGGTTGTCGCCCGAGGATATTTCACTCGATATCCCGGTCCATTACGTGCCGGTGAGGACCACCGCTGACGTATCTGAAAAATTCGCAGCCGGACTGGATTTCCTTTCAGCGCAGGGGAAAAACCCGGATATGGTAGTCATCAGTTCCTGTGATGCCCCAGGGATGCGAACGGAAGACGTCAATCAATACTTTAAAGTCCTGGAAGAAAATCAAGGCGCAGAGTTTATTATCTCGCTGGTTCCGGACGAAGTGATAGAAGCAGAATTCCCAGGGTCAGGCAGGGTGGTGGCGCATTTCCGGGATGCGGACGTCTTCCCCGGTGAACTTTATGCCCTCAGCCCCCGTATGATCCGGCTTCAGCAAAAATTGATTGCCGATTTCAACCAGCGGCGCAGGAAGATCAACCGGCAGAAACGGCGGATCTCAATGGGCCCGATCCTGAGCCTGGTCGCCCGTCATCCCCAGACCTGGCTGCTTCTGATCAAGTATGGTTTGGGTTTGGCGACATTGGCGAACGCTGAAAAAGCCGTCGGCGCAGCGTTCGGGTGCAGGATCAAAGGTGTTCTGATCGAGGATGCCGGTTTCGGGATGGATATGGACTTGCCGCAGGACTACGACCGGTTGGCGGAATATGTCCGGAGAACGAAACTGCCCTAAGCTTCCGATTCAGCCAGGATGGCTTCATGCAATATCCCGCCGGCTTTGAAGCTCTGTAATTCTGCCGCCGTGTCGATCCGGGCGGTAGTCTCAAAGGCAACTTCACTGCCATCCGGTCGGAATGCCCAAACCTGGCATTTCCCATGGGGCGTTAATGTTTTAATTCCGGTGATGTCATAAACCTCTTCACCGTTCAGACCGAGTAAATCGGCATTTTGTCCGTTGGTAAATTCAAGCGGCAGGATGCCCATCCCGACCAGGTTGGATCGGTGGATACGTTCGAAGGATTCGGCAATCACCGCGCGTACGCCCAGCAGGAGCGGACCTTTGGCGGCCCAATCCCGGCTGGAACCGGTGCCGTATTCCTTCCCTGCGATCACGATCAGAGGTGTTTGCCGGTCGCGGTAAATCTTTGAAGCATCGAAGATCGTCATGGTTTTACCTTCGGGCATGAGCCGGGTGTAACCGCCTTCGGTTCCCGGTGCCAGTTTATTCCGCAGCCGGATGTTGGCAAAGGTTCCGCGTGCCATTACCCGATCATTACCGCGACGCGTCCCGTAGGTGTTGAAATCCTTCGGCGCGATCCCCAGGCTTGAAAGGTATTCTCCTGCCGGACTTTGAGCTGAAAAAGTCCCGGCCGGTGAAATGTGATCGGTGGTGATCGAGTTCCCCAGCAAGGCCAGAACACGCGCCTGGTGGATATCTTCCAATGGGTTATCCACTTTAGACAGGGACTCAAAATACGGCGGTTCCTTGATATAGGAAGAGGCCGAGTCCCAGGTAAAAAGTGTTGACCTTTCGCCTGAGGTGACTCCTTTCCAGTTCTCATCACCCTGGAAAATATCCGCATAGATCTGTTTATAGAGGGTCGGCTGAACGGTGTCCATCAGCGCCCGGATTTCCTCCTGGGAAGGGAATAACTCATTGAAATAGACCGGTTTGCCTTGTTGATCAACGCCTAAAGGATCGTGGGCGAGGTCGATGTCTACCGTACCGGCCAGGGCATAAGCCACCACCAGCGGCGGCGACGCCAGGTAGTTGGCCCGGGTGAGAGGGTGGATGCGTCCTTCAAAGTTGCGGTTACCGGAAGAAATGCTGGCGGTGACCAGATTTGAACCCTGCAGGGCGGCTGTGACCTCCGGTGCGAGTGGGCCGGAATTACCGATACAGCTCCCGCAGCCGTAACCGACCAGGTCGAAACCCAGGTCGTTGAGCGGTTCCAGCAGCCCGGCGCTTTTAAGATAAGCTGTGACGACCCGTGAACCGGGCATCAGGGAGCACTTGACGGTGGGATTGATCCGCAGACCGCGCGCCAGCGCTTTCTGTGCCACTAACCCGGCGCTCAGCATCACGGTCGGGTTGGAGGTGTTGGTGCAGGAGGTGATGGCTGCGATCAGCAGCGCACCGTGGTTCAAGGTCACGGTTTCATCGTTGATGGTCACTTCAACCTGTTGGTTAAGGTTTTCACCTTCCAAACCAAATCCGCCTTCCTGTCGCGGACTTATCAACCGCTTTTCGAAAGGTGCTTTGAGGTTCAGCGCCGATACCCGGTCGTTGGGGCGGAAAGGCCCGGCCAGGCTGGGCTGGATTTCTGAAAGGTCCACCCGGATCATTTTTGTGAATTGCGGCTGCGGTGTGCCGGCATCCCGGAACAACCCCTGCGCTTTACAGTAAGTCTCAACCCTATCAATGTTCTCGGGGCTGCGCCCGGTCAGCCGCAGGTAGTCCAGGGTGTGAACATCGACCGGGAAATAGGTGACGGTCGTTCCGCTTTCCGGCGACATATTGGCGATCATCGCCCGGTCGGGAATTGAAATCTGGTCAAGTCCCTCACCGAAACACTCAACGAACTTTCCCACCACACCTTCCTGCCGCAGGCGTTCCACGATGGAAAGGGTCAGGTCGGTGGGCGTAGCGCCTTCCGGTAGCTGCCCGGTCAATTCCAGCCCGATCACATCCGGCAGAGGCACTTCGAGCGGCTTGCCCAGCATGGCGGCAATTGCTTCGATCCCGCCCACGCCCCAACCGAGTACCCCCAGGCCGTTGATCATCGGCGTATGCGAATCGGTGCCGACCAGGGTATCCGGGAAGTCCAACTCAACGCCGTCTTTCGACCCATGCGTCACCACACTGGCCAGGTTTTCCAGGTTAATCTGATGGCAAATGCCCTTACCGGGCGGCACCACCCGGAAATTATCGAAGGCATCCTGTGCCCAGCGCAGCAGTTGGTAGCGCTCGCGGTTGCGTTCGTATTCCAGCTCGATGTTCCGGTTGAAGGCGTCAGGCGTGTTGGTGAAATCGACCTGCACGGAATGGTCGACCACCAGATCGACCGGGATCTTCGGGGCGATTCTGGCCGGGTCACCGCCCAGCCGGGCGAAAGCGCTGCGCATAGCCGCCAGGTCCACCACCAGCGGTACCCCCGTCAGGTCCTGGAGCAATACCCGGGCGGGGTAGAACGGAACAGCCGGTCGATCTTCGGTCTGCGGCTGCCAGTGCAGGATGGCATCTACGGCTTGACGGGCTTGTTCGTCCTGCCCGCTGTGGCGCAGTGCGTTTTCCAGCAGGATACGCAGTGAGAAAGGGAGCCGTTCGAGTTTGTCACCTGCCAGTTCAGGCAGATTGATTATGCGTGAGTCATCAGGATTTTTCGAGGGCGATGTCATGGGTAAACTCCAGTTAAGTTCTTATTTTTGTTGAGCGGCTTGCATCTGGCGGATGACAGCCTGACCGAAATCGGTGGTGGAAAGGATGGTTGCTTCGGGCATCAGGCGCTGGAAGTCGAAGGTGACCGTCTTTGCTTTGACTGCTGCCATAATGCCCCGTTCGACCAGGTCCGCGGCTTCGGTCCAGCCGATATGCCGGAGCAGCATCTGACCGGAAAGGATCAGCGAGCAAGGGTTGGCGATATTCTGACCGGCGATGGTCGGCGCGGTGCCGTGGGTCGCTTCAAAGAGGGCTATCTGAGTCTCGTAGTTGATATTCGCACCTGGCGCGATCCCCAGCCCGCCGACCTGGGCCGTCAGCGCGTCGGAGAGGTAATCACCGTTCAGGTTCATGGTGGCGATCACGTCGAAGCTCTCCGGGCGGGTCAGGGCGCGCTCGAAGGCGGCGTCGGTGATCACATCGTCGATTTGAAGCTTACCCTGTGCGAGGGCGTTATCCCGTTCCTTTTCCGCAGCATCCGACCCCCGTTCGGTCCTGGTTCGTTTGAACTGCTTCTCGGTGTAGACCTGCCCTCCGAATTCACGCTCCGCCAGGGCATAGCCCCAGTTCATGAAAGCGCCTTCGGTGAACTTCATGATGTTGCCCTTGTGTACCAGGCTCACCCGCTTACGGCCGTGCTCCAACGCATAACGGATTGCAGCCCGGACCAGGCGTTCGCTTCCTTCCCGCGAGATCGGTTTGATGCTGAACGCGGCAGTCTCGGGGAAGCGGATCCGGGCATCATCTTCCGGACTGGCCTCCGCTAACCAGGCCTGGAACTGCGCTGCGATAGCGCTGCCCTGCTGGAATTCGATCCCGGCATAGAGGTCTTCCGTATTTTCCCGGAAGACGACCATATCCACCGATTCCGGGTGGCAGACGGGGGTTGGGACGCCCGGGATCCAGCGTACCGGCCGGACACAGGCATACAGGTCGAGTTCATGCCGCAGCGTCACATTCAGTGAGCGGAAGCCGCTGCCCACCGGCGTGGTGAGGGGGCCTTTGATCCCCACCCGGTAATCGGCGAACGCCTGCAGGGTTTCATCCGGCAGGAGCGACCCGGTTTGGGCCAGCGCTTTCTCCCCGGCAGGCACTTCCATCCAGCCCAGGCGGCGAGAATCGCCATAAGCGAACTTCACCGCTGCATCCAGCACGGGCCGGGCTGCCGACCAGATGTCCGCGCCGACCCCGTCACCTTCGATGAAGGGGAGGATGGGGGAAGAGGGAACGGTCAATTGGCCGTTTTGCAGGGTGATCGGGTCTGCATCGGGTGGGATTTGAAAGAATTCGGTCATCGTCAATACTCCTGAAGGTGGGCTGCTATTGTGCAGTGTTTATTGGTTCAATTTGGAATGCTAACAAACGGTTAACGCCTGTTTTTTCGCATTGACAAAACTTCAAGCCCAACTTTATAATCATGATAACATCTAATTATGGGACACTGTCCCGTATAATGGGACAACAAGAAAACTAATGACCAAACCTGCCAGCACACTGACCCACGCCATCGAATTGATGGATTGTTTTTCCAAGGGCGAGCCTTATCTGGGCGTCCGGGAAGCCGCGCGTATGACGGGCATACCTTCCAGCACGGCCGGGCGGGTATTGGCATCGTTAAAGGAAATCGGTTTGCTGGTGCAGGATATGGAGACCCGGCAATACGCCCTGGCAGGCAAAGTCCTGGCCTGGGCGGAGGTTTATTCCGCCACCGTTGACGTCCGGCGGGTTGCGCTGCCCTTCATTTACGACCTGCAGCGTGTGACCGGCGAGACGATCAGCCTCTATATTCTGGAAGGCACAGAACGGGTCTGCGTCGAGCGGCTGGAAAGTGAACAAAACGTGCGGATGGTCGCCAGGGTGGGGCGCTACCTGCCGCTGCACGCCGGTTCGGCCGGAAAGCTGTTCCTGGCGTATATGACGGATGAGCAGCGGGAATCCATGCTGGAGACCGAACCCCGCAAAGTGTTCACGCCGATGACGATCACCGATCCGGATGAACTACGCGCCCAATGCAAGCTGATCCGGGAGCGTGGTTATGCGCTCAGCCACGGAGAGTGGACGGCCGACGCTTCGGGTGTGGCTGCACCGATCTTCAACCAGCGCACCCAGATGATCTCAGCATTGACCGTCTCAGGACCGACCCAGCGATTCACACCGGATAAGGTTGAAAAATTCTCCCAGACCTGCATCCGGACTGCACTTCAAATTTCACGCTTATTGGGATACATCCCCTCGCAGAATAAAAAGGGCGTTCAGCCTGGGCGGCCACGATAGCCGCCTTCACAGACCCACTGAACCCGATCTGCAGAATCACGAGAAGCGAGGAGAAATTATGATTAAGCGTTCAAACCAAGTTCGTTCATCAAACCTGAAAACCCATCTCACCCCAACATTCGAAGAGCGGATTGCCGCCCAGCTTCCGGCCTGGCGTGAACGCCTGCAGGGCATCATCGAGAAGCACGGCGACAAGCCGATCGGCGAGATCACGGTCGCCAAAGCCTACGGCGGCATGCGCGGCCTGTTCGGACTGGTCACGGAGATCTCCCACGTTGACCCGCTGATGGGTCTGCTGATCCGGGGTTATACAGTGGACGAACTGATCGAAAAACTTCCCCGGCGGGAAGGTACCACTTTCCCGCTGCTGGGCGGCCTCTATTACCTGCTGCTGGTAGACCAGTTCCCGACCCTGGAAGACGCTCTGGCGGTGGAGGATATGTGGCGCGCCCGGCAGGGATTGCCCGGCTACGTGATCGATATGCTCAAGGCCATGCCGGCCAACACCCATCCGATGACGCTGTTCTCCCAGGCGATCCTCGCCATGCAGCCTGAATCGAAGGCGGCCAAAGCCTATCATGAGGGGATCTCGCGGACGGAATACTGGCGGCCGATGCTGGAAGACGCCCTGACGATCACGGCCAACCTGCCGACCCTGGCGGCGACGATCTACAACCTGAAATACCGAGGTGGCGCGGAAGCAATCCCCGACCCTGACCTGGATTGGAGCGCCAACTTCGCCCAGATGATCGGCAAGGATGACGACCTGGAATACCAGGAACTGTGCCGTCTGTTCATGACCCTGCATTCCGACCAGGAAAACGGGAACGCCTGTGCACACACCTCCCACCTGGTCAGTTCGACCCTTTCCGACCTGTACCTCTCTTCTTCCGCCGGGATGAATGCCCTGGCCGGGCCGCTGCACGGGCTTGCCAGCCAGGAGACCCTGCGCTGGCTGCTGGCTTTACAGGAACATTACGGCGGCCTGCCCACTCACGACCAGCTGCGTGATTTCGCACTCGAGACGCTGGGGCAGGGGATGGTGATCCCCGGTTACGGGCACGGCGTGTTGCGCCGGACCGACACCCGCTTCACCGCGCAGTATCGTTTCGCCGAAACCTACCTGCCGGACGACCCGCTCTTCCGGCTTGTGAAACGGGTGTATGAAGTGATGCCTGAAGTGCTGAGCGGCCTGGGGAAGATCAAGAACCCCTATCCGAACGTGGATGCGATCAGCGGCGCGCTCCAGCACCATTACGGCATCGAGACCGAGTTCTGCACGGTGCTGTTCGGCGCCAGCCGCCTGTTGGGGCTGACCTCGCATGCCGTCTGGGCGCGGGCATTAGGCCTGCCGATCGAGCGGCCGCGTTCGCTGACCACCGAACTGGTGGAGGAAATGTTCACCGAAAACCTGAACGTGAGCGCCGAAGAGGTCTCTTCCTTCGCTGAAGAGGTTTGAGGGTGAAAGCGCGAAGAGACGATTGTAAGGAGATGAGTGAAGAATTTATGCACCCCTTTCCGCCCTTCGGGCACCCTTCCCCTCATGAGGGAAAGGACTGGGGATGGGGTTAGTTGGTAAAAAACAACTCAATTGAGTTTATTACCAACAAAATGATCGCCCATTCGGATATAGGTGTCTGCTTCTAAGCGAAATACTTTCAATTGTTTACCCAAGCTTAACAAAGGATTGCATCGGAACGACGCAATCAGCGCTAGAATGGAACGAAAGTGTAAATAAGATCAGAAGGAAAAAATGGAACAACGAGACTGGAAGCGCTACAACCCACCCAAAGAACTCGCCGAGATCCTTGAGGCCAACCCCGACGTGAAGGTCATCAGCACCTCGGACGAACTGCTTAACCTTTCCTGTGGAGAGCCCAACAGCAAGACATTCGAGGTTTCCTACGATGTGCCGGGGTTGAGCAAGATCATCGACGCCACCGTCGTGCGCGTCCGCAACGGGATCGCCGCCAACTACCCCTCTGCCTACATGCGCCGGCGGGACCCGGACGCGATGCTGATCGGCGACGACGGCCCGACCGACCACCTGCGTTTCGAAGAGGTCTACCATTATCCCTTCCCCGAGCTGCGCCAGCGCACTTTCAAATGGCTGGCCGAAAACCCGCTGATCATCTACGCCTATGTGACCGGCAAGAAGGGCCTGGGGCAGGATGCCCTGGTGGTCGCTCCCGCCAATGCCGCCTTCTTTGGCTTTGGGATGGCCCTGCTGCAGGGGATCACGGCTTATGAGGATGTGGGCGAGGATTTCAAACCGTCTTCTGTGATCTACGTGGCCCCGACCTTCCGATACACTGACCTGGACGGCAAGCAGGTGGTGGTGCACTACCGCCAGCCCGGCATGCACGAGGTCTTTTCCTACTGCCTCTACCCCGGCCCCAGCGCCAAGAAAGCTGCCTACAGCATCCTGCTGAACCAGGGCGAACAGGAAGGCTGGGTCACCGCGCACTGCTCGACGGTGAAGGTGGTGACGCCTTATGACAACGAAGTGACCATCATGCACGAAGGCGCCAGCGGCGCGGGCAAGAGCGAGATGCTCGAATATCCCCACCGGGAGGACGACGGCCGGATGCTTTACGGTGTGAACCTGGTCACAGGTGAGCAGCGCCTGCACGAACAGCCCCGCACCTGCAGCCTGCACCCGGTCACCGACGATATGGCGCTTTGCCACCCCTCGCTGCAGCATAACGGCAAGCTGGCCGTGACGGACGCCGAGGACGCCTGGTTTGTGCGTACCAACCACATCCGCCACTACGGCACGGACCTGAACCTGGAGCGGCTGACGGCCGAATCGCCGGAACCGCTGCTGTTCCTGAACATCAACGCGGCCCCGGATGGGATCGCCATGATCTGGGACCATATCATGGATGCGCCGGGCAAACCCTGCCCGAACCCGCGGGTGGTGATCCCCCGCAACGTCATCCCCAATGTGGTGAACGAACCGGTCGATGTGGATATCCGCTCGTTCGGCTTCCGCACGCCGCCCTGTACGGCCGAGAAACCTTCTTATGGCATCGTGGGCTTTTTCCACATCCTGCCCCCGGCGCTGGCCTGGCTCTGGCGTCTGGTGGCGCCGCGCGGCTATGACAACCCCAGCATCGTGGAGAGCAAGGGCCTGTCGAGCGAAGGGGTCGGTTCCTATTGGGCCTTCGCCACCGGCAAGCGAACGGTGCATGCCAATTACCTGCTGGAGCAGTTCACGAGCTGCCCGCACACCAGCTACGTGCTTACGCCCAACCAGCACGTCGGCGCCTGGAAGGTCGGCTTCATGCCCCAGTGGCTGATGCGCGAATACCTGGCACGGCGCGGCCATGCCCGCTTCTCACCCGAGAATTTACGCGAGGCGCGCTGCACGCTGCTGGGTCAATATCCGCACCAGATCCAGATCGAAGGGCGCCTGCTCTCACGCTGGTTCTTCGCGGTGGACACCCAGCCGGAAGTGGGCGAAGAAGCCTACGACCAGGGCGCGGAGATGCTTTATGACTTCTTCCACAAGATCCTGCGGCAGTATGATTCGGCTGACCTGACGCCCCTGGGCCGCGAGATCATCCAGTGCTGCCTGGACCGGGGCAGTCTGGAAGATTATAAAGCGCTGATCGCGTTTGAAGAAGAAGAGGCGTGCTAGAGAGAATGCGGCTGTAAACCGATTCCGCCAGGTACGTTAAACAAGGAACCAGCCGCCCGAGTGAGGATTACCTCATCCGGGCGGCTGGTTTTAATTTTATTGATGATCCGCTCAGGCAGGCAGCGAGTCGATGTAGGCCTTGACCTCGGGGTCGTTGTAGAACACCAGGTTGAGGATGCCCACGATCAACGAAGGGAAGAACAGTGAGATGATGTTGACGATCTCGAGGATCGCAATCGTCTGGACCTTGAACTTGCGGGGCTGGGCATTGAGCAGCTTGGCGCTGCCGATGATTTCCAGGATGCCGACCACGAGGGGCAGGACCGCAACCGGGACGCAGAGCAGGGTCAGGCCGAAGGTGCCGAACGCGCCGACGACCAGGCCGAGGGCGAAGCTGATGGCGTAGAGGATGTTCAGGACGCCGTCGATCAGGGTCATGATGGCGATCGCCTGGACTTTACCGGGTTTCTGGCTGTGGGATTCTGAATAAGTCATGATTTCTTCTCCTAAAGTGATATTGAATTGAA
>CAVUGP010000009.1:0-286331 GCA_963741015.1 uncultured Chloroflexia bacterium | reverse complement strand
ATTACAAAAAAAGTGGCTCCACCTTGAGGTGGAACCGGGTTTGCGTAGTGTTCCTGCCCCCTGGAAATGATGCCGTTTGAAATATTATATAAATTGATTTAAGAAGTGTCAATAAATTAAAAACTCCACCGGAACATGAGGAAGTAAAACTCGGATATCTTTTCATTCCACTTGGGCGTGAGATCATCCAATGCTGCCTGGACCGGGGAAGTTTAGAGGAGTATACGTCGCTAATCACCTTTGAGGAGAAAAGATGAGCGATCTTTTAGGTTTGAACGCGAGAAATGTCCGTATGACACAACCACCCGATTTCAAAGAAATCAGCCAAATTGTTTGGGATAAGATTAAGGAAGGACACGTGGTGAATAATCCATCCACTTGAGAAAGAGATATTCATATTTCATTGTATAATTGAAACTGGTCAGTTTAATATTGCTGGTAGAATATAAAAGAGGGAAAATGAAGATGAAGGAGATAAAATCAAACCGCTTAAAAATTGATCTAGTTTTTCAATGGGGGACTTTTGGAGGTGATTATGCTTAAGAAACTTCTCTTCACGGCAATACTCATTTCTTTATCTCTTGAAATTTCAGGTTGTGATGTTTTAATCAGAGCAGTCCAAAGCGCAATAGAACAAACACAGACTATTTCTGCAAAGACTGAAGGTTTATTAAAAAAGGACAATTCAGAGGAGAATACAGCTTCAACACAAAGACCTGCTGAATATGCATTTCTACGACCTACAGTGACAAAAACAAGTAACTCGAATAGAAATCAGAGTAAAAGGGCTAGTGAAGTAACGAGTAATTTAGCAGGACAATCAATTGAGATATGTGGGAAAGTCACATTTTATGGAGAAGAAAAATGTCCTGAATGCATAAATGGATTTTTCTCATATCTGATTTTAGACAAATCTTTTTATATCATTTCATATGAATGGACTTTTAGTACAAGTTGGATTGATTCATATTTTATTGCTAAAGACAAGGTTGAAATGATGGGAAGTAAGCCGATATTTGTTTATGGTGGAAATGAAGGCTGGGATGGATCGGAGTGCGAAATCATGCCAGATGGAACATTATCTTGTGATGTAGGAGACTATTTTAAATTTGTTTCTAATTGTGAATATTAACATTCGCTAAATAGTTTTAGGCAACAAGTCAAATTTAATCCATAAAATAAAATTTAAGAAGCCAAGTTAATGTAAAGGCCGTCGTAAATGTTATTTTATATTTTGGGTGGACTAATTGGAGTAATCTTTTTCAAGAAAAGATATAATCTTACATTTTGGCAGGCAATTTGGAATGGGTTAATATTTTCTTTCGTACTATATTTTGGTTGGGGCTTGATAATTGGAATTCTGAGCCTTCTTGTTGGTTTAGAGGCAATACCTCTATGGGGAATTATTTTATATTCTTTACTCATCATTGGTGGTATCTTAAAACTTGGTAATCTTAAGAAAATAAAAGACTCAAATTTTCTCAAGATAAAACATCTAAACCAAAACAATATTTTTCGAATCTAAAAAATAAAATTGACCCTAAATCGGGCGATATCATTGAAACAAGTGTAGCAGGAGTCACTTTTGAAGGTAGGCAAGAATTAATTAAAAAATTACATATTGGGGAATCAATAAAATTGATTAGAGAATTTAAATAATCCTTATGATATCAATGCAATTAAGATTGTTTCAGAAAATGGTTCACATTTTGGGTATGTTAATCGAAAATTAGCGAAAAAAATTTCGCCTATTATGGAAAACAATATTAACAAATAGGGAAATAACTGGTGAAGTATGCTCAATATATCAAGTTGAAGATGAACAACCGATTATTGGAGTGAAAATAAAATTTTTTATTAGCTGAAGAAGTCTAAGAATCTTACATCTTCTTTTCAAGGAACTTACTTATTTTAAAAAGTCTATTGTGGTAGATATAGTATATTGAAAAGCAAAGTAATACATACAAGGAACAAAATGTTTACCATAATATCTTTATAGTTGAGAAAGCCAAGAACCCTCCAATTCTTTTTATTTCCTTCTCTTTACCCTCTTCTTATTCCCCTCTGGAAAGTTACTCACCCACCATCCATTATTTCTAATGTTGCTTACCCACGGGATTCTTGCTTACTAACAGCCTTTAGCTAGTGGTGGGATCTTTGCCAATGAGACGCATTAACCTGACACCGATGGAGGTTAAGGCGTGAAGATATTTACCAGTCGATTAGTTTACTTTTATCATGGCCTAAAAAAGGCAAAGATTTTCAAGCATCTCCAAATCTTTAAATCCCTCTACCTCCAATTCACAAAACCCCGAATTATCTCAAGCACCATACATAATACTTCTCAGAATGGTTGTAAAACTCTCTGAAATGATAATGGATGGTGCGGCTGGTGACGGATAAATCAACACTATGTAATAAGCTTTTCGTTTTCAATATAGTTGTATTCGCTTAGCTTTTTTGTGATTCGCCTTGCGTTATTCCCGGTTTGGGAAGATAATATCCATAATCATCAATAAGACGATGAAATGTGAGGTGGGATATTGGTTATTGTGAAGGAAATTTCACTGGCTGACACATCCAGACTATATAATTTTAAAAAATCTTGCCCTTATGACATTGCCTTTAATGTTAAAGGCTTCGATTATGGCTGGATCCTGAATGCCAGGACATGGCATGAAGGTGATCGGGTGTTGGATGTGGGCGGCGCTTATTCAGATTTCCCCCATTTTCTCCAGCGTCACTTTGGGTGTGAAACGTGGGTCGTTGATGATTTCGGCATGAGTGAGGAGGATGATTTTTGGCTGCGGTCCCAATCTCCTCAAAAATTTATCGACCAGCATCCGGAAATCCATTATGTGCTTGAACGCGTGGGCAATCCCGCGGCTTCAACCCTCCCAACCAGTTATTTTGATGTGGTTTATTCCGCCTCCGCCCTCGAGCATGTCCCTTCCGAACTCACCCCTGCAGTCTGGTCGCATATGTTTGATTTATTGAAACCGGGCGGCGAACTGATCCATGCGATCGATGTGCTTTTCCCCTCTAATGGCGGCATATCCAAGATGGTCCAGGCGGATCTGTTTGATAAGCTGTGCTGGTTGTTCCCGGAGAGCTTCAAGCTGAAGCATTTCCTGGCGACCCCAGCCACCTACACACGCATCGTGTTGAAGACCCTGGGTATTGGCTCGCATGTTTCAATGAAACCATTGAATATCTGGCGGATGTGCCTTGACCCTGAGATTGTGGTCGAGCCGATCGAATTCGGTTGGAACCGCATTGTCAAAGATCACATGACCGATTATCGCCACCATCGCTTTGGCTCATTGTTATTACATTTTGTCAAAGAATGATATTTCTGAAAGTTTGAAAATTTACTTTTTCCCCTTACGCCGCTGGTGTTCTTCCGGCGGCTTGTTTTGCCCGGTGATCACTTCCTTCTGCTTCTGCTTGGCGGCGGGGTTCTTTTCCACGAACAGCTTTTCTCCGGTGAAGGGGTCTTTGCCCGTGTGATACATCACGCTGGCGTAGGTGGAAGGTGTGGGGGTGAAGACCTGCACCTGTTCGGGCAGGATCCCCAGCTGCTGCCCGGCGAATTTCTTGAGTTCCTGCATGTCCCCCAGCGTGCAGCCCGGATAGGCTGCGATCAGGTAATAGCTGAGGTACTGCTTGCGCTTGACGTCCGTGCCCAGCGCGTCGAAGCGTTCCTTGAAGGCCAGCAATTTACCTGTGTCCGGTTTACGCATCCGCGCCAGCACGTCCGGCTGGCTGTGTTCGGGTGCGACCCGGAGCTGGCCGGAGACGTGGTGCCGGACCAGTTCGCGCAGGTAGGCTTCGCCGTGCGCCTCATCGGAGAGGACCAGGTCGTAACGCAGACCTGAGCCGACGAAGACCTTCTTGACCCCTTTGATCTGGCGCAGTTTCCGCATCAGATCGGTTTGCTTTTGATGGTCCACCGGCAGGGTGGGGCAGATCTCGGGATAGATGCAGCTTTTATCAAGGCAGGGCCCCTTGCGCAGCTTGACCGGGCATTCGAACCCGTACATGTTGGCGGTCGGGGCGCTGAGGTCGGTGATGAAGCCGTTGAAGTCGGGCAGCCGGGTGATGGCTCTGGCTTCCTCCAGGATCAATTCTTCGCTGCGCCAGTTCACCGTGCGGCCTTCGTGAACGGCGATCGCGCAGAAGTTGCACTCGCCGTAACAGCCGCGGTGGGTCGGGATCGAGAAACGGACCGTCTCCAGCGCTTTGACCGGACCCTGTTTGGCGTAGTAGGGGTGCTGGTCGCGCTCGTAATCCAGGTTGTAGACATGGTCCAGCGCGTCCTGGGTCAGGTGGGGGTAGGGCGGGTTTTGGATCAGGTAGCGGTCGCCGTGCAGCTGCGCCAGGCCTTTGGCGTTAAGGGGGTCATTGTTGCGGTAGAAGGTGTGGAACATTTCAATGAAAGCGTCATCATCTTCCCTGACCGTTTCATAGGAGGGCAGTTCGAGATAGCCTTCCGGTACCGTTTTGCCGATATAGGCCAGCCCTCTGATTCCGGTGGGGTCTTCGCCCCGGTCGAGCGCGCCGGCCAGGTCGGTCACTGCGCCTTCGGCCATACCATAGAGCAGGTAGTCCGCTTTGGCATCGAACAGAGCTGAACGCCGGACCGAATCGGTCCAGAAGTCATAATGGGCGATCCGCCGCAGGCTGGCTTCAATCCCACCCAGCACGATCGGCGCGGTGTTCTTGAAATAGCGCCGGATCAGGTTGGCATAGACCAGCGTGGCGCGGTTGGGGCGTTTGGTGTTGCGTCCGCCGGGGGTATAGTCGTCCGCACGGCGCGGCCGCCCGGTGGCGGTGTAGTTGGCGACCATCGAGTCGATGCTGCCGGCGCTCACACCCCAGAAGAGGCGCGGTTCGCCCAGGCGGGTGATGTCCGCGGGGGACTGGATGTCGGGTTGTGCGATGATGCCGACCTTGTAGCCCGCGTCCAGCAGGACCTTGCCAATCACGGCCACGCCGATGAAGGGTGAATCGATGTAGGAATCGCCCGTGATCAGGATCACGTCAAGCTGCTGCCAGCCGAGTTTGTCGAGTTCCGCTTTGGTGGTGGGTAAAAACATGCGATGATTGTACCTTTAAGGGAGTGAATGGTGAATGGGAAGAGGTATTAGGAATTAGGGATTTGGTATTAGGATTCGTATTGAGAAGTTTTGAGGCTGTTCGTTTCAGTGATATCCTCTTTGGGAAAAAATTCTGTTATTGCGAGTGCGCACCCGGAGGGTGCGACGAAGCAATCTTCGATATCCATTATTCAGGAGAATAATTTTGTCAGAGAGGAATGTCGTTTATTTTTATAAGTGAGGTGGGGTCGCTGACTCACAGTGAAGAGATAAGGATCTACCCCATCCCGCCTTCGGCACCCTTCCCCTCTAGAGGGGAAGTGAACCTGCGTTAGCAGCGGGGAAGGGGTCATAACCAGATAATAATTAACAAAACAATATTTATTACAAGGCTAAAACCTATGAAAATCTATGGGGTGGGTTGTCTGCCAGGGCGTAAACTATGGATAATCTAGACAAGAAACGGAGTAACTACAATGAGAAACTTTTACCATCACCCCCATCACTTTCACCACTTCCACCGCGGATGGCGGCGGCCTTTCTGGCGACCGAGACCCGGAAGATTGCTCGGTATGGTCGGGCTGGCTGCACTGGGCTACACCCTGCTGGAAAAGGGCAGGCGAGAACAATCCCGCCAGTCGGGTTATGTGAATGTGGACCCGAACCAGGATTGGTAAAACAGGCAGAATGCAGACCTGAAGAAGATTGCAACCCCCGGAAATTGTTTCCCGGGGGTTCTTCTTTTAAATCTGCGAATATTTTTTCTTAATTTTCGAAATACGCCGTTTTGAAAGAGCATCGTTCATTGTATAATATCCTTAATTCCATATTGAATTTAATAAAATTAACCGGAAAAATATAAATTTTATTGCACGAGAACGAATGGGAGGGTTTGTGATGCTTATCAAGAAGGTTTTTCTCAGGATTGTAACCATCTCTCTCTCAGTTCTGTTTTTGTGTTTATTGCTTACATCCGAGACCCCGGCTCAATCCACCTCAGAACCGAAAGTTTCTCATAAAGCTTGCGTCACACATTGTGTGATGGATCAGACCGTTTTACGATCAAGTATGGGGGATACCCAGGCCAGGAATGCCTATCACGGCTGGTTCGACAGCTATTATGAATTGACGGGATGCAGTCAATCCGCTTTCCGTAATGTGCTTGAATTTGCGCTCGATATCATCGGTGATGTTGTTGACGCGGGGGGCGGAACGACCATGCAATGCTGGCAGGGCTTGCTCGCCCAGGCGGACCTGTGTTCGGATGCCTGTTCGGATTATTTCATTCCCAATGCGAAATATGGCCCCAATGTCCGGGTGATGTTGGATGGCGGTGTGCCCGGCTCTTTGGCAGTCACATTATCCAATAATGATTATGGCTACATGCCGGAAGAAACGCCGAATGCCTACAGCCTGAAATTTTACCTGGATACCTTCATACAGTTGGATGGCGGGACGCAGCTTATGGTTGACCATACTTTCATGCCCAGTATGAGCTATTCGAACTGGGTCACCCGGGGCGGCATGGATGATTGTATTCGGGCTTATGGTACGGACGCGGAGCGGTGCAACCTGCTGGAAGGTTTCAATATGCCTGATAGCATCCCGGCAGCGGTTGAATTTATGGATGGCGCATTTTACGACCTCACGGACTATGTGAAGAAAAGCAGTGGTAAATCGGGATCGTTCAGTAACGACGGTTTTGTTGTCCTCAAAAGCGATGGTAATTCGGTGACGATCAAGCAGGGACCCTTCAGCGGCTATGCCTGGACAAAATACCACAACATATCCACAGGTGAACATTCCCGCCGGTTGACCTATTGGGATGCATCCTTGGCCGATGTCAAGATCAGTAATAAAGAATGTAATAACGCTTTGTGCGGCTTGTTCGGTGACCAGACTGATGCCGATACTTATGTCTTTGCGCTCCAGGGTCCACCGGAATATCGTTTGGCCGGGACCTATACCGTACAGGTGGTGGCGGATGTCGTTCATGATAAGAATTTCTCCAACAACCGGGTGAGTTATTCCTATTCCGAAGCCGAGGTTGGCAATACGCTTGATACTACCGATTCAGACGAAACACCCGAGGAGGAAACGATACCAATATCGGACTTGCCTGTGATTGATTTACCCGGTGAAGGTGTCTATCCTTACACCTTGCCTGACGACCTGCCGGGCTTGATGTTCCGGGTCAGCATTCCGGAAGAGGCTGAATTTGTCTATATCCAGCTGGTCTCTCAGGATGGCGGGAATTTCATGTTCTATGGCAGGATAGCCAGCATTCCTGTCCCTGATTATCCACGTTGTTGGTCTGGCTCTTATTCCTGTTCCGGCCAGTCGGATGCAAATTCTTCACATGGATGTCCATTCAACGCCACGAGCGCTTTTGATTATTACTTCTTTGTCCCGACTTATGGGACCGGCAGGCAGTTCCAGTTGGATGTGAGTTGGTCGACCGAGCAAGAAGTGACTGCCACCCAATCAGCCCGACAGACTGAACAGGCCCTGGCGACCCAGGAAAACACGATCCATTATACAGAAGTTGAACCGAATGATTCGCGGGCGAATGCCAATATCTGGGATATGAGCGAACCCTTCACAGGTCAGCTTGATTGGGGGAATATGGATCAAGTGCGTCTGGATATTCAGACCTCCGGCATTTATACCTTTACAATTTCAGACGTTTCCCCGAACCTGCAGGTGAAGGTCAATGTAGGGAAAAACGGTAGTACGTTCGATTCCGTCACTGCACCTGCCAGGGGCGAACCGGTCAGCTATACTATGGATGCCTCAGCAGGTGAACAATATTACCTGAGTATTATGGTCAGGACTATGGATGATTATGACCTGACCGAACCTTATCAATTGGCATTGACCGGGTTCATTCCTGATCTGGACGAGTCCAACGATGAGATTTCGGAAGCAACTTTTTGGGATATTACCCAAGGGCCAAAGCAAGGATATTTCTGGGATAAAGTCCATGGAAGGGCTGATTATTTTAAAATTATTGCACCGCAAACGCAGGATAATTCACCTGTTACATTTACCGTCACCAACCCGGGAGCGGATCTGAGAATTCGGATGAAACTTCTAAATTATACTGGAGCCTTTCTGGAAGACACCTTACGGTCTGCTCCTGGAGAAGATAATTCCCTTGTTTTTAATTTGGAGGCAGGGCAGCAATATTACTTAATGCTTGAAGTTTCAGACTTAAAGACATCCTTTGACCCCTATGAACTGAGTATTGATTATCTTGAAGCGAACGATGAGCCTGAAGTGGTCGATTCTGGAGTACCGATCAGATTTAAAGGGTTTGTCTATCAGACCTGGGGACCGGTCCCCCTCCCAATCTCCCAGGTTGAGATCTATGCTCAAATTTCGGGTGGAGCGCCGTTCCTGCTGGATACCACAGGGTTCTTTGGAACTTATAGTGCATTGATCAACCTGACAGAAGGTCAGGAAGTCAGGATCTGGCCGGTCCTGCCAGGGACGAATTTTGACCCGGTTGAAGACATTTATTATCTGGATTTACGGGAGCGCGGCCACCGTGCGAATTTCATTGCTTCCGGCGGGCAGGTCCTGCAGGAAACACCATCCGAAGAAGATTGGAACAATCAAACACCTGTTCCCCCTTTGATCGAGACTGCATTGGCATCCCTGACTGCCGAGGAAACCAAAGAGAAGATAGAAGCGACGTCAACCCCTACTCCTTCCATCACGCCGACCCCCACACCAACAATCACGCCAACACCAACACCTTCGCCGAATCCCTCACAAATGGTGACGATCTCGGGAACAGTCTGGCGGTTATTCAATTCCGGACCGGCAGGAGTTGCAATGGCGGAAGTGATCCTTTCAGTCAATGGTGTTGATCAACCGGCAGCGCTCAGCATGATCGACGGATCATACGAAATCGTGGTCAATGTTCAGCCGGGTGATGCCCTTGAGTTACGAGCCCAATCAAACGAAGATGATTTTGAACCGATTTATTACAGTTGGTCTGCGGAAGCGGGTGTAAACCAATGGAATTATGAGTTTTATTCCTATTGGGAAGAAATCATACCTCCCGAAGATCTATACCTGAACCGCATCTATGGGACCATTCTGGACAGCAATGGACAGGGTATGCCTGGTATGTATTTAGATCTGATAGTGGGTCGCTCGGATGCGATCCAACGCTTGGGTCCAACGGATGCCTTTGGGTATTTTGAGGCGATTGTCCCCTTGCCGAATTGGGTTATGGTCACGGTGTTGGTCGATGCCCCAGGCATGCTGCCATCCAGGATCCTGTTCTTCCATGCCTATGCCTCGGAGAACCGTGAAATTAACTTTTGGCAGTCTGGGTCTGATTGAAAAAGTTGGAAGTTATCTGGAACGGTAAGAGTAGTAAAGGTTATCAAAATCAACCACCCTATATTTGGGTGGTTGATTGTTTCATATCTGAAAATTGTGTTTAAAATACCCTTCCAACCAGAGTTTTATTCTCCAATGATCTTGATCAGGGCGCGTTTGCGCCGACGGCCGTCAAATTCATAATAGAAGATTTGTTCCCAGGGACCAAAATCCAGCCTTCCGTTGGTGACCGCAACCACAACCTCTCTGCCCATCACCTGGCGCTTGAGGTGCGCATCGGCATTATCCTCACCCGTACGGTTATGGTGGTATTGCCCAACCGGTTCATGCGGAGCAAGCTTTTCCAGCCAGTCGTCATAATCCTGATGGAGACCGGATTCATCATCATTAATGAAAACGGAGGCTGTGATATGCATGGCGTTCACCAAACACAGTCCTTCCTGAATGCCGCTTTCATTGAGCGCTTCCCGCACCTGGGGCGTGATATTGACCAGTCCCCGCCGGGCGGGGATATCGAACCAGAGTTCTTTTCGGTAACTTTTCATCTGCTTCCTTCTCGATTGATTTTAGTAAATCCTACCTGCAAGTACAAAAGTCATCGGTTAATCGTAAACGAGGCCATCATCTGGTCCAACATGGACAGGCTGGGGAAAAAACTAGCCTGGTCCTGGCCATTAAGCCACTGGACAGTGTCGTTGAGATAGGTCTCCCAATTATTTTCGAACGCCATCCAATCACCCACCTGGCTGGAACCGTCATAGGGCAGGCCCATATTGGTGACCGGCAGAACGGCGCTGATGTAATAGCGTCCATCCTGGGTGAGGCCCTGGAAGGTATAGAAAAGGTTTTGGTTATCGACAGGGTAGATCGCCTGGCCGTACATTGTGAGGTAGCTCACACCGGAACCGTTCTGAAAGTCAAAATAAGATACTTTTGCTGCGAACATCTGAGCTGCCGGCCACATCGGCAGGAAGGGCATAATGGTTGATTCACCACCTGGATGCTGGTAAGCGAGAGTCCATTGTAGATTGTCAATCATATCGGAGGCATAAAAACTGATAGCCCGGTATTCATCTACCGGGTAAACGATGATCCGCGGCGTATGGAAATGGTCAGCGACGGCATAGTTACCGAAAGTGAATTCAAAATAAGTCGGGTAGGTATCACCCGCCATATATTCCTCACCCATATTCTGACCGGGTACCGTTGAAGGGAAGACACTGACAGCGATATTGTAATCATAGGAGAAACTGATTCCTTCATACATTACATCTGGTGGGGTGGGCTGTTCTTCCTCCGGCTGGGGACTGACCATAACTTCTTCCGTGGGTTGATCCTGCTGGCTTAAGTTCTCTAGGGCGATCTGGGTTTGTTGCAGGGCGATCCGGGTTTGCTCGAGCGCAAGACTTTCGCGATCATTTGAACCCTCGGATCCTACCACGCATGCCAGGGATGAGAGCATGATGATAATCATAGCTGCCAGGAAGGATTTGAGCGATTGAGATGATCTGATTTTGGATTTCACGATTTCTCCTTTTCCCTATAGTAGTGCTTTGCTTCTATTTTATAATAAATTAGGATAATTTTATTTGAATTGATCGATCAGGATTGGTTTGTGCATAGGTCCAAGGATTGGTTACAATGAACTTGTCAATAGTTGGCCCTAGGGAAAAGGATGGGAAGGATGCTGTATAAAGATTTGAGCAGTGGGAAATGGCGCTTACGAGCCTTGGGTGAAGAGGATTGGTTCCCTGCCAGAGTGCCGGGGGAAGTCCATGTTGCACTGATGGAAGCCGGGCGAATACCGGATCCATTCATCGCGGATAATGAGCTTCAGGTCCTTTGGGTAGCGGAGACCGATTGGGAATATGAGGGTGTTATTGAGGTTACGCAGACCATGCTGAATGAGGACCGGATCGTTCTTCATTTCGACGGACTTGATACGCTGGCGGAAGTTCATTTAAATGGTGAATTTCTGGGAAAAACAGATAACGCTTTCCGGGATTATGAATGGGATGTGAAAGACTTGCTGGTTGAAGGGGAAAACCAGATTCACATCATCTTCCGCTCGCCAGTCAATTACATCAAGGCGCTGCAGGAAGAAACCCCGCTGCCTTCTCCCGAGCAGTCGATCCAGGGTGGGCCTTACCTGCGGAAAGCACCCTGCCAGTGGGGCTGGGACTGGGGTCCGATGTTGCCCCCGATTGGGATCTGGAAGGATGCCCGGCTGGAGGCTTATTCTGTGGCGAAATTGGGGCCCATTCATCTGACTCAGGAACATCAATTTGGTGGTTCTGTCGTGGTCAACGCCAGGGCAGAAATCGAAAATTGGACCGATCACCCCCTGCAGCTTTGTCTGACCCTCCAGGACCCAAACGGAAAGACTTTTGCCACGTCCTGCAAGGTGGTGGATGGAGCCGCTCTGGGGTCCATCGAGGTGATGGAACCGGAGCTCTGGTGGCCGAATGGCTATGGTGACCAGGCCCTTTACCAGGCGAAGATTGCATTACGGAACGAAGACGAGACCCTGTTGGACGAAAAGAAATTCCAGCTTGGGTTGCGGACGCTGGAATTGATCCAGAAGCCGGACGAATTTGGTGAGAGTTTCACCTTTGAGGTCAACGGCGTGCCGATCTTTGCCAAAGGTGCAAACTGGATCCCCGCTGACACTTTCCCCACTCGCATAACCCGAGAGATGCTGGACCGATTATTGCGTGATGCCGCAATGGCGCATCACAATATGATCCGCGTTTGGGGTGGCGGCTTTTATGAAAGCGAGGATTTCTACGACCTTTGTGATGAATACGGTATCCTGGTCTGGCAGGATTTCCTCTTTTCGTGCAGTATTTACCCGCTTGGCGATCAGGATTTCCTTGAAAACATCCGACTGGAGGTGGTGGATAACGTTCGCCGGCTGCGGCACCGGGCAAGCCTGGCGTTGTGGTGCGGAAACAATGAGATGGATTGGGGATGGGAAGCCTGGGGTTGGAGCCAGGAGGAATGGCTGCCTTACCGGGATGCATATAAGACCTTCTTCTATGAAATGCTGCCGACTTGGGTTTCAGAACTCGATCCCAACACGGCCTATTGGTACAGCTCACCCTCATCCGGGACGCCTTTCGAGAACGCTAACGGGAATGATCGTGGTGATGCGCATTATTGGGAGGTCTGGCATGGCGCTAAACCCTTCACATCCTACCGCGACCAGTATCCGCGGTATATGAGTGAGTTCGGTTTCCAGTCCCTGGCACCGTTGAAGACCATCCAGTACTTTACCGATGAGAGTCACTGGAACCTGACCGATTACATTATCGAACACCACCAGCGTAACTTCTGGGCCAGTGCCTTGTTCATGGGGCAGATGGCGCTGTATTACCGGATGCCGGTGGATTTCCCCTCACTGGTATATATGACGATGGTTCTGCAATCCGAGGGGATCCGGTACGGTGTGGAACACTGGCGGCGGAACCGGCATCGGGTCAGCGGGACTTTATATTGGCAGTTGAACGACTGCTGGCCGGTCGCGTCGTGGTCGAGCATCGATTATTTCGGCCGCTGGAAAGCGCTGCATTACGCCAGCCGGAGGTTCTATTCGCCGCTGCTGCTTTCAATTGAAGATAATGAGCAAACCGCGAACATGAAAGTACATCTGACCAGCGACCTCATGGAACCCTGGACAGGTGAAGTCCATTGGCGATTGATGCGTTTGGACGGGGAGGTGCTGGAAGCGGGCGAAATGGAAGCCACCATTGATCCACTCTCCTCGAGTATGCTGCTGGAGAAGGACTTCAGCTTCCTGACCTTGCCTGAAAAGCGCGAAACGGTGTTTGTCGCAGAGCTGGTTCAAGATGATGTTGTGCTGGCAACCCAAGTTGCGACCTTCGTGCGCAACAAACATCTGCAGCTTATCGACCCGCAGTTGAAGGCATATTTGCTGGAAGGGGATGGAAAAACGGCGACGATTGAACTGGTCTGCAATTCATTGGCGCGCTATGTGGAACTATCATTGGATGATGCGGATGTCATTTTCAGCGATAATTATTTCGATGTGATTCCCGGAGAAACGGTAAGGATCACCTGCCCGCTGCCGGAAGGCTGGACGGTTGATGACTTCGGCAAGTCGCTGACGGTTTTCTCGCTCTATGACTCATTTGCTGAATGACCACCTCAAATCCCTTATTTTTGAGATTTTGAGTATTTCAGAATAATTGAATAAAGTTTGTCACCCAATACGTTCCAGTTTAACTCTTTCTGGTATCGTACGTAAGTGGATTCCTGAAGTGCTTGGTATTCCTGTGGATGAAGCCAGTAATGTTGGATCACGCGAACATATTCAGATGCCGGGCTGTGTTTCGGAAGGACAACTCCTGAAACACCGTCTTTCACGGTTGTTGCGATTCCACCAGCAGCATTTGTGATGGTTGGAACACCAAATCCCGCGGCTTCTGAGGGAACGATCCCTGCGGCATCAAAACGTGAAGGGAAGAGCAGGAAATGCGCCCAACGGTAATTATCCATATACTCTTTTAATTGTTCAGGGTCTCTTTTTTCGTATAACCCCATGAAGGTTATATGATCCAGATTTTCATTATCCTGCCCAACGATTCGCAGTTCGGTTGGAATCCCGGATGCATTTAATTGTTGAGTGGCTTCAATGGCAATATCAACTCCTTTACCGTGATATTCCTTTCCTACTAATAATAATTTCAATGGTTCACCTGAGCCGATCAGTTTCTTTTGAAAATCACTTTCATAATGCGGGAGCGAAGAAGGGATGGGGTGGACCGTGATCCGGTCTGCAGGGATTTTGTAATATCCTTCAAGGACATCAGCATTAGCCTGGCTGAATGTGATAATATTGCTGGACTTTTCAATAACCTTCCTCTCCCAGCGTTCCATGATCTTCATACCGGTTTTTGAAAAAAGCGGCCAATTATCTGAGGTCCACTTGACGGTTGAATCGCACATATAAATCAGCGGTGCCGACAATTTCACATTAACCAGGGGTACGGATGATTTGGAGAAGATGACATCCGGCTGATAATCATCCATGAATTTTTGAACGACCGTGTTACTGTTTCGCAAAAAAGAAGGGTAGAACTTGATGAATCGCTTTGTCTGAAATCGTTCCGAGATTTTTCGGACAACTTTTTCCAATAATGTTAAATTACTTTGGAAAGGGCCAACAATTTTAATTTCTTCGAACTTTCTCCTTTAACTCCATAAATGCGTTATAGTTCACACCGGAACCACTATCTGGATTTTGTGGATCCCACCGGGCAGCAACAAATAAAAGTTTCATTATATTAATCCTTTCATGCTGATTAATTATAATTTATGGTTACATGAATATAATAATGATGCAAAATTGATTGAATCCATTAATTTTATCAGGATAGGTGTGATTTAAATCATGTATACATATTTTTTGATCGTGTTAGAATGAGACGGTTTGAATCTCGAGTGAAGGAACAAAAAAGATATGGCAAATAAATCTGACCTGTTGATCTCACCCTATGGCGGGCATCTCGTGGACCTGCTGGTTAAAGGTGATGAACGGACTGAACTGCTCAAACTGGCGGGGACTTATCCTACCATCCGGCTGACGCCTCGCCAAAACCACGACCTGGAATTATTAGCCGTAGGCGCATTTTCTCCTCTCGACCGTTTCATGGGCCAGGATGATTACGAATCCGTCCTGAATGACATGCGCCTGGCTGACGGTACCGTTTGGCCAATCCCGATCACATTGACGATCAACAAGGAAGACTTACCTGATGAGGGCGATTGGGTCACTCTGCGCGATGTGCACAACCAGATCATGGCCGTCATGAAGCTCGAAGAAGTCTTCCGGTTCAACTGGCAGGAAGAAGCCGAGAAGGTTTACGGCACAATCGACCTCAAACACCCGATCGTTTCCGAAATGGCGGGGTGGGGGGACCTCTGCATTTCAGGTGAGTTGAAAGTGCTCAACCTCCCCGTCTACGATGACTTTGTCGAACTTCGCCTGACACCTGCTGAGACCCGTGCCAGGCTTGAAGAGATGGGCAATGCGGATGTGGTTGCTTTCCAGACTCGCAACCCGATGCACCGGGTGCATGAAGAACTCACCAAACGCGCCGAACAACAAATCGGCGGCAGTCTATTGATCCAACCCGTGGTTGGGATGACCAAGCCCGGCGATGTCGACCATTACACCCGGGTCCGGATCTATAAGGCCCTCGTCGAGAATTATTACGATGACAACACGCTGTTGAGCCTGCTGCCCCTCGCCATGCGGATGGGCGGCCCGCGTGAAGCAGTCTGGCATGCCATCATCCGCCGGAATTACGGCGTCAACCACTTCATCGTCGGCCGTGACCATGCCGGACCCGGAAATGACAGTCAGGGCAAACCTTTTTACGGTCCTTATGATGCCCAGGAACTGCTGACCAGTGTTGAAAAAGAAGTTGGCGTCAAGATGGTACCGTTCGAACTGGTCGTTTACCTGCCGGAAGAAGACCGTTATGAATTGGCTTCCCAGGTGCCGGAAGGCGCCAAGGTCGCCACGATCTCTGGGACGCAGGTGCGAGATGATTACCTTGCTAAGGGCACTCCTTTGCCGGAATGGTTCACCCGTCCGGAGACAGCCCAGATCCTGCTGGAGGCCCATCCCCCGCGTCATAAACAGGGGTTTTGCATCTGGTTCACCGGTCTGAGCGGTGCAGGCAAATCCACCATCGCCAAGCGGCTGATCAACATGCTGGCGGAATACGGACGCAACCCCACCGTACTGGACGGCGATGTGGTTCGCACACACCTCTCAAAAGGCCTGGGATTCAGCAAGGAAGACCGCGACACCAATATCCTGCGGATCAGTTTCGTCGGCGGTGAGATCGTCCGGCATCACGGTACCGTGGTCTGCGCGGCGATCAGCCCTTACCGTCAGGCACGGCGGGAAGCCCGAAAGATGTTCCCCGAAGACCATTTCATTGAAGTCTTTGTCGATACTCCCCTGGAAGTCTGTGAGGAACGTGATATCAAGGGTCTTTATGCCCGAGCGCGCGCCGGTGAGCTCAAGGGATTTACCGGGATTGACGATCCCTACGAAGCGCCGATTGAACCTGAAATTCACCTCAGCACCGTGGGTGTGACTCCCCAGGAGAATGCCCACCAGATCATCGAATACCTGATCAATGTCGGATATATCCAGGAATTCAAGAACGGGAATGGGAAGTAGGAAGAAAGGGATCAGGGGATTAGGGAAAAGGTATTAGGAAAAATATGAAGACTGCTCTGATGACAGGGCAGTCTTTTATTCCTCTCCTTTCCCCTGTTCAACCAGCCAACAGACTTTTGACCTTCCGGCGTTCCTATCCCATCACCATTTTGTATTCGTCGGGTTGGTGCCGGTGCACAGTCCGCAATTGGTATTTGCCGCTTCGTGTCTGGTTTTTCATCCGCAGTGCCAACTGTCTCAGGTCGCCGGAGGCTGTTGGATGTTCGCTGGGCTCGTTTGTCCGATCGTATTCCCTTCAGTTGTGTTTCGATTTCCGAATGCGCGGTATCTTCGACGTATCTCTTCGTCCCTGAGGTGCAGCCGGCTAGTATAGCGCTAAAGGTAACCCACCGAGAATCGTTGTTATTCATCCAGAATTTCATCACTGGTTTTACGCAAACGAGGAGAGATTCTATTTAAATTATTTATTCGTCACGGCCAGCCCCTGCAGGAATTGCTTCTGGGCGAGGAAGTAAACCAGGATCACCGGCAAAGAAATGACCAGCGATGCTGCCATCAGATAGGCCCAATTGACCTCGTAACTGCCGCGGAAAAAGGATAACCCCAGCATCAGGGTATATTTGCGCTGGTCATGCAGGAAGATCAGAGGCGCAAGGAAGTCATTCCAGGCGTATTGAAAGGTGAAGATCGCGACGGTAGCCAAAGCGGGCCTTGCCAGGGGTAATACAACGTGCCACAGGACCTGCAGTACGCCCGCGCCGTCTATCACCGCGGCGTCCTCGAGATCCTTCGGGATCTGGCGGAAGGACTGTCGCAGCAGGAAGATATAGAAGGGTTGGCCGAAGAAAGCCGGCAGGATCAGCGGCAGGAAGGAATTGATCCAGCCCAGGCGCGAGAAGATGATGAACAGCGGCACCATTGTCACCGGGTAGGGCAACATCAGGGTTGCCAGCATCAGCATAAAGAAAAAGCTGCTGCCGGGCGCTTTAAGTCGGGCGAAGCCATAAGCGATCAGCGAGCAGGACAGCAGGTGCCCGATGATGGTGAAGGTGGCAATAAAAAGCGTATTGAGCGCGAACCGCCCGAAATGGCAGCGCGGTGAGGGCATCCTTGAAGTTGGACCACTGTGGGTCAGTAGGCCACCAAACAGGTGGGCTGGCGAAAATGGCATAGGAAGGTTTCAATGCAGATGAAAGCATCCAAAACACCGGCAGCAGGAAGAGGCCGCCGATCAGGACCCAGAGGAGATATCGGAATACCCTGCCCAAGCCTTTTGGCTGGCGGACATAGGATTCAATTAATTCAGACATCCGCGTCCTCCCCGAGATAGAAAACCCAGAAGCGCTGGCTGCGCACCAGTAAGATCGTCACGACCAGAATGCCAAGGAATAACACCCAGGCCAAGGCGGAGGCATAGCCCATATTGCGGTATTCAAAGGCCTGCCGGTAGATATAGAGCACCAGGAACAGGGTGGAGTCCAGCGGTCCTCCGTTGGTGGCGACAAAGGCGTTGGTGAAGGTCTGGAAAGTACTAATCACGCTCAGGATCAGGTTAAAGAACAGGATCGGGGAGATCAGCGGCAGGGTGATGCGGCGGAAACGCGCCCACTTCCCAGCCCCGTCAATTGCCGCGGCCTCATAGACCTCATCCGGGATGGCGATCAATCCACTCAGAAAGATCACCATCGACCGACCCCAGCCCCAAAAGGACATCAGGATCAGGGCGGGCAGCGCCCAGTTGGGGTCCAGCAGCCAGCGCGGGCCTGCGATGCCGACTGTTTTCAGCAGTTGGTTTACCAGACCGACATCCGGGTTCAGCAGCCACATCCAGACCACGACGAACGCCACCCCGGAGAATACCACCGGCAAATAATAGATCGTACGGAAGAACTTCACGCCGGGCAGTTTGGGACGGACAAGCAGTGCAAGCGCTAGCCCTCCTGCCAGGTCCAGCGGGACGTAGGCCAGGGTGTAAAGGCCGGTGACCTTGAGAGACTGCCAGAATTTGGGGTCAGCGACCATCCGTTCGTAATTGGCCAGGCCGCGCCATTCCGGTGCGGATAACAGATCCCAGTTGGTGAAGCTGGCATAGAGCGAGATCAGGATTGGCAGGAGTGTGAATGCAAGGAAACCGACCAGCCAGGGTGAAATGGTCAGGTAAAAGGCGATCGTGTCGCGCCGGGTATGGTGAGTCGATCCGGGTTTCTTCATAGGAACTGGTTCTTTAGTTAATCCCAACTCAACCTTTATTTTTGGCTGGCGGGAGACTTTCATAGAGTTGTAGAGACGTTGCATGCAACGTCTCTACGGAGTTCACGATAGTTTACCGAAAACCAATAGCCGGTTAATTATCAGCCAGTACTGCATCCAGAGAAGCCTGTGCATCTTGGGCCGCCTGTGTCATCAACGCACCAATATCCGCGTTCCGTGTGAGGATGGCAGCTTCCAAAGCCGAGCGCAGGGCCGGATCAGCGGTCTCGTTCCAATAATTCGTAAATGTGTATGCTCTCGGGACAAGATGTTCAAGTTCGGCGATCCAGACGCCGTCAATCGGGTCGCTGGCCATCCCGGAGGATTCTGCCACAGAGCGGACGGCAGGGAGCGCCCAATCCTTCCAAACTTCCGCGCCAGGTGCACCGGCATAGAATGTCAGGAAATCTGTCGCTGTCATTGGATGGGTGGAGGTTGTGGAAACGCCGAAACCACCCCAGAAGAGCACATTTGCCCGTGCGACATCCTGCGGAGGTGGGGCGACACCCAAATCTACATTAGGATTATCCAGCAGGCTGGCTTGCGGCCAGCGTCCAAAGATATACATGGCGGCTTTGCCGTTGGCGAACTCGGTGTTCCCCCCGCCGAATGCGTTCAGGTCAGCCGGAGGCGGCGCTACCCGGTATTTGTTGTAGAGGTCAGCATAGAAAGTGACCGCACGAATTACAGCATCCGAATCCATATATCCGACAAATTGTTTCCCGTCATCGCTGATAAGTTGACCGCCGGCGGCAGCAACCCAATACTCAAAACCGGTTGTCCAGGTGGCCGGGAGTTGGATGCCCCAGATGTCAGGAGCGTTATCACCATCGATATCCTGGGTCAATTCCAGGGCAATATCGAGCATGTCGTTCCAGGTCCAGCCGTCCTTTGGATAGTCGATCCCGGCTTCATCGAAGATGTCTTTATTGTAGTAGACGGCCAGGGGTGAATAATCCTTGGGAAGCAGATACTGCACGCCATCGATCTGTCCGGGTTCCAACAAGCCGGGCAAATAGATTGAGGGATCAAAGTTAGCCGGTAAGTAATTTTCCAGTGGAATAAAGGCGTCTTTTTCGACAAATGAAGGCACTGCATCATCCCCGATCTGCATGATATCAGGTGCAGCACCGGCTGAAAGCTGAGTCAACAGGCGGGTGTAATAATCACGCCCGGCGACGGCTTCAAGCTGTACCAACACATCCGGATTTTCATCCTCATATAAGGCAATGATTTCCTGGTGTGGGGTCAGGCCTTCGCCGCTATCTCCCGTGCCAACCCGGATGACCCGTGTACCTTCTTCGGTTGCGGGTGGTGTGGCGACCTGGGGCTGGCAGGCTGCCAGGATGAAAACGGCTATGAATAGCACGATCAGTAACTTATATGAGCGTTTCATGATCTCCTCCTAAGTTCATTTGAATATGTTTTTCAGGAAAGGGACTTAACGAAAAAATTTCGATTATTATGTATATTTTAGGCTAAGTTTGTCGCATTGACAAGTTAACCGATTCAATAAAAGAAATGTGGTTTGAAAAGGATAAAAAAGATTTGGAGTGTTAATCAAAAAGAAACAGCAGTGTTTGTTATTTTAAGCGCAATCTTTTTTGCAGGATCGGATATAAAACGGCAAGATAGGCCACAGTGACCGCAACGGTCAGTCCGCAGGCAGCCCAGAACCCAACCGGTGCGACGTCTGAGCCAACAAAGATGTTTTCGAAGATCACAAACATCCAGTAATTGGGGAAGGGAAAGAAAAGAAACTGCCATTTTTCAGAGACGAAAATGGAAACAACCGGGAGGACTGTGTAGATCATCAGGACGAACTTCATCAATGCCAGCATTTGCAGCTGGGAACTGGATAACCCGCCCAGCAGGAAGCCCATCAGGATTGCCATACCCGCGGATGCGAAGAACCCGATCAGGACCTGATTCCAGGGGACATCAATCCCGGCGATGATCAGGACGCTGATGACAGTCATTAATAATCCGGCAGCGATGGAGAAGACCGCCCTGGCTGCGGTCATTTCAATCATTTTTAAGGGAGAGACGGCCCAGGCGCGGATCATCCCGCTTTCCTTGTCCTGCACCATGTTAAAGGATTCCAGAACCGCTCCCAGCATAATGGCAGAAATGATGACGAAGATCAAGCCATATTCTGAAAACAGGGGTGCTTTCGGATGCGTGGTGACTTCAAACGAAGCAGTCTCATTCGGTGAAACCGCCTGGGTCAAGACGATTTGCGTGAGGCGTTCACCTTCCGGTTCATTGCCCTGTAAGATGATCTCATATTGGCCGTTATCCCAGAATATCCCCGGGACATCATCATTCTTCTCCACCCGGTCGACCAAAGCAGCACGATCAGGCAGGACGATGACCTTACCATAAGCAGCCAGGTTCTCCTGAATGGATTGAGGCATGGTCTTATTGACGGCAAACCTCAGCGTAACAGATTCAAACGATGGCGCCAGCAGGCGGACGGCTATGGCCATGATGACTGGTGCGAGGAAGATATAGAAAAGGACGTTGTCTCGCAGGATATTGGTCCAATCCTGTTTGAGGAGAGTGAGGATGCGTTTCATGATCAGCGTCCTGCTTTCATTAATTTCTTATCCACCAGAACATAGCAGAAAACAAACGAGATGATGAGGGCAACAACGCCGATGAGATAAGTCTGGTTGAGATTGGACTGGCTTCCGATCCCAAACAGGATATCCCGGAACCCGAAGATGATCCGGTAGGTGGGGATCCAGGTGATGAATCTGGGCGAAAACATTGGTATCGCATAAGAGAGTGTGGGGAGCATGGCGACAACCAATAACAGGGCACCGGCGAAGAACCATTCAGAAATGTTGGTAAAGAAGACTGCAATCGCCAGTCCAAGCAAGGTCATCAACGCGCTGCTCAGCACGATCAGGATGCTTAAGTGGAGGTAATTGAAACTAAAGCCGAATGCGATCAGGGATACGGAAAGACCGTAAACCAGGGAGAGAACTGCATAAAGGATCACTTTGGAGAGGATGAAGACCAGGGTGCCGCCGGGACTGACCCGGTAGGCGCGCAGGGAGCCTTCCTGTTTGCCCTGGAATATGAGCACCGCACCGATCAGGAAACCCAGCAGGATCACTTCGAAGGTCATGAAGATCGGGATCATATTCTTGTTCAATGGGATGGGTTCCGTTCCAGGCATTAGGGTCGTTACTTTGGCTTCCACCGGCGTGTAGCTTCCCTGTAACATCTTAATGAACATATCCAATGAGGCTTCCAGCAGGTTGATATTCTCCTCCGGAATATCTCCCTGAACGATGATCTTAAAATCAGGGGATTGTAAATCGCCGTTAAAGATTATTCCAATTGCTTTTTGGTTTTCTGCAAGCAAGTCGTTCAATTCCGATCCGGATTGGACGATCGATTCCTGCGTAACCCCGGATTGCAGCAGGAACGCCGTGAACGGTCCGCTGCCACCTTCATCAAAGAAATATTCAGCAGACTGAACATCCACCTGGGCCGGCAGGGCAAAAACCAGGATCAGGATGATGGCTGCCATTGCCAGGATCACATAAATGTGGCCGCTGCGGAACGTCAGCAGGAAATCCTGGGCGATGGCGTTGGCTAATTTCTTGATCATGCCAGTCTCCGGCCGGTCAGTTTCAGGAAGATCTCTTCCAGAGTCGCTTCCTGGGTGTGTATGGTCTGGATCTGTTGGGTTTGGACCAATTCCGTGAAGGCTTGTTTATCTTTTGGATCTTCCAGTGAGAAACTGGCGGTGTGGAAATCCTCACCGCTGCCGTATTCCACCTGGACCGCATTCTGACCATATTGCAATTTCAGATTGCGGGGCGTGTCCATCGCAACCAGCTTGCCGTCATTGATAAAGGCAACCCGGTTGCAAAGTTCATCGGCAGTGAACATGTTATGCGTGGTCAGGAAGATCGTGGCTCCCCGGTCGATCTGCTGGTGGATCACATCTTTGATCATGGCCGCCGTACCGGGGTCCAGACCGGCCGTGGGTTCATCGAGGAACAAGATCTCCGGACGGTTGATGAGCGACCGGGCAAAGTTCAATCGCTGTTTCATGCCGCGTGAGTATTTCCCGGCCCGCTGATAGGCGGCATCGGCGATCCCGACCAGGTTGAGCACGTGAATCGGGTCATCGGTGGGCACGTCAAACAACCCCGCGTAATATTTCAGATTCTCATACCCAGTCAGTTTTTCATAAATATAGGGGAGTTCAAACGAAACCCCCAGCTTGTTATAGAAGGATTTACCCAATTTGGCGACAGGCGTTCCATCAACCAGCACTTCACCTTGTTGGAGCGGCAGCAACCCGGTGATGATCCCCTGAGTGGTGCTTTTCCCGGCACCGCTGGGCCCGAGGAAACCGAATATTTCACCCTTTTCGATGGTGAATGAAATATCATCAACGGCATTCTTTTCTGCCCCGCGTATCGATGGATAAGGTGCTTGATTTCAATCATGACATTTCCTCAACTTTAATAAATGCAAAAAAAAATAACAACAGTGGAAAATTATACTCATTTTCTATATTTGCTGAAAACCGTGCTTGAGGATTGAAATCAGGTTATCAAGCATTTGCTGTGCCTCTTCATCCTTGAAAATCTCATCGAGTTCCCGCTCATCAGAGGAAAGCCCCAACCGTTCGACGAAATACCGACCGAACTGATAAAAAATTGATTCCATCATGAATGCGGCCATATCAACGTCAGTCCAGGGGCTGATATCCCCGCTGTGAATGCCCTGGGTGAGGAGCTGCTGAAAGAACTGGGTGGGGCCGCGCCGGCGGAGCTCCTCGGTCATTTCCGGGAAGGGGATTTCGTCGACGAAGGCCCGGTAGGCCACCTGGGCCAGACCCGGTTCACGCAGTTCAAAATAGACGGTGGATTGAAACAACCAACGGATATAACCGAATAAGTCGCCAGAGGGGTCCGGAACCGGCAGATTCCTGGCGATATTTAGTTTTTGCTCCGATCCCAACTCAACCAGGTAGTGGTAAAGGTCCTGTTTATCCTCGAAATACTGGTAGAAACTCCCCTTTGCGATCCCGGCTTCGCGCACGATATTCGAAATGGAAGCCACATCGTAAGGATTACGTGCGAATTCCTCGATCGCAATCAACAGGAAGCGGCTGCGTTTTTGGTCGGGCAGGTTGAAAAAAGTTTTTTTTGGCATGTTGTTCTGGCATTAATTGTACACTGTTCTATTTTAACACCGATCCACATTCTTCAAGGGTCCATTTACTCAGGGTATTTGAGCAGGCGGGTAACACAAGGTTTGAGTCTACACAATCAGACATGGAATTAAATTAATACGTGCTAATCAGAATCCTTTATCAGTATTTTTGATTCAATAGCTTCAATCACTGCGTTATAAGAAGCCGGCAATTCCAAGGGAGGGTTAGCATACCTGCTGATTACTTCTTCCAATTGATTTTGGTGATACTGCACCTTGAATTCTGAGAACTTCAAACCGTGGGCAGTGGAGATGACGACCACGCGTTCGTTCTTTTTAATGATTCCCTTTTCCAGTAATTTTATCAGGGCTCCCAGTGCGACGCCGGTATGCGGACAGCAATACAGCCCGGTGCGATCAGCCCGAGCCGCAGCGTTTGCCAGCTCATCCTCGCTCACCTGTTCCACCACACCATCGAAGGCTTTCAGGATACGGACCGCACGGTCATAACTGACCGGGTTTCCGATCTGGATTGCGCTGGCAAGGGTCTTTTTAGCCTTAACCGGTTCAAATTCCTCATAATCCTTTTTAAAGCTTAAATATAGGGGGTTGGCGTTTTCAGCCTGGCCGCACGCAATCCGCGGCAGGTGGTCGATCAACCCCAGGGCTTTCATCATCAGCAGGCCTTTACCTAAAGCGCTGACGTTGCCCAGATTCCCGGCCGGGAGGATGATCCAATCCGGGACCTGCCAATCAAGCTGCTGGATGATCTCAATCCCGACGGTTTTTTGACCTTCGATCCTGAGCGAATTCATTGAGTTTGCCAGATAAATTGTCGGATCCTCTGTGAGTTCCTGAACGATTTTCATACAGCCATCAAAATCCGTGTCGAGCGAGAGTACGGTTGCCCCATTGGCAATGGGCTGAATAAGCTGGGCGGTTGAGACTTTTGCCCGCGGCAGAAGGATGACGGCCGGGATTTGCGCAGCGGCGGCATAGGCTGCCAGTGCGGCAGAAGTGTCTCCGGTGGAAGCGCAGGCAATCGCTCGTATCGGTTTCCCTTCCGCGATCATTTGCTTGACAACCGATACCAGGACGGTCATGCCAAGGTCTTTAAAAGAACCGGTATGGCTGTTGCCGCACAGCTTTACCCACAAGTCGGGAAGTCCGATTTGCTGACCAAAGAGATGGGCATTGAAGAGGTTGGTGTTGCCCTCGTACATTGAGACGACATTCTCGTCCCGGACCAAAGGGGCGACCCACTCCTTCTTGCCCCAGACGCCGCTGCCGTAAGGGAACGTTTTGGAATGGGTCCGCTGGTCGAAGAGCTGTTTCCATTCCTCGGCGCTGCGATCTTTCAGGGCTTCAATATCATGTTCCACTTCCAGCAGCCCATTGCAATTCTTACAGCGATAGATGACATCAAAGATGGAATAACGTTCGGAGTGATCTTGAATGCATTCATACCAGCAGTTGTATGTCATTATTCTTCTCCTATCACGTGAGTCATCGTCTGGTGGACAGGTAAATAACCCTGTGCCTTCATAGTCGCAGGGGGCAATACCGCTTCATCGGGTTTATCGGAAAGCCCAAACAATAAAGCCCCTTGTCCCTTCCAACGATTGGCTAAATTTCGGATTTCTCCGGTGATAACGATTTCCTCTGCGAGGATTTGTTCAATAGCTGCATTGTCAGGAAGATACCCCATGTGTTGGACAGTTTGTTTGAATTCATTATAGCGGAACGTTTTAAAAGGCGTTGGATCACCGGACTGAACGCGATCAAAGACTCTGCGATGAATCTCGCGGACTTTGACCGGCAGCGCTGCACTATTTTCATTAACATAGGTCAGGAAATCCACAAATTCAGGACGATCAGTATTACGCACATCCTGTATGAGTTCCGATTGTGAAATGAGGCCGCTGCTGATGATCAGGCCAATATAGACCAGGTAATCCTGGTTATCTGCCGTGAAAGGATGGAACTCAACCTGATTGAATACATTGTATGCATCCTGAAAAATGGTTGGATTGTAATCAGCTCCTAAAGCATCAAAAAGTGTTTCATCAGCAGCTTTCAGCCGCTTTGCATCGATGCTCTTATCGTTACGCCCGCGAGCACCCAGGATGGTCTTATCTAAATCGAAAAGGACAGCGGTTTGTTCATCAATCGTGAAATCCTTCTCGCTCAAGAAGGATTCAAATTGTTCCAGGGCTTTCCAGCGAGTGGCGATAAACATTGTTTCTGAATTGACTTGTTCCAATTCAACCTTCACTGGTCCTGTTTGATCGGAACCGATGAAGATGATCCCATCCCAACCTGATGCTCCACAAATGTTTAAAAACGCCTGGCCATCATTCATGCGGGTGTCACCAATATAAATGATGCGTTGAAGCGCTGTGCCAGGAAACGCAAGCCGGTGAGCAGCCCGGACCATTTCTGCGATCACTTGGCCATATTCAGGCATGGATTTGCGCGGAAAGAAATCCTCCGGAAAATTTAGTTTTTCGCGTAAATCCGGAAGGCCGGGAAGACGGGGATCACAGGGAAGCAGGTTACGAAAGACGATCTGGTCGCCCAGGAACTCGCTGACCGTTGATATTCCGTAGGATTTCATGCGAGATATCCTCCGGCGACCAGCAATTCTGCGTTCAATATGGAGCCGCCGGCTGCACCCCGGATGGCGTTATGAATGACGGAAACCAGTTTGATATCGAATACGGGACAGGCACGAACTCGTCCCACCGTGCAAACCATACCATTTTGCGTGTCCCGATCACGTCTGGGCTGCGGCCTGTCGGGTTCATCACGCACGATGATCGGCCTTGGTGGTGCGCTGGGCAGATCCCAGGCAATTTCCGGCCCGCGATAGGTCCGTAAAACCTCGATGGCTGCTTCCGGGGAGGGTTTGTTTGTAAATTCGATGGAGAGACAAACCGTATGCCCATGCTGAATGGGTCCGCGATTGGCCTGAGCACTGACCTGCAATTGTGCAGGAATGCGTTCTCTCCCGGATAAATGACCTAATAATAAAAGGCTTTCATTTTCAATTTTCTCTTCTTCGCCGTGGATATAAGGAACCAGGTTATCCGACATATCAAGGAAGGATAAACCCGGATAACCCGCGCCGGAGACGGCCTGGATGCTGGTGGCGAAAACACGGGTAATCGTGAAGGCCTGATCCAGTGGTTTGAGGGGCATGACGGTTCCGGTGGTTGTACAGTTCGGACTGGTAACGATCAGACCTTTCCACCCGCGTTTAGCTGCCTGCCATTCGACCATTTTTATATGGTCGCCGTTGACTTCGGGAATGATCACCGGGACATCCGGATCCTGACGAAAAGCGGATGCATTGGAGCAAACGACATAGCCGGCTTTGGCAAATGTGGGCTCTGCTTCACGCGCAACGGGAGAAGGCAGGGCGGAAAAAACGATGCGTGCCGGGAGGTCGGGTTTGAGGGGCTGGACTATTTGATCCAGTACCTCATCCGGAGGGTCGCCCTCAAGCACCCAATTACAGGCATCGCGATAAGTCCGGCCTGCACTACGGTCTGATGCGACCAGTGCGGAAATCTCAAACCAGGGATGGTCCTGCAGCAATTGGATGAAACGCTGGCCGACAATACCGGTCGCGCCAAGGATGGCAACGGGAATTTTACGCATCATTCACTTCCTTTTTCGATATCAATAACATCATGATGGATTTGCTGGACAGCACGATCGGCGTCCTCTGCCGTCACCACCATGGAAATGCTGTATTCAGAAGAGCCTTGTGCGATGGCGACGACATTGATCCCTGCCCGGCCAAGCGCTCCGAAAATGCGAGCCGATACTCCAGGTGTATCGCGCATCCCGGCACCAATCACAGACAATACAACCATATTATCCACAGCCCAGACCTGATCGATATCTTTACGGAACAATTCAAGCGCCATTTCTTCCTGCAATGCTTCAATGACAGCCTTGGAATTTGCGGTTGGGATGACAAAGCAGATAGATTGCTCTGACGAAGACTGTGAAATCATCAGCACGCTGGTGTCCTGTTGGGCAACAGCAGTGAATGTACGGGCGGCGATGCCCGGAACGCCCAGCATTCCCCTCCCGGCCACGGTGATGATGCTCAGGTCACGGATGGTCGTGATCGCGGTAATCTTGCCGGGGATGGATGGCGGTTCCTGACTGATCCGGGTTCCGGGGTGAGTGGGATTGAAAGTGTTTTTTACCCACAGAGGAATGTTACGTTCGAGAATGGGGCGGATGGTCTTGGGGTGCAGCACTTTCGCACCGAAATATGCCATTTCACCGACTTCATTGAATGAAAGTTCAGGGATAACCTGCGCGTTCGGCACGACGCGGGGATCCGCCGTCAGGACGCCATCAACATCCGTCCAGGTCCAAACCTCATCGGCATCTAAAGCATCACCCAGAATGGCAGCCGTGTAATCGCTGCCGCCGCGGCCAAGTGTGGTGGTGACCCCTTGTTCGTTTGCAGCGATGAAGCCAGTGACAACCACGACGTTGCCTTGTTGCAGTAAAGGCATTAAATTTCGTTCAACTTTTTTCCGGGTGGCTTCCATTATGGGATGTGCATTTTGGAAGTTACTGTCTGTAACGATAAGTTGGGTGGCATCCATCGGTTGGCTGATTACCCCTTTTTGCTTAAGCAATCCGGAAAAGACACGCGCATTGATCCTTTCACCAAAGGAACAAATAGCGTCAACACCGCGAGGTGTAACCTCTCCTAATACATACGCACTGCTGCAAATATTATTCAATTCATGGACAAGGCGATCAACCATCCCGATTAAAACACTTCGATCGCTGGGTTCAATGATCAAGTCCTGAACGGTTTGTAGATGTCTGGTATGTAATTCCTCAATCAGGCGAGTATAGGTGTCCTGGTCACCTTGAGCGACAGCATGGGCGCATTCTACAAGAGTATTGGTTACACCACTCATCGCCGAAACAACCACAACCAGGCTCTCCCAATGGTCAACTTGTGTTTTCACAATCTCAGCTGCCTGATTGAGAGCCTGTGCGCTGCCAACGGATGTACCGCCAAATTTCATGACCAATGTTCTCATAAGTTAATGTCTCCCGACGATTTCTTTTCTATTCTTGATAATATCTCTAATAGGTTTATTACAGATGTAGGGGAAGAGGATCAGGATAAATAGGTTTCTGACCTGGTAGTTCCCCCTTGATCTGGATAAACTCAGACGGGGATCAGCCGGTAGTCGTACCGGTGATGGTAGTTTTAATAGTGAGAGTAAAGGGAAGAGAAAAGGTGATTTTTGTATTGAGTAAAAACTCATCAATTACCGGATAAACGGAAAGCCATTTGGAAATGAGATTGGTTTTGAAAATAAAGTTGACCATTAGTAATACAATTCACACAAAAATTATAAAAACCTGCTGATTGATATCGGAAATAAAACTTTTAAGAATTCTATCACTATTTACCCCGCTTTGATTGTCATTGATTATCTATATTTTTTGAAAACGTAAATAAAGCTGGATGGGTCACCAAATTACTATTCATAGAAGGATTTTATATATGTGATCTGACCCCAAAAAATAATCCGTGAATGGTGAGAGTACCTAAAGAAGTAGCGGTGGGTTGAAAAAGTAAGAACAAAGAATAACAGCATTATCAGGATACTGTTAGAGTCTGCAATCCACCTTGGGTCAGATAAGACATTGATGGAAACAAGAAAATTTACAGAGGTAAACGAACAAGCCTTTCAGAATTGACAATGGGAATACGGAATCATAGATATTCATCCGGTGAAGAAAATTAATAAAAAAGTTGTCGCATAAAATATCACCAAGCACCGGATTGGCCAGTTGCGTTCAATTCAATGTTCTAATGTAAAATTAGGTCGAAGAAGACCTTATCACTAGAGCTTAAGGAAGGGCAATGATCGCACAATCTGAAACCAAGAACCGCCTGACTTTTTCAACCAAATTTGTTTATGGTGTGGCTTCACTGGGAACATCCACCATCTCCAGCATTTTTGCCGCCCTACTTCCCATTTTTTACCAGGACTACCTGGGCCTGACCTCCAAATGGATCGGGATTGCATCTGTAATCTATGCCGTATGGAATGCGCTGAACGACCCGATCTTTGGGTTCATTACCGATAACACCCGCTCCAAACTGGGACGCAGGATCCCCTATATGCGCTTTACAGCGCCGTTCCTGGCGCTGACCTTCATTTTGGTCTGGTTCGCGCCGCAAGGAGCCGGTGATATTGCCAAGTTCTGGTGGATGCTGGTGACGATGCTGTTGTACGACACAGCCTATACCATCATCGGACTGGTCTATGGTGCGTTGATGCCCGAATTGACTGAGTCAGATGTCGAACGCAACCAGTTATCAATCTCCTCATCCATCTTTGGGCTGATCGGTTATATCTTTGGATTCCTGCTGCCTGACCTATTCCGCCCGCGGCCCGGTAATATGACTTCATCCTTGCTGAACCTGCAGCTTTCGATGGTAGCGGTGGGTATCATCGGGGCTTTCCTCATCATCCTGACCACACTCAAGGTCAAAGAGCGCCGGGAATTCGCTATTGTGGACCGGAAACTGAAGTTCTGGGAATCACTTGGCTATACGCTGACCAACAAGGCTTTCTGGAACTTCGTGTCAATGAATTTCCTGGCAACGTTCATGAATTCGATTGCCACGGGTGCGATCTTTTATTTGGCGGATTATGTGACCCAGACCAGCACGATAGTCCTGATGATCTATCTCTTCACGCCGCTGGCTTTGGGCATCCCACTGGCGAATATTGCCGTGAAGAAGATGGGATTGGTCACTTCGCAGATCATATACATGGTGATCACCGGGATCGGATTGGCGTCGCTGGGCTTTATCCCAACGCACCTGATCCCCGTCAGCCTGATCATTGCCGGGTTGGGACTTTCCGGCCAGCAGACCATTACCTATAACATCCTGGGTTTGGTGATTGACGATGACGAGCTGAGGACCGGTACCCGGCGAGAAGGTTCTTACTTTGGCGCGAATGCTCTTTTGACCAAACCTGCCCAATCTCTGGCGTTGTTCCTGACCGCCTTCATTCTCGAACAGAGCGGTTTCATTACGCGCGCGATGAACGGCGGAGAAATTTTCATCAGTCAGCCGGAAACCGCCTTGTTCGGCATCCGCTCAATTGTCGGGTTGATCCCGGGAGTGGCAATGGTGATCGGCGCGGTGATCCTGCTGTTCTTCCCGATCAAGGGAAAGCACCTGGTGGAACTCAAAGAGAAGATCGTGGTCCTACATGCCGAAAAGAAAGCGGAACTTGAAAGGATTGAAGGCACCACGGATGTTGAATAGCCGCTTTCAGCAGTGAGATAGGTTGAAAGATGGACAAGCCGTTGGACCAACGCAAGCGATTTCTGGAGATCTGTGAGGTATTCCTGAAGTTGGGATTCACTGCCTTCGGCGGTCCTGCGGCTTCGATCGCCATGATGCGCCAGGAGACCGTGGTCAAACGCAAGTGGCTGAGCGAAGAGGCGTTCCTTGATTTCTGGGGGATCTCGAACCTGATACCGGGGCCGAACGCCACGGAACTGGCGATCCATATCGGGTACAAACATGCCGGCTGGCGAGGATTGATCGCTGCCGGTGTGTGTTATATATTCCCCGCGATGGGGATCGTGCTGGGGTTCGCCTGGGCATACGTCCGCTTTGGGACTCTGCCGGCACTGGACGGCGTGCTCTATGGGATCAAGCCGGTCGTGGTGGCGATCCTGCTCTGGGCGCTGTATGGGATGCTGCGTCCCCGAAGGAAGGATTGGGTGGGATTAGTGGTCGCTGCCGGCGTTCTGGCAGCCTATCTGCTGGGGGTAAGTCCACTGGTGCTGCTGCTGGCCGGAGGCGGCGTGCTGTGGCTGGTCCATCTGATCAGGGAAAAACGGTCATCGCCGCCCACGTTGTTGGGATGGCTGCCGCTACTGTTCTTCCCCCTGAAAGCCGCGGCCGCCCAGGCGCCTTACAGCCTGCTGCGGCTGTTCTGGGTGTTCCTCAAAGCGGGGTCGCTGATGTATGGCAGCGGTTACGTCCTGCTGGCATTTATCCAGGATGACCTGGTGAACCGGCTGGGATGGCTGACCCAGAACCAGTTGGTGGATGCGATCGCGGTGGGGCAGGTGACACCCGGACCGCTTTCGACCACTGCCACCTTCGTGGGGTATCTGACGGGCGGGGTGCCGGGTGCGCTGCTGGCAACCCTGGCCATGTTCCTGCCGGGGTTCATTTTTGTGGCGATCACCCATCGCTGGCTTGATAAACTGCGCGGATCGGGGGGCGGCAGCAGCTTCCTGAACGGCGTGAACTTCGCCGCATTGGGTTTGCTGGCCGGGGTTACCTTTGAGGTGGGACGGACGGCGTTGATGGACCCGGTCACGGTTGGGGTGGGATTGGTTGCACTGATCCTGCTGGTGTTGTTCGATTTACGAGCGCCCTGGCTGATCCTGGGCGGCGCGCTGGTGGGGGTATTAAAAACTTTTCTTCCAGTTTAGTTTTTAATTGGTAGGAATTAAAAAATCACTCTGGTTCGTCCTGATTTGAAGAATAATTCTTCAGTGTATTCTTCATCAGGCTGCCCCGCTGTGTTTGTTCAAAATTATCATATTGACTCCCCCAATCCCAATCACGGGCGCTCCGTGCAAGCCTTCCGGCCGCTTTGGCTGCCCGAGCCCGGGCATCGTCGGGAAAGAGGGATGCGGCGAAGCATTCGGCCAGGTCTTCCCCGGCATTGAAGTTGCGGTCGACCCCGCAGGGCGGCGGCGCGTCTCCGGGGTGATACCATAGGGCCTGCCAGTCAATCCGGGTTTTCTTTCCCAATTTCCCCAACAGCCGCTCGAGCCATTTTTCAAACCGGCGCATGGCACGTTTGAGCCATTCCAGCCGGCCGGCATGCAGTGCTGATCGTAGTTCTTGCTCAGGAGTGCGTCCCCAGGCGTTATTCCAGCGGTGACCCAGCTCGTGTGCGAGAGTCCAGTTGGTCCAATCCTGGTCCAGAAAGATATCCCCGCCAAGGGTCCGCCCGGCCCGGCCCGGAAGTCCGCTGTGATGTAAGGTGGTGATTTGTTCATTGAACTGGCTGGTGGTAGGACGGCCTGACAGGACTTCCAGTTTTATGAATATCTTCAGGATCCTGCTGGCTTCTTCAGGGGTCCAGATACCGTCAAGGACCACTGACCGACGGTTTAATATTAATTGTCCGGGGGATTTATCTTTTTCAGCCATTTTTTCTTCGTTACTTTAGGTCTTGTTCAGTGTATCATAGATGTATCCTCATAATAAATAAATAAGGAGCAGGGATGGCTTCACCCCAATTCACGCCCGATTCCAATTTGAACGTGATCCTTGACCAACTGGTCAAGGATATCCGCTCGACTCTCGGAGAGAAAATGATCGGGGCATATCTGGGTGGGTCATTCGCACACGGCGGCTGGCACGCCTACAGTGATGTGGATTTCGATTTCGTCATCCAGGGAGAGCTAACGCCGGAGGAACGCGAGAAGCTGAAGGTCGTGCATGCCCGGACTTTCGCCATCGATAACTATTACGCCCGACATTTGGAAGGGGCTTATTTCCCAACGGACGTCCTGGCGGACCTTGACCGTACGGATGAGCCGCTGTGGTATCTCGATAACGGCAGCCTGAATTTCGAGCTTTCCACCCACGACAATACCCTGGTTAACCGCTGGGTACTGCGAAACAAAGGCGTGGTTCTGGCCGGACCGCAGCCGGACACGCTGATCCCGCAAATCCCGCAGGACCGATTGAAGGCGGAGGTGCGCCGGACGATGCGGACCTGGGGCGGCGAGATCCTGGACGGGACTTTCCAAATCCGGAGTCGATTTTGGCAGGCATTCGTCGTGCAGATGTACTGCCGGATGCTGCATAGTCTGGAGACGGGTGAGATCGGCGGGAAACCCGCCGGTGCGGCCTGGGCAATGAATGTGCTGGACCCCGAGTGGGCTCCGCTCATTAAAGATGCGATGTCAGCCCGGGAAAACCAGTATGCGAAGCTCTATATCACGGCAAGCCCGGAAAAAATCACCCGGACGATCGATTTCGTCTGCTATGCTCTTGCCGCGGCCGGTCTGAGCACGCTCGGTTGAGTATAATTAAAACATCTGAATGTGATCTTGAAAGAAGGAATCGATGGCAGATAAAGTTGGGATCCTGACGGCCGGTAGCGATTGCCCGGGTTTGAATGCAACTATCCGCGGGTTTGGCAAGGCCGCCCGTAATACATACGGAATGGAGCTCGTGGGTTTCAAGGATGGCTTCCGTGGGCTGGTATTGAACCACACCATTGACCTGAGCGGTGAAGCCCTGTCCAATATCCTTACCGCCGGGGGTACGATCCTCGGCACGAGCCGAGAGATCCCGAATGCAATGGAAAAGGACGGCGTGGTCGCGGACCTGACCGATTACGCTGTGGATGTCTACCACGAAAACGAGCTCAATGCGCTGGTTTGCATCGGCGGTCGGGAGACCCAGGAAGCTGCTCTCCATTTGAAGCAGGCCGGTTTGAATGTGCTCACTCTGCCGAAATCCGCTGATAACGACGTCCCAATGACGGATACCACGATCGGGTTCGATACCGCCAAAGACATCGCCACCGAAGCGATTGACCGGCTGCACAGCACGGCCAACAGCAACCACCGCATCATCATTGTTGAGCTCATGGGGCGCGAAGTCGGTTGGTTGACGCTGGGAGCAGGAATTGCCGCGGGTGCGGATGTGATCCTGATCCCGGAGATCCCCTATGACATCGGTAAGATTTCCAAAGCGATTTTGGAACGCAACCAGGCCGGCAAGATGTTCAGTATTGTTGCGGTGGCCGAAGGCGCGACGTCTTCTGAGCTGGTGGCGTTTTTTGAAAGGTCAATCAAGCTTGACCGCCAGACGCATGGTGACCATGACAACGAAAGCCTTGACCAGAAACTTGAGGACTTGAAACGGAAGTACGGCGGACAGACGCTGCTGCTTGCAAACCGGTTGGAGGAATCCACCGGACTGGAGAGCCGGATCACGATCCTGGGGTACCTGCTGCGCGGCGGTGCACCTTCCGCCAGCGACCGGGTGCTGGCGACCCAGCTCGGGACTCGGTCAGCCGACCTGATCGCAGAGGGCCAGTTCGGTTACATGGTGGGGTTCCGTCACGGCAGTGCGGAATGCATTCCGCTGGAAGAGGTGGCGGGTAAGGAAAAGAAGGTCCCCCTGGACCATCCCTGGATCAAGAGCGCCCGGCATGTCGGAACGGTTTTGGGGGATTGAGGGGTTTGTAAAAGGTTTCGCGGCTGGTTGTGAAGAAATCCCATTCTTGCCCTTGCCAAGTGGAAGGGTGGCTGCGATAGCAGCCGGGAAAGGGTTCTTTAGAAATCCGGGAGTTTCGTTAATCGTTCTCAGGGTTTGTATAAAGAATCCTTAATCTCCGGCAGCGATCCAGTTCATCCAGCAGGTCGGTGTTATCCGAGATCTGATTGATGCTTCCCAGGTGCTTTGGTAGTGCTCTGACGTCCGGGTCGGTGATGCTCTCAAGTAGCGCTTCGACGATCGAGCCGGATGGGGGAACCAGGAACGGACGGTTGTGAAAATTGTTCACTTCCACAGGGATTTCAGCCGTCAAATTCAGCTTGTTATGCGTTTCCGTCATCAAAAGATACGCCTGGGTCAGGCGGTCCTCCCGCGTTTCCCAGGTCTGGCTGTCCAACACCGACTGAAAGATCGGAGTCACGACCGGTGCAAGGGTGAGCTGCTGAAAGGCGGTGCCGAACCATTTCCAATAGGGGGCATATTGCCGCTCCATCAGGAAAGTAAGGTTCATCAAGTCAGCGATCAGGCGGCCTGCCAGAAGACGCGATCCGAGTTCATCACCGACGAAACCTGTCCGGCCCAGGAAGGGAGATTCCTGATCGATCCGCTGCCATTGGTTAGCCAGCAAATATCGCCAGAGGTCAACGGGATACCAGTCGAAGCGCTGCCGGAGGTTTGTCAGGATACCCAGACCGTCATGGTAGATCCGGCCCGACCGGACGGTCCGCAAGCGCTGCTGGGGGATCGTCAGCCAGACTGCAGGTTTTATCGTTTGAGTAATGTCCACGCCAAGGGTACTCATGAAGAACAAGCGGGGTGTGGTGATGGTCACCATATGGTGGATCGGATAATCTTCTTTGCGTTCGATCCGTCCACCATCGGAAAGCGGTTCGCCAAAGTGGGTGGGGATGCCGTGAATTGTAAACGGTAAGTGGTTGGCAAAAAATTCATCCAGGGAGATATGCAAACGTTCATAATCGTCTTCATTCAGGAAAAGGGTCAGTTTGGGTCCCCAACCGTGGTCCATGGACATCGGCGTATCGTAACCGAGGACATCCGATCCCCACTCCAGGCGTGCGGCTGAATATGTCAGGTCTGGAAATTTTTCAGATAAAAGGGGCTGAACGGCTTCATTGTAGAAATATTCACTTAATTTTAATCCGGGGATGAATTTCATCGTTGTCCACCTGAGGTAAATAGTGATCGGTGTTTGAATTATAACGAAGATTCTTTATTTGTCATCGACAATGAAGAATGAACAACTGTAATGCAACTCTTTACCACGAAATCTAACCTGATACAACGGCCCCTATCTTAATCATTAAGTATGATGAAAATGATTGAAAGGAAAAAACATGAATGGATTAGAGGCATTTTTAAAAATTGGTTGGTTTGCAGCAGCCTTATTTGTTGGTTTTGTTTCCCTTAATTCATTAAGACGATCCAATGAAATCCTGCTGGAAAAAGTTGTCGTTGTAAATGATCAACGTGATTATTAAGGAGGATCCATGCCTTACAAAAATACAGAAGAACTTCCCGATAGTGTGAAGAATCACTTGCCGGAGCATGCGCAAGCAATCTTTAAGGAAGCTTATAACCATGCCTGGGAAGAATATGCCAGGCCGGAAGACCGGCGGGCGGGCGAATCTCAGGAAGCTGTCGCCTCAGAGGTTGCCTGGGCAGCGGTCAAGAAGCTGTATGTTAAGGACGAAGCTACCGGTCAGTGGCATAAGAAATAGAAATAACAAAATCAAAAATAGCGAAAGGGAAATAATATGACCCTATTACATTGGGCACTGGTTTCATTTGTTATAGCTATTGTTGCCGCAGTGTTGGGCTTTGGTGGAATTGCCAGAGGTGCAGCCACGATTGCCAAATTCTTATTTGGCATATTCCTGGTCATTGCGATTGTTTTCTTGATTTTCCATCTGCTGTAACATTTTATTATTCGACAAAAAAACCGTACGATATTTGTACGGTTTTTTTATTTTCCGAATGGCTTCCCTTTCGAACGGTCTGTCATCTATAATTCTGTTTATGGAGAATGATCAATATGAAAATCTTTATTTTAGGTGGCACCGGTTTTCTGGGTTATTATGCAACGCTGGAACTCCTGCGGCGCGGTCACCAGGTGAGCACCCTGGCCTTACCCCCTGCGCCTCCTGAAGGACTTCTGCCAGCAGAAGTGTCTGTTCAAATTGGTAATTTCAATGATCTTGGTGATCAGGAGATCATTGAACTATTCAAAGGTTGTGATGGCGTAGTTTTTGCAGCTGGGGCGGATGACCGGGTGACGCCAAAGGCGCCGGCTGATAAATTCTTTTACCAGGCCAATGTGGTTTCAGCCCGTCGGTTCTTCCGTCTGGCACAGGAATCCGGAGTCAGGCGCGGGGTGCTGTTGAGCTCTTATTTTGCCCACTTTGCCCGCATCTGGCCTGAGATGCAGCTTGAGGAACATCACCCATATATCCGCAGTCGTGTGGAACAGGAAGCCGCAGTCCTGGAGTATTCAGGTGATGGATTGGATGTTATGATCCTTGAGCTGCCCTACATCTTTGGGCAAATGACAGGCAGGACGCCGATCTGGAAACCGCTGGTGGATTACCTGCACTGGCCGTTGCCCTGGGTGTTTTACCCTCAAGGCGGTTCGGCTATGGTCAGCGTGGACCATGTGGCCCAGGCTGTCGCAGGTGCGTTGGAACAGGGTGTAGGCGGGCAGCGTTACCTGATCGGCGATGAGAACCTGACCTGGAAGGCATTCCTGACACAACTGGCTGCTGCGGCTGGTTGGCGGAAGGAGATCATCACCCTTCCCAACTGGATTGTGAGGATCGGGTTGTTCGGCGTCAAACTTTTACATCACTTACAGGGCAGGGAAGGTGGGTTGGATCCGGTTTCCTTCCTGGCGCTGCAGACCCGCGATACTTTTTTTGATCCAGTTCAGGCCCAAACAGCACTGGGTTTCTCGGGTGGCGGATTGGATGAAGCCTTCCGTGAAACGGTGGAAGCCTGCGGATATGCGATAAAATCAGATTGAGGATTTTACAATGAGATTTTTATCGAAATTATTCGACTTGCGCGGCCTTCAGGTATGGATCCTGGTCCTTGCCATCATCCTTAACTTTGGTCTGACATCCTTGTTCTTTACAGGCGTGACCTATTGGCTGAACCAACAAGGAGGTGTGGCAGACAGCCTTGACATTGTCCTGATGCTGGGCGAATTCCTGCTTTGCGGCTTGATTGGTTTTGGGGTTGCTCTTATTTCTTTTGATCATCGGGGACCGAGTTATGCGGTCTGGGGTGGGATCTCATCATTCATCCTGGTGATCGTTTTGATGTATCAATCGGGATTGCTGGCCCTGCTGGTCGGTTTGACGGGCTTATTGGGCGCTTATAATGGCGGAACTTTGGGCGAACGTGCGAATATGAATCGTAAAAAATGATCTTTTCATAATTGAAGGATTTGGATAACAAAAGGATAAATTATGGCTCTAACACTCGAATGGCGTCACCGGATCATGGCCTGGCGGCATGAACTATCGCAACACCTTTACCAGCCGCTGGGTCCCGTGGGATTGGAAGCGGCTTTCACCAAGGAACAGTATTCTCTGGAGGAAGCCCTTTCCCAGCTAACCTTTGAACCGGTGCAGCCCGGCACACCCTGGGGAGCGAAGTGGGAATACGGCTGGTTCAAGGGCGAGTTCACCATTCCTGAATTCGCCCAGGGCCAGATGATCGCATTGATGCCGGATGTTGGGCGGGAACCCACCATGATCATTGAGATCATCGATGACAAGATGACGCCTCTGATGGATGAGACTGTCGCGGAAGCGGTGGTTTATATCAACGGGCAATATGCCGGCGCGGTGGATAACAAGCACAAGGTCATTTATGTGACCGATTCCGCCCAGGCCGGGGAGACCTATTCCGTTGTGCTGGAAGCCTATGCCGGTCATGGACCACGGGAGTGGCATGCCGGGCCGACCCCTCCCGACCGTGAGACTGTGCCGGAACCTCCGGCCCAGCAGTGCAAGGTTGGACAGAGCCACTTCGGGATTTGGATGGAACTGACCTACCAGTTATTGATGGATGTGGAAACGCTCTGGGACCTGCGCGAACATATCGACCCCGAATCGCTGCGGCTGATGGAAATTGACGAAGGGTTGAAGGATTTCACCATGCTGGTTGATTTTGAGACCTCCATGATGGAAATGCTGGCCAGCATGCAGGCGGCACGCGAACGCCTGAAACCACTGATGGAAAAACATAACGGGGATACCATACCTGAAATGGTCGGGTTTGGTCATGCCCATATTGATGTCGCATGGCTCTGGCCGCTGGCTGAGACCGAACGGAAATGCGCCCGGACCTTCAGCACCCAACTGGCGTTAATGGATCGCTATCCCGATTATAAATTCCTGCAAAGCCAGCCGCATCTCTACCGGATGGTCAAACGGCATTATCCTGATCTTTACAAACAAATCCTGGCGGCGGCCGAACGCGGGCAGTGGATTGCCGACGGCGCAGCCTGGGTTGAACCGGATACCAATATCAGCAGCGGTGAAAGCCTGATCCGCCAATTGATTCATGGGAAACGGTTCTTTATGGAGGAATTCGGTGTTGACAGCAGGCTGCTCTGGCTGCCGGATGTCTTTGGTTATTCCGGCGCACTCCCGCAAATCATGCGCGGCTGCGAGGTGGAATATTTTTCCACCCAAAAGATCCTTTGGGCCTACAACGGCGGCGAGCAATTCCCGTACAATACCTTCATCTGGGAAGGGATCGATGGTTCCGAGGTCAAAGCGCATTTTCACAATGATTACAACAGTGAGACCAAACCATCCACGGTCATCAAACGCTGGCGGGAACGCGTACAGAAAGACGGTTTTTCCAAGCGGTTGTACCCCTTTGGCTGGGGCGATGGCGGCGGCGGGCCGACCCGTGAACATTTGGAATATATCCGGCGGGAGGGAAACCTCGAAGGCGTTCCGAAATTCCGGATGGCCCCACCGATGGATTTCTTCCTGGAACAGGATGATGAAGGCTGGCCGGAAGCCCGTTATGTGGGAGAACTATACTTCCAGGCGCACCGCGGTACCTATACATCACAAGCTCGGACCAAAGCCTTGATGCGGCGCAGCGAATTTGCCTTGCGGGAAGCTGAATTGTGGGGTGCGGCAGCGCAGGTGTTAGCCGGGTTTGATTTCCCCTATGGCGAATGGGATGAGGCCTGGAAAACGGTCCTGCTCAACCAGTTCCACGATATCCTGCCCGGTTCTTCGATCCACCGAGTTTATGAACAGGCGGAAGCCCAACTTGCCGATGTGGTCTCAAAGAGCCGAGCGATGACGGCAGATGCCCAGACCGAACTGATGTCTGGCGACAAAGGGCTTACGGTATTCAATTCCTTGTCCTGGGAACGTAAGGCGATCATTTCCCTGCCTGAAGGGTGGATGGGTCTGTCTGCCGGTGACGGTCAGTCGGCGCCGGTCCAGCAAGTGGATGGAGTCACTTATGCCGAGGTTGTCGCACCATCCTGCGGTTGGGCAGGATTCCAAGCCGGACCCCCGGAAATTCAGGAAAATTCGATAAAAGTTACCAATAAATCAATGGAAAATGATTTATTACGAATTGAATTCAATGAATTCGGCGAAATTACCAGCATATTCGATAAAATAAATCAAAAAGAACTGGCGATAGGACTGTGCAACAGAATGCGACTGTATCAGGATATCCCCAGTGCGTTTGATGCCTGGGATCTCGACAGCATGTATAAGCGTTCCCCGGTTGAAACGCCGGACAAAGCTGAGATTTCGGTAATTGCGGAAGGCCCGCTGTTTGGCCAACTGAAGATCGCTCGCAAACTGCATGATTCTGAGATGACCCAGACCGTCACTCTGACTCGTAACTCCCGCCGGGTGGATTTCCACACGATGATCGACTGGCAGGAACGTCACAAGCTGCTGAAAGTGGATTTCCCGGTGGACTTTCACGTTCAGGACGCCCTGCATGAGATCCAGTTCGGGCACATCTCACGCCCCACCCATCGCTCCCGTCAGATCGACCAGGACCGCTTCGAGGTCTGCAACCAGAAGTGGACAGCGCTGGTGGAACCGGAGCGGGGGTTTGCGATCCTGAATGATTCAAAATACGGGGTGGATGTGCTGGAAAAAGGCATCAACCTGACGCTGCTGAAATCCGCCCTGGCCCCGGATATGACCGCCGACCGGGGACGCCAGGAGTTTACCTATGCTTTCTATTATTGGGACACCCCATTCATCGAGAGCGGTGTGGTGCAGCAGGGGTATGAACTCAATGTCCCCGTCATGCCAAAGGAAGGTTATTCTGAAGAAAGGTCTCTCTTCCAGGTGGAAGATTCAAATATCATTTTGGAGACGGTGAAACCGGCGGAAGAACCGGGAACGGGTGACGTGGTGCTGCGTTTGTATGAATTGATGGGAAATTTCACCAGGACGACGCTTTCCACCTCACTGCCCTTCAAATATGCGTATCGTACAAACATGCTCGAAAAACCTCTGGAAGCATTGGCGTTTGACGGTCAAAGTCTGGACCTTGAATTTCATCCCTTTGAGATCAAGACCTTTCGTCTGCGGGTGGATGAGCCACTGAAAGTGGAAAAATAATCACCGGATAAATTTAATTTCCCTGGCGACCCAGACCTATCGGCTGGCTCTTCGGATGGCGGCATGGAGACACCTTTTCCCTCCTGGTATCCCGTCCCGATGGGCTGGCCGATTTTGTAGTAGCGGTTATCCAGGGCATAGATCAAGGGGTCCAGGACTGTCAGGTCGGCCAGATGCTGCTTGCCGTCTTTTTCGATAAAGCAGGATTTATTTACATAAGTTTGAACCACGGACCCAACGAAGATGTTGCGGTGTTCGAGCGTGAAATGTTTGATCACCTTGCAGGCCAGGTTCACGGGACATTCCTCGATCAGGGGCAAAGTCGGCAGCCCATCGGGATCGTAGAATATTGAGAACAGTTCGGCCTTATTGACCTTGCTGCCGCTGGCAACGCCGCAGAAATCGGCTTCAGCCATCAGGTCTGTCGAGGGGAAGTTCAGGCTGTATTCGCCGGTCTGGGAGATACCCAGCCTGGAGTGTGAATTTTCACCAAGTGAGACAAAAACATAAGGCGGCTTGATGCCCATAATGCCCACGTCGCCGACTTCCGTGAAATTGGGTTTGCCATCCACCAGTGCACCGACCAGGGCGATCGGGATGGGGTAGATCAGGGGCATCGGGCCGAGTTGTCGTTTCTTCATATGATTCTCCGGCCAATAGGGTCCGAAAGCGAGTTGTGCTTTGAACCAGTCAATCAATTCCGGGCTGGCAATGATCTTGGCCTGCCAATCCGGCAAGGCAAAGAAATCATGGAAGCGGCCGGTGGTGATTTCGTCCAATGTTTCCGGCCGAAGGTCTTCGGGATAATCGAAGAAATTATCGACCGAGAAGAGGTAGGTGTTTGGCAAGACCACCCGTTCATCAAATCTGGTCCTTTTAATGATGGCTGCTGTCAGGATTGCCTGGTGCATGAAGATGGCGTAGGCCTGGTTTTCCTGATAAAAGGATTTGAATTTTGGCAGGTTGTAGGTTTCCTGGAACAAGGTCGCCCAGGTCTGCAATATCTTTTTTTCGGGATGTACAACCAATAACCCCGCATTGACATAAAAATGAAGTTGTTTGCGGTCGATCGCAGTCGTGATGGGTGGGAAATCATCTTCGTGGAGCTGGAAATGATCCATCACTGTTTGCCAGAAAGGTGGGATGGGTTCGTTGAGAAGTGCGCCAATATTGGCGATATCTGTTGGCCGGAGCCCAACGGCAATATCATCCACAAGATTGAAATCATAAGGCGTATGGTGGATGAAGCCAGTGCGGTCATGCCAGGCCAGCAGGACGTTTTCCTTTGCCGCCCGTTCTTCTGCAACAGCGGCTGCCATCGCCTTTCCGGCAAAGGGGAATTTTCGGAAATCAGGGTCGATTACAAAAGGAATGATCTTCACATCCAGTTTCTTGATAGCCTCCAGAACCATTCCCTGTAAAGGTTCCCGTTCAGGTACCATGATCCAGATCGGCAGGTCGGCATATTCACCACCAAAAGTTCGCAGGCTTTGAGCCAATATCAGCGACTGGACTTCATAATTCCGGGCTGCAAAGAAACCCATAACGATCTTTTTTTGGGATGCCATTGAGTGTCCTCCTTGATTTATTGTGCAGTTATTTATCAAGTATAAAATAGTTCCAGGATTCCTGCCTCCTACCTGTGGGTTATTTTTTTCGCCGGTATGCTTATTTCTTAAAACAGACCCCAGCATGAAATGCCGGGACTGATAAATACTTTGCATCTTAAGGGTTATTCGGAATACCCGGGTTCGTCATCGAGCAAGCGTTTTTCACCCTGCAAAGCACGGATATGTGAAACCTCCTGAGACACTTCGATGCATCCACGGTATTCTTTCTCAGAATCCCGCAAGGCAAAATATCGGATATGAATGAAGGCATCACCTGACTGGATCCAGAATTCTGCAACATCCCGTTTCCCTGAACGGAAATCGTCCAGGATGATCTGCACTTTATGAACGCTTTGCGGGGGGTGGCATTTGGTCACAGCCCGGCCGATGATCGCAGGTGAGCGGCCAAAGATCCGGTGCTTGCCCTGAGAGAAATATCGCACTTCGTCATTTTCATCGACAAAAGTGACATCCACCGGCAAATTCGTTAACAGTAAGTTGATTTGCTCCAGGCTCAGCGCACCTGTATCCAATGAAAGTAAGCCGTCCATATTTAATCCTTCCTTTTCTTTATAGTGATTATCATCGGTAGATCGTTTGATTTCCGGCTTCCATTCCGTTTGAGGGGAGACGTTGAAATATCCGATCTCTTCCTCCTGCCTGCGGATATCGGCCCACTCAACTTCGGAGAGGCGTGAAAGGGCTTCGGGGAAGAGAATTTTTTCTTCTTTGTAGATCATTTCACGGATGTTCTGCGCCAGTTCGACAAACTGCAGGGCTGCTTCGCTCTGGTTAGGGTGCTCACTGTTGATCAAAGCAATGAATAGCCTGATTTTTTCCCGGATCTCATTTTCCACTCCCCACATGACCATCGATGGACCTTCGAACCCTTTTTTCTCCAGGAATGGAAAAAGCAGATTTTCCTTGCGGGAATAATGTTTTTCGATGCTTTTCAGGTTTTCTGTCTGCCTGCGCAGAGAGTCCAAAGCGCCGGGTTGATCATCATCCCAACCATTGATCGCGTTTGCCATCGATTCCAGAAGACGTATTGTGACTTCGTTCTCCATCCGGAAGGTGAACACCGGATGACCTGGGAGAGATTCGGGTGAGGATTCTTCATCCAGCGATCCCCTGAAAACGGCAACATGCAGGTCACACAAGCGCTGGATCTCACTTACTGAGACGCCTTCCGCGATCATGGCACGTTCCGCCTCGGCGATCTCACCGGCGGTGGCGCCTTTGATGGCATCGCCAAATTTTTCCTGTAACGCTTCGACGGTCTCACCATCATGCAGACGTTTGATGACTTCCTTTAGTACCTGTTTTCTCTTACTGACATTGTCAATATATTCACTCATAAAAACCTCCAATTGGATCGGTTATTAATCTGATTAGGATTTATTTGCCCATCGAAATGTAAGCGGGACCCGGATGGCGCCGGTCGGGCAGAGCTTTTCACAATCTGCGCAATAGGTGCAAATGATCGGCTGGCGAAATGCCGGCCCTTGCAGATCCATCGCCAAAGCATTCTCCGGACATCCTTCGACGCATTCTCCGCAGCGATTGCACAGATCAAGGTTTATTTGGGGAAGTTCCTGTGGGGACATGTTCTCTCCTGATTCGTTTCTGAATAAATAATACTGAATTTATCCGATTAACGATACGACTTAAGTCACATTATTCGGTTAGGATTTTGATTTTACTTTCGGAGAGAGGGGGATAGAACTATTCTTTGGGGAGTCCGGCAGCATCAGAAAGACCCTGCCGATCCAGCAGGATGATTTCCGACCGGTCATGCCTGATCAAACCGCGATGATCGAATTCACGCAGCAATCTCCCGACAATGTCTCGGGTAGTACCAATCTGTGCGGCTATTTCATCCTGAGTCCAATTGCCTGAAAATTGAGATGAATCTGCAAGTTTAATGATGAACCGCGCCAAACGGACGCTCACCGGATAAAGAGAAAGTTCAGCGATCATGTCCGTCATCTGCGAGATCCGTCCTGCAAGTGAACGTAAAAGCGTGGTGGAGAAATCAGAGTGCTGGTTGACCAGGAAATCAAAGTCCTGAGATGTCAAAGCCCAAAGCTCAGCGGCAGTAAGTGCTTCGACTGTGGCAATATTCCGATGTGACGGGTTGAGAAGAGAGATCACATTTACCGCCATCGATGGGGTCAGCCTGGAAAGCACCTGCACTCGCCCATCCGGGTTCATCTTCAGTACCCGTAAAATACCGGTTCTTATGAAATAACAGTATTCGGCAGGTTCACCTTCGACAAACAAGGATTGACCGGGACGTAAGGTATATGAAAAAAGTCGGGCAAGTAAATCCTGACGCGACTTTTGTTCCAGCCCTTTAAATATCGGAAAGTGTTGCAGATCAGCTTCATTCATAAGTTTCAGTCAGAAAATTTAGTGGTTAATTCTCATTTTACCAGTTAGATTAAGTTTATAATAATCACAGGGACCTCATCAGGAAAGGAAATCTAAGAAATGGTTTTTACAACTCACCAAAAAGATATCAAATCACTTCTGGAAAAAATGACATTAACGGAAAAGGTTGCCCTGCTTTCAGGCAGGAACGCCTGGTTCACCGTTCCGATCGAACGGTTGGGGATACCATCAATCGCCATGACGGATGGACCGCACGGAGTGCGCACCGGCGGCCATGGGCAGGGCCGGATCGTCGGCAGCGCCACAGCGTACCCAACCGGTGTTTCAATGGCTTCCACCTGGAACACGGCATTGATTGAACGTGTCGGAGAAGCATTGGGGGAAGAAAACGCGTTATTTAGGCTGCCATATCCTCTTGGGACCTTGTGTGAATATTGTGCGTTCACCGTTGGGTGGTCGCAATTTTGAGACTTATTCCGAAGATCCTTACCTGGCCGGTCAGATCGGTCTGGCTTATGTCCGAGGCCTGCAAAGTAAAGGGGTCGGGGCGTCGGTCAAGCATTTCGCTGCCAACAACCAGGAGTACGAACGCCATCGGGGCAATTCGGTCGTTGATGAACGCACTTTACGGGAAATCTACCTGCCAGCCTTTGAAACGATCGTCAAGGAAACTCAGCCCTGGACAGTGATGTGTTCGTATAACCGCATCAATGGGACTTATGCCAGTCGAAATGAATATCTGCTGCGAAAGATCCTCAAGGAAGAGTGGGGGTTTGAAGGTGTTGTGGTTTCCGATTGGGGTGCCGTCCACGATATTTATGAACCGGTGCACGCAGGCCTGGACCTGGAAATGCCCGGACCGGCCCGCTATTTCGGACCCTTACTTGAAGCGGCTGTCCACAACTGGCAGGTTGATGAGAAATTCGTTGACGATGCCGCCAGCCGAATGTTATTACTTTTATTCCGGGCAGGAGTTTTGGGCGGAAAACCTTCGCCATCCGGCAGCGGGGACTCACAGGAGCACCGCGCCCTCGCCAGGGAGGTGGCTGGGGAGTTGATGGTGCTGTTGAAGAATGAAAATAACCTTCTCCCTCTTAAAGGGGACAAGATCAATACTCTGGCGGTGATCGGGCTGAACGCCAGCCAGATGATCAGCGGAGGGGGCAGTTCAAGAGTTGATCCCCATTACTGGGTCACACCGCTGGAGGGACTTCGGGCGAAACTGAGCGACCAGATCGAAATCAGATACGAACCCGGTTACGACAACCAGGTGCGGCCCAAAGTAGTCGAAAAATCCTGTTTCACGCATACGGATGGCAAATCGCATGGCCTCCTGGGAGAATATTACAACAACCTGGATGGTTCCGGTGAACCGGTGATCACCCGGGTGGATGCAAACATTGATGCCTGGTTTGGCTCTGGTGGGCCTGCACCATCCGTAATCGATCCGGATCATTTCTGCATCCATTGGACCGGGACCTTTACCGCAAGTGAAACGGGCGATACCGAATTCTTTATCTACAATACCGGGACGGCTCGGGTTTGGCTGGACGGGAAATTGATCCTTGAGAACGAGGTAGGAGCGAAATCATCGGCAATTGATGTCTCAAAATTGGGAGACCAGACAGTTGTTCATCTTGAAAAGGGCAAGCGGTATGTTTTCAAAGCGGAATATATCAGCGGTGAAAATAACGGTTTTGCACTGGTCCACTTCTCCTATAAAGTCCCGTTAGCAGTCACTGGTGATCCGGTCGAGAGAGCGGTCGCTCTGGCTCGGGAGAGCGATGCGGCAATTGTTGTGGTCGGTCTATCCGATCTCTATGAAAGTGAAGGCGGGGATCGGCCCGATATGGATCTGCCCGGCCGTCAGGAGGAATTGATCCGGGCAGTGGCCGCGGTCAATCCCAATACGGTGGTGGTGATCAATGCCGGCGCACCGGTAGCGATGCCCTGGTTGGATGATGTGAAAGCAGTCCTGTTGGCGTATTATCCCGGCCAGGAAGGCGGCAGTGCGCTGGCCGATATCCTCTTTGGGGACGTCAACCCTTCCGGCAAACTCACCGTTAGTTTCCCCAAGCGCCTTGAAGACAATCCTGCCTACATCCATTATCCGGGTTGGAAAGATGCGTATTACGGCGAAGGGATCTTCGTGGGTTACCGATATTATGACACCAAGAAGGTCGATCCCTTATTCCCATTCGGCCATGGACTGAGCTACACGAGTTTTGAATATAAGGATCTTGAATTACCGGTCCAGGTTCATCCGAATGAACCCTTCCAGGTTTCGGTAACCGTCCGCAATGCAGGAGTAGTTCCGGGAAAAGAAGTGGTCCAGCTCTATATCAAGGATGTCGAATTGACCCTGGAACGCCCCGAGAAGGAGTTGAAGGGGTTTGCCAAAGTTGAGCTTAAGCCTGGTGAGCAACAAACCGTGACTTTTGACCTGGATCAGAGGGCGCTGTCATATTATGACCCGCATCAATCCTCATGGGTGGCCGAGAAAGGGATCTTTGAAGTTATGGTCGGTGCCAGTTCGCGGGATATCCGGGTAAGCGAGGTTTTTGAGTTTGGAGCAGAATAGGGATAAAGTTACCTGATTTTCTATTTGGCTTACATGTAAAAAATTATAGGTAGGTGAATTCGCTTCCTGAGGGGAAGCATTTAGAAATTAAATGGATGCAATCCACTCCTGGATTTTTGCATCTATTTCATCCCGGACTCGGATGGTTTCGGCGAGGATCTCTTCATCAGTCCCGGTGAACGCTGCTGGGTCATCAAATTCCCAATTCAGCAGTTTTCCAGGGACGGGGAAGGTGGTCGGGCAATCGAGTTCATCCCGGCTGCAGACGATGATCACATACCCAAAATGTTCACGTCCAATATATTTCTTGACATCCGTAGAGGGATGATCGGCAATATCGATCCCTATCTCAGCCATGGCTTGTACGACAGCCGGGAGGATGGGCTGGGGGTTGAAACCGGCCGATTCGACCTCGAATCGGTCACCTGCGCGATATTTCAATAATGCTTCAGCCATTTGACTGCGGGCTTTATTATGTTTGCAAAGGAAAAGAACACGGATCTTTTTATCTGACATTTCCAACCTCTCAGCTAAATGGATTTAATCCCATTGTATAGCTGTTTGAGATTCGTTCTTTGGATGTTATCAGAACCTTTACCCGTTCTTGACAAGAGCTTAAAGGAACGCTCGGGTTACCACCGAGCATTATGGTCCTCCGCCCATCCAATGGCGTCATCAATTTGGATTGTCTCACCCGAATCCGTCTTCAAGGTGCCGGTAAATCGGCCGATCATCTGATGAACTTCGGAGCGGATGACCAGTGCATCCGTTTTGGCGACCCGTTCAAAGAAGGGTGTAAAAGTCAGGTCCACCCGATCCGTAACCGAAGTGGACAACCGCCAGGGTGCCATGAAATCCGCCTTGTCGTATTTGAAGACCATATCTTCACTGAGTTTGATCAGCTTTCCATCGATACACAGGCCATTTTCGTTCATCCCGGTGCCATCCGTCCAGCCAGCACCGAAGTTGACTCCAACCGTCCGGCCGTCACCCAGTCGAGTGGAGAAGCTGGACCAGTTCCAGAAACTTTCAAACGGCCAGATTCCGCGGCCGAAATCAAGACAGGCAAATGTGTCAGACCGGTCAAAGATAATTTTTTCCTCGCCCCACTCGATCACACCTTCGGCGGGAAGGGTGTTCTGTTTGCTGGTAAATTGGAACCGCTTTTCAGACCAGGGGATCACGACGTTCAGTGATTCATGGTTTTCTGGAGTGAAAACCTGCAGGTCAACATGCAAGGGCTTCCCGTTGAAATCGGGACAGCTCACTTTAAGCTGTACGCCCTGCTCGTTTTGCAGCATGGCGATCGGCATAGCGGGGTCATTGTACAACACATCGGCGTCGACGGCCGGAGGAAGTTCGATCCCTGCAGCGAAAGGCTTCAGCAGTGTTTTTTCAGCGAACTCTTTGCTGTTGAAATCGAGAATATAAATGAACGGCAGTCCCAGATAGTCAACGTCGGACAAGGTGACCGAAAAAAGATGCGTGGGGCTGACGACGGCCCAATAATTCCAACGCTTTTTACGCGGCCAGTGCCCTTTAAGGTTACAGCGATGAAGAGGCTGCCGGCTCCATCCAATAGCTGCGGGATTGAGGTTACCCCGTGAATCGCAGAGATCGACGGGTTGGGTCAATTCGGGTTCCTGGTATTCGCTGTTCAATGTTTCACTCCTGGGGATCAAGAAAATCCGGACCGGGTGCCCAGGGGCGCTGGTTGACGGATTCAAACGGTTTGATCTTGAAATCAAGCTTAATTTCGGCATCTGCTGCCATGTTGTCAAAAGCGTCTTCAAGCGGGGCGTTGGTACCCCGGATTTGAGCCAAAACATCCGCTGCCCATTGGATATACTCTCGCCTGCGGTTGAGGTCCCAATCTTTCGGCGGTGAGATCAGGATGTCACTGCAGTTGACCAGTTTATCGCCTAATTTGATCAATTTTGCGGGAAGCGACAGTTCGGTTGAATGGATCACCTGCAACCGCTTCCGTTCTATTTTATCCAGGGATTTATTGTCAGTCACTTCTTTGACGATGGAGAGGATCTCCTCACCGAACTGCTCACGAATTTCAGCAGGCGTGGTGCGAGTGTCCTCCAGCGTATCGTGCAAAATAGCTGCGACCAGCGTACGTGTATCCCGGATCCCGCCAATTTCCCACAAAACTTTGGCAACGGTCAGCGGGTGTGTGATATAAGGTGAGCCTATCAAGTCTTTTCTGATTTGTCCCTGATGCTTATCAGCCGCAAAGATAGCAGCAGCCAGGACCTGGTTGACCTGTATCCCATCAGTCATGGTGAGTCCTTATTCTTGAATTCCTTGTTGCAATTTATAAAAGAGGTGCAGCTCAGGCTGCACCTTTATCGTTAAAAACTGAAAAATTAATCCTTTAATCGGATCTCAATGATCGCGCCGTTTGCCACCTTACGCATTTCAAGATGCTGGCTCTGTCCCTTGACCATTACGCTGAGCTGGCGATGACCGTAGCTGCGGGGATCAAACCCGGGATCGATCCGGCGGAGGGCGGTGCCGACTTCAGAAAGACGGGTCCAGCCCTCATCATCGGGGCCGACCATGTCCATTGCCTGGCTGATCATATCCATGAGCTCCCGTTCCTGAGCACTCATGTGGTTGCTCTTACGCTTATCCACATTACTGCTGCGGCTCCTGCTGCTGAGGTTCTCGGTATAGATGAACACATTGCAAGCGCTGACGAATGCCCGGGGTGTGCTTTTCCTGCCGATCCCGACCACCAGGAGACCGCTTTCACGGATCCGGGTTGCCAGGCGAGTGTAATCGCTGTCGCTGGAAACCAGACAGAAGCCTTCAACCTGGTGCGAGTGCAGAATATCCATTGCATCAATGATCATGGCGCTGTCGGTAGCATTTTTACCCACCGTGTAGCGGAACTGCTGGATTGGCTGGAAGGCGTGGATGTTCAACGTGTCCTTCCAGGAACTCATGTTGGGTGTCGTCCAATCTCCGTAGACCCGGCGGATGGTCGCGCTGCCATATTTGCCTGATTCGACCAGGATCTCTTCGATCAAAGTGGCCTGGGCGTTATCACCATCGATCAGGATTGCAATTCGGCGATCGATATCTTCATTACTATCTTGTGCTAATTGATTGTTTCTTGCCATGTCAGAATTATACCTGTTCTCGTCGGTTCAGGCGGTTGCCTGCCTGAATGGTTTTAATATCAAATAATGATCTTCTTACTCTCTATTGTACAGTCTCATGACCTCAGAAGGAGGCTGATTTTGTCTGAGGAGATCCAACATGATCCGCATGGGCTGATCAATATGTCGGAAGAAAGCCTGATATCCCGCACACAAGCGGTTGAGACCGTTTGAATCCCGGTTCTTCGGACAGCCGCCGTTACAGAGGAACCTGACCTCACATACCAGGCAGGTTTGGGACAGGGCGGTGTGTTTGCCCTCACCAAACCGGGCCTGGGTTTCAGAATCGACGAGGATGGAAAGCGGGGTATCGGTGATATTGCCCAATAAATGTTCCGTGTTAACAAAATGGTCGCAGCTATAGAGGTCCCCGTTGTGTTCCAGGACGAATGCACGCCCGCAGGTCTCTGAAAAGGTGCAAAGCCCGGCCGGCTGTCCGGCATAGATCCCCAGTGCCACGTCGAAAATGCTGTACGAACACACGCCCGACGTCATGCCGGACCCATTCATCGAATACAACCGTCAGGAATTTGCCGTAAGACTTTCCATCGACGGACAACGGCGTCAGGGTATTCATTTCACGACCATCAGAACTCAGTTCACGCTGCAAGATCGGGATGAACTGGATGAACGCCGCACCGATCCGATCCCGCAGGAACCGGTAGACTTCCAGCGGGTGATCGACATTGGCCTGGTGGACGCAGCAAAGGATGTTGTATTCCACCTCATGCTGCTGCAGCAGGCGAACAGAACGCATGACTGCTTCAAACTGTTCACGGTGGTTGCTTGTGTGTCGGTGGATATTATTTAATTCAGGCGGCCCATCCAGGCTCAGACCGATCAGGAAACCGTTTTCTTTGAAGAACCGGCACCAGGCTGGGTTCAATAAGGTGCCGTTGGTCTGGAGAGCATTGGTGACCCTGACGCCGGGGGGCGCAAGCTCTTTTTGCAGCCGGACGGCCTCTTCGAAGAAGGGCAGGCCCATCAAGGTGGGTTCGCCGCCCTGCCAGGTGAAGTTCACGGTAACACCCGGCTGCGAAGCGAACATCTGGCGGATGTATTCGGCGAGTAACTCGGTGGACATCCTGAAGTCGGATTTGGGATAAAGACTGGCCTTGGGAAGGTAATAACAGTAATCGCAAGCCAGATTGCAGACTGGTCCGCGGGGTTTAACCATGATATGGAAAGGGGATTTCGCTTTCTTCACGGTCTTAATCTTATCATAGCTGTCAAAGTGGGTTGCTGTCGTTAAGAGGGTATGAGCAAAAAAAGAGAGGCAAGAAATGTCTCTCTTCTCAAGCAATTTTAGTTTGAATCAAATTCACCAGTGACGATTTTTCGTGTAGTATTGCTGATGGTAATCCTCTGCTTCGTAAAAATCCCCTGCCGGTACAATTTCAGTAACGATCGGGTAGCGATATTTACCGGATAAATTCATCTCTTGTTTTACCTTTTCAGCTATTTCACGCTGATCTTCATTCTCGTAGAAGATCGCGGAGCGATACTGACTGCCGACATCCGGGCCTTGCCGGTCTGGGGTGGTTGGGTCGTGAAGTTCGAAGAAATGACGGACCAATTCCTCATAACTGATCTTTTCGGGATCGAATTTCACCTGGACTGCTTCGGCGTGCCCGGTGGTATTGGTGCAGACCAGCCTGTAGGTGGGATTTTCCACTTCGCCGCCGGTATAACCGACGATCGTATCGACGACGCCGGGAGTCTTTCGCAGTTTATCCTCAACTCCCCAAAAGCATCCTGCTGCAAATGTTGCTGTTTGAGTTTTCATGAGCTTTTCTCCTGTTCTTTCTTAGGTTCAAAACGTAAAGAAACTGAATTCACACAATACCGTTTACCAGTCGGCGCCGGGCCATCGGTAAAAACATGTCCGAGGTGGGCATCACACCGGGCACAGGCGATCTCCGTGCGGTGCATGCCATAGCTATTATCCTGATGGTAGACGATGTGGTCTTCCGCGATCGGCTGGAAGAAACTCGGCCAACCGGTGCCGGAGATGAACTTGTGGTCGGCGGAGAATAATGGCAGATCGCAGCAAATACAGTAATAAGTTCCGTCCTGTTTATGGTCGAAGAACGCGCCACAGAAGGGTGGTTCGGTGCCTTTTCGGCGGGTGACCTCGTATTGTTCTTCGGTGAGCTGAGCTCGCCACTCTGCATCCGTTTTATGGATCTTCTCAACCATTTCGTTCTCCTTAATCTTCATTTATTGACCTTATATTACCATAAATAAGATAATAATCATATAAATTAGCCGAATATTTAATAAATTTTTGACAAAGCTTTATGGCTGATGGTCTGATTTATCAGAATTTTCAAAAAAAGACCACCTTTATGATGGTCTGAGTTACAGATTTGTTCGAAGAAATGGATCCATATCACAGCCTGAACCCGCATGCTCGAAGGATTGTCAGGGCGATCAGCATATGCCCGACCTCAGTGGGGTGGACACGATCGGCCGACCAGTAAGTCGCCGGTTTGGAGAGCATCGCCCAGTCAAATGCCGGCTGGAGATGGATCACCGGCAGGTCAAACTCTTCTCCCAATTTATCAATTACAGCCTGATACTGCCCCAGTTTCTTCTTGAAGGGGTCTTCCGGATCCTTCTCTGCCAGGAAAGGCGAGACCAATCGGATCTGAGCCTTAGTGTTGGCTTTGGCACCGTTAAGACACTGGCGGTAGAGGTGTTCGGAATCCGCTGCAGGAACCCCCAAATTTGGCTCTGAACCAAAATATCGCCAGACGTCATTGATACCGATGTAAATGAATAGCCAATCCGGGTTAATATCAAGGACGTCCTGTTTCCAACGAGCTTTCAACTCCGGGGTCCGATCACCATTGATACCCTTATTGATGACCTTCAAATCCAACTCGGGGTAATTTGCCTGGAGCAGGCATTGGATTTCTCGGACATATCCATTTCCCAGGGGTTCGAATGGAGGTTCGCGCCGGCCACAGTCGGTGATGCTGTCTCCAATGAATTCGACGGTCTGTTTGGCTTTGAAGATCAAGGTCATATCAATGTCTTCCTCTTTTTCCGGTTGATAACTCAATCAAAGCGTGCGAATTGTTTTAATCTTTAGTAATATTATAAACGTCATTTAAATTTCGAGATTCAATCATGTGTCATTGATTTTAAGATTAATTCAGCAATAAATTGCCGTTATCACATAATAATTAGGTTAATAAACCAAAATATTTGACAAAACATCAAAATAATGATATTCTCAGGTCATAAGGAGTTACTCATGAGTGCTTTACCCCATAAGTGTCCCAGTTGTTCGGCGCCCCTCCAGGTTTCACAGCTTAGCTGTACGGCATGTGACACTATTGTGATGGGAAATTATGACCTCAGTCCTCTTTTCAGGCTTTCGGCCGAAAGCTTGAAATTTCTGGAAACCTTCCTCCTCAACCGCGGTAACGTCAAGGAAATGGAACGGAACACCGGCCAATCCTATTGGGCGATCCGCCGCAGGCTGGATGAAGTGATCGAGGAGATGGGCCTGGAAAATGAACCGGTGAAGAACAACCTGCGAGATCAACGCCAGGAAATCCTCTCCCAATTGAAAGAAGGGGAGATCGATGTCCACCGGGCTGCAGAGCTTTTACGTCAGCTGGGAAATAATGATCAATAGAATGTTGGAGGATGTCATGGAAGAAGATATAGATGTGATGACTGTATTGGATATGGTCTCATCAGGAAAGATCACCCCGGATGAAGGTGTGGAATTGTTGGAAGCGTTGAAAGCCAGTAAGCCTAAACCGGGATCGAAGACCCCGTATGATGCGCGGGGAACGATGAAGATCGCGGACTTGCGTACGTCATTGGCTGATGCTGGCTTTGAGGACATTGACTTTGAAGAGCTCAACCAGCTCAGGAATTTTGGTCTGACTTCGGATGTGATCCACGAGTTCAAGGATATTGGGATCACGCCTGAAGATATTCATGAATGGTCGGATCTGGCCATTCATCGGATTACTCCCACTTTCGCTCGAGAAATGTTGGAAACGGGTCTCAAGGACCTGGAGATTCATGACCTGGTTGAGGCGCGCATCCATAAGGTCAATCCGGAAAAGGTGCGGGCGTTCTGCGAAATGGGCTTTGATGACCTGAAAATGGAAAGTTTGGTCGAATTTGCTATCCACAAGGTTCAACCTGATCTGATCAAGGCTTTTAAAGAGGCGGGATTGACCGACCTGACCAACCAGGATTTGATCGAATGCAGCATTCATAGGGTTACGCCGGAGTTCGTCCGGTCATTCCGAGAAATGGGTTTGAACGATCTGAGCGTTGCGCAACTCGTGGAACTCAAGATACATAAGGTGGATGCGACATTGCTGAAGTCTTTCCGTGATCTTTTGGGCGACAATATTTCATTGGATGATGTCGTTGAATTCAGGATCCATCAGGTGTCACCGGAATTGGTCAGGGAATTCAGAGATGCCGGTTTTTCGGATATGAGCCGTGATGACCTGGTCGAGTGCCGCATTCACCGGGTCTCGCCTGAATATATTCAGAAGATGAAATCCACCGGACTTGCCTTTTCAATTGAAGAACTGGTTGAATGCCGGATACACAGGGTGGACGCAGATTTCATCCAGCAATATCTGGACGCCAATCTGGAAGGGATCCTGTTGGAGGACATCATTGCCGCAAAGATCCACCGGATGCCATCCAGCTTTGTGGAAGAATATCGCCAGGAAGGTATCGAAGAATGGCAACCGAATAAAATTGCCGGATTCTTTGAATATCATATCCCCGCAGTCTACGTGAAGGGAATGCATGATGCCGGGATCTTTGAAAAGAAGGAGATCATCAAAGCGTTCCGGGAAGGCGTGTCAGTGGAGGATGTGCAAACAATGCTCAAGAATGGTAACCAGGCATAAGGATATTTTTATAAAGGTTTGAAATTAGAGGCGCCATTATGGCGCCTTTTCCTTATTTCAAATATTGTGACATTAATCAAATTGACAGGCGTTAGTTAATCGAATAATATATGCAGAGAAAAATATATAATATTTTATGAATACTATGGATTACGAAACAAAATCTGATATCTTCCAAATGCTGTCCCACCCCGTCCGGCTGCAGATCCTGGATGAACTGCGCAGGCGTGAAGCCTGTGTCTGTCACCTGCAGGCGGTCACCGGCCGTCCGCAAGCCTATATTTCCCAGCAACTTAGGATCCTGCGAGAGGCAGGCCTGGTGATGGATGAGAAGGATGGGCAGAATGTCTACTACCATCTCCGGGATAAAACTGTTCGGGAATTGCTTAAGGAAACGATGGGAGAGCCTGGTAAGCCAGTCCCGCTGCAGAACTGCAACTGTCCTTTTTGCATGAAGAAGTAGTCTTTTTTAAAGAGATATATGCAAAAAACATAATATATTTGGAGTTGATTTGAACATCGCCGATACATTACTTAATTTATTGCAATCCGGTTTGGGTGGATTGGCTTCTTACCTGGCAGCACATGTACTGTTATGCCTCCTGCCGGCATTCTTTATCGCAGGCGCATTAGCGGCACTGCTGCCAAAAGAAGCGATCACCCGCTACCTCGGGAAAGACGCTCCCAAATGGATCTCCTACCCGGCGTCCGCGCTGGGGGGCTTCCTTTTAGCGGTTTGTTCCTGTACGATCATGCCGCTGTTTGCCAGCATTTATAAGAAAGGGGCTGGCTTGGGCCCGGCTGTGACCTTCCTGTTTGTCGGTCCGGCAGTGAACATCCTCGCAATTTCATTCACAGGTGTTCAGATTGGGATGGACATTGCACTGGCCCGGGTTATCCTCTCGCTTGTCTTCGGCATCCTGATCGGCCTCTTGATGGCCTGGATCTTCCGCAAGGATGATGCCGAGCATGCCCAGGAATCCGCTCAAAGCAATCTCTTCGCTGCCAAGGCGACCATTCCCACCAAGACAGTGGTTTTCTTTGTGCTGCTGCTGGGAATCCTGATCGCCGGGACGCTGCAAGTTGGAATACTGAGGGACGTCTTTTTATCGTTCAATATCCCCGGCACCTGGGCAGTGAACCTGCAAACACGGCTGGACAGTTTGATCCCCCCGAACCCCTCCCTGGGTATTGAAGGCGTTTCGGTTCATGGCCTGGTCCTGATCGGGTTGCTGGTCATGATCATCTTGTCATCCTTGAAGGGACTTAAGAATATTCTGGACGGTTTCACACCCTGGACGTACCTTACCCTCGGTTTGGTTACGCTGACACTGGTCGTTGCTTCATTTTCGATTGCTGTCACCGAGGGTGGGTTGGCAATCGGCATCAATGGCCGGTTCGTTTCTGAAGTGGTATTGATTTTTGCGATTTGGATATTGAGTGCCAAAACATTCACAGCAGGCGAACGCCAGGAGTGGCTGTGGGAAACCTGGCGATTTGTTAACAGATTTTCCCACTCTTGTTGGTGGGTGTGTTTGCAGCATCCATTGCAAGAGCATTGATCCCGCCAGTCTGGATCCAGACCATCGCCGGACGCAACACGCTGTGGGCAAACCTGGCCGCGGTCCTGTTCGGCGTGTTCATGTATTTCCCAACCCTGGTGGAAGTGCCTGTTGCCCAGACCTTCCTTTCACTGGGAATGAACCGGGGACCGCTGCTGGCCTATTTGCTGGCGGACCCTGAATTGAGCCTGCAATCGATCCTGATTACCAATTCGGTGATCGGGCGGAAGAAGACGGCGGTCTATGTATCCATGGTGACTGTATTCAGCACCTTGTCCGGTTTAATTTTTGGCTGGTTTATCAAGTAAAACACAAGGAGAAAACAAAATGGAAATTAAAATTTTAGGTGGTGGATGTCCCAAGTGCGAACGGCTGGAAGCCCTGGCCCGTGAAATGGTCGAGGAACTGGGGATGACGGCCCAGTTCACAAAGGTGAAATCTATGCCGGAAATCATGGCATATGACGTCATGTCCACCCCTGCGCTGGTCATTGATGAAAAGGTAATGTGCTTTGGCCGAATTCCCGATAAGCAGGAAGTCCGGGATTGGCTGGAAGCCGCCGCTGAATAGATTGAAAAACATGATTCAAAGACTGCTCAATCAGATTTGAGCAGTCTTTCAGTTTAAGATAAAGTTTCTTCGGCTATGAGATCCGCCTCTTCCGGCACCTCACCAGGGGGTGAAGATTTAGGGAGGGTCTCTTTGACCAGGATCAGGAACAGGATCCCGGCCAGCCAGCGGCCGATGGCAGAAGTGATCGCGATACCTTTGAATTGAATCACGCTGATCAAATATGACCCCAAAGCTGCTCCACCGGCCAGCGATAAAGTGACCACAATTTGATAGAGCGCTGAGAAACGGGCTCGTTGTTCCTGTGGGGTTTGATTCAGCAGAATGTTAAAACTCACCAGGTTATAGGCACCCCAGAAAACTCCGGCAACAAACTGGATCACGATCACCTGCCAGGTGGTATGGATCCAGAGTCCCCAGATTAACGGCAGGACGGGGATCAGGAACAAGAAGATGATCGATACATTCCGGTTGCCCCACCGGTCGGCCAACACACCGGTCCGGCGCTGTACGACCAGGTTCGCGATGGTGTTTCCGACGGTCGCGATACCGATTGAAGCGGCCGTCATGCCGACTGTCTCGACCATATAGACATTGAAAAAAGGACCGGCAATATTGATCGAGAAGTTCCAGATGGCTGTGAAAACGCAAAACAGGATGAATTGTTTTTGTCCGTGCAGGGAAGAAAAAATCTGCTGCAATGAACTGTGGGTAGGCTGGAGTGTTCCATCTTCTTTACTATGATCCTTTAACCGGCTGAAAAATGACATTGAGATCAGCCCCAGCACCACAGCCAGGATGAAGGCGAGCTGGTAACCCAATGGTGACCCGATCCGGGTGATGGCAGCACCGACAACCAGGGCGGTGATGATCCCGGAGACACCCATAATGAAATTCCGGGTGCCAAAATAGCGTCCACGTCCTGCGAGGGGAACGATGTCTCCCGTTAATGCCATCCAGCCCGGATACCCGATGTTATTGAAAGTCTCCCGCAGCAGCGCCAATCCCAGGATGATCCAGATCAGTCCCGATGTAGGTACCAGGAACATCGGCAGGAGCGCCATTAGCAGGACCATCAGCCGGCTGCCGGTTGCGGCCATAAGGGTGGACCGCTTACGTTCCCCTGTTCGTTCAACCCACATGGCTGCCGGAAGCAGAAGGAACGCGGCGGCCAGGTTACTCAATGAACTGAGTAACCCGATCTGCTGTCCGGAAGCACCCAGATCCAGGAAATAGATGGTGATGTAAGTCAGGATGATCTTATCGCTGGCGGCGGCAAATAACCCATCGTAGAAGAATAGAGTCAGGTTTCGGCGGCGGTCTTCCGGAAGCGCAGCCGCCCAGGGACCACCCCAGGTGAAGCGGGTGTAATGACGCTGGAGGCGCGACCAATTTATGTGAGGAATACGGAATTTCATTTCATCCCGCGTCAGACTTTGAGATATTCAGGCATATCCAGCACGAAGATCGTTGCAGCGTGCCGGTTGGGTTCGTTGACTGTACATTTTTCCTGAAGCAGCGCTATAACTTTGCTGACCTGCTCAGGTTCAAGTCCCATGAGCAGGGTGACATTCCCCTGGCGAAGAAAGCCACCGGTGCTTGCCATCCGGGTGATTGCATACCCATCCTGGACCAATGCTTCAATGACCCTATCGCTGTCTTTATCCTGAATAATGACTGACATCAGTTTCATGATCGAACCTCACACCTGTTCAAAATGTTCGACAGCCAGGGCATAAAGAGTTGCGCCGCCCTCTTGTGTTTCCAATACAGGGAGGTTGCTGATCTCGCCCACAGAGCGCATCTGGATCGGGATATATTTTCGATAAGGCTGGCAATATTTACGTACCAGAACATTTAGAATATCCAGACGGTCGTGATGGAGTCCCAACAGGAGACACACGGACGGTTCGTGAAAGAGATTATTGGTGCTGTCGATGATGGTGAAATAAAAATGCTGCTTGTTGAGGTTCGCCATCAACTTCTTTGATTGTGAACTGGAAACGACAATCAGAACCAGCAGGTCAATATCCAGATCGGACATAGGTTTACTCCGGGATAAGTAATGTTTTCTATTGCCTTCATTTTACATTAGATTATGAATGGTGAATGGTCATTGAGGAACAGTGTGTTGTTAATTATGATTGAAAAAGATAATATCTTGGTAGAAGGCGTGATAGAATCCTTGCAAGTAATTTGTTGCGAAAAGGTGAAGATGAGTAAGAATTCAAAAAAGACCGTGATGGTGATCGCACTGATCTCAATTGTTCTCTGCGGCTGCCCCGGATTGGCATTATTATTTTCAGGGGCGAGTGCTTTATTGGATACCCTGGCCAACATCGATTTCTATGGGTCCGTTCCGGATGCCATTGGTGCAGGCTTACTCAACGGTGGATATGTGATCTGTCTTGCAGGGCTGCTGATTCCAATTCCAATTGTCCTATTGATCATTGCATTGATAAAACGGTCAGGACAAAAGGAATTGGAGAAATTAGAACCCACCGGGATTTCGAAGGACGACCCGCTTCCTCCAACGAGTTAATCATAAATCCCGGCCAATTTGCCCGGGATTTTTTATTGACATTCTTTATTCTTCTGTTTTGCCATCCCCAATTCCACGGGGGATCCATTTTTCAGAATTTTCGCGCAGACGGTGCTTCCCGCCGCCGCGGTTGTGGAGTTGGTCAAATCCTTCCGGCTTGAGGAACATTTCTTCACCTTCAAGCAGACCAAGAACGCCGCTTTGGCCGGGCTCCAGGGCTTCATCTTTGAAGGGTGCGACCAATGAGGGGTCGATCGGTTCATATTCGGTCGGCTCTTCATAGGTGGTGATGTAACCTTCGTAATTCCGCAGCACGACCTTGTGGTCGGAATAGCTCAGGAGATAGTTAGGGTTCATGGGGATCTTCCCACCGCCGCCGGGCGCATCCACAACATAGGTGGGGACGGCGAAACCGGAGGTGTGCCCGCGCAGAGCCTCAATGATCTCGATCCCTTTGCCAACCGGTGTACGGAAATGTCCCGCACCGTGTACCAGATCGCACTGGTAGAGGTAATAAGGACGGACGCGGATGCTGACCAGGTCATGCACCAGCTTACGCTGGATAAAGGGATCATCGTTCACGCCCGCTAACAATACGGATTGGTTACCCAGGGGGATCCCCGCCCGGGTGAGTTTGTCGCAGGCATCGGCCAGTTCGGCTGTGATCTCGTTGGGATGGTTGACGTGGATATTAAGCCATAGGGGATGGAACTTCTGCAGCATATCGGTGAGGTCATCAGTGATCCGCTGCGGCATGAAGACCGGTACCCGGGAGCCAATCCGGACAACCTCAATATGCGGTATCTCTCGCAGAGAGGTTAACAGCCGCTCCAGCACACGGGGTGCCAGAGTCAGGGGGTCACCGCCGGAGAGCAGCACATCACGCACCTGAGGTGTATTCCGCAGGTAATCCAATTGGGCTTCAAAATCTTTCGAAGAGAAGGTCTGGGTAGGATCGCCCACGATCCTCGAACGGGTGCAATAGCGGCAGTAGCTGGCGCATTGGGTGGTTACCAGCATCAGGACCCGATCCGGGTAGCGATGCACCAGGCCAGGCACTGGGGAGTGGGCGTCTTCCGCTAAGGAGTTACCCATTTCACCGGTGAAGGGCGTGATTTCATCTGCAGTCGGGATGATCTGTTTCCGGACAGGATCAAGCGGGTTGTCAGGGTCGATCAGGGATGCGAAATAGGGGGTAATATCCACCCGGAATAATCCGGGTTGGTTGAGAGCTTTGCGTTCGCTTTCGGTGAGGGTGAGAACCTGTTCAAAATCTTCAACGGAGTTCAACCGGTGACTGAGCTGCCAGCGCCAGTCATTCCATTTTTCATCGGGAATATCGGCAAAGGCAGGAGCGCGCTTTGAGGGGAAAACTGTCATAAATAAGTCTCCTATTGGTGAGAATGTGCGCCAATTCTAACAGAAATGCCTATTCAGGGTCAATGACCTGTTTTTAGATGATGAAGATTAACCCAGTTTAGGCTCAATGGTCTGCAGTTCACCGAAGAAATATGTACGGTCATCGGTTTCTTTAATTTCAGCGCCCGCATCCTGAGCCAAGGTGTAATATTTAGCCGTCTCAATAGCATCACCTTCCAAATGGCACGCTCTCGCCATCGCCTCGTAGGCAAATGCGAGGTCGAAATCCTTAAGATCATTTTCGAGGGTTACCTGCAGGCAGCGTTCGGCATGGTAAAGGCAAGGTTCAGCCCTCCCGACAAGGGAATAGACCCGGCTGATCTGCCATTCACTCCGGGCGATATTGACGGCGTCACCGGCAATCTCCCAATGATAACGGGAGGCATGAGCTGCATTGATCATCCGGTCGGTCTCGACCTGTGTCCGGTCTTTCTTGTCCATTAAATCCCAAGTGAGGTTAAAAAGCTCAATAGCGAGTTGTCTATGGATTTCTTTTTCCATTTCACATACTCCTTATTACGGCAAGATCATTCATTGAACATTGCGCCAACACTGGTGCCTTCATTTGCCCGTTTGATGACCTCTCCCAACATCTTGCTGATGGAAAGGATCACCAGGCGATCGCCGAACAGGATTTTCTTTTCAAGCGGGACCGGAACCGTGTTGGTGGTCACAAATTGTTCCACGGGCAATTCAGACAATCTTTCAGCGGCATTTTTGGAAAGGATCGGGTGGACGAAGATCATATAAATCTTCCGGGCACCGTGTTTCTTGAGGATTTCCACAGCATGCACCATTGAGCCGCCGGTGTTGACTTCATCGTCCACCAGGATGACATCACGGTCCTTGACATCGCCAATAACGGTCATGGAACGCGGGTTTTTGATATCCGTTGTGCGTTTCTTCTCAATAAATGCCAGGCTGGTATTGAGCAGATCCGCATAGACCCGGCCTTTCTTGGCAAAACCCAGATCGGCAGTGACCACAACAGGGTTTTCAAGAGCGGGTGCCAGTTTAAGCAGATAGTCCTTGAGGATATGGAATCCCCGCAGGACATCGCCGGGGATCGAGAAGAATCCCTGGATCTGTCCGGCATGCAGGTCATAGGTCATATAACGGTCTGCACCGGCGACCTGGATCATATCCGCCACCAATCGGGCGGTGATCGGGACGCGCGGCATATCTTTCTTGTCCGAACGGCCGTAACACAGGTATGGCACAACAGCCGTGATCCGGCCGGCAGAGTCAAGCTTGAGGGTCTGGATCAGGATCAGGAGTTCCATCAGGTTGCGATGAACAGGCGCAGGGGTCGATTGGATCACATAACAATCCTGACCACGGACGCTGTTATGGAGCCGGACAAAGAGGTTTTCATTTGGGAATTCGACGATATCCCGGCCGCAAAGATCGGTTTTAAGATATGAGGCGATCTCCCGAGAAAGTTCAGGCGAAGCTGTGCCGGCGAACAATTTGATATTTCCATAAAGTAAGTCGTGCTGCATGTTAGGCGTTGGCATTAAGAATTTGTCCTTTTCAACTATTACTCTTATTCGGATTTTTCTCGTTCCATTCATTCAGCAGGACGCTCATCAGATGGATGTCATAATAACGTCCGTTCTGGAAATGTGCTTCCCGTAATTTACCATCATAGACAAATCCGGCTTTTTCATAGGCACGGATTCCCCGTTTGTTTTTATCATAAACTCGAAGCCAGATCCGGTGCAGGTTGAGGCTGTTGAAGCCGTGTTCGAGCAGGAGTTTCATGGTTTCGGTCCCATAGCCCTGGTTCCAATGGGCTTTCGCACCGATCATGATGCCGATCTCAGCGGAACGACAGCGCCAGTCAAGGTTATGGAACTGGCAGGTCCCGATCGGAAGATATCCGTCTGGTTTGTTCTCATCCTTGATATCGATGACCATGACGTGTTCTGCCGGGGGAAATTTGATCATTCCTTCATACCACATTTCTTCTTCAAACTGTGACATGGGATAGACCAACATCAGGTGTTCGGTTACTTCCGGGTCGTTGACCCATTTAAGGAACAGCTTGATATCATCTTTTTCAGCCGCCCTGAGGCGGATCCGTTCTCCAAACAAATACGGCATAATAACTTTTCCTTACTGTTATTCTAAAACCTCTTACGGAGAGAGGCGGGTGGGGCCGCGGAAGATGTAAACGGCTTCCCGAATATTGGAAAGGTTCAACAGGATCATCAAAAACCGGCTAAGTCCAAACCCGAAACCACCGTGGGGTGGTGTGCCATATCGGAAGAAGTTCAAATAATCCTGGATGGGTTCCAGAGTGAGTCCTTTGGCAAGCGCCTGTTTCTTTAAAACCTCATAGCGGTGTTCACGCTGTGCACCGGTGGCAACTTCCAGCCCTCTCCCCAAAAGATCGAAACTGCGGGTGATCTCCTGGTTATCCGGATCTAGCATGTGGTAGAAGGGCCTGGCATCAAACGGCCAATCGGTCACAAAAACGTAATCGTGGCCTTCTTTCTCTTTAAAATAATTACCCAGGGCACGCTCAGCGCCCGGGTCGAGGTCGTGCAGTTTTTCCGGTGGAAGTTTATAACCTTCTTCCTTTAGCAATTTATGGGCGTCAGCCATCGTGATGCGGGGGAAGGGGATACGCGGAACTTCAAGATCCACGTCAAAGGTTTCCTTAACTGCATCGGCGTGTTTTTCGATCACTTTTTCATAAGTGTATGCCAGCCAGCGTTCCATAAAGTTCATCACATCTTCATGCGAATCGATCCAGGACATCTCCATATCCACACCGGTGAATTCGGTCATATGACGGGAGGTGAATGAGGGATCTGCCCGGAAGACAGGCCCAATTTCAAAGACATTCTCATATCCGGCGGACATGGCCATCTGTTTGTAAAATTGCGGGGATTGGGCCAGGTAGGCTGTGTTCTCAAAATAAGGCAGGGTGAAGAGTTCCGCGCCGCTTTCGCTGGGTGCGCCGACGATCTTGGGCGAATGCATTTCAATGAAATTATGCGCCAGCCAATATTCACGCATGGCCTGTTCGGCTGTGGTCTGTACATCAAAGATCAACCGGTTGACATCACGGCGCAAGTCAAGATAGCGCCAATCGAGGCGGAAATCCTGGTCGGGCAGGTATTCGCCGAAAGGCTCGAACGGCAGGGGAATTTCCGCTGCACCGTCGACCTGCAGGTCTTCCAGTTGAACCTCGATGCCGCCCAGCTTGACAACATCGTTCTTAACCACTTTTCCGGTGATGGTCAGAGCCGATTCAGTCCCGATTGTTGAGATCAAGTCAGCCAGTTCCGGATTGCCTTTTTTCCAATGTGCCACCTGCACCAACCCGGTGCGGTCGCGGAGGATCAGGAACTGCATATTCTTCTGGTCGCGCAGCGTATGCAGCCAGCCCTTGATTGTCACTTGTTCTTCAATATGATCGGGCAGATCTTTAATCAGCGTTCTATCCATAATGTCCTTCTCCTGTGTTTTTGTATAACTCCATAATAACTTATTTTTTTAGCTCTACCTATATTTCAGACCAATTGATTCAGCGCTTCAAACGGGCTGATCTTGTGATGGATCAGGTCCTGGAGGACAGCGGCGTATTTCTTTCCGTCCAGCGTTTCCTGCCAGTTCTGCAGCAGTGAATCTTTGATCAGGCTTTCCAGGTCTTTCTCCAGGCGAAAAGCTTCTTTCGCTTGCCACCCACCGCTTGTTTTGAGGAATGATTTGTGGGAAGTGATGGCTGTTGTAAGTTCTTCAATGCCTTTACCTTCGGTTGCCGTGACCAGGTGGACGGGTGGTTTCCATCCGGCAATTTCTGTAAAGTCTGGATTTTCCTTTGAATGATTCAGCCGAAGATGTTTTCCGGCGGGTGGAAGACTGCCGTTTCTCTGAGCCATTTCCAGCATTGCCTGCAGCGCCCGGGCGGTATTTTCTGAGCCGGGATGATCGGCTTTATTGACAACCAGGATATCTGCTATTTCAAGGATGCCCGCTTTGATGGCCTGAATGTCATCCCCCAGACCGGGAGCTTCGACAACCAGGACGGTATGCGCAAGCCGGGCAATATCCACTTCAGCCTGGCCGGCACCGACGGTTTCGATGAAGATCAAATCATACCCTGCGCCATCCAGCAGGGTGGCAAAGGCAGCCGTGCTGTGAGCCAGGCCGCCCAGGGCACCCCGGGACGCCATCGAGCGGATGAAGACTCCCTGATCGCCTGCCAGGTCCTGCATGCGGATACGGTCTCCCAACAAAGCACCGCCCGTGAAAGGGCTGGTAGGGTCAACGGCGATGATGGCAATTTTGGGAGGACGGGATTCTTCCGTGTTCTGTCGAAATGCCCTGGCAAGTTGATTGACCAGGGTGCTTTTTCCGGTGCCCGATGCGCCGGTCACACCAACCAAATGCGCCTGGCCGGTATGTGGAAAGATTGCGGAAAGGATGGATTGACCTTCCGGGTCATTATTTTCCACAGCAGTCAGCGCACGGGAGAGGGCAAGTCGGTCTCCCTGGCGGATGGCATCCGGATCAAGTCGGTACATGTCAGTCAGATAGGGGTTGAACTGCGTTTTTGATGTCGGCAGCGACGGTCTGGGTATCCGTCCCTGGGCCGTAAACGGCGTAGACCCCTTTTTCCAACAAGTCGGGGATATCATTTTCGGGAATGATGCCGCCAACAAAGACTTTTACGTTTGTCAGGCCGTTTTCGACAAGTCGATCGATCACCGCAGGGACCAGCGCGTTATGTGCACCGGAGAGGATTGATAGTCCGACGACATCCACATCTTCCTGCAAGGCGGCTTCTGCGACCATTTCAGGAGTTTGGCGCAGGCCGGTGTAGATGACTTCCATGCCGGCGTCACGCAGTGCTCGTGCGATCACTTTTGCACCCCGGTCGTGACCATCCAGGCCGGGTTTGGCAATCAGAACTCGTATTTTTCTTTCTGGCATTCAAATCTCCATTTTTTCAGGTTGCACGGTTGATTATACCGCGTTAGAACCTCTGGATTCGCCTGTCGAAAGGAAGAATGAGGTTTTTAAATCATCACACTTCCCAGTAAGTTAAGCTTGAAAACTGATTCACCTCACCAGTCTGTTCAGGAGACAACTTCCCCTAGAGAAGTAAAACAACGCTGTTCCCGGAATGAATCGGAGGGGATAAAGGGATGCTGTATAAATGGTCGTGAAAATAAGTGAATATATTGGATGCGAGGGTAATCCAGTGAAAAGAACAATTCTGGAGATATGTAGAAAACGCCTTCCCCTCGAGAGGAAGGTGGTGTGTAACGCCGGTTGAGGTGTTTTATCTTTGCTGCCGTCCACATCAGATTACTCTATGGACTTCACCTCATCAGTCTGCCCCGCAGACAGCTTCCCCTCGAGGGGAAGCCTTAAAAATGTGTCTAAATATCAAATTTCATTGAATTGTAGATAATTTACAAAATGGTTTGTATCTACTTCAGATACTCAAATATATTTTTTATCAAGATAGCTTTCCCTTCAAGGAGTGAAACGATGAAGCCGATGGAATGAATGAATGAAGTGTTTCTTATTGTAAATACCAAATCACCTCATCATGTATTGCAATTCATGATGAGGTGATTTGATTTATCATTTTCTTCTTCGACGTCACACCTTTGCAAACAGAAAAGGGAATGTTTTCTAGGAAACCATTACCGGGCTTCTCAGCAGGTTTTCAACAATATAAGCTTCAGCGGCTGAGGCATGAACAATTTCTCCGTAATAAATCCGATGGAAATCCTTGTTGGGATAGTGCTTATCGATAAACGGATCCAGGAAATGAGCCGGGTTGAGGTCGTTGGAATAGATCTTATTGCATTCAAGCGCAATTTCAGCTTCGGCAAAGACCGGCGCAGCAATCATTTCAGAGGCCATCGGGGTTAACCCGGATTCGGAGATTTTATCGCAATCCCGTCCGGAACGGGTGCCCAGCAAACTTAACGCTTCGTGATAATCCCGGGAAAAGACGGTAATGGTGAACGTATCGAACTTTTCCATGAAAGTGTAAGTATAACGGGATTGTCTGACGGCAACGAATACGAAGGGTTTACTCCACATTGTTCCCAATGCACCCCACCCGATAGTCATTGCATTATATTCTCCCTGTAAAAAATCCCCCGCTGTCAGCACCGCCCATTGGTTGTGGAAGAGGTTATGAGGTTGAACACAAAGTTGTGTAATATCAATTGTTTGACGGTCCATGATGTTCCTTTCCTTCACTGAGATGATAACATAACGAAGTTTAAGAAGGGTTTTAGTATAATAAGTAACATTATGGCCTCCGATCATTTCGAAACCAATAATGACAAGAAAAAGAAATTTCCGGGCCTCCGGCGCGTCATCTCAGCGATCACCAACTGGTTTGCGAAAAATCCCTGGGCGAAAACTATCCTGACGATACTGCTTATTGTGGTCCCGATCTTTTTCCTCTCACGCAGCATGATTGATCATTGGCAAACACTGAGAGCGGCAGATGTCGATATCGATTGGGGCCGGATGGCGATCTCACTGGCGATCCTGCTGGGCGCATTTGCCTTGTTCCCTTCAGGCACCCTGATTGGTTTGCGCGGTCTGGGCGTAAAGCTAACCTACTCCCAGGCGTATTACGGCTATCATGCCTCGCAGTTGGGCAAATACCTGCCGGGACGGATCTGGATCATCCCTGGACGGGCGGTGACGCTGCACCGATATGGCGTGGACGGTGTGATTGCGGGTGCCAGCGCCATTGTCGATACCTATGTGCTGATTGTTGCCGGCTTTCTGGTTTATATCCCCTCTCTTTTTTCAGCAGGCCAGGAAACCATGCACCAGTTGGGCTATATTGGATTGTTGATCAGTCTTCCGCTGGTTGCATCGATCTTCTTCCCTCAAGTTCTGAACAGACTGTTTTCGCTGGGTATGAAGTGGCTTGGGAGGGGTGAATTTCGGATCCAATTCGCCTGGTACCATTTCGCCTTGATGCTGATCAATTACATGATACTTTGGATCCTGTCAGGTATTGGCCTCTTCCTGCTTGCTGACAGTTTTTCACCCCTGGTATTAGGTGATCTGCCCCAGGTGATCGGCGCAATGGGCTTCTCCTGGGTACTCGGGACTTTGTCTTTCCTGACGCCGGCCGGGCTGGGTGTGCGGGAAGGAGCGATGGGCATCCTTCTGACCGGTCTCATCCCGGTGCCGTTTCCGGCGCTGATCGCCATCGTAGCCCGGTTCTGGTGGTCATTGGCGGATTTTGGCTCAATTGGTTTGGCGTTCGTACTGTTGGGCAGGAAGAAAAAGCAAACTTCTGAATGAAATCTTGCTATCCACTCTTTAAATATTTGGAATTGAAATGCAGATCATGTATTGCGGTGCGCGGGTGACAAAACTAACGCCTGCGGAGAAAGTTGGAGTCATGTTCGGGTATAATCGAGGCTATGATGGCAGAACCGAACGACCGCTTCATTAATGGTGAGGAACATCCCGAAGACCAGATCGACCGGGCTTTGCGTCCCACCTTCCTTAGGGAGATGATCGGTCAATCCCAGATCAAAGAAAATTTACAAATCCTGATCGAAGCAGCCAAACTGCGCTCGGAACCCCTGGATCACGTCCTGTTTTACGGCCCTCCCGGGTTGGGAAAGACGACCCTGGCGCATATCCTCGCCAATGAAATGGGCGTGAGTATCAAGGTGACCTCCGGGCCGGCGATCGAACGTGCAGGCGACCTGGCGGCTATCCTGACCAACCTGCATGCAGGGGATATCCTGTTCATCGACGAGATCCACAGGCTGGGCAGGGCGGTTGAAGAAGTGCTTTACCCCGCCATGGAGGATTTTTCGCTGGATATTGTGATCGGCAAAGGACCTGCTGCCCGTTCGATCCGGTTGAAATTACCGCATTTCACGGTGGTCGGCGCGACAACACGTCTGGCATTGGTCACTTCGCCTTTGCGCGCCCGGTTTGGTGCAGTATACCGGTTGGATTTCTATGATATTGATTCCCTGATTGAAATCGTCCGGCGCGGTGCAGGCTTGCTGGAGGTCGGTTATGACGATCAGGGTGTCGTCGAGATCGCCGGCCGGGCACGCGGTACACCCCGGGTGGCGTTAAGGATGCTCCGCCGGGTGCGCGATTACGCCCAGGTGAGGGCGGAGGGGAAAATTGACGGCATTGTTGCCAAAGCCGCACTGGACCTGCTGAACATCGACGGACAGGGGCTGGACGATCTTGACAGGCGGGTGCTGCTTTGTGTCATTGAGAAATATGACGGGGGCCCGGTGGGCTTGAATACCATTGCAGCTTCCGTCAGTGAGGAACCGGACACGATCATGGATGTCGTTGAACCGTATCTGCTGCAGTTGGGTTTTTTGGAGCGGACCTCACAAGGCCGCCAGGCGACCCGGATAGCGTATAACCACCTTGGATTGGAATTCCGGAACGGTGATTCCCAGCAATCCCTGTTTTGAGGATGGCACTTCCACGAATGAAGACATCTGATTTTGATTACGAGCTGCCGCAGGAGCGAATTGCTCAAACGCCCATAACGCCTCGGCATAATTCCCGTTTGCTTGTCCTGAACAGAGATACGGATACACTTACACATACCATCTTTTGGGAAATAGACCGCTATTTCAAACCCGGTGACCTGTTGGTCATCAATGAAACCCGCGTGATCCCGGCCCGGATCTATGCACAGAAAAAACCGGGCGGCGGGAAAGCGGAACTGCTGCTGTTGGATAAGATCGATGAACAAACCTGGACGGCTCTGGGGGGCGGCAAGGGGTTAAAATCTGGGCCGGGAACTGACCATTGAAGGTGGTCCGGATGTGATGGTCATCGAAGTTCTGGAAGGGGCAAAACGAAAGATCCGGTTCAACGAACCGATCGAACCCTTTTTTAATTCTGTGGGTCATGTCCCGCTGCCGCCGTATATTCACACTCAATTGGCTGACCCGGAACGATATCAAACCGTATACGCCAATGAACCCGGGTCAGCGGCAGCACCGACTGCCGGTTTACACTTTACACCTGAGTTGATGCAAAAACTGGAGGAAAGAGGTGTTCAGTTTACCCGGCTGAATTTACATGTTGGGTTGGACACCTTCGCCCCGGTGACCGAGGATGAACCGACCGAACATAAAATCCATACCGAATGGTGTGAACTGTCCTCAGAGACTGCGGAGAAGATCAACGCGACCCATGCCGCGGGGGGTCGAATTGTGGCTGTTGGGACGACCAGCGTACGCACTTTGGAAACGGCTGCCCGCGGCGCTTCGGAAGGGCAGGTTGTGGTTCCTTTCAGCGGTCCGACAGACCTGTTCATCCTCCCGGGGTACCGGTTTAAGGCTGTGGATGCATTGATCACGAATTTCCATCTGCCAAAATCGACCCTCTTGATGTTGGTGAGCGCATTTGCAGGTCGGGAAAGGATGCTGGAAACCTACAAGGTTGCGATTGAACAAAAATACCGGTTCTTTTCATTTGGCGATGCAATGTTGATCATTTAATCGGATTCTCGTCCGGGTTTTTACACCAAGCCCCATAAAACCCTTAATTTTTTATATATTTCTTATAAAAATTATTACATTTTTACCGTGGAAAATGCTATAATTCCTTTGTTCTGATTTGACTATGAACAGAACAAAGACCCAATCAAGGAAAAATTAACTATGATGCGATTTGATCGTTTTACAGAACGTGCTCAGGAAGCTGCGCAGCGCGCAGCCGAGATCATTCAACGCTATGGGCACAACCAAATAGATACCGAACACATCCTGCTGGCATTGATCGAACAGCCCCAGGGTGTGATCTCCCAACTGCTTGAGATCCTCAAAATTGAACCGGAGAACTTCAAGGAACGCCTGGATTATATCCTGCGCACCAGCCCGAAAGCCAATATCTTCGGCGGCGGCGCGGGGCAGGTCTTCATCACGCCCCGGGTTAAGCGGATCATTGACCAGGCGAATGAGGAAGCCAACCGTCTGAAAGATGAATACATTTCAACGGAGCATATCTTCCTGGCCATCCTGGGAGAACGCAACACGCCGGCTGCACGGCTGCTGGAGGACCTCGGCATCACTCGCCAGCGTGTGCTGGATGCCGTCGAGGAATTACGCGGCGGACAAAAAGTGACCGATCCGAAGGCAGAATCTCGTTACCGGACGCTGGAAAAATACTCCCGCGACCTGACTACCATGGCCCGTGAAGGTAAATTGGACCCGGTTATCGGTCGTGATACGGAAATCCTGCGCCTGATCCAGATCCTCTGCCGGCGGACGAAGAATAACCCGGTCCTGATCGGTGAGGCCGGCGTCGGCAAGACAGCCATTGTCGAAGGATTGAGCCAAAAAGTTGCCACCAATGACGTCCCTGAGATCCTGATGGGAAAGAAAGTCGTCTCCCTGGATCTGGGAGCCATGATTGCCGGTTCGCGCTTCCGCGGTGAATTTGAAGAGCGGTTGAAAGCCGCCATCGAGGAGATCCAGCGTTCAGAGGGTGAGATCATCCTGTTCATTGATGAACTGCATACCGTGGTTGGCGCAGGCGCGGCCCAGGGTGCGATGGATGCTTCAAATATGCTCAAACCTGCCCTGGCACGCGGTGAACTACAGTGTATCGGTGCGACGACCCTGGATGAGTATCACAAACATATTGAAAAGGATGCCGCCCTCGAACGACGGTTTGCTCCGGTCTATGTGGAAGAACCGACTGTGGACGACACAATCGATATGCTGCGCGGGTTACGTGATCGCTATGAGGCTCACCACAAAGTGACCTTCTCCGATGCTGCATTAGTACAGGCTGCCAAACTTTCTGCTCGCTATGTGACCGACCGGCGGCTGCCCGACAAAGCCATTGACCTGATGGATGAAGCCGCTGCAAAACTGCGAGTTGCGCTTTATTCCCTGCCTGATGACCTCAAAGACTTAAAGACGGAAATTGATCGGTTATTAAAGGAAGAAGAACAAGCCGGGGTTGAACGTGATTACGAACGCGCCGCCCGGATGAAATCAGACCGGCTGCGGGTTGAAGAGGAATTCAATACCGAACGCGATGTCTGGGAGCAGGAACATAAATTGGATGAAATCGTGGATGTCAATGACATTGCGGAAGTCATCAACCAATGGACCGGTATCCCCGTCTCGCAGATGATGGAAGATGAAAAGGATAAACTGCTCCAGATGGAAGACCGTTTGCATGAACGGCTGGTCGGACAAGGTGAAGCCATTGCAGCAGTTGCAGATGCGATCCGCCGGGCTCGCAGCGGCCTGAAAGACCCGCGCCGCCCGATTGGTTCATTTGTATTCATCGGACCCTCCGGAGTCGGCAAGACAGAGCTGGCAAAAGCCCTGGCCGAATTCATGTTTGATGATGAGGAAGCCCTGGTGCGGATTGACATGAGCGAGTACCGGGAACAGCATACGGTTTCCCGTCTGTTTGGTGCACCTCCCGGATATGTTGGGTATGAAGAAGGCGGCCAATTAACGGAAGCTGTACGGCGTCGCCCATACCGGGTAATCCTGTTTGATGAAGTTGAGAAAGCCCATCCGGAAGTCTGGAATGCATTACTGCAAATCCTGGACGATGGTCGTCTGACCGATGGTCAGGGTCGGGTAGTTGATTTCCGTAACACCGTCCTGATCATGACCAGCAACCTGGGCACAGAATATGTCAACAAGAGCGGCACCCTTGGATTCCTTGGTTCGATGGGTGACGAAGACCAGGGTAACCGGGAGAAGATCGAGAAAGCCCTCAAAGGTACTTTCCGGCCCGAATTTCTGAACCGGATCGATGAGATCATTGTGTTCTCATCATTGACCAAAGAAGATATGCACCAGATCGTTGCGCTCCAGATGGAAGACATTCAATCCCGGTTGTCCGATCACGGCCTGCTGGTCGAGTTGACTGAAGAAGCGACCAAATGGCTGGCCGATCAGGGATTTGACCCGGCTTTCGGAGCACGACCGCTCAAGCGTGCCTTGCAGAAACATGTCGAAAGTCCATTATCGATCAGTCTGTTATCCGGTGATTTTAAACCCGGTGATACTGTTTTGGTCGAAATTGAGAACAACGATGTTGTTTTCAGAAAGAAACAGGGTGTCAAGCTGAACAAGATGGACGAGGCTGAAGTTTAAATTTCGTTCACCTTGATAAAAAAATGAAAGAGTTGTTCTGAAAAGGACAACTCTTTTTTGTTATGTGCGTTCTTTTCTTAACTGCCCTTATATTATGGAATGAAGGTCACTTGACGCGCAGCGTACATGATACCTTTTCAAAAAGAATGACATCCACCCACTGCAGATCGATTAACCTTTGAAATAGAATCATTGATAATGGTGAGTTTAGTAACCCGTCCTGTTGGGGAAGTAAAACTTGTGCAGTCAAACACGAAAGGAATCAAGATTGATGCGTAATAACTATTCTTTTTGAATCACGACCAATGTTATATCGTCTAAACGAGGGGCAATGCCAATGAATGCCTGGATGTTTTCCAAAATGCTGTTCCGAAATTCCTCAGCCGGTTTGCCAAATCCCACTCTCAGCGCTTCAACCAGACGGTCATAGCCAAAGAACTCATCGGCCTCATCCTGAGCTTCGGTGATACCATCGGTATACAATACAAGATACTGGCCGGACTCCAGGGATATGGTTTTTGCTTCCCAGGTGTTTTCGGCAAAGATCCCGACCAATGTCCCCGTTTTATCGAGATGAATGCAGTTGATCTCTTCGCCCACTTTGCTTAATACACACGGTGGGTTATGTCCTGCATTTACGTAAGTAAATGTTGACGTTTGTGGATCGAGGATACCGTAAATGACCGTCAGGAAGATACCCCGCTGAGTATCCGTCAGGATGCGGCGGTTGACCTCGCTGATGACCTCTTCAGGAGGTTCGCCTTCTTCACCAGCGTACGTACGAATTAAGGTCCGGCTCATTGCCATATATAACGCTGCCCCGGCTCCTTTATCACCTACATCCGCAATGACCACTCCCAGCTTCCCATCTTCAAGTTCGATAAAATCATAGAAATCTCCGGATGTTTCATGAGCGGGGAGCAGGACGCCTGAGATCTGGTAACCGGGAAGAGTGGGGGATTCGGTGGGGATGAAGGTGTTCTGCACCCGGCCGGCTTGCGCCAGCTCATCAGTAACTTTCTTGTGAGCGATAGCCTGCGCACGGGATACCCGTTTCACCTGGCGGAGTTTTTCAATGATCACATCAGGATAATAGTTGACGCCCATTTCCTTGAATTCGGACAATGATTCCCGAAAGACACTTTGGGCCTGGTCGATATCCTCGGGCTCATTGCGTTTTAGATAGGCCACACCCATTTCCAGCCAGACTCTGGCTCGCCACCAGCGGCCTTCCATTTTATCCAGCATTTGAATACCATTTGCAAGGTATTCCAGCGCATCATCAAAATTACCTCGCGCGATCTCCAGCCTGGCCTGGGAGAGAACGATTCGCACTCGGTCCTGCATGGCTGGCTGACTTCTGTACGAATTGTTCGCCTGATCCAGCGCATTTTCAGCCTGGATGAGATTTCCCTTGAGAGCATAAATGCTGCTGAGAATGCACAAGGTTGCGACATCCCCTTGTGAATGAATTTGTTGATAGTTTTGTGCAGCTTCATTGACCATGCTGAAAGCAATGTCGATGTTGGATGATGTTTGTTTTTCATCCTCGAGTAAATGTGATTCAAGGATGATCTCTGCCAGGGCGCGGTTTCCCTGAAGTATTCGCTCGTTATCGTTGATCTGGCGGCTGCGGTCAATTAAATCAGTGAAGGTATCAATTGCAACCGTGAAATCCCCTTTCATTCGGTGGAGACAACCCTCCTGGAATAATTGGTCCAGCGTATTTTCATCCAGATAGGCATCTTTTTGGCGGGATTCCTGACGCAGCTGCTCAATGCGGCTCTGTGCATCGTTGAAATCTGCCAGCCAGAGGGAAGCATTGATGATGGCGTGATTGACGAGGGATTCATCTGTCACACCGCCAGCCTGGTTCCCAAGCTGGATTGCTCGTTTGCGATAATCCCTTGCCAGGCGCACCTCTCCGAGGTTATCGATGACTGCAGCCAGGTTGATGTAAGCCCGAGATGCCGGTCCAAACAAATTTTTAGACTCGCTGATCTTGACCGCCATTTCCAGGGCGGCAATCGCCTGCTGCGGTTTGATGTTTGGCAGGATGCCGATCGTTGCAAGGGCTTCAGATTGAACATCGTATGCATCCAATCTCTTAGCCATTTCCAGAGCCTGCTCACAATAGTTCCGCGCTTTATCGGCTTGATTATTGAATAAATATGCTCGCCCGGTCTCATGGATCAGGTAGGCAATATCGGCGCTTTCAACCGCACCTTTGACCGCCTCGAGTCCTTTCAGACAGATATCCAGGCATTGCTTGGGATCGTAACCCCACCAGGCGGACCGGGCGGACCAGGCAAATACTCTCGCCAGACGATCATAATTTTCCAACTGTTGGTGATATTTGATGGCATTATCCCAGGCCTGGATCGCTTCCCGGTGCTTCCCTTGTTGTGCCAGGGCTTCTCCCAGATCCGTAAAGAGGTGAGCGAGGTTCTCAGGCTTATCAGTCAGGTGAACCGCCTGACTGAAATAATGTTCCGCTTCTGCATTTGCGAATGAATCCATGGACACATGCCCCGCTTTATCCAAATAGGTAAAAGCCTTTTCCGGCAGATTACCTTCAATAAAATGGATAGCGAGCTGGGAAGCCAGCCGGTTGCTTTGTTCGGGGTAGAGCTCCTCCAATGTTATCCCAACCAGGTGGTGAAGGAGGCTTCGGTCTTCTTCAACAATGGATCGATATGCGGCGTCATGAAGGAGGATGTGCTGGAAAGAATAACTTAACTCCGGATGCACCTGGGCAACCTTAATCATGCCAATCGATTCCAGCGTGCTCAGCTGCTCCATCAACTCAGTGTTTGGGGATTGGGTGGAGAGCACTTTCTCGATCACCCGCTCCGGGAAATTCCGACCGATCACACTGGCGACCCGCAAGGTCAGACGCGCATCCGGCGGCAGGCGATCAATCCGGGCAGTAAGCAAACCTTGCAGGCTGTCCGGGACCTTCTCGGGATCAATATTAGGCGAGACAATCCAGCGTTCATTTTTTTGAATTAACACCTCTTCATTGATCAGCATCCGGATGAGTTCTTCAATGAAATAGGGATTACCTTCGGATTTGTTCAGCACCATTGTCCGGATGATCTCCGGGATCTCTTCAAGATCGATCAATTCTCTGACCAGGGATTGACTTTCGTTTTCGTCCAGGTTTTTCAATTCCAGCTCTGTCAACCGGGGACCGATTTGCTCTCGGGCAGACATAACCAGGTTCCAGCCATCCGAATCGCGGTCCGGTCGGGTGACCAGACAAAACAGGATCGGGGATACAGTCGCGATAGGTAACAATTCAGTCAAAATATCGACCGAAGAGACATCAGCCCAATGGAGATCTTCAAGAATGAGGATAACCGGTTGTTCCAGGGCCAAAGCTTTTAGGAAAGCTTTGATCGCATTCAAATATTGAGTGCGCAATTCGTTGGCATTGAGTTGATGAATTTGGGATTCTTCTGCCTCATCCAATCGGATGCCCAACATGTGAGCGAGATAAGTGAATAGAAAATCCTGATCCACGCCCAGAAGGTTATTAATTGTGCTATGAAGGTTGGTTTTAATCTTTTCAGGTGAGTCATTGTCCGCGATATCCAGTGCAGCTCGCAGCAAAGATTTCAATAAATGATAGGCCAACTCACGACCGAACGCCAACCCATGTGCCTCAATCCACCGTATACGAGTGGGCTGGTGAAGTTTTCTTAATCCTCTTTTCCATTCCAGGATCAGTCTTGATTTTCCAATCCCGGGATCACCAAGGATCAGCGCCACCCGGCCCAACCCTGCCAGAACGGTTTCGGTTAGTTCAAGGAGCAGATCCAATTCCCTGGCACGTCCAACCAGAGAGGTGTCCTGGGTAACAGGCGTACGCCGCAGCGCGAGGCCGGGCTGGATCACCTGATCTACTCGCCAGAGATGCAGATCATCATCCAATTCTGCACAATAAAGATCATCCAGCCGGGTGCATTGCACAAACGGCTTGACGAACCGGTAAGTGTCTTCCAATAAGATGATCTCACATTGAGGGATAGCAGCCCGGATGGCCATGTCCATACATTCAATTGTGTTATTTACGGATTGGAATTCGAACTTCAGGTTGGACCTTACCTCACCGATCAGGATTGGACCACTGTTGAGGACCATGGTGAGTTGGAAAGGTACGCCATATTTCTCTTCAACCGTTTCAGAGAAGGTGTGAAATTCTTCCAGGATTGATCCGGCGGCGTGGACGGCGCGTAGGGGATCGTCTTCATGGGTAACCGGCGCACCGAAAAATATCAGTACGGTATTTTCCCAGAGTTTTGCGATGGCGCCTTCGAACTGGTAGGTCACACCGGCGATAAGGTCAAGTGTGGCGTTAAGAATAGAGCTGCGCTCGTTTTCCGGGATGGCTTCAGCAAAATCATCCGGGTTGGCGATGGTGAGCATCACCGCGGTCACAGAACGACGTTCTTTAGTGAGATATGAAGCTGAACGCACTTTTTGAACCAGCTTGGGGGGCGCATTTCCTGCCAAACGTGAAAAATACAGATCTTCCAGGGTGGGATCGTTGTAGACAGGGTGACCACAGGACTTGCATACACGTGTTCCAACACTGAGTTCAGCATTGCAAGAGGTGCACTTCATGGACGGCCTAACTTATGTAGATGGGTTAACTGGATTAATTCTATCATATTGGTGGTGTTAATGCATCTATTTTACTGTCAATGGACCTTATTATATCCGCTGTGATGGTAATGTTTACTGGAATTGCAGTTCCCGAGCGTTTCATTAACCATAAACTTGTTTTATACTAAAGTCATGCAAATTGATCAAGCAGAGATCATTGAACTTCTCGGACAGACTCCGTTATTTGGCTACCTGGACGCGGCAAGGTTGAATAGACTGGCTGCGCTTTGCCGGGTGGTATCTTTTCAGGCTGATGAGCTTATTTTCACTGAGGGTGACCCATCGGATGATCTGTATGTCATTTATGAAGGCCGGGTCGAATTATCTGCAGACAGGAAAGGGTCCTGGTCGGTTTTTACGACCCTGCACCGGGGCGACCTGTTTGGAGAAGAAGCCCTGCTGGTTGACGATCCACGCTTTTATCAGGCGGTTGCAATTACTGATGTGGTGCTTGTTTGCTTGAGTGTTGACAATTACCTGTATCTATATGAGGAGATGCCCAATATCGAGGAACGACTGGAAGTCTCGGTAGACAGCCGGAAACTCTCCATCAAAACACCGATCTCCTGGCTGGGAGAAGAAGAGTATGTGCAGGTCATCGCCAGGCGACACCCGGCAATCTTGTGGGGGAGAGAAATTGTCCCAATTTTGTTTGGGCTTGCATCTTTTTTAATATCCATGATGATGCTTTGGTTTTGGCTGCCGGGAAGGCCCTATGGTTGGCTCCTGCTAGGTCTGGGGGTGCCCATTTCCCTATTTTGGTCGATCTGGACCTATTTCGATTGGCGCAATGATTATTTCCTGCTGACCAATAAGCGGGTAACCTGGATCGAAAAAGTAGCCCTGATCTATGACAGCCGGCAGGAAGCGCCGCTGAGAACAATCATGTCGGTGGGGTTGCAGCGTTCACGCCTGGGCACGGTTTTCGGATTTGCGGATGTGGTCGTCCTGACCTATGTCGGCACCATCCGGTTGAGCGATCTGGCTCACGCGGAAACGATTGCAAGTATGATCGAATCCTATTGGCACCGCGCGGATGACCGAAACCTGCGGGAAGAAGCTGAACTCATGGACCAGAAGCTGCGAGAAAAACTGGAGGAACCGGGTTTCTCAGGCGGTACGACCCGGGCCGGAACGACCCAACCCGGTCCACCACCTTATCCGCAGACGGATCATGAACCCGGATTCTTGGAATGGCTATTTTCTGATTTCATCCGCCTGCGTTATGAAGCCAACGGTGCAATCACTTATCGCAAACATTGGTTTGTGCTCGTTCGTGCAATCTGGCTGCCGGTGATATTATTGGTGTTGGCTTTGGCAGGGTTTATCGGCCGGTTGACCGGCGGACTGGCCTTTGTGCCAATGACCGGTGCGCTGATCGGCTTGAGTGCGCTCGTGTTCGTTCTCTTTCTATGGATACTCTACCAATATGCGGACTGGCGGAATGACATCTTCCAGGTGACTTTGGACCAGATCGTGGATATTGACCGTAAACCGCTGGGAAAGGTCCGCAGGCGTTCTGCGCCTTTGGAAAATGTCCTGAGCATTGAATATGAGCGGCGAGGATTTTGGGCTTTCATTTTTAACTTTGGCACGGTATATATATCTGTAGGCAATACCCGGTTGACTTTTGACTTTGTTTACAACCCTTCCGAGGTCCAGCAGGATATCTTCTACAGGATGGGCGAACGGTTGGAACAGGTCCGTCAATTTGAAATTAATTCAGAACGAGAGCGGATATCGGAATGGATCGCCAGTTACCACCGGCGTACCTCGGGATCGTCCCGGAAAAACCCGGATCGTACGGACTCTGATCATGAAACCATGTCGACCGATGAATGAAGAATTAAGATCATAAATTTATTGGTAAAATCCTATTCGAGGTGTGAATTATGGCAGTAAGAAAAATCGTTACATTTCCAAATAAAGTGCTGCGAAAAGAGACTAAACCAATTAAAGAATTTGATGATGCATTGCAGGTTTTGGTAGACGATATGATTGAAACCATGCGTGTCGCACCTGGTGTTGGTCTGGCAGCAACGCAAATTGGGATCTCAAAACGATTGGTTGTCATTGAATATGGAAATGATGATGACGAGACCATTCCCAAACAGCTTTTCATCCTGGCAAACCCCGAAATTATTGACAGATCGGAAGAAACAGTAAGGGGAATCGAAGGCTGTCTCTCAGTTCCGGACCTGGTCGGTGCGGTGGACCGTGCCAAGGTGGTCACGGTCAGAGGGCAGGATCAAACCGGAAAGAATCTCAAGATCAGGGCCGAGGGATGGCTGGCGCGTATTTTTCAGCATGAGATCGATCATATCAACGGCATTCTTTACACTGATCGGGCTGAAGAGATCTGGCATCCGGACCCTGATGAAGTCGATTCAATCTAAGATTCAATGTTCCTCAAAAGACTTTCACTGACGAACTTCCGCCAATTTTCCCGGTTGGATTTGGATATTCCCCGGGAAATCTTTCTATTGGTAGGTGGAAATGCGCAGGGAAAGACAACGATCCTGGAAGCGATTTATTTCCTTTCAACCTTTTCATCCTTCCATGCCAGTTCCGACCGCCAGTTGATCAATTTTACGATCCCGGAAAACGGCACTGTGGTAGGCAGGATCGTGGGAGAATTTGAGCGCGGGAACAGCATTCACCGGATTGAAGTACGCCTGATCCGGGAGAGTAATGGTGGAAATGGGAATTCCCGTTTCCGCAAAGAGGTACTGCTGGATGGTGTCAAACGGAAAATGAATGAAATTGTCGGGCAGTTCAATGCGGTCATTTTCCTCCCGCAGATGGCGCGGATCGTTGAAGAAAGCCCATCCGACCGGCGCCGTTACCTGGACATGCTGATCTCACAGGTTTCTCCGAAATACGTGCAGCATTTGAGCGATTATGCCCAGACCCTCACCCAGCGAAATGCACTGTTGAAACAGCTTGCAGAGCGCGGCGGGGATATCGATCAATTAGCAATTTGGGATGGGATGCTTGCCCGGCATGGCGCTTTTATCATACATGAACGGATCAAGACGATTCGAGAATTGGAAGAAGAAGCCAAACGGATCCACTTTGAACTCACCCATGGCAGGGAAGTGCTTCGCCTGGATTACCAACCGGCTTATGAGCCCCTTTCTTCACCTGAAGGTCAGATGACGTTAAATGTCTCATCCGTCGCCGATCGATCCGGCTTTTCAGTTGAGGAAATGGAAAAGGGAATGATGGCTGAACTGCGAGATCACCAGCGGGAAGAAATCGCTCGTGGGGTGACCACGATCGGCCCTCACCGGGATGAACTGCGTTTCCTCAGTAACCAGGTTGACCTGGGGGATTATGGTTCCCGCGGTCAGGGACGGACAGCATTGCTGGCGTTGAAATTGGGAGAGGTGAACTGGCTGCGCAAGAGGACAGGTGAATGGCCGGTTTTATTGTTGGACGAGATCATGTCCGAACTTGACCTTCAGCGACGGGCTGATTTGCTTTCAGCGCTGGCGGAATCTGACCAGGCGATCCTGACCTCCACCGACCTCAATATGTTTGAGAATGATTTCATCGAAGCCCATTCCGTCTGGCGAGTGGATGGGGGGATGGTCAATCCGGAATGAACGAGGGTAAAGAATTTAAATAAAAGACACCCTGGTTTTTTTTAGGGTGTCTTTTATTACTGGTGGGAAAGTTCTAGTAAGGGGCTTCGAAACCAAATTCCACAAATACTTCCTGGCCGGCACCAAGGGTGAACGATCCAGTCTGGCTAGGAGTGGAGTCGCTGCCAGGGCTGATCCCGACACAATAGGTACCCGCTGGGACATTCTCGAAGGCAAAATTATGGCTTGAGTTGGTGACTGTCGTAGCGGAAGAACAATTGCCTTCGTGTAGAGATACGGTTGTAGGATTGTCATAGATGAGGTCCATCGCATCATAGTAATGGTTGTACGGGTAGTGATCCCAGAAGACGACCACGGAGATCCTGCCCGGGAGAGGTTGTTCGGTGGCCGTTGGAGTTGGCGAAGGTTCAGGCGCAGGTTCTTCAGGAACATAACATAGTCCGGGGATGGGCGTGGTGGCTTCAAAGAGATAGGTCTCCCGGCAGGTATTATCGACCAGGTTGATCGCTTTGAGCGGGTAATTGGATTGGTTCAGATAAGGCGAACCTGCCTCGGCCTGGGTGAAATTGTCGTGCAGATCAATCAGAGCGGGATCAAGCAAACTCTCAGCCGCCCAGACGCCCCAGACAAATGTGCCGTAACCGGCGGTCAGGGATTTTTTAAAGGCGATGGTGACACTGGGTGGCGTGGAGAGGTCAACGTGTGCCCAGGCCATGTCAGGATCGTCCAGGACATCCATGGAGAAGACCACCTGCTCGTAGCCGTCTCCATTGTAGCTGGCATCGGGCCGCATGATCGAGGTGCCGCCCACATCGTGGTTGGGATCTTTGTAAGCGCTGACACCGGCGATATCCCAAGTGGTTGAGGATGGGTGGTCGGCGATCACCAACAGGTCACCGCGGCCGTTGCGGTCCCAGTCGATCTCGATCCCATAAATGCCCTGTAAACCGCCGCTGGGATTCTGACCGTTGAGATAGATGGTGACGTAATAGAAGTTGCTGTCTTCGGACATTTCGGTCTTGTTGATGTCAATGTCAGGTCGATAGACCATCTCGGTTTCGGTGAAGGGACGTTCAAACAGGTTAGCGACGAAATCGTCTCCGCCGTTGACATAACCCTTGCTGGCATTGACGCTGGAGTCGGTGTCATAGAACCACTTGTTGACCCAGCCGGGTTCGCTGGGGGTGATATTATGGGTGATTTCCACTGGTGACGCTTCGGTTTCTTCAACCGCTTCTTCTACCGCCGGTGGCGCTTCGGTTTCCAGAACCGCTGGCTGTTCCGATTCAGCAATGGCAGTTTGAGTGAATGCCAGGGCGACCATCGTCTGTGCAATGATTTCATTGCTTGAATCTTCCCGGACGACACCGAATTGACAGGCTGATAAACCGAATGACATTAGCACTGATCAGGCTAAGAACTAAAAAGATAGACTTCTTCATGGCTTCCTCCTCGAATAAAGGTATGATTGGTTTTGACACTCTTATTAAACAAGAATCGGGAGGAAATCAACAGGTACCCTACTCACGATTCTTACTGTCCGCTTATGAGTTTGTTTATGCCATTGAGAGGGGAACGATGCTATTTCCATTTTATATTAAAAACATTTACCCCGGCAAGTGTATGTTTTATCTGGATTGGTTTTTTTACATTCTTCTAATTGATCATTTGATCAATAGCTATTACGAACTGATTGACGCATATTGAGCAAAGAGATCAAACGAAAAGAAAAGGCGCCTGGGATAAGGCGCCTTTTCGTCCTGATTTGGTTTCTATTCGATTATTGGACGACGTAAAAACCGAACTCAACGTATTGTGATGCTCCTGGTGCAAGTGTGAAAGTGTATTGTGAAGGAGTTGTCATTGAGCTGCCACCAGTGATCTTCACACAATAAGTGCCAGCGTCCAAACCGGTAAAGTTGAATGATTTTGCAGTTGTCGTCCTGACTGCGGCATTCGTACAGGAATTTGGATGGGCTGAAATCGTAACTGAATAGTATGTGAGCCCTTCTCCGGTGTCCCGGTTCCCATCATCATTAGTATCATCAAATGCGACTCCATAAATTGTGACAGGTTGTGGTGGAGGTGTTGTCGGGGTTGTAGTAGGCGTCGCGGTTGGCGAGGGTTGAGGGGTTGGTTGTTCGGGAATATAACACAGTCCGGGGATGGGCGTGGTGGCTTCAAAGAGATAAGTCTCCCGGCAGGTATTATCAACCAGATTGATGGCTTTTAATGGGTAGGTTGAATGGTTGAGGTAAGGCGAACCGGCCTCCGCCTGGGTGAAGTTGTCGTGCAGGTCAATCAGAGCGGGATCAAGCAAACTCTCAGCCGCCCAGACGCCCCAGACAAATGTGCCGTAACCGGCGGTCAGGGATTTTTTGAAGGCGATGGTGATACTGGGTGGCGTGGAGAGGTCAACGCGTGCCCAGGCCATATCAGGATCGTCCAGGACATCCATGGAGAAGACCACCTGCTCGTAGCCGTCTCCATTGTAGCTGGCATCGGGCCGCATGATCGAGGTGCCGCCCACATCGTGGTTGGGATCTTTGTAAGCGCTGACACCGGCGATATCCCAAGTGGTTGAGGATGGGTGGTCGGCGATCACCAACAGGTCACCGCGGCCGTTGCGGTCCCAGTCGATCTCGATCCCATAAATGCCCTGTAAACCGCCGCTGGGATTCTGACCGTTGAGATAGATGGTGACATAATAGAAGTTGCTGTCTTCGGACATTTCGGTCTTGTTGATGTCAATGTCAGGCCGATAGACCATTTCGGTTTCGGTGAAGGGACGTTCAAACAGGTTAGCAACGAAATCGTCTCCGCCGTTGACATAACCCTTGCCGGCATTGACGCTGGAGTTGGTGTCATAGAACCACTTGTTGATCCAGCCGGGTTCGCTGGGTGCCAGATTGTGAACAACTTCAACGGTTGGCGCTTCTGTCTCCTCAATGGTAGCGGCTTCTTCGGACATCGTTTCCTCAGCTGCAGGAGGTGCTTCGGTTTCCATAACCGCTGGTCTGTTCCGATTCAGCAATGGCAGTTTGAGTGAAGGCCAGGGCGACCATTGTCTGGGCAATGATTTCATTGCTTGACTCTTCCCTGACGACACCGAATTGACAGGCTGAAAGACTGAGGGAGATCAAAACGACCAAACTGAGAATAAGAATTATAGACTTTTTCATGGGTTCCTCCTCGAACGAGCGATTGAATATTTTTGACACTGTTATTAAACAAGAAGTGGAACGATTTCAACAGGTACCGAGCTCACGATTCTCATTATTCGTTTATGAGTTTGTTCATGCTATTGAGTGGGGAACGATGATATTTCCATTTTATATTAAAAACAACAACCCCGGCAAGTGCAGAGTATTCATTGGCTAATGAGACTGATCTGTTCGATAGATTTGAAAATAAACAATATAAATGCACTGAGCTTTGGATTAACAATTCCATCAGGCTATAATTAAGCTAAATTCGACTTTAAAATAATTACTTGGCAATTAATTGCATCAAACGCGAAATCCAGTTCAGTGAAAGGAATTTTGGACATGATGATGAATTTAGAGAAAATTGAATCCTTGTTAGGCGCTGAAGCACAGGACTTGTTAACTCATGTTTCCAAGACAGTCCCCAAAGAACAACTCCACCTGCCAGGTCCGGATTTTGTGGACCGAGTTTTTGCGTCCAGCGACCGGTCGATCCCGGTCTTGCGCAACCTGCAGCAGCTATTTGACCACGGACGCCTGGGCGGAAGCGGTTACCTTTCTATTCTACCGGTGGACCAGGGCGTAGAGCATACCGCAGGATCGGCGTTTTCCCCAAACCCAATCTACTTTGACCCGGAAAACATCATCAAACTGGCTATTGAAGGCGGCTGCAATGGGGTGGCATCCACGCTGGGCACATTAGGCGTGATGGCGCGGAAATATGCCCACAAGATCCCCTTTATTCTTAAATTCAACCATAACGAATTGCTGAGTTATCCCAATACCTTCGACCAGGTTTTCTTTGCTTCAGTGGAGCAGGCGTTTGATATGGGTGCGGTTGCGGTCGGCGCGACGATCTATTTTGGTTCGGAAGAATCCCGGCGGCAAATTGTCAATGTCAGCAACGCCTTTAAACGGGCACATGAATTGGGATTGGGCACGATCCTTTGGTGTTACCTGCGCAATGAGGCTTTTATCGTGGACGGCGTCAATTATGAAGCCGCCGCGGATATGACCGGGCAGGGCAACTATCTTGGCGCGACCATTGAAGCTGATATCATCAAACAGAAGCAGCCAACGGTCAATGGAGGTTTCAAGGCGATCCGGCTGGCATCGGAGTCCGATTATGGTTATCTCAACGAAAAGATGTACACTGAACTCACCACCGGACACCCAATTGATCTGACCCGTTACCAGGTGATCAATAACTATATGGGCCGGATTGGATTGATCAACTCAGGCGGGTCATCAGGTAAAAACGACCTGGCGCAGGCTGTCCGGACGGCCGTGATCAATAAACGGGCCGGCGGCATGGGATTGATCAGTGGTCGTAAAGCCTTTCAGAAGCCGATGAAGGACGGGATCGAAATCCTGAATGCGATCCAGGACGTTTATTTGAATGATGAGATCACGATTGCCTGAGGAAAATCAAATGGATATGAAAACGCTCGTCCAAAAAAGCCGCAGTTACCGCCGGTTCGACCAGGATTTTGCGATTAGTGCGGAAACCTTGTACGGATTAATTACTCTGGCCCAGTATGCACCCACCGGCAGTAATATGCAGCCTTTGAAATTCTGGCTGAGCAACACACCGGAAATGAATGATGCCATTTTCAAGAACCTGGCCTGGGCTGGCGCCCTTAAGGATTGGAGCGGTCCGGCAGAAGGTGAACGTCCGGCAGCCTATATTCTCATTCTGGGAGACACTGAGATCAAGCAAAATTTCGGTGTGGACTACGGGATTGCAGCCCAAACCATCATGCTCGGTGCGGCCGAATTGGGACTCGGCGGCTGTATGATCGCTTCCTTCCAGGCGAAGGGACTGCGGAATGTTCTGGCGATCCCGGAACGATATGAAATCCTGCTGGTCCTGGCGCTGGGGAAACCGGCCGAAACTGTGGTCACGGAGCCTTTGGGTGATGATGGAATCACAACCTATTATCGCGATGAACAGGATGTCCATCATGTGCCAAAACGCAGTCTTGAGTTATTGATTTTGCATGATGTAAGTTAATTGGAATAAAAAATCCCCGGCGCAGCCGGGGATTTTATCTTTTTGAGGGTTTTACCAGGTCTCAGTCACTTTATTCAACCCGCGCGGCTGGTCAACGTCAAACCCACGGGAATACGCCAGGTACATGGCGAACATCTGGCAGGGGACAATGGCCGGGATAGGTGACAACCATTCAGGGATCCCGGATGGCAGCTGCATTTTATGATTTGCCAACCCCAGGATTTCCTGCTGGTCGCTGACGATCACGATCTCTGCCATGCGCTGCTGTACTTTCCTGACCAGGGAGATCATCTCAGGTACCATCTTCCCGCTGGGAGCGATCACAAAAACGGGGAATCCACGGTCAACCAGTGCGACAGGTCCGTGCAGGAAATCCGCACTGGAATAGGGTTCCGCGATCGTATAAGTGAGTTCTTTTAATTTCAGCGAAAACTCGAATGCCGTCGCGTAATTAAAACCCCGGCCGATCGTGACGCAGTGATCCATGTACCGATAGCGTTCCACCAGGCTGGAAACATGGCCTTCAATCCCGAAAACGCCTGCCAATTTTTCGGGAAGCATTTTCAGATCTTCCACAAATTGAGGGTTAGGGTTGAGGGCAGTTGAAAGCAAAGCCAGGGTCGTTAACTGCGTGGTGTAGGTTTTAGTTGCAGCCAATGAGTGTTCCTCACCAGCCTGCAGGTCCAGAACGATTTGGGCGGCATTTCCGAGGTCAGACTCAGGAATATTGGTAATGGCGGCGGTGAGTGCGCCTTGCTTTTTACCTTCTGCGAGAACCGAAACAATGTCCGGGCTTTTCCCGCTCTGACTGATCCCTAATACAAGACTGTCTTTTAGGTTGGGGGGCTGGTCGTAAATGGTGAACAGGCTCGGTGTAGCCAGGCTGACATCCAAATGGTTGTGTGCACCCAATAAATATTTCGCATAGCGACCGGCGTTATCACTGGTACCGCGCGCGGCGATGAAAACATGCCGGATCCCCCGGGCCAGGACTTCTTCGGCCAATGCCTGGATATTATCCTGGGGTCGGCTAACCAGCTTCCGGATCACATCTGGCTGCTGATGGATTTCTTTATAAAGATTGGAGTTTTGAACGGGTTCCATAATCATCCTTGGTAGGCGAGAGATGAGTTGATTTTTATTCTGATAGGTGCTCCATGGCAAATTTAACTGCTTTGGAAGTATTCATATTCTCGGTATCAGAGAACAGGTCGCCGTCATCAACGGCGGGGTTGTCCAGCAGGGAGAGCGCCTGTTCCTGCGGCATGCCGGCAGCCATCGTGCGTTCAATGGCGAGGGGCGGAGTTTTTTCAGGATCGAGGTCCAGCAGGTTGCCGAAAAAGTTGACAACCTCGAAAGCGGCTTCATAGGGTCCGGCTGAGAGGTGGACACCGTTGGTGTTGATGGTCACTTCAGACTGGCCAAACCGTTCAGGGTCGGAATAAATGATCCCTCGGATCGAATTGGGATTTGCACGCTCCGGGAAGGTGTCACCCACCAGGTCGAATTTCATTGCTTCCCAATCCGTATCGGTGTGCAGCAGCATCAGGACGATCCGGTGGTCTTTGCGAGTGAAATGCGCTAACTGTGAGGGATGGAAACCGTTCACCAAAATGATCGGCTGGCCATTGACCGTATCTTCAATGAAATAAAATCCACTGCGGAGTTTCTTCGCTTCCTGGGCGAACCAGACTTTGGAGAGGGTATCCAGATCGCTATTAAAATATTTCAGGAATTCATGGCCTCCCAGGATCTGATGCTTCCCATTATCCTCAATCCCCAGCTTGGCAAACATTGCTGACCGGGTGTCCGCGTCGATCATGGTCGATGCTAACCGGGAGAGCTGGTTGATGAAGCCGTAATGGCGGTTCATGATCTCATGTGCTTCAAGGACCTCACCCGGCACGATTGCCGCTCCTGCGATTGTGACCTGGAATTCTTTGAATTTGTTCTTGATGAGGTCCAGGCTGTTGAGGATCTTGCTGTCGTCTGCAACATCCAGCAGCTCGGGTTTAATGAAAAAAACCAGTTCATTTTCAGCACTGGTGCTGTCAACCTCAACGGGTTGAATGATCTCTGCCTGGGATGCCATGCGGATTTTTTGGATAATGGCAGGTACGAATACTTGATTATTGTTCATGAAAGCCTCTTTTTCTTTGAAGTGACCTAATTATACCCAGAACCCCGGGCGCTCAATAAAAAAGGTGCAGCCGTATGAGAGGCTGCACCTTAAAAACTCTGGAGGTTTTGTCTGTTTACGGTGAATAACAAATGCCGTATCCATAGAGCAATTTTTCAGATGCCGTATTGTTCCGGGCATACACGTTCCAGGCGTTGCCGGTGATCGATTCGTTATAAACCGTTGCACCGGTGTTCACGGCGAAACCACCACCCGTCACGTAACTTCCACCCGGGCAGGACATGGCCAGGTGTTCAACATCCCCGGGTGGGATAACCCCGCTGGTGTCACTGATCAATTGGGTGGATCCGGATGCGCCTGACAAACAAATTGCATAGGCATTGATCAAAGGCGTTGCACCGCCGGCATTATTGATATAGATTTGCCAACCGTTGTCCGATTTCGATGAGTTATAAATCGAGATATCCGTATTGGTGCCGATCACCCATCCACCACCTGTGACCACTGACCCTGAGGGACAGGCAGCGATGATTTGAGTCCAGGTGTTGGCATTTGCATTCTGCTGGCTCAACTGCAGGTTGCTTGAGCCGCCTGAATTATGGAGACAAACTGCGTAAATATTAACCAGCTTGGAAGACCCGGTAGTATTTGTGGCGAAAACCCGCCAACCGTTGCCGTCCTTCATGGAATGCCAAACACGGACGCCGTCATTGGCAGCATAACCGCCGGAAACCACCACCGAACCTGCCGGGCAGTTCACCGTTGTGTTGACTGTACTGCCGCCGCTGAGTGAGAGCTGGTCCCCTTCCTGGCTTACTGAGATCGGCGCAGTGGTCGCGGTATTGGTGGGTGTCATTGTAAGCGTCATCGTAGGGGTCGCGGTGAAGGTTGCAGTAGGGTTGGGAGTGTTGGTCGGGTTCTGCGGGACAATGATCATAACGGAAAGCTCAGGCCCGAAGATTGAACCATCCGCCGCGCGAATCCGCCAGGTGGCGGAATAAGTGCCGGGCGATGCTGGGGCGGTCATATCCACGCTGAGATCGGCATTTGAACCTGCGGTAACCATTGGGATGGCCTGAGGAGAACTGGCACCCATCAGGTCGCCGCTGGCATGGATGAACTGGTACCCGATCCAATCACAGGTGCCGGTGTTCTGGACTCGCCAAATCTTGGTGAAGTTGGAGCCGGCGGTCAGGTATGAATTCGCCGGGATGGTTACATCGGAAACGAACGATGCCTGGTTGGTGCATCCCACCTGTGCTGTCTGAGTTTGGTCCAGGCCCTCTGGTGTAACTGTGACGGTGGGTGTCACGGAGATATCGCTGATTGATTGAACGATCTGAAGGGTAATACTAACCGGGTCAGAAGACCTTCCTTTGGTATCATATGCAACCACCGAAACGATAATATTCCCTTCCTGGCTCGGTGTCCAGGGCTGGTCGGCGGTAAATTCCCGGGGAGTGCCATCTGCAGGTGTGGCGGTTTCCAATAATTCACCATTGATATAAAGCTCAACCGATTTGACCCCTTTGGATGCAGTCGCCAGGGATATGATCCTGGTCTCTTCACCAATCACGACCGATTGGCCGTCCTGGGGGCTGGTGACCGTGATGGCAACATTGGCCCGCCAGGGGAAGTTGCAACTGGACGTGACCAGGATCAATAACATGCTGATTGTTAAGAAAAATAACCGGGTTGGTTTTTTCATGCTGACCTCACTTGATTTACTAATATTGTTTTATGTATATAAATCCGTGCAATTAAGAATTTATTGCAGAGTTAAATCAGAAAAGTTCAGGTTGTTTGGGAGGGGCTATTTCTCTCCAGGCATCCTTAAGGCTGCCATCTTTGAGAATGTGGACGACTTTTATTTCGGTTTTCAAAAGTGTTTGAGCAACGACATGTTGGCGGTGGCAGTTAGCGGGGTCGCTTTCCGCACAGAGCAGGACGATATTATCCTTCAGGGAGAGCTGTAGAAGAACCTGGATCGCTTGCTCGTAAATGTCTTCAGGGGTGACCCCTTGTTGTTTTGATAGCTGTTCGATATTCTGTTTCTTTCCACCAAGTTTATGCCCGAGGTAGGTATAACGGATCTTGAATGGTCTTACCAATTCCGACAGGCGCGATTTATTACTCCAGGGAGCTCTTCGGCTATAGGGGATGCTGCGGATATCGATGATGTGAGTGATGTTGTGCGCCTCTAATAATCCGATGAACTTCATAAAAGAAAGATTGCTATGCCCCACAGTATAAATCGTTTGCGGCATACTTAATTATATAAAGAAGCAGGACTTAAAATCAATATGTGGGCAAATTTGATAAGAGACATCTTTGATCGTTGATTTTTCTTTGTGATCCATAATTTTATAATTGATAAAATTTCCATATATTTGTATTGATGTTTATTTATTGAAACCTGACCATTAATCCATAATTAACCCTCTGTCCCTCAACGACCCTGGTTAATCGTATTACAATAGTTTGATCGATTAATCATCTCACAGTTCCCAGGTGTTAATCCATTGTTCATCCCGCAACGATACTTTTTGTGTGACGAAAAAGATCCCCAATTGGAGTTTGCCTCTTATGAGTTCAGGCCCGCTCTTCGCCGAAGAGAACCCACCTAAAGAGAAGAAATCGTTCTCGTTCAAGACTTTCCGGAAAACCTTGAGCCGGATATTTCGATACAGCATTGTTCGGATCCTGACGGTGTTGGTCACTGTTGGTGTGGGTCTATATCTGACCTTGATGATTGTCAACCTGGGCGGCTATGTCGATGACGTTATGAAAGGCCAGATCTCGGAGATGATCCTGGGGTATGGGCTGGCGGGATATTTTGATGATATGGCGCCGGATGAGCGCACCGAGGCAGCTGCGCAATTGCAGTGGACGCTGGAAGAACAAATGGGACTTCACGAACCGTTTGCGATCCGGACCGCACGTTGGTGGTTCAACGGTGTGACTTTTCAATGGGGGAATGCCGAACGGTTAACTTCATTGGATCGTGAATCCATGCTGGTAAAAAATGTGATCTTTGACCGGATGCCGTACACCTTGCTTCTGGTGGGGGCTGCGGATGTGTTCCTGTTCTTTAGCTGCCTGGGGATCGCGATGATGCTTTCCACGCGTCGCGGCAAGTTTTGGGACCGATTATTGGCATCACTGACACCGATATCCTCCGCGCCCAGTTGGGTGCATGGGGTGATCCTGCTGGCGATCTTTGCTTTGGAATTGCACATCCTGCCGTTTAAGGGACTTTTTGATGGGGCCGTCCCGGATGACCCGATCAAATATGCTCTGCAAATTGGCCGACATATGGTGCTGCCGGTGATGGCGGTCATTCTGAGCGTGTTCTTCCAGGGCGTCTACACCTGGCGGACATTTTTCATCGTCCATTCCGGTGAGGACTATGTCGAGCTGGCGAAAGCCAAAGGCCTGCCGGAAAGGATGATCCGCCGGCGGTACCTGCTGCGGCCGACCCTGCCTTCGGTTATCACCAGTTTTGCCATGATGCTGATCAGCTTCTGGGAGGGCGCGATTGCGCTGGAAAGGCTTTTCAACTGGCCTGGTATAGGTAATCTTTTCCTGAGTGCAATCTATGCGTTTGACCGGCCGGTGGTCGTTGGAATTGTTGTGCTCTTTGCCTATCTGCTGGGGATAAGTGTGATCCTGCTGGATGTTGTTTATGCCATCATCGATCCGCGCGTCAGGGTCTCCGGTCGCGGTACTGCCGTGCGAATGCATTCGGTCAGGATGCATAATTTCTTTAAAAGCATTTGGAATCTTTTCAAAAAGAAAGATAGAACGCTGACTTACAAGCCTGCGAACCAGTTCTTTACAAAAGAATTGGAGATCGAGGAAGGCGCAGGCGAAGTATCGGCCTCAGTAAAAAAATCCAGCTTTCTGGGTAACATATTCACAGAGGTTCGAAAACAGATATTGAAATATCCAATGGCTGCGGTCGGGCTATTCATCATCGTTTTCCTGATCGGGGTCGCGTCATATACAGTAATTGCAATACCTTATCACGAAGCGGTGGATTACTGGCATTCTGAGGGATGGCTGCTGGCACCCAAACTCGCCCGGCCATCGTGGACAAACCTTTTCCGAAGGGAAAAATGGCCTGAATCCATTGTCTTCAACTCGCAGGAAGCGACCAAAGGCGTGACGTTCAGTGAAGAACGGGTCGATATGAAGAATGATATGACCGATATTCGCATGAGTTTCGCTTTTGATTTCACCGCGGACGTGTTTCCCCAGGACTTTGTCATTTATTTCGACACACTTTATGATGAAAAAGCGCCGTTCGTTACCTTGATCCTGACCACGCCGGATGGCGTTGAGCATACCATCAAGAATTTCACCGCGACCGACCGTCTGGGCTATATCCTCTCTTACGAGGATATTGAACTGGTCAGCAACAACAATCCCAAAGCGATCCAGAAGTTGATGGGTGACCCCGCAACCGACCTCGAAAAACCGGAAAAGGGACAGTACACCCTGCAGGTGTTGGGGATCGTCTTTGAACCGGGGGCAGATCTGGATGTACGGGGAGCGTTCCATGGCAAGGTCTATGGCCTGTTTGGTACCGACTCCTTGCGCAGGGATTTAACCGTCGCAATGTTGTGGGGGACGCCGGTTGCGCTGACATTCGGCATCATCGGGGCGATCCTGACCACCACCACAACAATCCTGATCGCAGCCATCAGCGCCTGGTATGGGGGCTGGGTAGATGATGTCCTGCAGCGGATCACGGAAATTAATATCACCTTACCCGCCTTGCCGATTGCGATCCTGGTGTTCATTCTGTATTCCAAATCGATCTGGGTGATACTCGGGATCATGATCCTGATGAACATCTTTGGTAATTCCCTCAAGGAATACCGGGCGATGTTCATGCAGTTCAAAGAAGCGCCTTATATTGAAGCTGCCATGGCCTATGGGGCTTCCAACTGGCGGATCATCTTTAAATACATGCTGCCCCGGATCATCCAGGTGATGGTGCCGCAGTTGGTGATCTCAGTACCGAGTTTCGTCTTTTTGGAAGCGACCCTGGCTTACCTGGGTGTGGCCTCGCCTTACCTGCCGACCTGGGGCAAGGTGATCAATATGGCGTTGAATCAGGGGACTTTCTGGGGCAACTATTTCTGGGTGCTGGAACCGATCATGCTGGTGCTGATCACCGGGCTGGCGTTCGCATTTGTGGGTTTTGCGCTGGATAAGATCCTAAATCCAGGTTGCGGGATTTGTAGAATCCAAATAAAAATTATAAAACTTACAAAAATTAGCTGCTGAGACACCCCGTCAGGGTATCTCTAGGCTTTCAGAATTTATAAATAACCAGGCTGGCCTGTAAGCCGCATTCTGTCCGGCGGGGACACCGCCTGGATGGCCATCTATCTAGGCTGACGGTTACCCGCCAGCTCCAGCAGTCTACCCGGAGATGATTGGGAAACGGGCCGTTCCCGCCCGAAGGCTTCTCTCCTGCTTGACCTTGCACCACACGGGGGTTGCCTGGCCGGGTGCATTGCTGCACCCGCCGGTGGTCTCTTACGCCACCCTTTCACCCTTACCCTCGAAAAGAGGGCGGTTTGCTTTCTGTGGTCCTGTTCCAAACGCTTACGCGCTTCCGGGCGTTACCCGGCGTGCTGCCCTGCGGTGTGCGGACTTTCCTCGGGTCAAAAGACCCGCGGCCATCCGGCCAACCTGGTTCCATGATAATGGATTCGTATTATACAACTTTTTACCATAAAGCGGCATCAGGCCGGATAGGAATCCATCCGGGACGTCCTAATCGCCACCTCTCTCAATAAAATACCCGTTCTTGACTTGCCGGTTTCGATTATTGTATCCTGTAGGTATATTCCAGAACCAGGAGGCATATCTGATGGCAGAACGTTATTCCCGAGAAGACCTTTAACAGTCATTGATTCCGCTCAGCGGTTTAATATCGAACTGGACGAGCAAGAGGCAATTGCCTGGATGGATGCGATCCAAAAAGCCAAGGACAGCAATGAGATCACATTCGATGAACGTACCGGCGTATTCGGGCAGAATATCGCCATGCTGGATTTCAGCCCGACCCGGCTGGATTATTTCCGCAAGATCGGGAAGATCGTTGAGTTTGAAGACATCCCAGGAAAAGTTGAGACTGCTCTGGCGTTATCCGGTTCATCCGCCCAATCCAAGATCCAAAAATACCCGGGCGATTGTGACTATTTTGAAAGGGTCAATATTATCGCGCCAACCAGGGAAGAAGCCTGCCAGATTCTGACGGAGATCATGAAAGACAAAGCGCTCTCCTTCCGGCAAGGGCCGACCTATCAGCTCATTGAAATTAAGATGGGGTCTTACCCTTCCGAATTTGTCAAAGGGAAAGCGACACTTTCGGCCGGTTCTCCCATTTCCTGGAACCCGGATGAGATTGAAGACGGCAAGAAAGTCGGGTTCACACCGGATGGGAAGCCGATGGAGATCCTTTGGGAAGAAGCGGCCTGTAACCCCGGCTGGTGCAAGTTGGACTGGGTCGTGGCGGACCCGATCCGCGGGACGCTGGCAAATGCCAGCAATATGCTCGATGTCACCTGGGAAGCCCCGGATGGGTCCATCACGCCATTGGATGGTTACCTGGATCCGTATTTCCAGGAGGTCTACCTGCAGGCAGAATCCGTCCCGATCTTTTCCAAGCTGGCCCAGCACGTCAGTGCAGATGCCCTGGATGATTATGTGAAAGCCCTGGAAGGGGAAGTCCGCAAATATGTGACCAAGCATCTCAATTATGGCAAAGCAGCCAAGCGGATGTATAACATCTTCCGGTTGACCGGCCGCTATGAGGAAGCCGTCTACCTGCGGGAACTATTTGACGAACCAACTACCATGCTTTACCAGGTCTGGTCGCTCATCCGTACTGTGGACGATGCCATTCATTCCAAAGCTGCATTCAAGGAAGAACAGTTGATCCAGCAGGCAGAGGATTTGATAATGGAGGTGATCAGGGTGATGGAAGATGCTCGTGAAGTCGAAATCGTTTCCAAGATCCTGAAATTCCGCGATGCCATCCAGAACCAGGATACTTATGATGAATTAAGCAGTCAGGCGGAAGCGGCCCGGGCGGAAGTGATCAACGTTGTCAATAACTTCTTCTATGAAAAGTTAACGGCGGTCCCGGATATCAAATCGTATATTGAAAAGCTGCAGTTGGAAGAATCAGAAAAAGGGCATTAAATCTGACTGGACAAAATTTGATGGGTCAGGTAAAATAATTCTTCGTGATTATTGATGGTTTGATCCAGTAAGTTTTTGGAGGATAGATCTTGGCAAATATTAAATCGCAAATCAAACGAAATCGTCAGAACGAGAAACGACGGGTCCACAATCGTGTGTATCGCGGCAGCACTCGTACCGCCATTCGAAATGCTCAGGCTGCTATTGAAACCGGTGAAATGGAAGACGCTCGCACGGTGACTATGGTTGCCATTCAGGCATTGGACAGGGCTGCTGCAAAAGGCATTATCCATAAAAATAACGCCGCTCGCCGTAAAAGTCGTCTGATGGCGCAGCTCAATAGTATGGAGTAAGTCTCAGGACTTTTGCATCGCTATGGATTAGAATAATAAGCGGGAGTGGATATCACTCCCGCTTTGCGCTTTAGCAAAGGAGACTGCGATAAAAAACTGGCTGGCAGATGCTCCGAAACGGTCTGGTTGAAAGACGCCGATGGGATATTCCGAGAAATCGTTTCGATTATCTTGACAATGACGATCGTTACCAGCGATGTCCGGGTCACTATTTCAATTAATGATGGTGCGAATTCGACTTTCGCTTTTGATCCTGTCAAGATGAGATGTTATAATACGCTCTGAATTTGTCCCATCATAAAAAGAGAATGCATGTTTGAAAAAGAAAAAGAACTTCTTGAAAAACGAATAAAATCATTCCTGGAATCTGAAGGGATTGTTGATCCCAATATTGAATTCAGGCAGATCCCTTTCAGCGGAGAGTGGGGACTGGCCGTGCCGTTATTTCCGGTCGCTGCCGGGGAAGCACGGTCTGGTAAGAAAGTGAACGTCCCACAGCGCGCCCAGGAACTGGCAGATAGGTTGCAGCAGCACCTGGAAGCCGGATCATTAGGTTTTTCCCATATTGAAGCGGTTAAAGGCTATTTGAACATTTATTTCTCAACCGCTGAATATGCCCGGCGGGTTGTGGATACCGTCCTTTCTGAGGATGGTGATTACGGCAAAGGCGCTGATAAGGGTGAGACCGTGATGGTCGAATACTCACAGCCCAACACACATAAATCTTTCCATGTCGGCCATTTGCGTAATGTGATCCTGGGCGGGAGTGTTTGCCGGATCCTGGAATTTGCCGGATACGATGTGATCCGTGCCAATTATCTGGGCGATATCGGTTTGCACGTTGTGAAATGGATGTGGAATTACCTCAAGAACCACAACGGCGAGCAGCCTGGTGAAAACAAGAACTCACTGGATGAATGATATCTATGCCGAAGCAGACCGCCTGTTCCAGGAACCGGAAAATGAAGCCGAAGTCCGGGCACTCTATGCCCGTTGGAATGCCCGGGATCCTGAAATTGTGGAACTCTGGAAGAAGACCCGCCAGTGGTCCCTGGAAGGTTTCGAACAGATCTATGACATGCTCGGAGAACATTTCGATAAGATCTATTTCGAGAGTGAAGTTGAAGAACCGGGTGTTGTTCTGGTTGAAAAAATGATCGAGGATGGTCTGGCCCAGGATGAGCGCCCGGATGAACCCGTATTCATTGACCTCGATGCCACACTCGGAACAGAAGACGAATACCGGGTGCTGGTGATCCTGCGGTCTGATGGGTCTTCATTGTATGCCACCAAGGATTTACCGCTTGCAATCCGGAAATTCAACGAATATAACCTTGACCGTTCGATCTATGTGATCGACGTCCGTCAATCGCTTTATTTGAAGCAAATCTTCAAGACCCTTGAATTGCTTGGCTATGATTGGGCGGATAAACTCTATCACCTGGCTTATGAACTGGTCAACCTGCCTGGAAACGTCACAATGGCTTCGCGTGAAGGCACAGTCGTTCTGTTTGACGACCTGATGGCTGAAGCGACCAGTAGGGCAAAGGCGATCGTGGAACAGAAAAACCCCGAACTCTCCGAACAGTCCAAGGATGCCATCGCTCAGGCCGTTGCGCTTGGGGCATTGAAATACACCATGCTTTCACGGGACAACACCAAGGTTGTCACCTTTGATTGGGATGCCGCATTGGATTTCAACGGCCAGGCTGCGCCGTATATTCAATATGCTCATGTGCGGGCCGGCAGCATCCTGCGCAAAGCCGGGATGGAATTGCCTGCTGAAGTTGATTTTCCTGGCGACCTTGAAAAATCCGAAGTTGACCTGATCGAATTGATGACCCGTCTGCCGGTGGATGTTCAGAAGGCAGCCGAAGATTTACGTCCATTGGTGATCGCCAACCTGGCATTTGATCTGGCGAAAGCCTTCAACGATTTTTATAATACCTGTCAGGTATTGAATGCCGACCCAAGAGTGCGTGCTTACCGGCTGCGCCTGGTAGCGGCTGCCAAACAGGTAATTGGAACCAGTCTGAATTTGCTGGGCATCGAAGCTCCCAACATGATGTAAAGATGCCCGTTTCGTTAACCAACCTGATTATCAGATAAGGAGTACACTTTTCCATGGCACGAATTCGAACCATTATCATGGGGGCCGCCGGCCGAGACTTTCATAATTTCAACACTTTCTACCGTGACAACAAGGATTATGAGGTCGTCGCTTTCACCGCAACCCAGATCCCCAACATCGAAGGCCGAAAATATCCCGCCGAATTGGCCGGTGAACTTTACCCCGCAGGTATCCCGATTTACCCCGAAACCGAGCTGGTCAGACTGATCAAAGATGAGAAGATCGACCAGGTCCTTTTCGCCTACAGCGATGTGCCCTACGAATATGTGATGCATAAGGCTGCAATTGTAAATGCAACGGGTGCTGATTTCCGGCTGATGGGCACTAATAATACTCAGATCAAATCCACTAAACCCGTTGTGGCTGTTTGTGCCGTTCGGACAGGTTCAGGCAAGAGCCAGACCACGCGCCGGGTTTCCCTGATCCTGCGCGATATGGGTTATAAAGTGGCTGCTATCAGGCATCCCATGCCCTACGGCGACCTGGTCAAACAAAAAGTGCAGCGTTTTGCTAACTACAGCGACCTGGACAAGAACGAATGCACGATTGAGGAACGCGAAGAATATGAACCACACCTGGACAATGGGGTGATCGTCTATGCCGGTGTGGACTACGAAGCGATCCTGCGCGAAGCTGAAAAAGAAGTGGATATCATCCTCTGGGATGGCGGGAATAATGACTTTTCGTTCTATGTGCCGGATCTGTTGATCGTCGTTGCAGACCCGCATCGCCCCGGCCATGAACTTCGTTATTATCCCGGTGAGACCAATGTCCTGATGGCAGATGTCTTCGTCATCAACAAAGTGGACACGGCGAATCCGGAGAATGTCATCACGGTGCGTAATAACCTTTATGCTCTCAACCCGGACGCTGTGGTGATTGAAGGAGCCAGCCCCTTATTTGTGGACAATCCCGAGGCGATCCGCGGCAAGCGGGTTCTGGTTGTAGAGGATGGCCCTACGCTGACCCATGGCGAAATGGCTTATGGCGCCGGTTTTGTTGCAGCCCGGCGGTTTGGTGCTGGTGAAATTGTTGATCCCCGACCCTATGCCGTTGATTTGATCAAAGCGACCTACGAGAAATACCCCAACACCGGGCCGATCCTGCCGGCAATGGGGTATGGCGAGGAAATGATGCATGACCTTGAAGAGACGATTAACAGGGCCGATGTCGACCTGGTTGTCAGCGGCACGCCCATTGACCTGACCCGGATCATCAAGATCAATAAACCAATCCAACGTGTGCGATATGAACTGCAGGAGATTGGTGAACCTACGCTCAAATCCATTCTCAAGAAAAAATTTGGTAAGTAACTCATTTTTAATCCAGAAATATCGGGATCGTCACTGGACGATCCCGATTTGTTTTTTATACGGTAAGATTAATGGCTGGTTTGGAAATTAGCGATTAGATAAAAAGAGCGGACAGTCCTATGTTTTTTGATGAAGCAGAGATTTTTGTTCAATCTGGCCGCGGCGGGGATGGGATGGTCCATTTCCACCGCGAAAAATACGTTTCACACGGCGGTCCCGATGGGGGGGATGGCGGCCGGGGCGGTAACGTGATCCTTGAGGTTAACCCCAAACTGAACACGTTGTTTGATTTCAGCCATCGTTCCCGGTATGTTGCTAATGACGGCAAACCCGGCGGGCCAAACAATATGAGCGGCAAATCCAGTCAGGATCTGATCATCAATGTGCCGCCTGGGACGCTGGTCTATGACGCCCAATCCGGAGACCTCCTGGGTGATCTGGTTGATGATTACCAGCAGCTTGTGGTTGCCAAGGGCGGCCGAGGGGGCCGCGGTAACCAGCATTATGCCACCAGCCGCAACCAGGCACCCCGTATGGCGGAAAAAGGTGAGCCTGGGGAGGAGAAGACCCTTCGCCTGGAATTGAAAATGATCGCCGATATTGGGATCGTCGGTGTACCCAATGCCGGTAAATCAAGCCTGTTGGCGGTGGTTTCCAATGCTAAACCCAAGATTGCCAATTATCCATTCACCACCCTTTCACCAAATCTGGGCGTGGTTTCCATGGATAAGGACACCATCATGGTCCTGGCGGATATCCCGGGTTTGATCGAAGGCGCGCATGAAGGGGTGGGATTGGGGTTCGCTTTCCTGCGCCATGTCCAGCGTACACGGGTCCTGATCCACATGCTGGACGGCCTGGCAGAGGATCCCATCTCTGATTTTTCCCAGACCAACAGCGAAATGGCTTTGTTTGATGAGAAGATCGCCGATAAACCGCAAATCGTGGCTTTCAATAAAATGGACCTCCCTTCGGTGCGTGAGCGCTGGCCGGAAATCGAACGGGAAATCACCGGTTTGGGATATGAAGTGATCCCGGTCTCAACTGTGACCCACGAGAATGTGGATAAATTGCTGTGGCGCGCCCATGCCATGCTTGAGGAAGCCCCGGAACCGGAAGCGGTTGGAACGATGCCGGTCTATCGTGCTTCGGAAGACCCTCGAGCTTTTACCATAGAAAAGACCGAAGAGGGCTGGGTGGTTCATGGTGAAGCAATTGAACGTGCTGCCGCGATGACATATTGGGAGCATCGGGAATTTATCCGCCGCTTCCAACGGTTAATGGAAAATATCGGTGTCGAGCAGGCGCTCAGGGATGCTGGTATTGAGGAGGGCGATACGGTCATCATCGGCGAGTATGCCCTGGAATGGCAGGATTGAACCATGGGGAAGAAACGCCTGGGCATCTTCGGCGGTACTTTTGACCCACCACATGTCGGGCATTTGATCCTCGCATCGGAAGCCAGGGACCAGCTCAATCTGGATTGTACGATCTGGGTATTGACTCCGGATCCCCCTCACAAACAGGGATCTGATATTGCTTCGCTGGAACACCGGTTAGCAATGGTTAAATTGGCAATTGGTGATGATGATGGGTTCAAGCTCTCTCATGTGGATATCGATCGGCCAGGACCGCATTACGCTGTGGAAACCGTTGCGTTGCTGCGACAGGAGTATCCTGATTGCGAATTGATCTACCTGATGGGGGGCGATTCTCTCCAGGATTTACCGCAATGGTATCGTCCGGAGGAATTCCTGTCGATTCTGGATGGGATTGGGGTTATGCGGCGGCCCGGAGATGAGATTGATTTAACAAATCTTATCGAAGAATTACCGATGTTGCCCGACAAGCTGCATTTTGTTACCGCGCCGCTTTTGGAAATTTCAGCACACCAGATCAGGGGCAGGGTTTTTGAGAACCATGCTTTCCGGTATTACTTGCTTCCTGCCGTTTATCGCTATATCAAGGAAAATGGAATTTATCGGGATCGGACGGATCAATTAACGGGGTGAGAATCGGCAGTGGAGATCAGCCCCATTTCCTGCGCTTTTAAAATCGCAGCCGTACGTCCATGAACCTGCAATTTTAAATAGATTTTGTGGAGGAAATTCCTGACGGTTGGATTGGCAATCTCCAATCGATCACCCAGATCAGCCGTACTCTCATCCGGATAGGCCGCACATACCGAAAGGACTTCCAGTTCACGCGGGGTTAGGGTGAAGTCTTCGGCATGGCCGCGGAAGAAGATGTCACTGACACGGTTGCTCATGAAATTTCCTCCGCTAGCCAAAGTTTCAATAATCATCCCCAGGTTGCGAATGCTGTCATAATCATCTTTTAAAATATACCCACTGGTTCCTGCTTGAAGGACATTCTTGATCATTGCCCTTTGGGAATGCATCGATATGACCAGGATGATCAGATCCGGGAATTCAGCCTTTAAATGATTAAGAAGCTGATGGATGGGTTGGATATTCCGATTATTCTCGCTGATGGGGACATTGATATCCAAAATGAGCATATCAGTTGGTTTGTCTCTCAGTAACTGTAACAAACAATCGCTGAAGAGGCAGCTGCCTACAATTTGAATATTGGGAAAATCTGACAACCGATGGATATATCCATCAATGGTGGATTGATGGTCTTCTAATATGGCGACCTTCACTTTATCGGACATGGATTTCCCCTTTCTTGCTTCTACTAAATAATTACGATAATTCTAACAGGAAACGTTAAATTAGTGGAAATTAAAACATAATTTCAGGTTTAAAAACTCACTGACCGGGTGAGGGGGGCACCCGGCCAGCGAGTAATTACATTAAACCATAGACGGAATTATTTGTCAACAGGAAATCTCGGCTTGTATCAGGTTCATTCCTGGACCTGATGAATAAGAGTTACGTTACCCACAGCCATTTCCAAATTGATGCTCAAAATGTAACCTTCTTCCAGGGTAGAGTAGGTCTGATCGGTGATCAGCCAGGTTCCCTGGGTGTTGATATTACTGACCGTCCCCTGGTTGACGATTTGAGCTTTCATCCCGGCCGGGATGATGATGGTGATATTGCTGATGGTCGCCTTAATGTCCACAGCGGCATCGTGGGAGAGTGCGCCGGTGAAATCAAGGGTATAGTTCCCAGCCCCGGCTGAGAAGGACATGGTGTTGAAATTGGCATATCCGAGGCCTACAAGCTCTGCAGAGGATGCACCAGTTGAAAAACTGAATTCATCCATCGTTTGAGGGTTGGGGGAATCAAACCACAGGTTGGTCTTACTGGCACCCTGGATGATCTTCAAATTCGTTAACTGCAACCCGGTAAGGTTGAATTCATTTTCACTGGCACCACCATCAATGGAGAGGTCAATCGGCAGAGCCGATGAAAGAGACAGGTCCCATTTGTTGATCGTGTTTCCGGTGGGGATCCCGGTGAAACTAAAGGGATTGACCTGTTTGATCTCATAGACAGTATTGCTGCGGGTGAATTGAGGTTCCCAATTCTCGACGTTGTAGGTGATTGTGCCGTTAACCAGTCCGGAGGACCCGGGGCTGAGGTTAAAGGTACCACCGGTCATGCTGAAAGAGAGCTCTGTATGACCCAGGTCTGAGGGTAAATCCTCGTTAATTTCAACGACCCGGGTATCCACAGTTTTCATCTCAATATTACTCACCGAACAGGCAAGGCTGGCCAGCAGCAGCGTGAGGATCGCAGCGATAAGGGGTTTCTTCATGATAGATTCCTTCTTTCAAACACAACAACCTGGATATTGGAGTGGATCGGGTGGTCTTCTAATTTTATCGCAAGAAGACCACCTGACGGTTAATTCAAATATGCTTTATTTTTTGGTTGTCTTCTTTGCTGTTTCAACTTTGGGTTCTTCCTCAGCGTTTAGTACTTCCTGTTCACTCTCGGCGAGTTCAACCCTGGGATAAGATTTGGTACCAAAAAGTGTGACGATGACCATGCCCAGACCGAACAGGGAGGCAATGAAGACCAGGAACCCACCCAGGCAGGGGATCAATCCCAACCCTCTGGCAAGCAGATAGAGAACCAGATTACCCAGGACTGCTGCCAGAACTGGATGCCAACTAGTCTTAAAGATGCCGGAAGCCATTCGCTTGCCGAGTTCATACCCGAGGGCCAGCCAGCCAGCGAGAACTGCCAGGCCGAATACTAACCCAACCAGAACTACGATAGGGATCAGACAAATGGTCAGGGCGAGCATCACACCACCGACAAGCATGACCAGGGCTGTCAGAGCACCGTATCCGAGGATATGCCAGGGTTTGGCGATCAATGCATCGGTCATTATCTCGGAAGGCCTGGGCATGATCAGGAGCATCAATGCACCCAGCGCAACCAGGACCAGCAACTCACCAATGCCGCGAGCGATACTGGTGAAAGTGGGGAGGATCCGGAAAGATGGTGTATTGATCACCTGGGGAGCATTGATCTCGGGGATATTCATATTCGTCCACGGGATATCCCATCCCTGGATAGTATCACCTTCGATTGTTGCACCTTGAGATTGGTTGATATAACTTGCGGGAGAGGTCAGGTCGCCTTCAATAACAGCATTGCTTCCCAGCGAAATACTCCCACCAATAGCGGTCAGATCACCCTCGATAGTGCCGTCAACGGTCACCACACCACCAAGAACGAACATGTTCCCGATAACCACTGCACCGGATTGGATATCCACCACGCCGCCGAAAACATTCAAGTCACCGTCAAGGATCTCACCGCTGTTCAAGGTAAAACTTTCACCAAAAATGGTACGGCCGCCTTCAATAGGTGCGGCTTGGACGTTGGTTGGGAAGATCAATGCCCCAACTAGCACGAATGCCAAAATATAGATTAGTTTATTTACTCTTTTCATCTTACAACAACTCCTTCATGAGCAGGTTTATAGAGTTTGATAACGGAACTGAGCCAGGTGATCATTAAAGTCAGAGTTGCTGAACCGGCACCGATCAATGCAAAAATCACCAGAGGGATGAGAAGAGGGAAAGAACCGGATAAGGATTCAAACAGGTTCCAGGCATGGCTGACCCTGGCTGCAAACAGTGCAAACCCGGCGATGAATTGACTCAACGCAAAGGGAAATGATGTACTGAAAAGGTGCGACACTGCCAGGCCCAGGAATATCAAGGTTGCAAGGCCAAAAAGAACAAAGGTCAGGAGCCACATCCGCCGCTGCTGGCGTTTTTGCTGATAGATTGACAAACGGACCTGCCAGCGCCGGGTGAACCCTGGAGCAGGGTCAGGCGTCTCATTCAATGTCATCACATTCTGAACCTGTGACCAGGCTTTTGAAATAGCCTGGCATTCTTTGCATTGATCCAGATGCATATGCAGCTCTTGTTGTTGTTCCTCATCGAGAGCCTGGTCTGATAAAAGCCAGGACTCAAAAGGCTGGTGACTCATGAGGTCTCCTTTCACTCATCGAAAGCGCATTTTCTGCTGCCAACATTGAATTTGCCAGAGTCTGACGAGAGCGGAAGAGCCTGCTCTTCACGGCGCTTACGCTTAAATCCAAGGTTTCTGCAATTTCCACTTCCGAATATTGATGCCAATAGCGGAGGATGATTGCGGCCCGGTCGGTGGGTTTGAGGTCTTTCATCAATTCCTGGATCAAAGCCTCTTTTTCACGAACCCGATATTCTTTCTCAGGGTTCGGGGCGTTCCGGTCCGGGACGATCTCTGCCGGTAATACGTCCGTGGAGACGGTGTCCAGCTTCCGCTTGCGCATCCGGTCGATACAATAGTGAGAAGCGATTGACAACAGCCAGGTGGCGAATGAACGATCCGGGTCATACCTTTTTAGATAACGAAACGCTCGGATGAAGCTTTCCTGGGCGGCATCTTCGGCATCGTTGCTGTTCCCCAGCATCCGATAGCAAAGACTGAAAACCGGTTTCTGATACTTCTCAACCAGATTCCCAAATGCAGCATCATCTCCTTTGAGCGCTTTGTTGATCCAAAGTGCTTCTTGATCAGTCACGCGATCTCCTTATCGCTCCTCTACTATGATATACGGGAAAGGACTTTAAAAGTTGCAACGAATAAATTGAGGAACACTAACCATTATAAAGACCCTCGGAGCCGTGTGAACGGTCTGAGGGCTAGTTTTCAATCCTGTATGAATGGGTAGGTATTATATGGTTGTGTTCCAGGTTTGGCACTGATTTATCAGTGTTTTATCGAAACCCCAATCCCCTAATTGCCAGATCCCCTAACCCAATCCCTAGAACACCATCTCCTCACGCCCAGCCAGCCGGTCGTTGATGCGCTGGACGACGATATCGAGATGTTGTGATTGATGTACAAAATCCAGATCGTCACTGCGGATCGTCAACACAGGGCAGAGATCGAACCCCTGGATCCACTCCTCATAGAAACGTTCGAGAAGCGCAAGGTAATCTTCACTGATGCCCGTTTCGATGTTGCGCGCCCGCCGGCGGATCCGCTCCATTAACACCGGGACAGGCGCCTGGAGGTGGATCAGCAGGTCCGGCCGAGGGAGATGCTCAACGATCAGGCGATATAAGCGCAGATAGGCTTCATAATCCCGGTCACTGAGGTTGTTCATGTGGTGAAGCGCGCGGGCGAAGATATGAGCATCTTCATAGATACTCCGATCCAGGATTGCGGATTCCGGCAGGTTAGCCAGTTGGATGTGCTGTTCCGCCCGGTGACCGAGGAAGTAAATTTGAAGGTGAAAAGACCAATCCCGCATGCTCTGATAAAAATCCGGCAGGTAAGGATTGTCGGCCACCGATTTAAAGGCAGCCGTCCAGCCCAGTTTTTCCCCAATTCGTTCGGTGAGTGAGGTTTTTCCTGCGCCGATGTTCCCGGCGAGTAGGATCAATCGTTTTGGCATTGATTATCCAATCTGTTATTACATCATCATTAATACTTAGATGTCAATCTGATGTGCCGTGATGAAGGACTGCGATGTTTTTGGTGGCCAGTATCTCAGGAAGGGGATGGTGAATTAATCCTGAGTGGTGAGACCGAATCAGGCAGGCAAATTCCTTTTAAGAAAAGTGCGGAGCATGATTAGGTATGGTTGATATTGTTCATAACGCACACAATGGCCTGCACCGCTGATGTGGCCGAACTCACAGAAGGACATGATCTCCATAGCCTCGACACCCAGGTGCGGTGTGACGATCGCGCCGAGAGCGTTATCCCCGGTGATGATCAGGGTCGGCACTTCAATCGCTTTCGCAGTCTCTCGCCAGTCCACTTTTTTCATCGGATAGACATCGAAGACTGTCGGGTCAAAGTCCAGTTTGGCCTGCGCCCACGGTTCCAGGATCGCTTCTTCCCAATTAGGTGCTTTCTTGCTCTTGGCTTTGACCAATTCCTTAGCGGTTTTCTGCTTGGCTTCCAGGTTGCTCTTCTTCCACTCCTGCATGGTTGACTTACCCTGCTCTTTCGTGAGGTCCACATCCGACCAGGGGGGGTCCTCGAGGACGAGGCAAGAGAGCCAGCCGGGATATTTGGCTGCGAACTCCGCGGCAGTAGCGGCACCCATGGAATGCCCGACCACACAGGGTTTATGTAAATCCAGGGATTGGATCAGGTCATGCAGGTCTTCGGCCAGGTCAAACCGTAATTCCGGGTCAATCCGAGAAGATTTACCGTGGCCATAGGCGTCATACATCACCAGGTCGTAGTCGGCTTCAAGGTCTCTGGCTAATTGTCCCCAACTTAACCCCATATCCGTGATCCCGTGAGCCAGAACGATTGGCGGTTTTTCACCATTCCCGGTGCGGGTGTAGAATAATTCGATCCCATCATCGACTTTGATTATGCCTTGTGTCCATTCGTTTGGCATTTTTTCCTCCATGAAGAATTATGTTATTTTTATTTATATATTAAGTTAATCTTGTAGATTGTTTTTCCTAATGATAAGTGTAATTGTAATCCTGAGTGGCATCAGGAATCAAAACGGGCGAAAAAGTTCGCCCGTTTGAGTTGCCTTTTTTAACACTCACTATATCCACAAGTATAACACTTACGACACCCCTCCTCATTGATCAGGGTCGCCATCCCGCACTCCGGGCAAAGCTCACCGATCTTTCGAACGGTGTTTTCGGGCTGTTCCAATCCGTTCAACGGCAAGGTGGGCGCTTCTTCGTTTTGCCAGGCGTCGCTTTCCAACTCATTTTCCCAGTGGCGGATATAGAGGTATTCATCCAATGCCTTGGCGATCCCATCCGGAAGGGAACGGACCCGGTTTGCGCCGAAGCCCAGTGACCGGCCGCCGCCAATGCCACCCAGTTGGTCCATGATGGTCTTGAGCCGTTTGCGAGGTTCCACAGGCGAGGATATCCGCAGCAGGTAAGAGATCATCCTGCCAATCGCTTCTGAGTGGGCTGCCGTTTCTGATCCGGCTTTGGCTGTATTGATAAAGACTTCGAAAGGCTGATTGCCGCCGTTCTCATTCACCGTCACAAAGGTCTTTCCGAGAGGGGTTTCAATCGAATAGGTGTAACCTTTGAGGAAGCGGGGGCGGGGTTTCTTGGTCTCATGCCAGAATGGAAGCTGGTCACCTGCTTCAGCCAGGACTAAACTCTCAGGCATATACCCGCCTAGTTCTTCAACTTCAAATTTACCTTCGGCTGTGCTCTTGGTCTCCAGGACCACCTGTTCCCGCGATCCGGTGATATAAACCGTGATACCCTTGCAGCCCAGTTCCCAAGCCAGCAGGTAGGCCTTGGCGACATCATCGGGCGAGGCTGACCCGGGGAAGTTGATGGTTTTACTGAGACTGTTATCAACAAATGCCTGCAGGGCAGCCTGCAGCCGGACGTGTTCTTCAGCTGTGATGTCGGCAGAAACCACAAAGACATCTTTGATGTTTTGGGGAAGGTTGTCAATTTCCTGGCAGGTCCCGGTCTCGACCACTTCATCTATGATCGCCTGGCGAACTTCCGGTTCAAGATTGGCTTTTTCGAGTGCTTCCTGGAACTGTGGGCTGATGTAATTCAATTGGAGATCGTTGCCGTTATCGTTCACATGGCGGATATAAGCCAGGGCAAACACCGGTTCGCAGCCATACCCTTCGCATCCTGCGACGGTAGCGATGGTGCCGGTGGGGGCAATGGTGGTCTGAGCGGCGTTCCGGATACCGTGCTTCCTGATCCCTTTGACCACCGACTCCCAGTCCAACCTGGGGCGGCCAAAATCTCGTGTGTAGGCAAATACCGGTGTTGGCGGACGCCAGCTGAGAGCATTGGGATCATAAATACTGCCTTCAATAGCCGGGAAAGAGCCCCGTTTTTCGGCCAGGCGGATGCTCGTTTGCATTGCATGATAACGGACAAATTCCATGACCTGTTCGGCAAATTCCTCACCTTCGGGACTGCCATAGCGGATCTGCACGTGGTAAAGCAGGTCTGCCAGACCCATGATGCCCAACCCGATCCTGCGGGCATGTTTGGCTGATTCCGCCAGTTGAGGCACTGACGGCACATAGGCGTTTGCACTGACCACATCATCCAGGAAAGTGGTCGCCAGTTCAACTGTCTCCTGCAGGGAATCCCAATCAACCAAATTATCAGGTCCGAGATGTTGGGCGAGGTTAATGGACCCCAGGCAGCAGTTCTCATAAGGTCCCAGCCATTGTTCGCCGCAGGGGTTGGTGGATTCGAGCCGGTAAAGGTGCGGTACAGGATTCTGGCGGTTGGCGGCATCCAGGAACAGCATCCCTGGTTCGCCGTTGTGATGCGCCTGGGTGACGATCTTGTCAAACAGGTCCCTGGCCCGAATGACCTTATAAGTCGTAATAGGCAGCCCGGCTTCCATTGCGTCATCCAGGTCGCCGTTGAAATCCTTATATTCAGGGGCATTGACATCCGGAAAGCGAAGTTCCCAATTCTCGTCGTCCCGGACGGCTTCCATAAAATCGTCGGTGATCCCAACGGAAATATTGAAATTAGTGATGGCATTCTCATTGGTCTTGCAGGTGATGAATTCCTCAATGTCCGGATGGTCCACCCGCAGGACACCCATATTCGCGCCGCGCCGGGTGCCGCCCTGTGCAATCTCTCCGAAGGCTTCATCATAGACCCGCAGGAAACCAATCGGCCCGGTAGCCTGGCCGGCGGATGTCTTGACCATCGCGCCCGAGGGCCGCAAACGGGCAAAGCTAAAGCCATTCCCACCACCGGTCTGCTGGATCAGGGCGGCATTCCGCAAGGTGGCGAAGATCCCATCTTCGCGCCGGCCCATATCATCAGAGATCGGCAGGACAAAGCAGGCTGCCAGTTGACCCAACGGCGTCCCGGCGCCGGTGAAGGTTGGAGAATTGGGAAAGAATTTTTTCTCAACCAGCATCCTGTAGAATTGTTTCGACCTTGTTTCTGTGTCTTCATTCCATTCATCTTCGATTTTTGAAACGTGGTAGGCCACTCGCCAGAACATTTCATCGATCGTTTCAATTGGGGAGCCATCTTTACCATGGCGTAAATATCGTTTGGTAAGCACCTGGCGGGAATTATCCGAAAGGTTAATGGACGGAAGTCCTTCGGGTAAGGGTGGGGTGGGTATTAAACCAGTCGATTGAAGACCAGGGTTTTTAGCCATAATAAAGCTCCTTAATATTTACTTTTAAAATTCTTCGGATAACAGATGGTCAATTTCGCTGCGGATGGCGTGCAGGTCATCCAGCTGCAGATAAACGATTGCGTAGCGGATATATGCGATGAAATCGAGTTCTTTCAAGCCCTTGATGACTTTATCGCCGACCACACGGGATGATACTTCCGACTTACCCATCCGCTGCAGGTCTGATTCGATCTCGCCTGTCAATCGCTCGATATCCGCAGCTGATACCGGTCTTTTGGCGCATGCAATCCTGATCCCGGCCATCAACTTGTCACGATTGAAGTCTTCGCGGGTGCCGTCCTGCTTGACCAGTAAGGGTGTTGCCAGAATGGGCCGCTCCAAAGTACTGAACCGCTCGCCGCACCTCAGACATTCTCGCCTTCTCCGTATACCGCCTGGTGCATCTTTGGTCGTATCAACAACTTTGGATTTCTCATACTGACAATAAGGACAGAGCATAGAACCCCTTCAATAATAAACAATAAGAATAAAAACAAACCCCCATATATGGGGTATGCAAAATTGTGCCCCCTATCTGTTAGGTAGAAGTTCATTTTAGCATAGGGATACTCCTGAAATCAAGGAAAGATTCGCATATCTTTCTTAAAATATTGTTCATCTTGATAATCTTTAACATTGGAGACAGGATTTCTACGTTCTGGTTTTGTCTATTATTAGAAACCACTAAATCTGAGATTGATTTTTGAGCACAAAGCCAACACTAATCTTAAGGGTCTCAAATTTTTGTTTATTACATGCTGCAAAGCGAAGATTGAGAAACTGATATAATCAGGATATGATTTGCAAATATTGTCACAAAATGCAATAATTTGCAGCTAAATCTGGAGTGCAATTGATCTCTTTGTGGTTATTGGTGGAATTCGTATTATACTAGTCGCTGAAAATGAACGTGTTTGCAGGAGGAATCATTGAACCAAAAAGATAGTATGACATTGAAGGGTATTCCAGCCGCTCCGGGACTGGCGCATGGCCGAACCTTGGTGGTCACTCACGAAAAACTGGAAGTCCCACAGCATGAGATTAAAGATGCCGAAGCGGAAACCCGGCGCTTAATGGATGCCTGTAAAAAAGGGCAGGAAGAGCTTTCGGTTTTCAAGGAAGACGTGAGCGGCCGTTCGAAAAGCAATGAAGCCCAGATCTTTGAAGCGCATCGGATGATCCTTGAAGATGTTGCGCTTTTAGATAAGGCAAAGAAGGCCATCCAAAGCGGTATCAACGCTGAGAAGGCCTGGATGGATGCAATTGAATATTTCGCTCAGATGATGGAAAAGATCCCGGACGAAACCCTCAGCAGCAGGGCGGTGGATATCCGCGACGTTGGCCGGCGGGTTTTGGGTCATCTGTTGGGTGTTTCGGTGGGTGGGACAGTCCTGACGGAACCGGCAGTGATTATTGGTGATGACCTGACACCTTCCGACACAGTCAGTCTGGATAAGGATCTTGTCCTGGGTTTTTGTACCGCTCGCGGTGGTCCCACTTCGCATACGGCGATCCTTGCCAAAGCGTTTGGCTTGCCGGCTGTGGTGGGGTTGGGTGAAATGATTCTGGCCGTTCCCAACGGCACCCTGGTCCTGGTGAATGGCAGTGAAGGGGAAGTATGTGTCACTCCCAATGAAGCGGATTTAACTGCCTTCATCAAGAAAGAAAAAGCGGAACAAGCGGAGCAAAAAGTTGCCCAGGCTGCCGCACAGGTACCTGCTATGACAGCAGATGGTGATCGGGTCGAGGTGGTCGCCAATGTCGGTGGGATTGCTGATGCGCCTCTGGGGATCAAGAATGGTGCTGAAGGTGTTGGTTTATTCCGCACCGAATTCCTGTACCTCGACCGGAAGGCGCTGCCGACCGAACAGGAACAAATCGAAGCATACAAGGCTGTTTTCGACCTGTATAAAGGCATGCCGATGGTTGTCCGGACGCTGGATATCGGCGGAGATAAGGTCATTCCTTATTTGGATCTGCCCCAGGAATTGAACCCTTTCCTGGGATGGCGCGGTGTGCGGATGCTGGATGGCGCTGAAATCATCTTCCTGCAGCAGTTCCGGGCTTTGCTTCAGGCCGGCCGGGATGTGGACCTGCGGATCATGGTCCCGATGGTCTCCGGACTGGCTGAAATCCTGGCAGCCAAAGCTGTGATGGAACAGGCCAAAGCCGAATTGACGGCTGAGAGCAAGTCCTTTACCAACAAGGTACAATTCGGAATAATGGTTGAAGTCCCTTCTGCAGCTCTCCTGGCCGACCGGTTGGCAAAGGAAGTGGATTTCTTCAGTATCGGAACGAACGATCTAACTCAATACACTCTGGCGGTAGACCGGACGAACAGCAAGGTTGCCCATTTGGCAAGTCCACTCAACCCGGCTGTGTTGACCCTGATCAAACACACGATTGACAGCGCACATCAGGAAGGCAAATGGGTTGGATTATGCGGTGAGCTGGCTGGAGAACCTTTGGCATCACCCATCCTGCTCGGATTGGGATTGGATGAGTTCAGCATGTCGCCCGCACGGGTGCCGGTGATCAAACAAGTCTTGAAGAAATTGCATAAAGCTGATTGCCAGGCTTTCGCCGAGAAAGTCGTTGGTTTCACCGATGCCGAAGAAGTCAAACTTGCCTGTCAGGAATTTCTGGAGGTTCAGGGGATCGATCAATGATCCGGAGGAAAAGAAATGGCAAAAATTGAACGTGTGAAAGAAGTTGTCGGTAAAAGCCCGACTGAAGTTTATGAGACCGCGATCCAGGCTTTTGAAGATGCCGGGTTCACGGTCTGGAAGAAGCGGCCGATCGCCTGGTTGATGATGGTCAGGAAGACCATTGACGGTAAGACCGTTGATGGCAATTTGTCAGCCCGGATGGGGGCGGTAACGAGTTATATCCTGACCCTGGCAGCAGATGAAGTGCCGGAAGAGAAGGTCGCCAAGTCGGCAGATGAATTTGTCAATGCCTTCGACGAGCTAATCACTTCATAGATAAAAGCCAAAATCCAAATTAAAACGAGAAAAACGCAGGGCTGCAATCCTGCGTTTTTCTTTTTCGGGAACACCAGTATTGAGGAGTGAGGAGTTAATTTACCATTATCAAGGGTGTTTCAGACGCGCGCCAAACATACCAGTAGCGTGACGCGCTGTTAAACCTCTGCTTTCAGCGTCAGATATTCGAAGAGCATCTTGAGAGTTGTCTCAAATGCTTTTTTTAATTTAGACTGCGTTTACGTAAGAACGCCGGAACGTCCAGATCGTCGGTGTTGATCCGGGTGGGATACTCGTAAGCTTCGTTCCTGCGTTCGTTGCCTTCTTCGCCTTCATCCTTATCCATCATAGTTGGCAGGGGGCGCTGTTTCGCGTAGACGTTCTGCCTGGATTCGGGATTCTCAGCTTTTGCGCTGATGCTGTTGCCTTCAAATCCTGTGGCAATCACGGTGATCCTCAGGTTTTCACCAAGGCTTTCATCGATCACAGCGCCAAAGATCAGGTTCACATCGGGGTGAGCGGTTTCTTTGATGATCGCTGCGGCCTGGTTGACCTCGAACAACTTGAGGCTTTCCCCACCGGTAACATTGAACAGGATGCCGCGTGCGCCGTCGATGGTCACGTCCAGTAATTGGTTGGAGATGGCTTGCTCGGCTGCCTTCACCGCACGATCCTCACCGGATGCCTGGCCAACAGCCATCAGGGCTGCGCCGCCTTCGGACATGATCGTCCGGACGTCAGCGAAGTCCAGGTTGATCAGGCCGGGGACGGTGATCAATTCGGAGATGCCCTGGATGCCCTGCCGAAGGACATCGTCAGCAATTCTAAAGGCATCCTGTAACCCGGAGCGTTTGTCAACGATCTGGAGCAGCCGGTCGTTGGGGATGACGATCAGAGTGTCTGCATGTTCTTTGAGAGCGGCTGCACCTAATTCAGCGGATTTTGCCCGGTGAGTCCCTTCAAAGGTGAAGGGGCGGGTAACAACGCCGATCGTAAGAGCGCCGATCTCTTTGGCGATCTGGGCGACCACAGGAGCGGCGCCGGTGCCGGTACCGCCGCCGAGGCCAGCGGTCACAAAGACCATGTCGCTGCCTTTGAGAACTTCATACAATTCTTCAGCCGATTCCTCGGCTGCGGCACGGCCGATCTTGGGATCGCCGCCCGCACCAAGACCGCGGGTGGACTTGTCACCGATCCGTACCCGGATTTTGGCTTTTGAGAATTGCAAAGCCTGGGCGTCGGTGTTGACCGCGATGAATTCGATGCCGGACAGGCCTTCATCGATCATCCGGTTGACAGCGTTGCAGCCGCCGCCACCGATTCCCACAACTTTGATCCGTGCAAATGATTCAGGTTGTAGATTTTTATCCATGATTAACTCCTCTTGTTGATGCATAGTTTGACAATAAACCAGACTTATCTCAGGGCAATAAACGCCTGAGTAGATCCTTAAGTTGTTCGGACCAGTTCTTGCCTTGCTTCGGTCCATGACGCTCGATATATTGACCGTTTTCACTCATCAATAATGCCCACTGCAGCAGACCGACACTGGTCGCGAAGGCAGGAGAGTCGAGTTGATCGGTCAAGCCGATCAGGTTCTGCGGTTTGGCGATCCGGGCGGGGAGGCCCATCACCTGTGAGGCCAGTTGACGACAGCCCGGGATCAGACTCGAACCGCCGGTCAGTACCACGCCAGCCGGCAGAAGACCGTCATAACCGGAGCGCTTGATCTCCTGAAGCACCAGGTAGAAGATTTCTTCCATCCGGGCTTCAATAATATTGGCCAGGTCGGTGCGATTTATCCGTTCAGGCGTATCGACGCCAAAGCTGCGAACGGTGAATTGTTCTTCAGGATTCACCGCGGACTGGATGGCGTGGCCAAATTTGAGTTTGACCTCTTCAGCCTGGGTGATCGGCAGGCGCAGGCCATGCGCGATGTCGGAGGTGACATGGTTGCCGCCTACCGCCAGGACCATCGTGTGCCAGACATCGCCGTCGATGTAGATCGCCATATCAGTCGTTCCACCGCCGATGTCGACCACTGCCACACCCATCTGCCGTTCGGTCTCAGAGAGCACAACCTCACCGGAGGCCAGCGGGTTCAGGACAAACTGCGAGACTTCAATCCCGGAAGCGCCCACACATTGCCGCAGGTTCTCGACGGTTGAGGCTGATGCGGTGATGATATGGGCTTCAACCTCAAGGCGATAGCCGTGCATGCCAATAGGGGTGCGGATGCCATCCTGGCCATCAATAATGAATCCTCTCTGGATGACGTGGATGATCTCCCGGTTGTGGGGGATCGCGACTGCCTGGGCGGCGTCCAGTGCCCGTTCAATATCTTCGATGTCCACGATCCCGCCGGTGATCCCGACGACGCCGCGGCTGTTGATCGAGGAAACGTGCGAGCCGGCCAGGCTGACCAGAGCGGCATTGATCTCGAAACCGGATGTCCGTTCAGCTTTTTCAATCGAACGGGAGACGGCCAGGGCTGCGGCATTGAGGTCCACAACAGTGCCTTTGCGAAGACCTTGCGAAGGTTCAATCCCCACGCCGAGGATGCGCAAATTGTTGCCATCTTCAATCCGGGCAACCAATGTGCAAATCTTGCTGGTTCCGATGTCGATTCCGACGATAATGGGTTCGTCCATAATTACTGCTCCAGTCGATAAAAAGGTGCATGCAGATACTCGAGACTGATCAAAGCCGGGCGCAGGTTTTTCGCCTGCAGTTCAGCGACAATCGTCTCATATTCTGCGAGCTTCAAATCAATATTGCTGATATCCTTGCCAAAGTAGACCAGCCAGCCTTGTGGATCACGCCAGCCAAGTCCAAATTGGGGATCATAACTCAAAAAGCTGCCTTCCGGCACGTAATCGACCAGGGAAAATAAGCCCTCCACGAATTCGGGCGTCGTACGGGGCATAGCGGAAGCAGGGTCCTTCATGTTTTCCTCATTTGCTGCTGCAATCTCTTCAGCGGTCTCCGGTATGAGGCTGACAGCGGCAGGCGGATCACCGGCGGCGATCACGGTCATTGGGATTTCGACCTCACCGCGCGGGATGAACATCACGCCGTCAGCATCGATCCAGAGCGTCCCGGCAGCTTGCTGCCATGCGATCAGGGGCTTCCGTTCGGTCACTTTAATCGTGAGGGAGGCGGGCAGACCGGCCGAGACCTTCACCTTGCTGATACTGGGGAAATTCTCGATGATCCTGGATTCAATCAGATCCGGGTCAATCTTGATGATCGAAACCCCGCTGACACCGATCTGTGACATCAAGGCTTCAGCAGTCAGGCGTTCCGCTCCTTCCAGGTTAATGGCGCTCACTTTGAATGTTCCCAAGCTGGAAAATGTGATCACAACTGCCAGAGAAAGGATGAAAACTGCACCGGAGATGAGCCGCCAGCCCAATTTGATGTTGGGGAATGCCGGTAATTGCAGCTCAGCACCTTTGGATTTTAATGGGACATGGACTTTGTTGTGTTTCCGGTTGATCACCGGTACTGTAGAAGTCGTACGACGGGTGACGGGCACCTGCTGGGTGGGTAGTTTCCGCGACACATTGGTCCCAAATGAAGGCACCTGGGTTTTATTTTGGCTTTGCTGCCGGCGAGCACGGATTTGTTCAGCCCGGCTCTTCTCATCCTTAGGGCGATTCGCCATTAACTTCGAAACTCTCTTTCCGTCCGGTCGCGTTGGGCTTTTCGGTCCAGCGCCAGGTCAATCAAGCGTTCGATTAAGGTTGCATAAGGCAGGCCAGAAGCCTCCCAAAGCTTTGGGTACATGCTGATCTTGGTGAAACCGGGGATGGTGTTGATCTCATTGAGATATAAATCATCGGTTTCACGGTCGATCAGGAAATCCACACGGGCCATACCGGCACAGTCGGTCGCCTTATATGCCTGGATGGCATAATCCTGGATCACAGCGACCATTTCATCGGAAATATCAGCCGGAACAAGAAGTTCCGCAGTGTCGTTGATGTATTTCTCAGCATAGGTATAGAAAATATCTTTCGGGATAATTTCCCCGGGGACGGAGGCTTTGGGCTCTTCATTTCCCAGCACACTTACCTCAATTTCCCGTGCCTGATCGACGCCTTGCTCGATGACAACTCTGCGATCAAATGCGGCAGCCTGGAGCAGGCCTTCCATCAAATCGCTGCGGGAAGTGCATTTGCTGATACCCACCGAGGATCCCAGGTTCGCCGGTTTGGTGAAGAGGGGATAGTCGGCAATTGTCTCCGCCTGGTTCAGGCAGCTTTCAATGTCAGCTTCAATTTCAGTCCGGTTGAAGACGGCGTATTCCAGGGTCGGGATCTGGTTGGCGATCATTACATCCTTGAACAGACCTTTATCCATGCAGGCAGCAGAACCCAGAACGCCGGCGCCGACATACGCGATGTCGGCCAGTTCGAGCAGCCCCTGAAGTGTGCCGTCTTCGCTGTAAGTGCCGTGCATCACGGGGAACACCACATCTAGGGATGAATAGAGCTTCAATTCACCGTCATCCAGATAGTAAATACCGGAATTTTGAGGAGTGGGGAGGAAGATCGCCGGTTTCAGGCTTTCATAGCGTTCATTTTGAAGCATCGTCCACAGGTTATCGCCGATCAGCCATTGTCCCCTACGCGTAATACCGATTTCGACCACATCGAATTTTTCACGATCGATGACCGAAAGGACCGAACGCGCGGACATCAGTGAGACTTCATGCTCACCGGAACGCCCACCATAGATCACACCGAGTTTCAATTTTTCATCCATTAATTAAATTCACCTGCCAGTTCGATCTCGGGTTCAAGGCTGACCCCGAACTTTTCTTTGACTGTTTCCTGGGCAAGGACCATCAGGGCATAAATATCCTGGGCGGTTGCGCCTTCCAGGTTGATGATGAAGTTCGCATGGATCGGGCTGATCATTGCTTGTCCGATCCGGTAGCCTTTCAGGCCGGCCGCTTCAATCAGGCGCCCGGCGAAATCTCCGGGAGGGTTCTTAAACGTGGAACCCATTGATGCACCAGGCGGCTGGGTGTCTTTGCGATGGGCCTGGAAGGTTGAAATCTTTTCCCAGGCTTCGTCACGACTGGTGTGCACTACATTGAAGATAGCAGAAAGCACCACGACAGGCATTTTTTCCCTTTTCAGGATGCTGCTGCGGTACTGATAGGCCATTTTTTCAACAGGCCAGTCTTCAATCCCTTTTTCTGCGTGCAAGATCTTTGCCACCTTCAAACTGGAGGACATATCTCCTCCGTGCGCACCGGCGTTCCCATATACCGCGCCGCCGACCGTTCCCGGTACCGGCGCCGCCCATTCCATTCCGCTCAGGCCGCGCAGGGCAGACTGCCGGGCGACTGTACCCAAAATTGCACCGGAATTCAGCGATGATGAAGGGTAAGTCGGCTGCGGAATCGATCTTCAGGTTGTGCGCCCGGTTATGGAGGATGACCCGGTCCAAACCGTGATCGCTGACAAGGAGATTGGACCCGCTCCCCAACACGCTGAATTTGATTGAAAGGTTCCAGAGTGTCCGGGCGGCATTGACCAGTTCCTCCTGGCTGTTGATGGAAATCAAAACGGGCACCGGCCCACCCACACGGGCGGTGGTGTAATTGGCCATGCTGATGTTTTCGTGCAGCGCAGGGCCAAAAGCCTCTTTGAGTTCGTCCATCGGCAGCTTTGCTGACATCCGGTTAATCCATTTCCTTTTCAACTTTGTGCAGCAAATTATCAAGTACCAATTGGCTGACCCTGGTCGCATCTCCGGCAGAGAAAACGATCAGGATATCACCAGAATTTAATTCATTCAGTAGAAAATCGGCCGCTTCCACGAAATCATCCCGGTAAACCGCTTTGCCTTCCGGCAGCGCATTGACGAAGATTTCGGCTGAATACCCCGGGTCATCTTCCCGAGCAGCGTAGATTTTCAGGATCAGCACCCGGTCCGCCAGACCCAAGGCATCAATGAATGCCGGTTCCAGTGAACGAGTCCGGGAATAGGTGTGCGGCTGCCAGACGGCCCAGACCCTGCTCCCGGGATAATGTGAACGGGCAGCGTCCAGCGTTGCCGCGATCTCGGTGGGGTGGTGGCCGTAATCATCAATCACAGTCACACCAGCCGCTTCCCCCAGGACCTCAAACCGTCTGCCGGCGCCGGTGAATCTGCCAAGTGCATTAATTGCCGAGGGCAGGTCAAGGCCCAGCAGGTTTACTGCGGCCAGGGCGGCGGTGGCATTGAGAACATTGTGCTTTCCGGGAACTTGCAGGTCTACCTTGCCAAGGTCCGCCTCGCCATGGAAGAGGTGAAAAACCGGCCAGCCATCCACGAATGCGATCTCTTCGGCCCGATATTCAGCCTTTGGATCTGTTCCATATCCAAAGATGGTCATTTGTGAGGACATCTCTTCGCCCAACGACCTGGCGGTAGGATCGTCCTGGCACACCAGTGCCAGGCCGTCTTTTCGTACTTTACCCAGGAAGCTCCGAAAGGCATCCAAATAATCGGCTTCGGTGGGGAAGCAGTCGGGATGATCGTGTTCGATATTGGTTACAACCGCGATTTTGGGTGCAAGGCCGAGGAACATGTTGTCATATTCATCCGCCTCGATCACAAAATATTTACCCTGGCCAGCGTGGGCATTGATCCCCAACTGGTTGACCACGCCACCGGCGATAAAGCTCGGATCTGTTCCCAGTTCTGTGAGGATCCAGATCAGCATGGCTGTGGTGGTGGTCTTACCGTGCGTACCGGCAACAGCAATGGTATCTTGCCCTTCGGTAAGCTCTGCCAGGAATTCCGAGCGCTTTAGGACAGGAATTCCAAGGTCAAGAGCGGCCTGCACCTCTGGGTTATCATCCGGAATGGCCGAAGAGCGGATGATCAGGTCCGCGCCGGTGACCTGGTCAGCGGTATGTCCCAGGAACGTCCGGGCACCGGCTGCAGTCACCGCGTTGAATAAGGGTGACGCCTCACGGTCGGAACCGCTGACGATGAACCCTCTTTCAAGCAGGACTCGGGCGATAGCGGAGAGACCTGTCCCGCCGATGCCAATGAAGTGTACGTGTTTCATCAGATGAACACCACCAAAATAAAGACGAATGAAACTGCAACCGCGATATAGATCACGGGTGATTGCAGCCAGACAGGCGGGAGGCCTTTGAGCAGTGAAAGCGCTTTCTGTCCTGCTTCAGTCACCTGATCGGGAGCGGAGATCCAACTGAAGGGATATCCGGCCTGATCGAGGTAATACCAGGCGGTACCGAAGATCATGTAGCCGTTCACCGCGCCGAGGAAAATGCCCAACAGGACGTCCTGGAAGCGGTCACGTATGAACTTGCCGCTTTCCACCAATCGGGGGATATTTGGCCCCTGATATCCGAAGAAGGTCAGCCCGGCAAGAATTCCAATCCGGGTCCAGAAGGCTGAAATAGGTGTCATGCTATCCCGGATGAATGGGATAAAGGATTCCAGAATGGTGATCACGAAGATCGCAACAATCACCCCGGAGGTGACCAAAATCTCTTTCGCCCAGCCGCGCATGGCGCCAATCAGTGCGAAGAGGACCACAAAAATCCAGAAGAGCACGGATAGACTGATCATGCTTTGCCTTCACTTTCCGGCAGCTCGGCCATCTCATTGATCATGGCTGCAATCTTGAAAGCCGCATCGGGCGTTGCCAGTGCAGACATCGCCCGGCTCATCCGGTCCAGTTTTTTGCGGTCGGCCATTAATGTCATCACCTGGTCCAGAAGTCTTGATTCGAGGTCCTCATCTCGTAAGATGACCGCAGCGCCACGGTCTTCCAGATAGGAAGCATTCACTTTCTGGTAACGCCAGGCATAGGGATAAGGCACCAGGATGGCTGGCAGACCGAACAACGGGTACTCTCCAAGGGTGGAAGCGCCGGACCGTGAGACGATCAGGTCTGCTGCCGCCAAAGGAGCGCCCATTTCATGCAGGTAAGGGAAAGCCTGATAGCGTTTGGCCTGTTCAGTCGTGAGAGTTTTTGAGTTTTCATCGATGGTTTCCCAATCCAGGTGACCAGTCAGGTGGATGATTTGCATTTTCTCAAGAAGCTGCGGCAGGACCTTCATCAACGCTAAGTTGATCGACCGGGCGCCTTTACTCCCACCGGCTACGGCCAGAGTGGGTAGGTCGGGAGAGAAGCCAAAATAATCAAGGGCTTTGTCTTTCGTCCAGTCCTTCAATCCGGGCCGGACCGGATACCCGGTGACGGTCAGTTTGGATTTATTTGGGAAATAGGCTGCGGATGTTTCCGTAGTCAGCGCAATATGGTCAGCAAATTTTGCCAGGGTCTTGAGCGCCAACCCCGGTTCAATGTCAGGCACATACAGCAGGGATGGCCGGCGCAGTGCAGCGACTGCCATTGGGAAGGCAACATAACCACCTGTGAATAACAGCACATCCGGGTTGAACTCCCGCAATATACGCACCGAAGAGAAGAAGCCTTTGACAAGCTTCCAGATATTGCCCGGCAAGCGCTTCAATCCCACGCCGTGCACACCGGCAGCCGGGATGGTCTTGAAAGGGATCTCTCGTCGCGTAATCAATGTTTCTTCCATCCCACCACGGCCGCCGACCCAAAGGACTGAATCGTGTTTCAGTTCCAGGGCTTCAAGAACGGTGACTGCGGGATACACGCCCCCGCCCGTCCCGCCTGCGCAGATCAACAACCGCACTATGGGAACTCCTTTCCGTAGATTGATGGCTTACGGATGCTTTTGAAACGTTCATAATAATGCCTATAGATGTCAAACTCACCAGCATGCTTGACCCGCCAGCGCTGATCAGGGGCAGCGCGTTACCTGTGAACGGCAGCAACCCAACGATCACAGCCATGTTCATCAGCGCTTCAATACCGATCCAGGTGGTTAACCCGAAGGCGAGCAACGAACCGAGCTGATCGGGAGCGTTTTTAGCGATCACCAGACCGCGCCAGATCAATAAAACAAACATTACCGTCAGGAACAGTCCGCCGATGATCCCGGTCTCTTCAGCGACGACGGCAAAAATACTGTCGGTTGGAGCCAGGGGTAATCCGGTGAATTTGGTGTCCGCCTGGCCGATCCCCACGCCGAACCAGCTGCCTTTGATCACCGCTTCGAGCGTACGCTGGATGTGATAACTGCTTTGAAGCGGGTTGTTCAGGCTGGTCAGGTATGAAGAAATCCGGTCACGCCCGGTCGGGTATAGGTACATCAGCGGGATCCCAACCAGGATTGCAAATACAAACACCAGCAGGATGATCTTCCAATCGCCGCCGGCAAGGAAGAACAGGATCACACCCAGCAGTAGTACTGTCACTGCGGCACTCAAGTCCGGCTGCAGGAAGATCAAGGCGAAAGTGACGCCCAGGATCATGATCAGGGGGATGTAGCCTATCTGGACGTCATTGAGGGTGTCTTTTCGACGAAAGAGCCAGAAAGACAGATAGATCACGATCACCGCTTTTGCCATCTCGGAGGGCTGGATGGAACCGCCCAGCAAGTTACGGGTGAAATCATTCCCACCGGTGTCGTTGACGATCAAAACTGCGACCAGCAGCGCCAGCGTTCCCAATCCCATCGGGACCAGGATCTTCTGGAAGAGGTGATAGTCGATGAAACTGGCGCCGACAGCTACAACCAGACCCAACAATACCCATAAGACCTGCCGGCCGAAGATGTAGGTGGGCTTCTGGCCCATCAGGATCGAAAAATCCCAACTGGCGGAGTAGACCATCAGCAGGCCAAAGACCAACAGAACGACCACGATCAACAACATCGGGACGTCAAAAGGCAACCGCAGTGAGTGCGATTTGCTGGTTTTCATATTCGATTTGTTTACGTAAGTTCCTTCACCCATTGTGTGAACCGCTTTCCACGTTCTTCAAAATCGATAAATTCATCAAAACTGGTGCCGCCCGGCGAGAGGAGGACCACATCACCCGGTTCAACCCGCTTTGCGGCAGTCCGTACGGCTTCTTCCAACCCGCTGCACTGATCAATTGAATAGGGGCGTGATTCTGGTGTGATTTTTCCAACAGCCTCCCGGATCAGGTCTGCTGCTTCGCCGAAAAGCACCAGATGATCGACTTTTTGGGAGACCAATTCGGAAAATTTCTTCCAGGGCAGGTCTTTGTCCCGGCCCCCGGCCAGTAAAACGATTGGCCGGTCAAAAGCATTGATCGCAGCCATGGCCCGTTCGGGAGCAGTGGCGATTGAGTCGTTATACCAATCCGCACCACCCCATTCCCGGATGAATTCCAACCGGTGGGGAATGCCTTGAAATTCTACGATCCCATCGTAGATCGCCTGCAGTGAGAAGGCGGCCGCCGCCGAAATAGCAATGGCAGCCAGGACGTTGTAGAGGTTGTGTGTACCGGGTAAGTTGATCAGATCGGCTTTTAGGATCTTGGCAACCTGACCGCTGGCTTGCAGATACAGCTTGCCACGTTTATAGAAGGTCGAAATCCTGCTTGTTGTAAGGTTCGTTCAAGCCGAACGTGATAAGCCGGCCTTTGACTTCAGCCAGCAGCTTGCGGGTCCGCATGTCATCCCGGTTCAGGACTGCAATATCATCCGGCCCTTGCTGTTTGAGGATGTGAGACTTGGCCGAAATGTAATTTGACATGGTTTTATGACGGTCGAGATGGTTCGGTGTGATGTTCAGGATGGCGGCGATGTGCGGCGAGACTGTCATGATTTCCAACTGGAAACTGGAGAGTTCCATTACCGCAATGTCGTCCTCTTTCATCTGGTCCAGGTATTGGATCAGGGGATTGCCGATGTTTCCACCCACCCAGGCGTGGTTGTCCGGTTTGCGGAGTTCAAAGTGGCGTTGGGCGATCTCACCCACCAGGGCAGTGGTTGTGGATTTACCTGACGATCCCGTAATGCCGATCACAGGGCATGGGGCAGCTTCCAGGAAGATCTGGGAGTCATTGGAAAGCGGGATATGGCGCCGGGTTGCTTCCTCCACGAGCGGCATGTCCAATGGGACTCCACCGGAAAGACAGACCAGGTCAGTCCCATCCAGGACTTCAAAGGGATGACCTCCGGTGACCCAGGTGATATCCAGGTCAGAGAGTTCCTGCATGGCTTCAACCAAAGCGTCCTCTTCACGATGATCGTTCAGGATGACCCTGGCGCCATGCTGGGCAAGGTAGCGCGAAAGGGCCAGCCCTTGCCGGGCGGCTCCGATCATCACAACCTGCTTCCCTTCCCAACGTGTCATTTTCACTCCACCAGAACCAGGGCAATGCCCAACATTGTAAAGACCAGACTGACCAGCCAGAAACGTTGGACAACCTGGGTCTCACTCCAACCGGTAAGTTCAAAGTGATGGTGCAAAGGCGCCATCTTGAAGAAGCGTTTGCCTTTGGTCAGCCGGAAATAGACGATCTGGATGACCACGCTCAAGGCTTCGCTGACCGGGATCACGGCGATCAGGGGGATGATCAGCCACTGGCCCGTCATCAGGGCAACCACGCCGAGTGTAGCGCCAAGTGCCAAAGATCCGGTATCGCCCATAAAAAGGCGGGCGGGATGGACATTGAACCAGAGGAAGCCAAACAAAGCGCCCACCAGTGAGAAGCAGAACCGGGCCAGGAAGCTTTGTCCCTGGATCAGAGCGACAAAACCAAAGGCTGCAAAGGCAGTGGCTGAGATCAACCCCGCCAGACCGTCCAGGCCATCGGTGAAATTCACAGCATTGGACATTCCTACAATGATAAAAACAGCCACCGGGATATAGAACGCACCGAGATTGATCGGTTCTTCAGCAGTGAACCAGAAAAGCTGCGGTACTTTCAGGATGTCCCGCAAGGCGAACGCAATGGCAATAGCGAAAACGACCTGGATCAGGAACTTGGTGCTGGCGCGCATCCCCAGGCCGCGTCGGGGGCCGCGGATACCCTCCCAATCGTCGATCATGCCCAGCAGAGCATAAGCCCACATGGTTAGGACAGGCAGCAGAACCGAACGCCCCAGCAGATTGAAGCCAAAAATGGAAACAGCATTGAACAGGACCGTCAAGAGGGTCACCGGTATCATGAACATGAATCCGCCCATGGTTGGGGTGCCCATCTTTACGATGTGCTGGTCCGGGCCGTCTTCACGGATGATCTTTCCGATCTTCCAGGCGGTAAGCAGCCGGATGAGCGGGTCACCCCAGATGATGGTCATTAAGAAGCTTAGACCGCTGACGGCGATGATGACGGAGGTATTTTCCATCAGTCGCGTATCCTCCAGTGCTTTCAGGATCTTATCCATATGCATGCTGTTTGAACCTTTGATCAGAACGATGTCTCCTTTTTTGATAAGGCCGGTAACTTTTACAGCGGCAGCATCCGAATCGGGATACCACTGCAGTTCTGATGGATCGAATCCATTTTTCAGGGCAGTTTCGGCGGTTATTTTTGAGCGTGGGCCAACCAGAACCAGTTTGTCGGCGACGATTGCTGCGACTTCACCGACCGCCTGATGGCCGGACCGTTCATATTGCCCCAATTCAAGCATATCGCCCAGGATTGCAACCCGTCGACCTTCCAATCCTTTTAATAGTTCGAGAGCGGCAATCGTTGATTCCGGTGCAGCATTATAAGTGTCATCCAGAACCGTTACACCGTTGTCCAGGGTAACTCTGCGCATCCGCAGGTTCATTTGGCTCTTGGCTAGGGTGGTGGTGATTGTCTCCCAATCAATGCCTTCTGCCAGCGCAGTCGCAACAGCACGCAGGAGAGTATAGATGGAGAATTCTCCCAACAACGGCGAATTGATCTTGTGGTCTTCGCCCTTGTAGGTCAGGACACAGGAAACACCATCCAATCCATGAGATTCGATCTGGCTGGCAGTCAGGTCAGCGTCATCTTTGATCCCGTATGAAAGAACTTTCGCCCGGGTCTTCCCGAACATATAGAGTACCCAGGGGTCATCCATATTCAGGATAGCGACGCCGTCCGGTCCGTCCGGCAGGGATTCAACCAGCTCAGCTTTACCTTTGGCGATCACTTCCTGGGAACCAGCCCGCTCAGCATGGACTGTTCCCACATTGGTCACAACGCCCACCTGGGGCTGCGCGATTTCACAGAGCAGCCTGATCTCGCCCGGAACATAAAATCCCATTTCCAGGACCGCACAATCATATTGCTCGTCCAGTTCCAATAGGGTCAACGGCAAGCCGATCTCATTATTGCGGTTGCCCCGATTTTTCAGGACGCTGTATTTATTCGCTAATAGGTCTGCTGTCAATTCCTTGGTGGAGGTCTTTCCAACGCTGCCGGTAATGCCGATGCAGCGGATCGGGTGCTGCCGCCGCCAATATGCTGCCAGAATTTGGAGTGCTGCCAGTAAATCCTCAACCCTCAGGCAGAGCGGCAGCGCAGCGGTGACAAGTACCGGCTGGAAATGACCGGGCCGTATGTCCAGAACATTGAAGCCGGTCCCCATATCCCGGTCGACAAAAGCGAGGATCGCGCCATTGTCGAAGGCAGCCTGGACGAAATCATGACCATTCACATTCTCTCCAGGGAGGGCGATGAAGAGGCTGCCTTCGATGGCTTCGCGCAAATCGATCACAGCACCACTGATGCGCACATCCAGTGGTGCGGTCTCAAGATTTGTGAGAGCTGTGATGATGTCGTTAAGTGTGATCACAATCTATCCTTTATTTCGCGCTCAGTGCAAGCCGGATATTGTCCGGCGGGATCTTCATAAGGACGACCAGTTGTTCAACCACATTCTGAAATACCGGTGCAGCAACTTCGGAACCCCATTTTGAGATGGAGGGTTTTTCCAGCCAGACATAAACCACAAACTGAGGGTCATCCGATGGGCCCCAACCAACGAAAGATGTGTTGGTCTGAGTGCTGGTGTAGCCCAATTCGGTGGGGATTTCACCGGTGCCGGTTTTACCGGCCAGGCTGTACCCTTCCACCAAAGCGCCGGATGCTTCTTCTTCCAGGGCAACGGTAAGCATATCGGTCAGTGTTTCTGCGGTTTCGGCCGAGATGGGATTGCTGACGACCTGGGGTGCGACATCATATTGCTGGCCGTTATCCACGACGCTGCGGACCACATGCGGCGCCATCATCCTGCCTTCGTTGGCGACTGCCGAGACAGCCATCACCATCTGGATCGGCGTGACGGCGATGCCCTGTCCAAATGAGTTGGTTGCCAGGTCGAGGATGACCCATTGGTTATTGTCAGGGAGACGGAGGGGATAGTTGGCTTCACCGGCCAGGTCGATCCCTGTGCTGCGTCCGAACCCAAATGCCTGGACATACTGATAGAACAGGTCTTCACCCAGTAAATCCACGGCGACATGCGCCAGGCAGACATTGAGGGAGTGCTGCATGCAGCCCAGCATATCCTGTTCGCCCCATGCGCCGCCATCCCAGTTGTAGATCGGCCAGGTGTTCTCCACCCAATAGACACCGTAGGCATCGTTGTAGGTGGTGGAGGGTTCAACCACGCCGGCATCCAGGGCTGCAGCCATGGTTATGACCTTGAAGACCGAACCAGGTTCGTAGGCGTCACCCACCGCCCGGTTATAAGGTGTTGGACCGGGGAAAGTCTCTTCATAGGTCCAATATTTATTCGGATCGAAGGCAGGTGTGCTGGCCATTGCCAAAATTTCACCGGTCCTCGGATCAGAAATGATGATCGTACCGCCTTCCGCACCCGACCAATCGATGGCATCGGCCAGGGCTTTCTCGACCATCGCCTGGATCTCACGATCAATGGTTAACACCAGGCTCGCACCGGCGTCAACCTCCGGCAGGGCTTCCACCAAATAAGGATCGTTTGGCATAAAAATGTTTTCCGGCTTGCCTGTCAGCAGGCGGTTATAGGCTTCTTCAACGCCATAAACGCCTTGTGCTGTCTCCCGGGAGAAATAGTTATAGAAACCAAGCACATTGGATGCGAGATCGTCTTCCGGATAAGTACGCTGTTCCATCGGGGTCCATACAAGCCCGGAAAGGCTGGGTGTCGTTGTACGTTGCTCCAGACGGCGTTCGGTGTAACTTTCTTTTAATGCCTGGAGTTCGGCGATCTTATCCTCACTCACATAACTGGAAAGGACATAATAGCGGTTTTCATCTTGCTCCTGTTTCACCGTACTGGCCAGGGAAAAAACGTCAGCGTAATTCAAGTCGAGCAAGCTGGCAGCCGAGAATGCGATCGATTCGGGATCTGTGATGAACTTCAGGTCGATCCCGACTTCATAGGCAATTTGGTTGGTTGCGAGGACATGCCCGTTGCGGTCGTAGATCGTGCCGCGCGGCGGGTAAACTGTCTCTTCAACTCCCTGGTAATTCTGGGATTTGGCGATCAACTCCCGGGCGCTGGGGCTGTAATTAATACGGATCATTTGAACCACGATCCCCACCCCCAGGATGCCACAAACCAGAGCGATGATGACATACCGCATATAGAAGGGAGGTTTCATGTTCAATTCCCCCCTTCGGAAGCGCTGTCCGGTAACTGCCAGATGTTCTTCACAAACCAATCCCAAAGCGAAGATTTATAGGAAGACTGAATGATGGGTACTTCATTGAGGATATTGACACGTGGCGGCGCTAACACCAACTCGGCATTCGGATCAAACCCGGGGACCTCGATATAAACGGCTGAAGCGGGGTCTAATAAATGGAATCCCATCTCTTCCGCTTTCGCCATCATCTTTTCGGCTGATTGCGCTTTTGCCAGGTTTGTTGTAAGGTCGGAAATCTGATTGTTGGTTTCTTCAATCTGATATTCGAGAGATTGAATATTTCGGCCTGCACCAGCCGCCTGGGCACTGATGCTGAGGTAGACACCGGTGACGGCCGCCACCAGGACCAGAGCAAGCAAAAAAAGGCCAATCCATTGGAGCTGGAGTCGCCAGGGGGCCTGTTTATATGCTTGAAGGAGCCGGTTTTTCATTTCATTACCTTTAAAATAATTACCGTTCAACTTTTTATAATTTTTCAGCCACCCGCATTTTTGCACTACGAGAGCGGGGGTTGACTTTAATTTCCTGTTCCGCAGCCCTGACGGGTTTTCGGGTCAATACCTTTAATATGGCGGTATGCCCACAGGTGCATACCGGTTGTTCCGGCGGACAGATACAATCCTGGCTTTCCTGGCGGAAGAATTGCTTAACGATCCGATCTTCCAGCGAATGAAAACTGATCACTGCAATCCTGCCGCCCTCCGTCAAACACTTGACCAACTCAGGAAGCGCTTCGCCAATCGTCTCCAACTCCCGGTTGGTTGCGATCCGCAGCGCCTGGAAGGTACGGGTGGCCGGGTGGATATGGGGATCGTACTTTTTCGGCACCGCCTTCTCGATCAATCCGGCCAGCTGCCGGGTGGTCGTGATGGGCCTGGCTGCGATGATCGCCCGGGCGATCCGCCGGGAATACCGCTCCTCACCGAACTGATAGATGACATCGGCCAATGTCTCCTCATCCAGCGAGTTGACCAGGTCCGCTGCGCTTTGACCCGTTTCCGGGTTGAAACGCATGTCCAGCGGCCCGTTTTCCAGGAAGGAGAACCCGCGTTCGGGCCGGTCCACCTGCATGGATGAAATTCCCAGGTCTAACAGGATCCCATCCACCTGGTCCCAGCCGATCTCCTGAAGGATGCTGGCAGCGTTACGGTAGGAAGCCTGGCGGATGATGACCCTGTCCTGAAAAACCAAAAGACGCTGACGAGCGATCGTCAGCGCTTCAGGGTCCAGGTCAAGACCGAGCAACCTGCCACGCGGCGCTGATGCATTCAATATGCCTTCAGCATGCCCACCAGCACCGAGAGTTCCGTCCAGATAAGACTTTCCGGATTCCGGCGCTAATGCATCCAGGACTTCTTGGTAAAGAACTGGCTGGTGGGGGAAATAATCGCCAGGGTCACCGGCGATTGATCCCCCCCCATGTTCAGCTGCGTTCACGGTAGGGTATTCAAATCCAGGGAACTAAACCGTTGCTCATTCGCTTCGACATCATTCAGCGACGTCAGCTGAACCTGCCAGTTTTCTGGTGACCAGAGTTCGAAATACTCCCCATTGCCCACCAGAACTGCCATTTCCAAGAGGTTTGCAGACGCTCTTTGAAAGGCAGGCAATAAAATGCGACCAGCTTTATCGAAATCGATCTTCTCTGCCATCGAAAAGAAGATCCGGCGGAGCATGCGACTGTTCGCATCGGTCACGCTTTGTTTTCTAATTTGCGCAGCCAACAGATCGAACAAGTCAGGTGGGTAGACCAATAGGTTGCCATCCAGGCCCTGGGTAACGACGACCGTCTCACCCAATTCGTCGCGAAACTTCGCGGGGATGGTGATCCGGCCTTTCTCGTCAATGGTGTGCTCATATCGTCCCAGGAACATCTGTTCTATTGCTCCTATAACCAATGGGCGCCGGATCACCGGCGCTCCACTGCATCCCACTTTTCTCCACTTTTAACCACTAGTTGACTAAAGTATAGCGTAAACAGTGTTTAAAAGCAAGTAGAATTGGGCGATATATATTTATTCAGATGGTTTTTATCTGATACGGGGAAAGGGGAATTTTGAGGGTAGTTAAATGTTAAGATCTTCATCAGAAGGGCACTTAATCTATTTTCTGTGCGAATTATATCATCGGACATGTGAATTGTCATCACACAGTCAGTGATAAAGTCTTCTTCATTATTATCAATGATTTTCTTTGAGAAAACCAGTTGACATTCAACCCTGAACCCATTATAATGATGTTCCTTGCCCCGGCAGGCTTTTTTGCTGGGGTAAAATTACGTAACCCCAACTTTCCCAATCCCTGGCGGTTGCACGCGAGCGAGATCGGTTAAGTGAAGATTGGAGTGTAAAGATGAAATTTGTAATTGTCGAACAAGGCGGCAAGCAATACCGTGCTGCTGAAGGTGGAACGATCGAGGTCGATCGTTTGCCAAACGAAGAGGGAGAGAGCATCACCCTGGAAGAAGTCCTTCTGTCCGTTGATGATGACAAGGTCACCGTTGGCACCCCGCTCGTCAAAGGCGCCAAGGTCCAGGCGAAGGTTCTCAGCCATTTCAAGGGTCGCAAGATCCTGGTCTTCAAGTATCGCGCGAAAGAACGCTATCGTGTGAAAACCGGTCACCGTCAGCAATACACCCGCTTGCTGGTCGAAACGATTGAAACGGAGTAGTTATAATGGCACATAAAAAAGGTGGCGGCTCTTCACGTAACGGTCGTGACAGCCAGTCTCAACGACTTGGTGTAAAGAAATATGGTGGTGAATACGTTATCAGTGGTAACATCCTGGTCCGCCAGCGCGGTACCAAGATCCATCCCGGATGGAATGTCGGTATGGGTAAGGATCACACCCTTTTTGCCACGATAGCAGGTCTGGTCCATTATGAGACCATGCCCGGCGGTCGGAAAAAGGTCCACGTTGTTACTCTCCCTGAGGATGAATAACGCGTATTCACGCTTTTGAAAGGAACGATACGATATCATGAAAAAAGACATTCATCCCGAATATTATCCCGATGCGGTTGTGATCTGCGGTTCTTGTGGGAACACCTGGACGACCGGCTCGACCCAGAAAGAGATCCGCACTGAGGTTTGCTCGAATTGCCATCCCTTCTACACCGGCCAGCAGCAGCGCATCCTTGACCGTGAAGGTCAGGTGGACCGCTTCTATAAACGGCTGCAAGCCCGTAAGGAATATATTGAAGATCAGCAGGCCAAAGAAGAAGAAAAAGTCTCACCCGATCGCCCGGTTGAAGAGTTGGGTTTGGGCACCCGGGTTGACAAGGCCCTCGATGAAGCTGGTTTGAAGACGGTTGGTGATGTCCTCAAACGGCTCGAAGGCGGTGAACAGGCGATGCTCGATATCAGTGGGTTCGGTCGCAAGTCCCTGATCGATCTCAAGAAAGCCTTGCGCCAGATGGGTTATAAGATCCCGGAAGCAGCTGAAGAGATCACAATCTGATCAAAATCAAAATTTAAAAATGGTAAACTTAACAGGCAGATGAATTATTATCTGCCTGTCATTTTTTATATTCCAGGAGCTAATCAATGAAACATGATGTCGGGTCATTGGAAGTGATCTGCGGATCGATGTTTTGCGGCAAGACCGAGGAGCTGATCCGCCGTTTGCGTCGGGCGAGGATCGCAAAGCAGCAGGTACAGGTCTTTAAACCGGTGATCGATAACCGTTATGACCACATGAAAGTCACCTCCCATTCGGGGTTGGACGTGGATGCCTTCCCGGTGGATACTTCAGCCGAGATCCTCGAGAAGCTGGATCCCGGGACGACAGTGGTTGGTGTGGACGAAGCCCAATTCTTTGACGCAGGGATCGTGAAAGTGGTGGAGAAATTAGCCGACCGTGGCCTGCGGGTGATCGTGACCGGTCTGGATACCGACTTCCGCGGTGAACCCTTTGGTTGCATGCCGGAATTGATGGCACGGGCAGAAAAGGTGGAAAAACTCCACGCGATCTGCATGGTTTGCGGTGAAGATGCCACCCGCACCCAACGGCTGGTGAACGGCAAGCCAGCTCATTTCCATGACCCCATCGTGGTGGTCGGCGCTCAGGAACTTTATGAAGCCCGCTGTCGAAAACATCATGAAGTTCCCCGAGATTGAGTGATTGGAGAAATATGAAGGACTACCAATCTTTTCTAGCTGAAATTCTAATCCCCGAAGCAAAACTGAAGAACAGGGTGGTTGAGCTTGGCAAGGAGATCAGCCGGGACTACGCCGGAAAAGAGATCATGGCGATCTGCATCCTGAGAGGTGGGGTGATGTTCCTGACTGACCTGATCCGTCATATCGATCCGCCTGTGGCAATCGATTTTATGGGGGTCTCCTCCTATGGGGTCGGTGCCCGTGAATCCAACGGCCAGGTGCGGATCACATTGGACCTGACCACATCGGTTGGTGGAAAAAATGTGCTGATCGTGGAGGACATCATCGACAGCGGCCGCACGCTCGCTTCGGTGATCGAAATGCTGCGCACCCGCAATCCAGCCAGCCTGGAAGTCTGCACGCTGTTGAACAAGACCTCCCGGCGAGAAGTCGATGTACCGATCAAATACTGTGGGTTTGAGATCCCCGATAAGTTCGTTTTCGGATATGGGCTGGATATGGATGAATATTACCGGAACCTGCCATTCATTGGTGTGGTCGATCTGGATAAATATGAGGCCCTGGACTGATCCATCCCTGGACCCAATTTTTGCCGCCATCAGGGAATCGCTTGATGACGATCAGGAACTCTTCCTGGTCGGCGGTGGTGTTCGCGATTTGCTTGCGGAGAAACCGCTGCATGATTTGGATTTCGCGATGGGCGAAGAACCAACCCGGGTAGTAAAAAAGATCGCAAAGAAACTTAATGCCGGTTATTTTACATTGGATGATGAACGTCATACAGTAAGGGTGATCTATAAATTGCCGGATGATAAACTTTTCCCTTTGGATTTTGTCCAGTTTACCGGTGCCGATGTATTTGAAGACCTGAGAAATCGCGATTTCACGATTAACGCCATGGCAATTTCCACCCGTGATCCCGAGACGCTGATTGACCCGTTGGGTGGGCGGGCTGATCTTACGAATAAGACCATCCGTCCCTGCAGCAAGCATGCCCTTCTGGATGATCCGGTACGGGTCCTTCGGGCTGTCAGGATGGCAATCCAATTCGGTTTTGAATATGCGCCGAATATGGATAGTAAGATGGTTGCAGCAGGGAAAAAGCTTTCTCTGTCCACGCCTGAACGCAAGCGGGATGAATTCTTCCGGATAATGGCAGGGCCTGATCCGGCGGCGGCATTAAGGGATTTCCAACGTTTTCACATTTTAGATAAATTATTCCCGCCATTGGCTGGTCAGGTCAATATTTCGGCTTCACCACCCCATCAATATTCACTTATTGAACACACCTTCCTGACGGTAAAGAACTATCATCAATTATTCAACGCCGCCGTTGAACCAGAAGAATCAGGTGATCCAGAGCCATGGTGGATTGAACAGGTTGTTCCGTTATTTACTGAGTTCTCTGATGAAATCCGGAGTTATTTTAATGAAGAAATCACCCCAGGACGATCTGTCAGTGCGTTGGCGTTATTAGGTGCTTTACTGCATGACATCGCCAAACCGGAAACGCTGTCGGTCGGTGAGGATGGGCGGCTCCATTTTTACGGTCATGATAACCGCGGGTCGGAAATGACCTGTGAACTGGCCAAAGAGATGCGGTTGAGCAATGCGGAAGCAAACTGGCTTCAGACGATGGTACGCTACCATATGCGTTTATTGCCAATGATCAAATCAAAGGAAGGTTCGACTCGCAAAGCGCTTTACCGTTTCTTTCAATCAACAGGCAATGTTGGGATTGCTATAGCTTTTCTCTCGCTGGCTGACACTTTGGCGACTTATGGCCCGACATTGGATGAGCCGCTTTGGGAGAAATCGGTTGAAGTTGTAAAATCTGTTATGACTGCCTGGTGGCGGGAAAACGAGATGATCGTATCACCCGACCTATTCCTGAATGGCAATGACCTGCAAAATGAATTCCAACTGACGCCGGGGGCGGAGATCGGCAGATTACTGGCTGCTTTAAAAGAAGCGCAGGCCAGCGGTGAGGTGACGGATAGGGACCAGGCCGTTCAGTTCATTCAAGACAAATTAAAAACAAACAATAGGTGAAATGGATGAAAGCTCAGATCAATGGGATCAATTTGGGATACGAACTTTTCGGTATGGATGGACTGCCAATTGTCCTGATCCACGGATTTGGGTTGAACCGCTCGATCTGGGTTGAGATGGTCAAAGCACACCTGCAGGATGACCGGATGATATTGCCGGATGTACGCGGTCACGGCGAAAGCGATGCCCCGGAAGGGGCATACCCGATGCGATTGCTGGCGGATGACATTGCCGGTTTGCTGGACTATCTTGGGATTGAAAAGGCAGTTGTTTGCGGGCATTCCATGGGTGGGTATATTGCGCTGGCTTTCGCCGATCGGTATCCTGATCGCTTATTGGGGCTGGGTCTGATCACCAGCCGGTCCGGAGCGGATTCTGAGGAGAAACGGCAGGGACGATACCACTTGGTTGAAGAAATCAGGGAGCGGGGGTCGGTTGTCCTCGCGGAATCGCTTGCGTTCAAGATCACTCGAGACCCCTCACTTCAAAAATTCATCTATGACCTGATATTGACGACCAGTCCACAAGGGATCATCGGGGCTGCATTGGGTATGGCCGAACGTCCGGACCAGGCTGAGATGCTAAGACATCTGGACCGTCCGGTACTGGTTGCTGCCGGTGTTGAGGATCAGATCGTGCCTTTGGAAGAAGCCAGGAAGATCGCAGATTTACTTCAGCAGGGAACATTCGTTGAAATACCAAATGCAGGCCATCTTCCAATGATGGAAACCCCTTTTGATCTCTCTGAAGCATTGAAAATTTTCAGGAATAACCTAATCCTGGATACCTAAAAGGAATTCTGAATTCATTTTTATAACCAATTAAAACAGCAACATGCAAGGTTTGGCTGAATATGCCTATTATCATTGCAAAAATAGAAAAAAAGAGGAAGGTCTGTAATGGACATTGATACAATCTACGCTCGACGCAGCATCCGTAAATATCAGGACAAACCTGTTGAAAAGGAAAAACTCGAGATATTGATCAAAGCGGCCATGGCAGCGCCATCAGCCAACAATAATAAACCCTGGGAATTCGTTGTTATCACCGATCCGGGTGTCATGGACCAGGTTCGGTCAGCCTTAATGTTTGGGAAATATAACGCGCCAGCGGCCATCGTCGTCTGTGGAAACACATCGGTTTTCAAGAACCCGATTTCCTCTCAATTCTGGGTTCAGGACTGCAGTGCAGCAACTGAGAACATCCTTTTGGCTGCGGTGACTTTGGGATTGGGCACGGTCTGGCTGGGGGTTCACCCGATCCACAATTTCAGCAAGCGAATCGCAAAGGTGTTGGGATTACCCTCCCATATTAAACCGCTGAACGTGATCTATGTGGGATACCCTGCGGAAGAAAAACCAGCACGCACACAATTTAATCCTGACAGGATCCATTGGGAGCAGTTTTAACTTCTCAATATTCGAATTTCGGATTTTGTATGTATTTAAGCAATAATTCGGTCTCTCGGGGAATATCCATGCCCACTTTGAGTTGCCTGGTGAAAGGTCGACTTCTTAACCAGGAAAGCGTATCCCCGACTGTGGTTGAGAGCGGTTTAAACTTTAACCCGGCCTTGACGGCTTTATCATTATTGATGTTATAGAAGCCGGCAAATGCAGGGTCGGTATTTGGGACCCACAGCGGCAGATCCACCCAGGGTTTGACACCCTCATTCAACAGGAAGCGTTCATCCATCCAGACGAAAGTGGCATCCGATTCGGCTGCTTCACGGGAAGCGACCAGCAATGATCCTAAAGTTGCCGGCTTTCTGGGGCCGACCGCGTTATAGACCCCCTTATCCCCTTTCTCGACCAATTTTAGAATAAAGGCTGCCAGATCGCGAACATCGATGAACTGCAGGTTAGCGCTGGGAGGTGCCGGCGCCAGGACCCTGCCGCCGAGTGAGACTCGCCAGGGCCAATAGGTAAATCGATCGGTAGGATCGTTGGGCCCAACGATCAATCCGGGCCGGACGACGATCGCATTCCCTTTGAAGTTCTGTTGAATTTCATATTCGCACAAGGCTTTCAACGGCCCATAAGCATCTATGGTGGAGTCCTCGTTTTCGGAGTCGTCCAGTTGGGCCATTGGATAATCCTCACGGATGTCCGGGTTATTGAAATCGCGGTAGACCGAAATGGTGGAGATGAACAGATAGGTCTCACACTTATTGGTGAGCATTTTTGCAGACTCTTTGACCACATTCGGAAGATATCCGCTGGTGTCGATCACCGCATCCCATTTACGGCGTTTCAGCGCACTGAGGTCCATTTCCCTATCGCCAATCAGGTTATTGACCTTCGGGAAGAGATCCGGGTTGGTCTGGCCGCGATTGAATAGCGTAGGTGTGTGACCGGCTTTCAGCATAGCTTCCACCAGTGCGATACCCAAGAAGCGTTTTCCACCCAGGATTAGAATTTTCATAAAATCCTCTTCATTGGTAATTTTAATTATGCACGATATCCTGCAGACGGCGGGCGGCGCTCATTTCCAGTTCGGCGAGCAGCTTGATCTGATCCGCGAGATTTCCATAGAGCTGATGGGTCTGACTGGCGTTCAGCGGAAATTCAGTGATCATCTTCTTTTCCAGTTTTCCCAATTCCAAATGGACCTTTTGCATCAAAGGTAAATCGCCTTTTTTATAGGAGTGATACTGGTCATTGAGCAGCGCTTTAACTTGCTTGAACGCCGTTATGTCTGAAGATAAGGTGCTTTCTGCAAAGGTCGCCCAGCGGTTAGCGAGCTGGAGATATTGCCCGGCAATAGCATTCAGTTCCGGATTCCCTAAATAACTCGCAGCCTCATGGAGGAAATCTGCATAGAGTTTCCGTAATGCGAATCCTTCCGTCCCGTCAAGTTTAATCGATTCGTAAATTGCACGCAAAACGGGATACAAGCCTCTTTGGTCTTTGAAGACCTGTGGCCAGCCCTGTCGGTCATTCTGATCGATCAATTTCTGCGACCAGGTCTCCAGGCTGCAGTTCCCGAATGCCATGTCACGTCTAGTCAGTTGGGCGGCACAATCGCGAATCCCGGCAATAATGTTCTCCCGCAAATCCCGCACACCTGGCTTTCGGACCTGATCTAAGACCATCATCAGGAAATTGTTCTGGCTGAGGCTGCCCCGGGCGGCAGTAAATTCTTTCTCTCGCATCTCCAATGGTTCACTGCTGAGGTCATCTAAATAGAGACGCCAAAGCCGCCCATCGCGGCCATAGACGGCAACCTGATAATCGAGGAACCCTTTCAGGTTCTCAGGGATTAAACGATAGGGGAGGTAAGCCTTGTCCACCCAGACGATAGGCTGCTTGCCTTGATCCAGGAAATCCTGTAATCCGATCTGGGCCTGGCTGGAATCTTCGAATTCAACAAAAGATACCGAGAGATGCAGCCGGTTGGATGCCTTTCGTAAAAATTCCCGGGAATTATTCCATCGGCTGCGGAAACCCAACATAAGCAGAGGATGGGGCAGGTGTTTGAACTGGTAGAGGATACAGCCGTTATCCAAACCGCCGCCTATGCCCAGGATGAAGGCTTCAGAGTAAGGCTGGCCGGACAAGGGATTATTGACCGCATTGAACTGCAGTATCCTTGTGAGGGCAGCCGTGGGTGGATGAATTCCTGTTGGACTTTCTGGGAATTCAATGTTCATTCGGTCCTTTCCGTGAACAAGTATTGGCAGCAAAAGCAATTAATAAATCCGGGAAGAAGATAAAATTAGGATAAAAATTCAATCCATTCATTAATTATACAGGATTATGCAAATGATTTACATCTGATTGAGGGCTATTATTGCCTTATCAGATATAATGTACTCGCATTAATTAAATGAAAGGTTGTCATGGCAAGTAATTTGAGTTACCGGATGATCCAGATCGGCAAAATCCCTGCGGGATTGATCGGTTTGGATGAAATAATGAATGAGCTTTATGACGCAGGCCTTTGTCCTGATGACCCGCGCTTACCCGAACGATTAATCTCCGGTATAAAGGCAAACAACTATATACCCAAACCTGCTCTTGATGATTATCGGGATGCGCTTCTTCGGGAATTCGCCAAATTCTACGCCCAGAAGAGCGGTGATGAGACCTTTACAGTCCAGTCTTATGGCACCTGGCGGGGATATCCGCGCGAACATATCTCCTGGTTCCCAACTGTGGCTGCCGATCTCTGCACAGGCTGTGACCATTGTCTGGAATTTTGTTCGTATGGCGTTTATGAAAAACAGGAGGATGGGAAAGTGACTGTAGTCGAGCCGTTCCTGTGCCGGGTGGGGTGCAGTTCCTGTGCGGCGGTTTGTGACCCTAAGGCAATCCTTTTCCCGCCTTATGACATGTTGAAAGATTACCGCCCAATCGGGTGATCTATTTTAAGTTGATCCATGCCGCATTGATATTCGCATAGTCACTAAAGAGGTCGGATTCGACCAGCAGACGGCTGGATCCATTCCCTAAATCATAAAAGAACAATTTCCCAAAGATGCGATAGAGGAAACCCGATGAATTGGGCAGCCAGCGCATCTCAAGCGGTGCACCTTCCAGGTTCAGGGGAGTGCGATCATTGAGAGCGCCATCCAGCAGAAAGACCTCTTCCGAGCGGGTGACCAGCACCCAGGCGGAACCGTCCGGTGCCTGAGCCAGCAGGAAGACCGGGTCTCCGAAGGATGAAAATTCCAGATTGGGGTCCAAAAGCAAACTGTCTGTTTCGCAGTTGATCAGGATCTTCTCGCCATAAATAGTAAAGAGGAAACAGCGACCCGGCAAAGTTGTTTCTTTTTGGATTTCACCTGCGAGGTCCAGCCGCTGGATGGTGGTGGAGGACGTCTCGGCGTCCTGAAGAAATAGCAGCAATCCATCTCGATAGTGTTGAACGGATGAGAACGCGCCTTCGATCACCTGTTGGGTTTCCATGATTTCCACATCCAGAATGGAATAGCCCACACCACCCACCGGCTGGATCTGGTGGATGATACCGACCGATTGGCCGTCGAACCAGGATAAGGACGGGTTGTCGACGCTATCAGGAAGTTCGATGGTCTTAACATCCCGGGTAGTGAGGTTGACCAGGGTGTAGCGGTCATCCTGCCAGATCCCCGGTTCGATATCATAGCCTTTCTTGAGCAAGATCCAGTCTCCATAGCGCCAGTAGTTTTCAACCAGGCCGGGTAAGGATTCCAATGTATCATCTTCCCCGGTCAGAAGGTTTTTGATGGTCAGCTGAGTACTGGTCGGCGAACCGACTGAAACGGTGATCAGGTGGTCGTCATCCTGATACCAGCCGATCTTCGAAATCGAAGAATCAAATGCGGACTTCACCGCTGAAAGGGCGCCATCAAGGGATAATTTCATACCAGGCAGGGCTGCCAGCGTGGCTTCCGCGGCCTGATCCAGGTCAAACCCGGTCGAGTTTATCTCTACGGTTTGCACGTAACCAGTGATCAGATCCATGATTTGAGCCTGATTGGAATCACCCGAAATAATCAGGCGAGTCTTCCCGGGTGATAAATTGCCACCCAGGCTGATGTGAGGCGAACCGGTGGGGGGCAAGAAAGGATATTCGCAGTCCCAAGTCGAAATCGATGATCTCATAGGAATTGATGTCGGTCTGGATCAGCAATACCGGTCCATCTGATGTAGGTAAAAGCGTCTGCGTTGCCGTTAGGGCAGGGGAAGGTGTGAGAGTTGGTTCAGGAAATTGAGCTGCTGTTGAGGTTGAGAGGGGTTCAGACGTGGATGTCTCCTTCGTCTGTAACGAGCACGCTGAAAGAAACAGGAAAAAGGCTGCAATTATAAAATGAAATATCCTTCTCGCGGGCATCAGATTGGACCTTGATTGTCATCCGAGCGGAGCACTTTTTTTTCAAGGCGGATCTCATCTCGGATGGGAATCCCATCATTCCCGATTTCAGGAATGGAGGGTTTGAGTTCCCGTTCAAGATTGACCCTGCCGGGAAAGAGTTGGTTGAGGCGGAAGCCGCGCCGCTGGTAGAAACCCAATGCATGGAGATTATCATTGGTCGTGATCAGATGCAGAAGCGTACAGCCTTTTAATTGCGCCAATTCTTCAACTGCGTGGATCAACGCGCTGCCGACGCCCTGACCTTCTTTTAAGCTGGCGAGGGTCAGGATCTCGCAGGTATCCCCTTTGATCTCATAGTGCAGAAAACCGGAGAATTCGTCATTTATGACCGCAGCGAGACCAGGGACATCATCTAAATTGTATTGATCTAAATGAACGACAATCAGACTACCTCCCCACATTTCTTCGGCAATCTCATGGATCTGGTTAATATCTTTGGGTTCGATTGGTCGGATTTCAATCATAAATGACGCTCCAACTCTATTGTATTACAGGGTGAGTATAAATCGAAAGATGCAAATTAGTAAATTTCCCAAATTATCCAGTCAAATGAGACAGATCTTTACGATCAATATATCCAGGAATTTGGATGTATATTTATTAATCCTTAAATTTCGTACATATCCCCTCCAATTTTTTGGGAATCCGAAGCCTTCATGGTAGAATAATATGTTTGAAAGCTAAAATACGCGTCGTGCGTTTTGAAATTAGTAACCTTTATTTAGGAGGAAGCATGTCAGAAAAGAAATGGGTGTATTTATTCAACGAGGTTGAACAGGCTGAGAAATACGCCGGTAGTTGGGACGGTGTGCGAGGCCTTCTTGGCGGTAAAGGTGCAAACCTGGCTGAGATGACTCGGATCGGTGTTCCCGTTCCCCCCGGCTTTACGATAACAACAGAAGCTTGTATTGCTTACCAGGACGACCACAAATTCCCGGAGGGGATGTGGGACCAGTCCCTGGCGGCATTGAAAGTGGTTGAAGGGCAAACGGATAAAAAATTCGGTGACCCTGCCAATCCTTTGCTGGTCTCCTGTCGTTCGGGTGCCAAGATGTCCATGCCCGGTATGATGGACACAGTCCTGAACATCGGGTTGAACGATGAAACCGCCAAAGGCATGGTTGCATTGACCGAAAATGAGCGTTTTGTTTACGACTTATACCGCCGGTTGATCCAGATGTTTGGCTCCGTTGTGCTGGAAATCCCCGATGAAAGATTTCGAGGAAGTTCTGGAAAGTTTTAAAGAAGAAAAAGGTGCCGAAAGCGACACCGACCTCAACGCTGAAGATTTGAAAGAACTGACCGAGAAATTCAAAGCAGTGGTCAAGAAGGCCAAAGGCTTTGATTTCCCACAGGAACCTATCAAACAACTCGAACTGGCAACCAAAGCCGTCTTCAATTCCTGGAACGCCAAACGCGCCATTGACTACCGCCGCCGGGCTAACATTCCTGACGATCTCGGTACCGCTGTCAATATCGTGACAATGGTCTTCGGTAACATGGGCTGGACCTCTGGCACCGGTGTAGCTTTCACCCGTGACCCCCAGACCGGCGAGAAGAAGATGTTCGGTGAATACCTGCTGAATGCGCAGGGCGAAGATGTTGTAGCCGGTATCCGCAACACCAAACCGATCGTTGAGATGAAGGAAGACCTTCCTGAAGTCTATGGCCAGTTCATGGATATCGCTGCTCGTTTGGAAAAGCACTACAACGATATGCAGGACGTGGAATTCACAATCGAGAACGGCCGCTTATGGATGCTCCAGACCCGGACCGGTAAACGAACCGCCAAAGCAGCGATCAAGATCGCTGTTGATATGACCAACGAAGGCCTGATCGACAAGGAAACCGCCGTAATGCGGGTTGATCCCGAACAGGTCAACACAATGCTGCACCCGCAGTTCAACGCTGCGACGATGCAAGCTGCTCGCGACGAAGGCAAACTTTTCGCCACCGGTGTGAATGCCTCCCCCGGTGCTGCCGTTGGTCAGGTCTATTTTGATGCCGACACCGCCCAAAAGATGGCTGAAGCGGATGGCCAGGATGTGATCATGGTCCGCCCGTTCACCAAGCCGGATGATGTCCACGGTATGCTGGCTTCCAAGGGTATTCTGACCAGCGAAGGCGGCGCCACCTCCCATGCGGCTGTGGTTGCCCGACAGTTTGGTGTACCCTGCATCGTTGGTGCTTCAATGATGGTGATTGATGCTGAGAAACGCCAAATGGCCGCCCTCGGCAAAGTTGTCAAAGAGGGTGAATGGATCTCCCTTGATGGTGGTACCGGTGAAGCCTTTATCGGCAAATTGGAACTGACCGAACCTGATATTGAAGAACAAACTGAACTGATGACCCTGCTCAATTGGGCCGACGATATTGCCCGGATGCAGGTTTGGGCCAATGCGGATTATCCCAAAGATGCCCGCCGTGCCCGCACCTTCGGCGCAAAAGGCATTGGCCTTTGCCGTACCGAGCACATGTTCTTTGAAGAGGAACGGCTGCCCTACGTTCAGGAAATGATCCTGAATGCGGAAGATGCCCAAAATTTGATCAACAACGTTGACCGGCTGGAAAATTACGTCAAGACCGATAAAGTTGATGGGCAGAATATGAACGATACGACCCGCGAAGAGATCAAAGATGAATTGGCAGCGGCCAAGGAGAAACTTGAAAAATCCGATGCTGCCAAGACCTACTTCGCAGCCCTCGACGAACTGCTTCCCTCACAACGCTCAGACTTCTACGGATTGTTCGAGGCGATGGATGGCCTGCCGGTCATCATCCGCCTGATCGACCCGCCGTTACATGAGTTCCTGCCCTCACAGGAGGAACTGCTGGTGGAAGTGACCCAGATGCGCACCAAGGGTGAAACCAAGGGCCTGGCCGAGAAAGAGCGCATGCTCAACGCGGTCAATAAACTGCATGAGAGCAACCCAATGATGGGGCTCCGCGGTATCCGCCTGGGCATTGTTTACCCCGATATCATGCGTATGCAGGTTCGGGCGATCTTCGAAGCCGCCAGCGACGCAGCCAATAACGGCATAGACGTACATCCCGAGATCATGATCCCCCTGACCGGGCATGTGAACGAGTTGAAGAAAGTCCAACCCGAATTGGAAGCCATCGCCAAGAAGGTGATGGAAGAGAAGGGTGTGAACTTCAGCTATAAATTTGGAACGATGATCGAGATTCCCCGGGCTGCACTGACCGCTACCGAAATTGCGGAAGTAGCCGAGTTCTTCTCGTTCGGTACCAATGACCTGACCCAGATGACCTTCGGGTATAGCCGTGACGATGCCGAACGCAACTTCCTGATCACGTATGTTGATGAAGGCATCCTGCCGCAGAACCCATTCCAGATTTTGGACCGCAAAGGCGTTGGGCGTTTGATGCAGATGGCTGTCAGCGAAGGCCGCAAGGTCCGCCCCAATCTTGAGGTCGGTATCTGCGGTGAGCACGGCGGCGAACCCAGCTCGATCGAGTTCTGCCACCTGGTTGGTAACAACTACGTGAGCTGCTCACCGTTCCGTGTACCGGTGGCCCGTTTGGCTGCCGCTCAGGCGAAGATCAAGAACGACTAAGAAGCGTTATAAGAATGAAACAGGAGACTGCCTGAAAAGGCAGTCTCTTTTTATGTATTTTATTTATACCTTGCGGGATTACAAAATCTGTTTTTGATCGATGCTATTTCCAAATATATAATTGGATAATACGGGTATAATTTGTAATAGTTGTAATTAAATAAAAAATAAATGACAATTAATTTAGGATTTGCAAATCAGGTTCCACGGAGGGAAGTTCACGCATGGAAAAAAAGGAATATCTTAACCTTTACCGTCAAATGGTGACCATTCGCCGGCTTGAAGAGCGCGCTGCTGAGCTCTATCAGCAGGGCAAAATTGGCGGTTTTTTACATTTATATATTGGGCAAGAAGCTGTATGCACCGGGATTTCATCCGTCAGGCAGCCGCAGGACCGCCTGATCACGGCTTATCGGGACCATGGCTGGGCGATCAGTGCGGGTATTGACCCAAAGAAGGTCATGGCGGAGTTGCTTGGGAAAGTGGATGGATGTTCAAAAGGCAAAGGCGGCTCGATGCATATGGCTGATACGGGTTTGAACTTCTGGGGCGGTCACGCCATCGTCGGAGCACATATCCCGCTGGCTGCCGGACTGGCTTTGGGGGATGTCTACCAGGGAAATGACAATGCGATCACCATCTGCATGTTTGGCGATGGTGCAACCAATATCGGTTTCTTCCATGAAGGTTTGAACCTGAGCAAGGTCTGGAACCTGCCGGTCTTATGGGTTTGTGAGAACAACCAGTATGGGATGGGCACGGCCGTCAAGAAAGCCTCAGCGGTTTCCGAGATCCGGCAGAAGGCGGAGGGATATGGCATGCCCAACGAACGGATCGAGGGCATGGATGTGATGGAAGTCCGGAAAGAAGTATCACAGGTGCTTGACAAGATCCGTAAAGAAGGCGGACCTTATCTCCTTGAAATCATGACCTATCGCTATCGCGGCCATTCCATGGGCGACCCGGAGCGTTACCGGGATAAGGCAGAAGTAAAGAAGTGGGAGGAAGAAGATCCGATCGGTATCTTCCGAAATTATTTGATTGAAAACAAGATCGCAACCGCTGACGAATTGGACGAACAAGACGACGAAGCGCTAAAGATCGTCAAAGATGCGGAAGCATTCGCCGAGGCCAGTCCTAACCCTGATAAGGAAGCCCTATTCGAAAACATATATGTCGAACCGACGCCCATCGAATATAAAGGCTATGCAATGGAACATGAGAGCGAGGGAAGCTAAGATGACGCGAATGACGATGCGGGAAGCGATTTCGAAAGCACTCTGGGAAGAGATGGAGCGTGACGAACGCGTTTTCATCCAGGGTGAGGAAGTCGGTTTATGGGGCGGGACGTATGCCGTCACCAAAGGCTTTTACGATCATTTCGGTGAAAGGCGAGTCCGGGATACACCCATTGCGGAGGCAGCCATTATTGGCAGCGCGATCGGCGCGGCAATGACCGGGCTGCGGCCGGTCGCGGAACTGATGACGATCAACTTTGCCTTTGTCGCCATGGACCATATCGTCAATGAGGCGGCCAAGCTGCATTATATGTTCGGGGGTCAATTCAAGCTGCCCCTGGTAATACGCGCGGTGAGCGGCGGCGGCCGCCAACTGGCTGCAACGCACTCACAGACCCCCGATGCGATCTTCGCCCATTTCCCCGGATTGAAGGTTGTTTCACCCGGTACACCTGCTGATGCGAAAGGCATGCTGAAAAGCGCCATCCGCAGTGATGACCCGGTGCTATTTATTGAAAATGCAACGCTTTACCAATCCAAAGGCGAAGTGCCTGATGACGAAGACTATCTGGAACCGCTGGGCAAGTCCAAGGTCCAACGGGAAGGGGATGATGTGACGATCGTCGCTTATTCCAAGATGGTTCCCGCTGCACTCAAAGCGGCGGATATGCTGGCTGAAGACGGGATCGAGGCGGAAGTGGTGGATTTGCGTTCGCTGCGTCCGCTGGACATGGACCCAATCATTGCTTCCTTCAAGCGCACTAATCGCGCTGTTATCGCAGAGGAAGGCTGGCGTTCGTATGGCGTCGGTTCGGAGGTGGCCGCCCGGATTTATGAACTGGCTTTCGATTATGCGGATGCACCGGTGAAACGCGTGGCGCAGGCTGAAGTCCCGCTGCCATATAATGCGGCGTTGGAGCAGTTAGCGCTGCCGCAGATCGAAGACATTTATCATGCTGCCAAGGAGGTTGTCAATGGCTGAACTGGTCACCATGCCCAAACTGGGTTTTGATATGGCCGAAGGTACACTGGTGCGCTGGGTCAAATCAGAGGGACAGGACGTCGCCAAAGGAGAAGTGATCGCCGAGATCGAAACCGATAAGGCAACCGTGGAAGTCGAGTCCAGCTACGGTGGTGTGATGTATCGTCACCTGGTTGATGAGAATACAACCTTGCCGGTCAATGCACCTATCGCGATCATCACATCGAAAGGTGAGAAACCTACCGATGAAGAGATCGGAGCCATGGTGGAAAAAGCCGGCGGTAAACCTGCCAAAAAGAAACCTGAAAAAGTTGAAATGACTGGAAAGACTGAAAAGGTTGAAAAGACTGCTGAAAAGCAGGAAACCGAACAAGCAGAAGCGGGAACTGGTGAGAAGGGGCAGGAGCCTGGAGTTACGCTTCCCGGCGGTGTCCGGTCCTCACCCCTGGCGCGCAAGGTCGCCGAGGAGAACAATGTCCAACTGGAAAAGGTTGAAGGCAGCGGCCCGCAGGGACGGGTTGTGAAGCAGGACATAGAAGACTATCTCGAGTCGATGCATAAAGCCGGACGCGGTACGGAAGCGAACGCCATTGGGAAAACTTTGCAACCTGTCACATCGTTTGAGGTTGGCAAAGTCCCGGAGGATGAAGTCATTGAGATGAGCCGCCTGCGCCAGGCAATCGGTAGGCGAATGAACGATTCAAACCAGCATTTCCCGCACTTCTATCTGACTCGGGCATATGACACGGGCTCCTTGATGAACCTGCGGATGGCGTTAAATCAATTATTACCTGAAGAAGACAAATTATCGGTGAATGATTTTGTGATCAAGGCTGTCGCGTTGGCGCTGCGTCAGTATCCCAATATCAACGCGTCATTGCAGGATGAGAAACATATCCTGCGTCACGGACATATTTAACATCGGCGTGGCAGTAGCAGTGGAAGGCGGTTTATTGACGGTGGTCTGCAAGGACGCTGATCAAAAACCGCTTCGCCTGATCGGGCATGAGATCCGTGAGATGGTGGGACGAGCCCGCGAGGGGAAGGTCAAGAATGACGATATCCAAGGTTCAACCTTCTCGATCAGTAACCTGGGGATGTATGGGGTTGACAGTTTCTCGGCGATCATCAATCCACCCGAAGCCGGGATCCTGGCGATCAGCGCAGTGCAGGACGTGCCGGTGGTGGAAGATGGGGAATTGAAGATCGGATCCCGGATGAAAGCGACCCTTTCCGCCGACCATCGGGTGACCGATGGCGCCGAAGCCGCGCAGTTCATGCAGGTTCTGGCGCAGTATTTGGAAGAACCGATCCGGCTGCTGTTGATGAATTTGAATATATGAAGCAATGAGGGTTGTCAGCGATGACAACCCTTTTTTTACATTAATCAAATTTGAGATTTGTGGTTGTAGGGACCGCCCTTCTTATGACACTCTTGTGGTGCTGTGGCGGTCCGATTTTCTATTCATCAACTCCTGGCAAACGAATCAATCAGTTAAGGATAAAAAAACTCGCTTTTGAATAAAGGACTTTTCATTCGGAGCGCGGACTTCAGTCCGCGTTCCATAACTCGAGAGTTGCGTTTAATTGGAGTTATGATCCAAAAGCCGGATATTACGGATTCATGATTGATCCATATAGCCAGCGGTAGATGTAATAATTCTCGGTGATCAGGCGGATATAGTTGCGCGTTTCTTCAATCCGGATGGTTTCAAGGAACAGATCCGGGTCACCGCCTGGTACCAACTCCTGCCAGGCGATGGTATTGCCGGGCCCGCCATTGTAGGCCGCCAGCATGTCATAGAGGTTCCCGTCGAAGTATTGACGCTGACGTGCCAGATATGTTGTTCCAAACACCAGGCTGATATAGGGCCGGTAAAGGTCCGCGACGGTGTAATCAGCAGGCCAATTGAGGTCCGTTGCCAACTGCGCGCCGGTGGAAGGGATGATCTGCATCAATCCCCGGGCGCTGGCGCTGGAAACCACGAACCCTTCATAATGACTTTCCTGACGGATGATGGACAAGAGCAGGAGGGGATCGAAATCCCGCATTTCGGCAGCAGGCAGCAGCCAATCGAGATAATATGCGCCAAACCGGATACGGGAGAAATATTCCGGCGCTTCCAATGCAGCCGCATTTTCCATCCCAGCCATCCTCAGCAGACTGGTGCTTGCAACGACTGCGGAGCGATAAAGCCCGATCTCGACCAGTGAGGGGATCAGCCGGAACGTCTGGGCAGGATCATTTTCAAATTCCAACCGCATCGATTCAAATTCGGCTTTGCCTTTTTCATATAGACCCAATGACCAGTATTCCAACCCGCGTTGGAAGCGGGGATCATTAGCCAATAAGCCGGGACTTTCCAGGTTGGTGTCAGCCGCCAAACCAAAAGTCGACCGCAGCCAGTTTTCCGCTTCGAGACGATAGGGCGTCAGGTCAGGATTGAGGTCATATGAATCCGGCGGCGTGAAAACATCCCGGCCAATCAACAGGTCCTCTGCTCGGATGCTGTAATATCCAAAGGGGTCTGATGTCTGGGCAAGTTTCCAACTATCCAGGGCAGAGCTAATGTCGCCCTGCGCTTCCTGGCATTTCCCGATCCAAAGATAGGCTGCTGCGATCTCTTCCGGCTGGCTGGTGAGGACCAGTGCGCGGGCGAATAACGGCTGGGCACCAGCCCAATCACCTTTACGCACCGTGACAATCCCGGCGAAATAGATTGCCCGGAAGGTGCCGACCGAATCCGGGTATTCATTCGCAATTCGCTGCCAGGTGGTTGACGCCAGATCCAGTTGACCGGCGCGTTCATAAGACCGACCGGCCAGGAACAGGAAGTCCGGCGCTTCGGCTGCGTCAGGGTTCTTGGCGACAAAATTCAATGCGGTTTCTGCTGCCTTGAGTGGTTCATCCATGTAAGCCCACTGGGTGTATTCGATATCTTCCCAGGCATCAATAAAATAGGGGCTGGTTGGGTAGGTATCGATCAGATACTGCCAAACCTGAACGGCTTCTTCCGCTCTTGATTCTCCGTTGCTGGCACCGGTGGCACGTACAGCCAACGCTTTGAAGTAGATCGCAGTATCGGCAAACTCTGCAGGTGCTTCGTTCAGGAAGCGGTCAAAGGCTTCAACGGCCAGGGCGTAATTGCCAACGTAATAATTGATCAAGCCGCGTTGATATTCGTTGACCGGAATATCGTCGTTGACCAGGGTCACAAGAGCAGTATAGGCATCATAAGCCATGGGGAAGTTGTTTACCGCATCCTGGAAATAGGCGTAGGCCTGGTCGGTCAGACCCTGGTCGTAATAGATCCGACCGATACGCAGGTCCATCTGCGCTTTCGTGTAGTCACTTTCTGAGGTGTTGTAAATATCCTGGTATAGCGCCAGGGCGGTGTCCGTGTCGCCGCTGTCCTGGTAGGCCACAGCAATCTTAATCGCCAGGTCCTCGTTGCCGCCATTCGGATCAGTCCGATAGGCCTCCTGGAAGCTGGCGATCGCCAACGGGTAATTACCCAACTTGTAATATAAATCCCCTTGCAGCTCATGGATATAGCTGTCGAGCAATCCCGGACGCAGTGTCAGGTAAGAGGAATAGGATTGCAGGGCTTCGTCGTAACGTTCAAGACTGATGTACGACTGACCAAGGAAATATTGTGCTCGAGCGGCGATCGCCGGGTCTTCTGCATTTATAGCTAACCGCAGATGCTCCAATGCGGGGGCGTAATTTAATTGTTCATAATATGCCTGGCCTATCCCAAGGTTGCTTCTGGCAATCACGGCCGGGTCATTGCTGGCTGAAAGCGCAGATTGGAAGATTTCCAGGGCGGAATCGAAATCACCGGCAAATATGGCCTGATCCCCCGCATCCGCCAATTGAACCGGCGTGGATGTTGGTGCAGGTGTTGGGGTGGGTGTGAGTTCGGCTGTCTGGACGGCTTCAGCAGGTTGCGTTAAAGGCGAGGTTGTCACCTGTGCCGCAGGCTGTGCACAGGCGGTGAGAGTCACCAGAAGCAAAACGATCAGTATTATTTTGGGTTTCTTCATATTAGGTTTTATAATGTATTAGTGGTATGGTGTCAATGTTTTGACAAAGTGCCTTTTGACAAAGTGCCTTTTGACAAAGGGGCCAACCAATGGTAGACTGTCAACGCTACTTTTGTTGACGCCCGAACGGGCGTTTTTTCACGGAAATGGGAAGTGAACAACATGAGAACAATTACCTGGGATGACGAAAAACAAGTTATGAAAATGATTGACCAGCGGATCCTTCCGCGGGAATTTAAAATCCTAAGTTACGATAATTACAAAGATGTTGCTGAAGCTATTCAAACCATGGTCGTTCGCGGGGCACCCGCAATTGGTGTTGCTGCCGCCTATGGGATGGCGTTGGCTGCTCTGAAATCCAAAGCCTCATCTACCGGTGAATTGGTCAACGATTTGAAGTCTGCGGCTGAAGTGTTGAAAGCCTCGCGTCCCACAGCGGTGAATTTACCCTGGGCTGTGCGCAGGATGCTTAATGAAGCCGAGAATTTCGGTGGATCGGCCGATGAACTACGCGACCGATTGGTCGCGCTGGCCGGGATGATGGCCGATGAAGACGTGGAAACCAACCGCAAGATGGCGGAATACGGTGCGGCGTTGATTGATGATGGCGATACTATCGTGCATCACTGCAATACCGGAGCGCTGGCGACAGTCGATTGGGGAACCGCCCTGGGTGTGATCCGGATGGCGCACGAACAAGGCAAGAAGATCCATGTCTTTGTGGATGAAACCCGGCCGCGTCTGCAGGGTGCCCGATTAACGGCCTGGGAACTGGAACAGTACGGCATCCCCTATGATATTATTGCGGACAGTGCATCGGGGTATATGATGCGCAAAGGCCTGGTCCAAAAAGTGCTTTTCGGCGCTGACCGGGTAGCAGCCAATGGCGACGTTGCCAATAAAATTGGCAGTTACATGCTGGCATTGGCGGCATACGATAATGGCATCCCTGCCTATTCCGTTTTCCCGATCTCTACGGTGGATTTCGAACTGGAACGCGGCGATCTGATCCCGATTGAAGAGCGTGAGGACGGGGAAGTGCTTGAAATTACCTTAAAGGGATTGCAGGTGACACCTGAAGACGCCTCAGCCCGGAACCCCGCTTTTGATGTGACCCCTGCCCGTCTGCTTTCCGGATGGGTGACTGAAAAAGGTGTGATCTATCCGCCGTTCAAAGAAAACCTGCAACGAGTAATGGAGCAATAAGGACGAATCATGAGCATCATTCTGACCGGTTCGATCGCCTATGACTACCTGATGACCTTCCCGGGTTATTTCAAGGAGCAAATCCTTCCCGAACATCTGGAGTCGATCAGCCTCTCTTTCCTGGTGGATGAGATGACCAAACAGCCTGGCGGTATTGCGGCGAACATCGCTTATACGCTGGGTTTGCTGTGTGAAACCCCACGTCTGGTTGGAACGGCTGGGGAAGATTTTTCCGATTATCGCCTCGCATTAGAGGACGCTGGAGTGGATACATCTGGCGTGAAGATCATATATGGCAAATTCACGGCATCTTTCTTTGTCACGACCGACCTATCCAATGCCCAGATAGCCAGTTTCTACACTGGCGCGATGGCGGACGCAGCCGAGATTTCGATGAAGGACCTTGACCTCACACCGGACGATATCGTGATGGTCTCGGCCAATGCACCGGATGCGATGATCAAATATGCGCTGGAATGCCAGGAACTGGGAGTACCGTATATTTTTGATCCCAGTCAGCAGGTTGCCCGAATGGACGGCGACAGCCTGAAGGAAGGTCTCCTGGGTGCCAAAGCGTTATTTGTCAATGAGTATGAATTCGAACTGCTGCAAAAAAAATGTGAGCTGTCAGCAGAAGAACTGCTTACTGCGGTTGACTTTGCTGTGATCACCCTCGGCAAGAAGGGCTCACGCATCTACGAGCACGGTAAACTATTGGGGGAAGTCCCTGTTGTACCGCCCAGACAGATCCTGGATCCCACCGGCGTCGGCGATGCTTACCGCGGTGGTTTTCTCAAAGGATATATTTCCGGATTTAATTTACTGCTTTGTGCACAGATGGGTGCCCTGGCAGCCACCTATTGTTTAGAAGAAAAGGGTACCCAATCCCATTGTTACCTGACTAACGATTTTGTGACTCGCTTCCGTACCATTTTCGATGACCATGGTGCGCTGGATGCACTGTTGCAGGATTCGTAAACAACCAGCGTTGTTCAGCAACGCCAGATCATTTTTTGGAGGATTTAATGGATAAATACGATGTGAAGAATTTAGAACTGGCCGAAGGCGGCCGACGCCGGATTGAATGGGCAGAACGGGAAATGCCCGTGCTGCGGTCCATCAAGGAACGTTTCCAGAAGGAACGCCCTTTTGAGGGTATCCGCATGTCAGCCTGTCTGCATGTCACCACCGAAACGGCGAACCTGATGCGTACGCTTCAGGCAGGCGGTGCTGATGTGGTGCTGGTTGCTTCCAATCCCCTCTCTACCCAGGATGATGTAGCAGCTTGCCTGGTTTCAAATTTTGAGATCCCGGTCTTCGCTATCAAGGGCGAGGATAACACTACTTATTACAAACACCTGAATGCCGCCCTCGATCACCATCCCCAATTGACGATGGATGATGGCGCTGACCTGGTGAGCACGCTCCACAAAGAACGGCGCGACCAGCTCAAAGAGGTGATCGGTGGGACGGAAGAGACCACCACCGGTGTGATCCGTCTGCGGGCGATGGCTGCCGACGGCGCTCTGGACTTCCCGGTAATCGCGGTCAACGACGCCATGACCAAACATTTCTTTGACAACCGTTACGGCACCGGCCAATCCACGATTGACGGGATCATTCGCGCCACCAACATTCTATTAGCCGGTAAGAACTTTGTGGTTTGCGGTTATGGTTGGTGCGCCCGTGGTTTGGCGATGCGCGCCCGGGGAATGGGCTCAAATGTGATCGTGACAGAAGTTGACCCTTTGAAAGCACTTGAGGCTGTGATGGATGGCTTCCGGGTGATGCCCATGATGGAAGCTGCTCCGATCGGTGACATTTTCGTCACCCTAACCGGCGATATCAACGTTATTGACAAGAAGCATTTCGAGGTGATGAAAGATGGCGCAATTGTTGCCAACTCAGGCCACTTCAACGTCGAGATCAACATCCCGGCTTTGGAAGAGATGGCTGTTGAGAAACGGCTGGTACGCCCCTTTGTGGATGCTTACGAACTGCCTGATGGCCGTGTGATCCACATTTTGGGTGAAGGCCGCCTGATCAACCTGGCTGCTGCCGAAGGGCACCCGGCCAGCGTGATGGATATGTCCTTTGCGAACCAGGCCCTGAGCGCGGAATATATGATCAAACATGCCAAGGAACTGGAAAAGAAAGTCTATGGTGTGCCGTTGGACATTGATATGGAAATCGCCCGGTTGAAGTTGGAATCGATGGGTATCAAGATCGATGTCCTGACCGAAGCCCAGGTGAAATACCTGAATTCCTGGGAAGAGGGTACCTAAATCCAATATATGGATTTAGATTTAAATTAGTCTTTAAAAAAGGACTGGCGGAATAATTGCCAGTCCTTTCCCTTTTCAAATTGAATTACGAATTAAGCTTCATCTTCCATTATATCTTCATCTTCATCTTCACTGTCTTCACGTGTACTATCATCATCAGCCCAGGGTTTGGCGGGACCCTTGACCATTGCCTGTTCGCGAACAGCTTTTTCGATTTCAAGCGCCAGTTCCTCGCTCTGCTGGAGGAATTCTTTGGAGTTCTCGCGGCCCTGACCGAGACGGATATCGCCGTAAGAATACCAGGAGCCGTGTTTGTTGATGATATCCATCTCAACACCGAGGTCCAATACATCGCCGATCCTTGAGATGCCTTCGTTATACATAATGTCGAATTCCGCAGTGCGGAATGGAGCGGCGACTTTGTTCTTGACCACCCGCACTCGCACACGGTTGCCGATGATCTCATTACCGACTTTGATGGACTGGATCCGGCGGACATCCAGCCGGATGGAGGCATAGAATTTCAGGGCGTTCCCGCCGGTGGTGGTCTCAGGGTTCCCGAACATCACACCGATCTTATGGCGGAGCTGGTTGGTGAAGATCACAGCCGTGCGGGTCTGGTTGATCGCACCGGAGAGTTTCCGCATCGCCTGGGACATCAGGCGGGCCTGGGTACCCATGGTGGGGTCGCCCATGTCACCTTCAATCTCCGAGCGGGGTACAAGTGCGGCAACCGAATCAACCACCACGACGTCAACAGCGCCGGAGCGCACCAGGGTCTCGGTGATTTCAAGGGCCTGTTCGCCCGTATCCGGTTGAGAGATCAGCAGTTCATCCACATTGACACCGCATTTGGCGGCGTATACCGGGTCAAGAGCGTGCTCCATATCAATGAAGGCGGCCGTACCGCCCATTTTTTGCGCTTCAGCCACAATGTGCTGGCAAATGGTGGTTTTACCGGATGCTTCCGGTCCGTAAATTTCAGCGATCCGTGCTTTGGGGATCCCGCCGACACCCAGGGCAATATCCAGGGAAAGGGAACCGGTCGGAATGACTTCCACAGCCATGTGTTTAGCCTGGCCAAGCCGCATGATAGACCCCTCACCGTAACGCTTTACGATGTCTTTCAGTGCCTTATCCAGAACACTCTTTTTTGTCTCATCCATGTCGCCTTCCTTTTCCATTTCCTCACGTGTGAGGTTCTATGTACTCCTGCGTAGAATCAATCCATATTATAAACTGATGTTTTTAATCAGGTCTATTTTTATTTTAGCACAAATGTTCAGTGTGTCAAGTTTGTCATGGCGCGGTATTAAAAAGGATAAAGGGGTCGAAAAGCTGGTAATAGCCGCTCATCCGCCACAGGCAGTAGGTCGCCATCTGGTCTTCAGTCGCCGTGTTTTCGTAGTGGGCCATATCCTCAATCCTTGCGCCGGAAGGACCCAACCGCACCTCGAGGTGGAGGTGAGGATTGCTTGAATAGCCGGTGCTGCCGACATTTCCTAATAGTTCACCGCAGGTGATTGTCTGCCCCGGTGTGAAATTCGGTTTTTCTGCAAGATGAGCGTAGAGGTGATAGATTGAATATTCTCCGGAGAGCGCGGGCGATGTGACGGAAGGGCAATAAAGGCGGTAACCGGGATTTTCGGGGACGGGCAAATAAGCAGCAAGCAGGGTGTTGGCCAGCTCAGAAGGGAGGTTGGAAAGGGGTGTTTCTATCAGGACGGTATTGCCATAAGGATAGTGGTCCTCAAGCGTCGTGACCACTTTCCCCGAAAGGATGGCATACACCTCAATCCCTTCAATAGATTCACGATCTCCCTTTGTGAAATAAGCGAAATCCTGGCCATGATGGCCAATATCCTGACCAAAGGGAGGGATGTCCAGCGGGTTCACCAGGATCAGAGGCAGCGTCTCAAAAGTTTCATCTTCAAGCGGTGAACAAACCGAAAAAACTTCAGGGGTGATCGTTGCCGTTGCGGAGATGGCCGTGGGAGAAGGAGAAGGCGTCGGACTTGGCTGGGTCGTTGGGGTGAGTGTTAGTGTCACCGGCTCAGGAATCATAGTGCTTGTCACCACTGCAGGATGACAAGCACTCAGGATCAACGCAACAGCCAACAGCAGCAATCTCTTCATTAATGCTGGATTTTCCGGCATTCCATATAGAACCGCTTATCTTTTGCTTCACCCATCGAGAAGGTCTTACGAGGTAGGGCGCCGTCGAGGATAACAGTCTTGAAGAGCTCAGATTTATCCATCCCCGGAACATAGAACCCGGCATTTCCAATTTGCCTGCCTTTCTCAAATAGGATCTCGGTCCCGTGGACGTAATCGACCTTCTCGGCACCATCGTTTTCGAGAAAATTATCGAGGAAATGCTGTAAAGTTCCGACGGGGAGATTATCCTCCGGTTTGCGCACGTCAATCACCTGGAATCCTTCAGGATTGATCCAACCGATCTGGTGCCAGGGTTCTGCCGCTTCATCGACGATTTGGACCATCTCTTCAGCTGAATCAACCGGCCACACTTTCACCCGGTTGCCCCAATAAGATCTGCATTTCAGTCAGGAGGTCTTTTTGAAGGTTGAATACCAGTCGATGGATCGGTTCGAACGCCAGTGCAGGGTCGTGGATGTTTTCGATTTCGACCAAAGCATACCGGGCAGGATGATTCATACCAACGCCGGGTTTGATCTTTTCCCAGATTGCTTTGGCAGTCGCCAGGGAATGGTTACCATCGCCCATTGCAAACAATAACGGTTGACTGTGCCCCGGGATAAGGTTGTATTTTTCAGCGAAGATATCCGGATCGACCAGATCCGCCAGCGCATCGATGATTTGGTCACGAACAGCGTCATTGTTGATGGTAAACCCGGTCAGATGGCCGCTGTCGAGCATCAGGTCAAAATCATAAACTTCTTCAAAGCCCATCATCTGCTCATCCAGGGAGCCAAAGACGGTATCGTTGGGATCATCAAACAGAACCAGGATATGGGGTAATTCCAGAGGTGCATCTTCCCGGATGCGGATCCGGGGAGGGAGACGGTCGAGAATTGTCCCCTCGGTGGCGCGGATCAGGGTCTGGGCGCCTTTGTTGTAATCATACTGCTCCAAATCGAGGCAGACCATCAACCCCTTACGACATTGACCGTTGACTTCCCTAAGGACATATACAAGGTCATCCACCTTGCGAAATATTCCGGCTTTCAGGTATTGACGCATATGATCCTGAGTGGATTGGATTCGTTTTTGTTCCTCAGGCGTCTCCAAATAAACTTCCGGGAGGATCATGTGGTAGGTGGAAGGAGCGTCCCCCACAATTTCTTCAACCTTTTTCCAGTATTCCGGTTCGGATGTGAACTGGTCACAGGCGATCACAGCCCATTTTTGAGGATCGATATCAGGTTTCGGAAGGAGAATATCTGGGATCTTGATCCCAATATCCTGGGGGAGGGTCATTTGTTCCATCCTTTGTTCTGGTCGGGTTGTTCGATTCCTATTTTATCAAAAATTCACCCGAAGTTGCAGGGTTGTTCACAGATATTAACCTAAAAGAGGCTGGCAATATCGCCAGCCTCTTAACAGTAATAATAATTGAGTTTACCCTTTTAGTAATTCAGGATCCACGCCGGCAACATAAGCGATGCCGACCGTTCCGGGGCCAGTGTGCGTGCCGATCACGGGACTGAGATTCGCAAGCATGACTTCGTTCGGGGAGAATTTGGCTTTGACCTCACTGAGCAGGGCGTTGGCTGCGGTTTCAGCTGCAGCGCTGACCACACCGACCATGTTGACCGGGCTTTTACCGTCCAATCGTTCCTCCATCAGATCGATCAAACGCTGGTGTGCCTTTTTGGAAGTGCGAACGCGTTCCAAAGCCTCGATCTTGCCGCCCTCCAGATAAAGAATAGGTTTCAGGTTGAGTGCTGTTCCAAGGAAACGAGTTGCACCGCCAATCCTGCCGCCCCGATGCAGGAATTCCAGTGTATCCACCGCGAAGAAAACTTCTGAGTGATCGCGAATCGCTTCGGCGATCTTCTTGCATTCCGCCAGCGAAGCGCCGCGCTTGGCCGCACGAGCTGCTGAAAGCGCCATGAATGCCAGCGGGATTGAGGTCAGTTCCGAATCGACAAGTTCAATGGTCGCATCGGGGACCATCGCTTTTGCCTGGATAGCGGAGTCGAGGGTGCCCGAAAGGCCTGAGGAGAGCACCAGGGTCAGGATCTCGTAACCCTCCGAATGCAATTTCTCGAAGACATCCGCGAAAGCCTTGATCGTAGCCTGAGATGTTGAGGGCATGACTTTGGTATGAGACAATCTTTCATAGAATTCCGCCGGGCCGATATCGACGTTATCCAGAAAGGTCTCATCGCCCCAGATGAGAACCAGGGGGACCACTGTGATGTTATAGGCGGAGATGAGGTCATCCGGCAGATAAGCGGTCGAATCGGTAACGATTGCAACTTTGGACATGATAATTTCCTCTCATAATGAAGGATAAAGATATGAATTATGATTTCAATTTACTGCAATGATTAACCCAGGGGGAGAAAATTGGTTGCGAAACCTTGAAATGATTAAAAACATGATATTCTTAGGACTTCATTGAGAAAAACTTTTGGTCCACCATTGTATATAATGAAACAATCACCTTCCTCCTCTTGACCACAGGTCGTTTACACGCTAAAATCACTGGTTGACGTGTAGACCAGAAGGAATGATCTAATTTTATTGTGTTTGAAAACCTGACCGAACGACTGACCAATATCTTCCAGAACTTGCGCCGCCATGGGCGGCTTAGTGAGTTTGATGTGGACGATGCGATGAGGGAAGTCCGCATGGCCTTGCTGGAAGCGGATGTCCATTACAGCGTGGTTAAGACCTTCACTCAACGGGTGAAGGTACGGGCGGTGGGGCAGGAAGTTTCCAAGGCGCTCAACCCGGCACAGCAGGTCATCAAGATCGTCAATGAAGAATTGATCGCGACGCTGGGGGAACCCAGCGGCTTGAATCTCAAAGGCGAAAAACCTTATGTGATCATGCTGGTCGGTTTGCAAGGTTCCGGAAAGACCACGGCTGCCGCCAAGCTGGCAAAAAGGTTGCGCGCTCAGGGTGAACGGGTGTTGCTGGTCGCAGCGGACCCTTACCGGCCTGCTGCCGTCAAACAGCTTCAGACTCTGGGTGAACAAATCGACGTGCCGGTCTATGCCAAAGACGGTGTAGCCCCGCCCAAACTGGCGGATGAAGCTTATAAGTCTGCCAAAAAAGGCGGCACCAGCGTGGTTATCCTGGATACCGCCGGGCGGTCGCAGTTGGATGCCGAATTGATGGATGAACTCAACGCCATCCAGAAAAAGGTACCCATCACCGAAGTGCTGCTGGTAGTGGATGCCATGATCGGCCAGGAAGCGCTGAACGTTGCCCAGGGGTTCCGTAAGGAATTGCCCGTTTCGGGCCTGGTTATGACCAAGATCGACGGTGATGCCCGGGGCGGGTCAGCCATCTCCATCCGTGAAGTGACCGGCGTGCCGATCAAATTCCTGGGTGTTGGGGAAGGCGTGGATGCAATTGAGGAGTATAATCCAGACAGGTTAGCTTCCCGCATCCTCGGTATGGGCGATGTGTTGGGGCTGATCCAAAGGGCTGAATTGGCTTTCGATCAGCAGCAAGCCGAAGATCAGGCGGAAAAACTCATGCGCGGAGAGTTCACGCTGGAGGATTTCGCCAAACAATTGAAACAAATGCGGAAAATGGGTCCGTTCGGACAGCTCCTGGAAATGCTTCCCGGACAGATGGGGCAGGTTGCCCGTCAGGTGGACCCAAATGAAGCAGAAGATCAATTGAAACAAATAGAATTGGTGATCAATTCGATGACAATCGAAGAGCGCCGTAACCCTAAATTATTGAATGCCAGCCGCCGCCGCAGAATTGCGCGGGGGTGTGGAATGGAAGTGCAAGTGGTCAATCAGGTCATGAAGCGCTTCAGGGACACCCAGCGGCTGATTAAAACATTTCAGAAATCTGGCGGCAAAGGTTTGGGCCGTTTGATTGGATAGCCGGAAATCGAGAAAGGTAAGCGTTCCCTTCAACGCTCTCTCAAGCCTTTTGCAGAATCGGGCTCAATTAATTCGAAACATAGAATATAAAGAGGAGCATAATTTCGATGGTACGTATTCGATTACGCCGGGTTGGATCCCGGAATCAGGCAAGTTACCGAGTTGTGGTTGCTGACAAGGAAAAACCTCGTGACGGTCGTTTTTTGGAAATTGTTGGACATTACAACCCCCGGACCGAACCATCCACAATCGTCCTGCAGGATGACCGTGTCTTCTATTGGCTGAGTGTTGGCGCACAGCCGACCGAAGCAGTTGCCGGTCTTTTCAAGCAAACCGAACTCTGGGATCGCTATGAGCGGTTCAAGGCCGGTGAAGATGTGGATGCACTGGTAGCAGAAGGAAACGAAGTTTATCAGAACCGGGTGAAAGACCCACGCACGAACCCGCAAGCACATCAATAATTCAGAAAGGTATGTGGCATAGATGAAAGGTGAAAACCTGCAAGGTCTGGTTGAGTTCGTTGCCCAGTCCCTGGTCGACCAACCGACTGAAGTAAATGTTGATATCCACCCGCGCGGCAACACGGTTTACCTGGATTTACATGTTGCGAAATCCGATATGGGACGTGTGATCGGCAAAGGCGGTCGTGTGGCCAATTCCATACGCACACTCCTTAAAGTTGCAGCAGCGCGTGATGGCAGCCGAACCAAGCTCGATATTATCGAGCCTGACTAAGATTTGAACCTTTTCTCCAATGCCTCAAACCAGTGAAGATTACGCAGGCTCGCAACCCAATAGCGAGCCTGCCTTTCTCGTACTAGGCAAGCTGCGGCGTGCACATGGCGTCCAGGGGGAAATTCCGCTGGAAATCTATACCCAGCTCCTGGATCTGTTGGTTCCCGACAGCCAGGTTCTTATCGGTGAAGAACACCAGCCCTTTACAATCGAAGCAACCCGCTGGAAGAATGATCTATTATTGTTGAAGTTCAAAGAGATCAACGACCGGACAGAAGTCTCGACGCTGACCAATGAACTGGTCTATGTTAAAACGGATCAACTGCCGCCTCTGGGAAAGGGCGAATATTATTTCCATGAATTGATCGGGTTGAACGTCTACGAACAGAATGGCGAATACCTCGGAGTCCTCATGGAAGTCCTGGAAACCGGCGCCAATGACGTTTATCTGATCCAAAACGATTCCGGAGAAGAGATCCTGATACCGGCGATTGAGCAAACGATCCTGGAGATCGACCTGAACCAGGAAAAAATGGTCGTATCAAGATTGGAGTGGTATGGCGAGGGGGAATGATGCCGGATGACAAGAAATTTTGGATCGGCTTTAATTTAGTAAGAGGCATCGGGGCTGTTCGTTTTCAACAGATCCTTTCCTATTTTGGCGACCTTTCCATCGCCTGGGAGGCACCTGCTGAAGCTTTTCGGGAAGCGGGGTTGCCGGAAAGAGCGCTTGATAACCTTCTGCAGCACCGCCAGGATACCGATCTCGACCGGATATACGAATCCATCCTTGAACAAAATGTCACTGTCCTGACCCTGTTGGATGATGATTATCCCAAATTACTGCGCCAAATCGAACAATCACCCCCTGTGTTATATGTAAGGGGTTCTTTGATTCCTGCTGATGATTTCGCAATTGCCATGGTCGGCACGAGACGCATATCCGCCTATGGGCAGCAGATCACGCGTGACACCAGCCTTTACCTGGCAGGCCATGGTCTGACGATCGTAAGCGGCCTGGCACGCGGCGTGGATGCGCTGGCGCACCAACATGCCCTGCAGGCCGGCGGCCGGACTATCGCCGTACTGGGAAGCGGTGTGGATGTGATCTATCCCCCGGAACACCGCAAACTGGCGGATGCCATCATTGAAAACGGTGCGATCATCAGCGATTATCCCATGGGAACCCAGCCGGAAGGGATCAACTTCCCGCCCCGTAACCGGATCATCTCCGGACTTTCGCTGGCAACCATAGTCGTGGAAGCGGGAGAACGCAGCGGTGCATTGATCACAGCGGATTTCGCAGCGGAGCAGGGCCGGGATGTTTTCGCCGTACCCGGCAATATCCTTTCCCCGATGAGCAAAGGTACTAACCGACTGATCCAGAAAGGCGCTTTTGCCCTGATTTCACCCCAGGATGTTCTGGATCTGCTGGATTTGGGCCAGGTTGATGAATATAAAGCGGCAAGACAGACCTTGCCAGCAGACACAACTGAGGCTAAGATATTGCAAGTTATGGATTTTGAACCGGTTCATGTGGACGAGATCTGCAATGAGGCAGGTCTTCCCGTTGAGAAGGTTTCGGCTGCGCTGACCATGATGGAATTGAAAGGTCTGGTCCAGCATGTTGGGGGCATGCGCTACGCAGCGGTGCGCCAGGGTAATGGGAATTAAGGAGCTGGTGATGTACGAGAATTATTATGCGGTCATAATGGCAGGGGGCAGCGGGACGCGTCTTTGGCCTCTTTCACGTAAGGACCAGCCAAAACAATCACTGGTTATATCGGGCGAACGTACCCTTTTCCAGCAGGCCATTGAAAGGTTGGAGGGACTTTTCCCGGAAGACCATATCCTGATCGTCACAGTTGCCGACCAGGTCACAATGCTGCAGGAACAATGGCCTTCAATCCCGGAAGAGAACTACATCATCGAACCGCTCCCGCGAGGTACCGCATCAGTTGTTGGGCTGGCAGCACTGGCAATCCAGAGTCGAGGCCCGAATGGCATGATGGCGATCCTGACGGCCGACCATCTGATGCTAAACGCGGCGCATCTCAGGCAGTTGTTGAAGGCGGCTTACGCCATTGCCCAGGAAGATTACCTGGTCACCCTGGGGATCATGCCAGCCTTTCCCGCGACCGGCTATGGGTACATTCAAAAAGGTGCGCCTTTGGGCGAGTTTGAAGGATTGGACGCTTTCCGGGTGAAAGCTTTCAAAGAAAAACCAATGTTGAAAGCTGCGGAAGAAATGGTGGCCGATGGGCAGCATTTCTGGAATTCGGGGATGTTCATCTGGCAAGTCCAAACCGTAATGACTGAATTTGAACGCCAGATGCCGGATTTGTATGCGAAGCTGCAGCAAATTAAAGAAAGTTGGCATACGGAACAGCCTAAAAGTGTGATTGAAACTGTTTGGCCGACGATCACCCCCAAAACCATCGATTATGGCATTATGGAACACGCCAGACTGGTTGCCGTGATACCGTCTATCGATCTGGGTTGGAGCGATGTTGGAAGTTGGGAATCATTTTTCGATGCCCTGGAACCCGATGAATTGGGTAATATTGTCCTTCGGGGCACACCGGTTACATTTGACACGCACGGTACACTCATTTGTGGTGATAATCCTGACCGGTTGATTGTGACCATCGGTGTGAACGATCTTATCATTATTGAATCCGGTAATGCGATCCTTGTATGTGATCGAAAGCAAGCTCAACGAGTGCGCGATGTCGTAGATCATCTTAAACATAATAATCGCGAAGAATATTTGTAGGAGTGGACGAAATTGGAAGCATATTGCGTAAAATGTCGTGAAAAACGTGAAATCAAAGATCCTATCGCGGATTATAATGCTGCCGGCGCGCCGGTGACCCATGGCACCTGTTCGGTTTGTGGAACAAAAGTTTACAGGATGGGTCGTACGGATGCCCATGAAGGTTTGCCAAAACCGGAGATCGTCCGTCAGAAGAAGACCACCCCGCGCAAGGGAAAACTGGTGATCGTTGAATCACCTGCCAAAGCCAAGACGGTGGGGCGTTTCCTCGGTAAAGGGTATACGGTCAGAGCGTCTGTGGGACATGTACGGGACTTACTGCGCTCGAAATTATCGGTGGATGTCGATAACGGATTTGAACCGCATTACCGGGTTCCCAATGAGAAACGGGAAATCGTCAAGGAACTTAAAAGCCTGGCCGGTAAGGCGGAAGAGATCTATCTTGCGACCGACCCCGACCGGGAAGGTGAGGCCATCGCCTGGCATCTGATGGAAGCAGCGGATATCGATGAGGACCGTACCAACCGGGTTGTGTTCCATGAGATCACCAAAGATGCGGTGGATCAGGCCTTTGCACATCCCAGGACAGTCGATATGGACCTGGTGGACGCGCAGCAGGCCCGCCGCATCCTGGACCGTCTGGTGGGATATGGGATCAGCCCGATCCTTTGGAAGAAGGTCCGCAGCCGGCTGTCGGCTGGCCGCGTGCAGTCCGTTGCACTTCGGCTGATCGTTGAACGGGAACGTGAGATCGACGATTTCGTTCCGGAAGAATACTGGTCGGTGGAAGCCGACTTGCTGCCGGAAGGCGGTCAGGTGCCCTACCGGGCGAAACTGGCGAAGGTCAACGGTGAAGATCCGAGTCTGGCTAAAGAGGATGTCGTGGATGCCATCCTGGCAGATATGCGCAAGGCGGTCTATACGGTTGATTCCATAAAAAATGGCAAACGCCGGCGCAACCCATCCGCGCCGTTCATCACCAGCACACTTCAACAAGATGCATCCCGAAAGCTGGGATTTACCGCACGCAAGACCATGTCCATCGCTCAGCAGTTATATGAGGGCGTGGAGCTGGATGGTGAAGGCACTCAGGGTCTGATCACCTATATGCGCACGGATTCAACCCACATTTCCGAGCTGGCGCTGAACGAAGCGCGTAATTTCATTAAAGAGCGATATGGCGAAGGGTTCCTGCCCGAAGTTCCACCAACCTACAAAACCCGGACCCAGTCTGCTCAGGAAGCGCATGAGGCAATCCGGCCGACATCGGTTTTGCACCAGCCCAAGGCGATCAAGAAATACCTTTCACGGGACCAATTCCGACTGTATCAACTGATCTGGCAGCGGTTTGTTGCCTCACAAATGAACCCGGCCGTTTACAAGACTTTATCCGTCGAAGTGACTGGCAAGGGCAGCGAGAATGAATACCTGCTGCGTGCATCTGGGAGCCAGATTGAGTTTCCCGGTTTCCTGGTCGTCTATGAAGAAGGCAAGGATGAAGACCAGGTTGAAGAAGATGAAGGCGACAGCGACCGGATCCCGATTGACGATATCAAAGAGGACCAGCCCCAAAACCTCAAAGAACTTTATCCCGAACAGCACTTCACCCAACCACCCCCGCGATACACGGAAGCCTCGCTGGTGCAGGTGCTGGAAGAAAACGGCATCGGCCGGCCATCCACCTATGCACCGATCCTTTCGACCATTCAGAACCGCGGCTATGTCATTCGTGAAGGGAAAAGGCTTGAACCAACCGAGACAGGTTTCCTGGTCAATGACCTGGTGGTGAACTTCTTCCCGAGCATTGTTGATATCAATTTCACATCAAATCTGGAAGACCAACTGGACCAGATTGCCTCAGGCGATGAAGACTGGGTCAATGTGATCAGTGAGTTCTATGGCCCCTTCTCCGAGAAATTGGAGAAAGCCGAAGCGCAGATGCCTGAAAAGAAAGCGGAACTGGAAAAGGTCGGGCGTGAATGTCCGAAATGCGGGCATGACCTCATTATCCGCTGGGGCCGTTACGGTAAGTTCATCTCCTGCAGCAATTTCCCTGATTGCCGTTATACCGAACCTTACCTTGAAAAGATCGGCGTGACCTGTCCAACCTGCAAAGAGGGTGAGGTCGTCCGTCGGAAGACACGTAAAGGGCGGACCTTTTACGGATGCTCACGTTATCCTGAATGTGATTTCACTTCCTGGAAGCAGCCGGTATCCGAGCCCTGTCCGAATTGCGGCGGCACCCTGATGATCGCCAATAAACGCCAGTTAAAATGCATGGACTGTGAGGAAACCTTCCTGCAGGATGAAATTCTGCAGGAAAGCGAAATGGCATAAAGCTTGCACCCTATCTTTTGAGCGATTCTATTGCGGAAAAGGTTCAATTATTCTACAATAGTCAAAACGCTATTCATTCAGGTAAAAAATAAAGACGGGAGTTGACGATGAACTCAGAAAAAATCAAGTCTTTGCTCAAAGATTGGCGGATCTCCATTGCAGTTGGCGTTGTGATCGGGATCCTGCTCGGTCTGCTGGTGGGCTGGGGAATCTGGCCCGTCCAATGGACGGACCTTGCACCCTATCACCTGCGGGCGGACCTGCGGGAAGATTACCTGCGGATGTCGATCTTCACGACTGCCATGACCGGTGACACCAATGTCGCCACAAAAGCATGGTCTGAACTGGAAGACACCGCGGAAGAAACCCTGGATGCCGTGCGCGCAGAATCCGGGTTACCTGACTCCCGAGCAGATCACCAGTTTTGTTGCCATTGTTGGCGGTGCAGGAGGCGGCCAGATTGTGTCGACAACTGAAACCGTCCAGCCTGGCGGGGAAGAGACCGGCGGTGGTCCAAACTGGTTACTGCTGGGAGGATTCTGTGTTGTTCTTCTGGTCGGCGCTGCAATTGCGGTTTACTTCTTTGTCATCCGTCCCCGGCAAATGAATAGCGATGAGCAACCAGAAACACTCCAGTCTATGGGTCACAGAATGCCTGAGCCTGATATCGCAGAGGAATATACTGATGAAGAAATCGGCTACACCAGGCCTGTCTCACAGTTCAATGTCCAAGGCGATGAAGACCATCATCTCCCGGTCGCTCAATTCATGACGACCTATATGATGGGTGACGATCTTTATGACGATTCTTTCAGCATCGATTCACCGACCGGAGAATTCCTGGGCGAATGCGGTGTGGGTATCTCCGATACCGTGGGTGTTGGCGATCCAAAGCGGGTCAGTGCTTTCGAAGTTTGGCTGTTTGACAAGAACGACATCCAGACCGTGACCAAGGTCGTGATGAGCGAACATGTCTATGAAGACAACAAGATCCGCATGCGCCTGGAATCCAAGGGCGAACCGATCCTTGCCGAACCGGGGAAAGTGGTTTTGCTGGAAACAGCGACCCTGCAATTGGAAGCCCGGATTGTGGATATGGAATACGGTGAAGGAGCCGCCCCGGAGCAGAGCTACTTCCAGCGTCTGACCCTGGAACTGGCCGTCTGGCCGAAGGAACGCGGCGCTTTCTAACTGATCAACCTGATCTACTCTAAAATAAACACATCCCCTGGTTCATTCACCGGGGGATGTTTACAATTAAAGCTCCAAAGATTCTTAAAATCTATGGAGTTTGTTTTTCGGGTTGTAGATTGAACTATTCGATTTTAAGGATTTCTAGTTTGATCCTGCCACCGTTGGGCAGAGTGGCTTCAACGATATCACCGACTTTATGACCCAGAAGTGCCTTGCCGATTGGTGACTCATGTGAGATCTTCCCTTCGCGCGGGCTGGCCTCTTTGCTGCCCACAAGGTGATAGGTTTCAGGGGGATAGTCTTCCTCTTTGATCGTCACATGTGCACCGATCTGGACATCAGTATAGCTGGAGCGGGTTTCGATGACTTTGGCATTCCGCAGGATGGCTTCAATTTCCTGGATCCGGCCTTCCATGAACCCCTGGTCTTCTTTGGCTTTATGGTAATCGGCGTTTTCAGAGAGATCGCCCATTGAGATCGCCTGTTTTAGCTGTTCCGCGAGTTCTTTCCGACCCGTTGTCTTCAGTTCTTCCAACTCGGTTTCCAGTTTTTCTTTTCCTTCAGGGGTCAGGTAGGTTACGTCACTCATTTTGATTTCCTCTTTTTTACTATTAAGTTCTTCAAAGCCCGATCAGGGAAGGACTGTCGGATCAAAAAGTTTCTGATATTCATCCACAGCAAACCGGTCGGTCATCCCGGCGATGTAATTACAAACAGTCTCTTCCAGACCGTCATTTTCGATTGTTTTCCGGAAAGTTTCCGGTAGTACTGTTGGCTCAGTAATATAGGTGTTGAACAGGCTTTCCAGGATACGCTCTGCCTTGACGGACATTCGCACAACCCGGTAGTGGTTATACAGGTTATTGAACAGAAAATCCTTCAATTCCCTGTTCCGGCGGTGCATATCCTCGCTGAAGCCGACCACATTATAGGGCAGCTCCTGCAGTTCCACGACATTGCGGATCCCACTGCGGCGGATCATTCGGTCAATCGATTGGATCAGGTCGTTGACTTCAATGCCGATCAGCCGTCGAATGAGGCGGTGCCGGGCAAGATCGTCCAGGATATCCGAGCGCCGCCTGCCAATGCTTTCGTTGATAACCTCCCAGAGCGAGACGCCGGCCAACTGATCGGGGGTGATCATACCGGAGCGGAGGCCATCATCCAGGTCATGGGCGGTGTAGGCCAGTTCATCGGCGACGTTGGCAATTTGCGCTTCCAGGTGGCCGCGCAAGTTGGGGTCGTACTCTTGCGCGTCGGCGACATCATAATCCGTCTCGTGTTTGACAATCCCTTCCAGCACTTCCCAGGTCAGGTTCAATCCGTCAAACTCCGGATAGCGTTTTTCAAGCTGTGTGACGATCTTGAAGGAATGGTGGTTATGGTTGAACCCGCCGTGGTCCACCATCAGGCGCGCCAGAGTGCGTTCACCGGAGTGACCAAAGGGAGGGTGGCCGAGGTCGTGAGCCAGACAGATCGTTTCAACCAGGTCTTCATTGGCGCCCAAGGCCCGGGCAACACTCCGCCCGATCTGGGCGACTTCGAGGGTGTGAGTAAGACGGGTCCGGTAATAGTCACCTTCATAATTGATGAAAACCTGGGTTTTATATTCCAGACGCCGGAAGGCGGTTGTGTGCAATATCCGGTCACGGTCGCGCTGAAACACGGTCCGATAATCCGGTTCATCCTCGGGAAATTTTCGGCCCTTGCTGTTCTTGCTGCGAATCGCATAAGGTGCAAGGAACTGGTCTTCCAGTTCTTCCAATTGTTGGCGCGTAAAAATCATCTTTTTACTCCATTAATTTGCAATCAAGTTCAGATTATACCGGAAAACCGGGGGAAGAATAACCACCGTAAGGGTCGACTAACTGTTCAGGAATGGATCAGAGTCCCGATATTTTCACCTGCGAACGCCTTTGCCAGGTCACCGGGTTGGGCGGCGGCGAAGATCTGTACGGTCAATTGAGGCATTTCTTCAACTAATGCGACCATGGTCTTCACCTTGCTCAACATGCCGCCGGTCACATCCGTCATGGAAGAACCGGAGAGGCCCGCTGCAACAGATTGAAAGCTGGATGGTGTGATCAATTGAATGATTTTATTTGATTGATCGGGGTCCTGATAAACACCCGAGTCCAACCCAGCCAGCAGGATCCTTGCCGGATGGAGCTCCTGGGCGAGGTACTGGAAGACCTGTTCGGTGGAGAAGATCGTTCCACCCAAAGTTGTGTCAAAGACCACATCACCCTGCACAACCGGGATCAGGCCATGGGAGAGGGCTGCCTGGATCGGTCGGACATCCCAACTTCGTAATTTCTTGCTGGATGATATGACTCCGGCAGAAGGCGGGAAAGCGATCACCGGCAGACCTGCATCGGTAAAGAACCGGATAACGGTCTGATCCAACTGCCGGGCAGCAGCCCAGACTTCGGCAAATCCCTGCCATTCCGCCTCCGTTCTGACACCATTTTGGGTCTGAAACTTGCTGGCAATGGCATGCCCGAAGGACCCGGACCCATGGCCGATGACCAACCGGATTTGCGGATTTTCCTTTATAAAGGCGGCAGTTTCTTCGGCGAGTCGTTTGATGACCCCTTCACGGGCGGTAAGAGGTTTGGATTTGTCGGTGATCAATGACCCGCCGAATTTTAAGAAAGATCAAGTCCTGCATTGCTGTCATGGGTTTGTTTCCCTCAGAATGGTGGGCATTACTCGAACGGCACCGGCTTGCAGCAGGGCTTCTTCAACCTGGCGCGACCTTTCAGGCGGCACCAGGGCGATCATATTGCCGCCCCGGCCGCCCCCGGATAGTTTCGCACCAACTGCGCCTGCTTCACGGGCAGCACTGATCAAATTTTCAAGTTTGGGACTGCTGACCTGTAAATCCCGCAGGAATTGCTGATTTTTATCCAGAAGCTGCCCAAGGAATGGGAGGTCACCAACGGAAAGCGCCTGGCGGGCGACGCGTACGATCGAGCCGATTTCAGCAAAAATTTCCTCGTAGACCTGCGGTGCTCCATCATACAATGCCCGGACGGCAGCGACCGTCTCTCGGGTGGGCGTCTTTTCGCCTGTATCCGCAATCACCCAATGTGTGGGGTGGGAGATGGACAATGTCTGGATGGGTTCTTCGCGTTGGAAATAGACCGGTTTTTGGAAGGTCACCACAGTATTATCAATTCCGGATGGGTTACCGTGATGGAGTTTCTCCACTTCATAAGCGAGTTTGGAAATCCTTTTATTCGGGAGGGGACGTCCCAGGAAAGCGGATAATGCCCGGATGATGGCGACAGTCACAGCCGCACCGGACCCCATCCCGGCAGAGATGGGGATATTGGAATCGATTTGAATTTCAAAGGCGGGGGTATGGTTTGGCGTTATCTCGTGCAGGGTGATCCGAATGGCAGCCCCCAGAGGATTCTCTTCCGGGAGGTCTTCCAACAGCTCATCCAATCCGATCTCACTCGCCTGGACCCGGACTTTCCCCAACTCCGCATTGAGGATCGGGGTAACCCTGACAGTGGCATTAACATCCATGACGGGGATTGCAATCGCCGGCTGTCCGTAAACAACGGCGTGTTCCCCAAACAGGATGATCTTTCCGGGTGCTTTACCGAAGATGACTGGCATGCAATCTCCAGTTTTAGAATAAATAGAGGAGGGCGATCACGGTCAGGCCCCATAGCAGGATCGCAAACTGGATGGGACGATCAGTCAGGACGATCTCTTCCGGTGCGCCACCGTTGTGGTCAATTTGAATCAGATAAAGATAGCGGAAAATGGCATAGATCACAAAGGGGATCGTCAGCATCATGCTGTAATTTCCGGGTGTAATTGAAGAGGAAAATGTGTAAAGGCAGTACGTTATCAGTGTTGCGCTAACGACGATCATCAATAATTGGTCCAACAACGCCAGTGAATAACCATCCAGAACTTTGCGGTGGGTCACGGCGCCCTTTTCCAGCAGGTCAATTTCCGACCGTCTTTTTCCAAGGGCGATGAAGAGGGCCAGGAAGGTGGTCGCGACAAACAACCAGGGAGAGAACTCCTTGGTAACGATGATCGTGAGGCCGGCGGCGACCCGTAAAACAAAACCGGCAGCGATAATCATTACATCGAGCAGAGGAATATGTTTCAGCCAGAAGGAATAAGCCAGCATCAGGATAAAATAACCGCTGACGATAAGGCCAAAGGAAATCGATATGAAATAAGCTGAGGGGAGGGTCAGCAGCCCAAGTATGATTGCCGCTCCAAATGCCCAGTTTTTGGAAAGTTTCCCGGCGGCAAGCGGACGATTACGCTTTTGGGGATGCTGCCGGTCGGCCTCAATATCAGCCAGGTCGTTGATGATATAAACCAGGCTGGACACCAGGCAGAAAATGCCAACCGCGAGCAGACTGACCAGCAGGGATCCCAGCGTGAATAATTGCCCATCAAAAACCAACGCGGCCAGAACAAAGATATTCTTCGGCCACTGCCGGGGGCGCATGGTCTTAAAAAGGTAACCGAGTTGTTTGAACATAATTCAATATTATCACAATCAATTTTGTTACTCCAAACCTATTGGAGGTAATTAATGGAAAAATTCGATTGTTCATAAAGGGATCAATTAATGTAGGGGCAGCTATGGAGGGCAGCCTCAACAGGAAGCTGTTTATTCCGGGAAATCCCGGTTTGATGTTCCTGAATGGATATTACTAAATATTGAAGACTTCTTTCTGATGGCATACCGGGTTAAAATGAACCTATGAGGAAAATGCGGATCGATCTCTTACTGGTGGAACGCGGGCTCGCGGAGAGCCGTAACCAGGCCCAGCGCCTGGTGATGGCCGGAGAAGTCCGTGTGGATGGTGAGATGGTCCACAAATCCTCAGCGCTGGTGGCCGAAAACGCTCAAATTGCTGTCAAAGCAAGACCAAAATACGTCTCCCGGGGTGGTAAGAAACTGGAAGCTGCTTTGGAAGCCTTCTCGGTTCCTGTTGAAGGGAAGGTATGTGCGGATGTAGGTGCCTCCACCGGCGGTTTCACGGACTGTCTGCTGCAATACGGCGCTGAGAAAGTCTACGCAATCGATGTCGGTTACGGCGTTTTGCACTGGAAACTGCGCCAGGACCCGCGTGTCGTTGTGATGGAGCGGACCAACGCTCGTTATCTTGACGCTTTGGATGAACCGGTTGATCTGGTGACGATTGACGCATCTTTCATCTCGCTGGGTTTGATCCTGCCGGCGGTCAAGGACTGGTTCCGGGATGATACCGGCCAGACCATCGCCCTGATCAAACCGCAGTTCGAAGCGGGACGAAAGGCCGCTGCCGTGCATGCCGGGGTGATCAAAGACCTTTCGGTTCACCGGAAAGTACTGGAAGACACCCTGAATGATGCAAAAAAACTTGGATTCTTCCCGGTAGGATTGATCGCTTCGCCGATCAAGGGGCCAAAGGGAAATGTTGAGTTTTTGGTTGATTTGCGATTGAAAGAATCTGATTCTGGGGATGATTTCGAGCGGATGATTTCTCAGGCGCTTGAGCGTTTACCGGAATGAATTGAAATGGGTTATACTCACTTGATATGATAGAAAAAGTAAGGAATTTTTGCATTATTGCCCACGTTGACCATGGCAAATCGACCCTCGCGGATCGTATGCTGCATATTACGCATACCGTCTCCGACCGGGATATGACAGAACAGATCCTGGACACAATGGACCTGGAACGGGAAAAAGGGGTTACGATCAAGGCCTCAGCCGTGCGGATGATGTTCGATGCGCCGGATGGCGAAACCTATGAATTAAACCTGATCGACACTCCCGGGCACGTTGACTTCAATTATGAGGTCAGCCGTGCGTTGGCAGCCTGTGAAGGCGCGATCCTTGTTGTGGATGCCACCCAGGGGATTGAAGCGCAGACCCTGGCAAACCTCTACCTTGCACTGGAAGCCAACCTGATCATCATCCCCGTCATTAATAAGATTGACCTGATCTCCGCCCAAACTGAAGAAGTGGCGGATGAGATCCACAACCTGCTGGGTACTCCCAAGGACCAGATAATCCAGATTTCAGCCAAGCTGGGAACGAATATCGAGCAGGTCTTACAGGCGATTGTTGAGCAGGTTCCCCCACCCGAAGGTGAAATCGATAAGCCCCTGGAGGCTCTGATTTTTGATTCGCATTATGACGCCTATAAAGGTGTTGTGGCCTACATGCGGGTTTTCAACGGAAGCATCAAACCCGAAGACAATCTGTTAATGATGGGCACCCATGTCAAGACTTTCCCGGTGGAAATCGGTATATTTGCTCCTCTTATGAAGCCTATAAAAGCGTTGAATGCCGGGGATGTTGGTTATGTTGCAACAGGATTGAAGACCGTCTCGGAATGCCGGGTCGGTGACACGGTCACTTACGTCAACAACGGGGTTTCACACCCCCTTCCCGGTTATAAACAAGCCAAGGCAATGGTATTCGCCGGCATCTATCCCACGGAAGGTGAAGATTATCCTGACCTGCGGGATGCGCTGGAGAAGCTGCAGCTTAATGATGCCTCGTTGACCTATGAACCGGAAACCTCCGAGGCCTTGAATTTCGGTTTTCGCTGCGGGTTCCTGGGTTTGTTCCATATGGAGATCATCCAGGAACGGCTCGAACGGGAATACGACATGGATGTGGTCTTTACCGCACCCTCCGTTGAATATCGACTCAAACTGGTTACCGGAGAAGAAGTCACCATTTCATCCCCGGCGGAACTGCCGGATGAATCGACGATTGAAAAGATCCTGGAACCCTGGATGGACCTGACCATTTTCACACCGACGGATTATTACGGTGTTGTGATGGAACTGGTGACCAGGAAACGCGGGATTTTCATCGAGCAGGATTACCCCTCACCGAACCGGGTGCAGCTTAGCTTTGAAATTCCCCTTTCGGAAATGATCGTGGATTTTTTTGACCAGCTCAAGTCCGGCACCCGCGGGTATGCTTCCATGGACTACCAGTTCAAGGAATATCGGCCTGAAGATTTGGTTAAATTGGATATCCTGGTCAACGGGGAACCGGTGGATGCGCTGACCGCGATCGTTCATAAGGATGACGCTTATCACAAGGGACAGGCGCTGGTTTCCCGTCTCAAGGAGCTTATCCCCAGGCAGTTATTTGTGATCCCGATCCAGGCCTATGCTCAGGGACGGGTGATTTCACGTGCGAATGTGAAAGCCATGCGGAAAGACGTTCTCGCTAAATGTTACGGCGGCGATATCACCCGCAAGAAGAAATTGCTCGAAAAACAGAAAAAAGGCAAACGCAGGATGAAGATGGTGGGGAATGTTGAGATCCCGCAGGAAGCCTTTATGGCCATTCTGAGGTTGGACCAGCCGTGACCGATCCGAAAAACCGGCACTTGTTGGGAAAAATCCTAAAATGGTTCGTCCCGCTGACAATCAGCACCCTGGCGATCTGGCTGGTGCTGCGCCAGGTGGAGTTCTCTCAGTTTGTTGCAAACCTCTCCAAGATTGGCTGGCAGACGATCCTGTTGGCTTCACTGGTTTATTTTGCCAGCTTGTTTGCCCGTGTCTTCTGCTGGTATGTGTTACTGCGGCGAAGAGTTTCCTTTAAAGATGCTTTCTTCACGATGTGTTCCGGCTATCTCCTCAATAATGTCTTTCCATTCCGGCTGGGAGAAGTTGGGCGAGCCATGCTATTGGATAACCCAAAAGGGCCTTCCGCTTTGGAAGTTTTTTCAAGTGTGATGATGGAACGGATCTTCGATATCTTCCTGGCGGCAGTTTTCGTCCTGGCAATGCTGCCCCGTATCATTGAAGGCGACTATGACCAACGTTTGATCTGGTTGGTATTTGTCCTGGCTGTTTTGGGATTGGTTATGTTGTACGTTTTGGCTAGGTCCCGGGAAAGAATCGGACTTTGGCTTGCTCGGTGGGGGGAACGTTCAGAATTCATCCTGAACTGGGTCAAACCCAAGGCCGACCAGATCCTGGAAGGTTTTTCCGTCCTTAAAAACCCCGGTGCTTTTCTATTGGCTTTTGGAAGCCTGGCGGTGAGCTGGTTCATCGCCTTTGGTGAAAACTATATTGTCTTCCAGCGCCTCTATCCCAATCCACCTTTCTGGTGGATGATCTTCGCGCTAAGCATGGCGGCATTTGGCGCTGCGCTGCCTTCCGCTCCAGCCGGGTTGGGTGTTTTTGAAGGAGTGATGGTCGCCGCCTTCGCCTTGCTGGGTGTAAACGCCGACCTGGCTTTTACCCAGGCGATCGTGATCCACGCCCTGTCATTTATCTATTCCAATATCCTGGGCTTGATCGGTTTGCGGATGCGCGGGCAGGCCGTGGTTGACCTTTTCCAGCGTGCGTTTCGCAAAGAAGCCGCAGCGCAGCCGGGTGAGTGAACATTATGCGGATCCTGATTGGATTGACCTATTTTCAACCTCATAAATCCGGTCTGACCGTGTATGCCGTCCGGGAAGCGAAGGCATTGGCGGCCAAAGGTCACGAAGTGACAGTGCTGACCTCACAGTATGATCCAAGCCTGCCTTTGGAGGAGTGGGATGAAGGGGTGCGGATCGTCCGACTGCCGGTGGCCTTTCGGCTTTCCAAAGGGGTGATCATGCCCCGGATGCCGTTCAAAGCCTGGCAGTTGATTGGTGAAGCGGATGTGGTCAACCTGCATGTTCCCCAGGTGGATGCCGCGCTGGTGACCCTGTTGGCCAAACTACGGCGCAAACCTGTGATCCTGACCTATCACTGCGATCTGAAGATGCCGTCCGGTTTTATCAACCGTCTGGCAGGGTGGGCGGCGGACCTTGCAAACCGGATTTCGGCAAACCTGGCGGATATGATCGTTCAAAATACCCGTGACTTTGCCGAGAATTCTTCGTTCCTCAAACGCTATATGGATAAACTAATGGTGATCCAGCCCCCGATCGTTGTGGAACAGGTTAATGATGAAGATCTGGAGGATTTCCGAAAAAGACACAATATCCAATCAGGCGGCCGGGTCATTGGGATCGCGGCGCGGTTGGCAACTGAGAAGGGCGTGGAATACCTGGTTGAAGCCATGCCGCGGATTCTGGCTGCTATTCCCCAGGCAAGGGTATTTTCGGTTGGGGATTATCAGAACGTTTTCGGTGAAGAAGTATATCGGGATAAATTGCTGCCAATGATTGCGGAACTGGGAGATCACTGGACTTTCCTGGGCGTGGCCTCCGAACGGGAAAAAGCGATTTTTTATCACGCAGCTGAAGTACTTGTCCTGCCAAGTATTAACAGCACGGAATCGTTCGGAATGGTCCAGGTCGAAGCCCTGACCTGCGGCACACCCGCGGTCGCCACGGATTTGCCGGGTGTACGCCAGCCGGTTTTATCGACAGGGATGGGTAAGATCGTCCCGATCCAAAATTCCGATGCACTGGCGGACGCAATCATTGAAGTGATGCAGAACAAGCAGCAGTATGATCCTGCAGAAATCCGTGCATTGTCAGAATACTATTCACCGGAAACCGTTGCAGAAGAATATGAGAAATTGTTCGAAGAGGTCCTTAAGCGGCATGACAGACCTTAAGCCTCTTGACGATCAAACCCTTGATACGATACTTTGGCGGCATATCTCCAGCCTGCCCTATTTCAGGGGATTCCTGCGGGCGGTGGAAGACCGGTTCTTCCAGGGGGTTGATCTGCCCGCGCCTCAACTGGACCTCGGTTCGGGAGACGGCCATTTTGCTTCGGTAGCATTTGAACGCAAACCAGATGTCGGGCTGGACCCTTGGGTCGCTCCGATGAAGGAGGCTCGGTTCAGGAACGCCTACCAAATGCTGGTCATTGGAGAAGGGGCGCGCATTCCGGCTGCTGATAACAGTTTCAATACCGTCACCAGTGTCTCCGTCCTCGAACATATCCCGGACGTCGAACCGGTAATTTCGGAAGTTTCCAGAGTGTTGAAACCCGATGGAACATTCGTGTTTTGCGTCCCCAACCACCGGTTCCCCGAACAGCTTTCAGGAAGGAAGTTCTTCGATTCCCTTGGTTTGCACGCTTGGGCCAAAAGATACAGCCGTTTTTTTTAACAGGATTGCCCGGCACGCCCACACCGATTCCCCCGAGGTCTGGCAACACCGTCTGGAAATAGCCGGGATGGAAATTGTTGACTCCTGGGATTATTTCCCGCCCAAGGCGCTTCAGATCCTGGAGTGGGGACATGTATTTGGACTGCCTGCATTGATTTCCAAAAAACTGTTCGGGAAATGGATTTTAGCGCCCAAGCGCTGGAACCTGGTCATCCCCTGGTACCTGACGCGGCAGTTCATGGATGATCCCCGCGCTGAGGATGGCGTCTGTACCTTCTTCATTGCCCGGAGGCCTGCATGAATTTCCTCCGGAAATGGCTCTATTATGGCTGGTCGGTCCTTGAGATCGTTTGGGGAGTCCGGAACTGGCCTGAGATGCTGTCGTTATTGCTGCACAAAGACACCATCGGGGAATACCGGGTGCGGCTGCGGCGTCCCAGAATCCAACTGAACATACGCGGTGCAATGGACCTTTGGGCGGTCAAGGAGACCTTCCTCGATTCCTTTTACACGCGCTATGGCGCAGCCATCCGGGAAGGCTGGACGGTGGTGGATATCGGCGCTGGGGTGGGAGATTTCTCAATTTTGGCTGCGTATAGTCATCCAGATGCAAAGGTCTTTGCCTATGAACCTTTCCCGGGTTCATTCGAACTTTTGGAGAAAAACCTGGTTCAAAATGGAGTAAAGAATGTCATCACCCATCCACAAGCTGTCTGGGGACAAAACGGCAGCCTGATACTGGACCTATCTGGCGGGGAGCCGCTCCAAATGACCAGCCATGATAAGGAAATTCAGGATGATCAGAGAAATGAGATCACCGTCCAGGCGGTTACTTTACACGATATCCTGAATGGTCAGGAAATCGAACGGATTGATCTATTGAAGCTGGATTGTGAAGGTGCGGAATATTCGATCCTGATGGAAGCACCAAAGGATATTCTGGATCGTATTGACCGGATCATCATGGAGGTACACGAGTTGGATGGCAATCGGAACCATGAGATTCTAAGGTCTTTCCTGGAAGGTTCCGGCTATCAAGTGAAGTGGCATCCCAACATCGTCCACGGGGACATCGGTTATCTTTTCGCTTCACGTATGGAATAATTATCTACTCCTTAAAAATTTCTTCTCATATTTATCAGGGTTGTCAGGGTATGCTCTGTGGAGTATGATATTTTCCGTTGGTCAACCAGAGATTATTTGATAAGATTAAGCATTCACCATTCAGGGATCAGCTATGTCTCAATCGCAAGACCCTGTCCCGGTTACTGAACCCAGCATCTGGGACCATTTTATTGAGAAACTTAAATTCTGGAGCCGGAGCTCGGGGGATGATGTTAATGTGCCGCAGGACGAAGAGTTAACACCGGATAAAGGCCAAGCCTTTCCCCTGGTTATCCGTATTCGCGCTGGTTTTAGCACTGATCGCTCAACTCACTCTTGAACCTTCGCCTGCCAGGACGCCCTGGCCCGGCCTGTTCCTCTATACCGCGGCGCTTGGCTGCCTGGTTGCAGCCATCGTACGCAGGGAATGGCATCTGCCCGATCTCAAACCGGATGCGAGTGAACCCCTTGAGACCTCATTCAAAGTCGAGTTCCTGCTGGCAGGTATCATCCTGGCGATCTTTTCCTTTCTATTGTTCGGCAGCGGGAAATTCGGATTACTTAACACGCTGACCTGGATCCTTTCCCTTGTTTTCCTGTTCCTTGCATTTTGGAAGAGGAAAAGTGAAAAGCGGTTCGATTGGAAAACTTTTTGGCAGAATTTCAGGGATAAAGGCTGGCAGATCAAGATCACCCGTTGGACGTTGATCGTCCTGGCTGTGATCTGTGTGATCCTGTTCTTCAACTTTTACCGGCTCGAATCCGTCCCACCGGAAATGGTTTCCGACCACGCCGAGACGCTGCTGGATGTAAACGATGTCCTGCATGGCGCCCGACCGGTTTATTTCCCGCGTAACACAGGCAGGGAATTCATCCATTATTATCTGACAGCCGCTTACCTGGCGCTCTTCAACCTGGATGTTTCTTTCCTGAATCTTAAGGCAGTGGCGGTTTTCGCCAACCTGGCTACGCTTGTCTTCATTTACCTATTGGGGAAGGAACTTGGGAATAAGTGGGTGGGGCTGGGGGCGGCGTTCTTCGCCGGGATCGCCTATTGGCCGCTTTTGTTCACTCGACTGGCGCTGCGGATCCCGCTATATCCGCTGTTCGTTGCACCGGTGATGTATTTTATGATCCGGGGACTGCGCAGACAGAATATCAACGACATCCTGCTGACCGGCCTGTTTCTCGGCCTGGGGCTGCATGGATACACACCTTTCAGGATCGTCCCGCTCTTTGTCGTGCTGGGGATCCTGATCTATATCCTCCATCGGCCAGCCCGCAGCCGCCGCTTGCAGGCGATCTTCGCCCTGGTGTTGATTGCATTCATTTCACTGGTGGTCTTCATCCCTCTACTGCGATACTGGCTGGGGAACCCGGAACTCTTTGCTTATCGGGCATTCTCCCGGTTGACCGGGATGGAAGTGGGATTTCAAAATTCACCGATCGTGATCTTCTTCCAGAATTTCTGGAAAGCAAGCATCATGTTCTTCTGGGACAACGGTGTGATTTGGGCGCATTCCGTTCCGAACCGGCCTGCCCTCGAGGTGGTCTCCGGGGCATTGTACTTCCTCGGGATCGCAGGATTGTTGATCAGATATATTCGTAAACGTAACTGGATGGACCTGTTCCTGCTGGTTTCAATCCCACTGCTGCTGATGCCCTCGATCCTTTCGCTGGCTTACCCGGGTGAGAACCCGAGCCTGAACCGCACAGCCGGCGCCGTGGTGCCTGTGTTTGTGGTGATTGCGATGGCATTCGAAACCTCAGTCCGCTCGGTGTGGGAACGGCTTCATGGACGGGTCGGTAAACTGGTCCTGCTTGTCGGTGTGGCGTTCATGCTGGTCTGGTCCGGGTCGAACAATTACGACCTGGTCTTCAACCAGTATTACAACATTTATCTTTCCTCAAGCTGGAACACCTCGGAAATTGGGGAACTTGCCAAATTGTTCATTGACACGCAGGGCTCACCGGAAACGACCTACCTGGTCGGGTATCCTTACTGGGTTGATTCCCGCCTGGTGGCGATCAACGCCGGCTATCCCGGATTGGATTTTGCAATCTTCACCGACCAGATCCCGGACACCGTTGACGACCCACGCGCCAAGATGTTCTTCCTCAATGTGAATGATGAAGAGGATATCGCTTTGCTGCAGGAACTTTATCCCCTCGGAACTTTAAGCCGGTATACCTCGTCATCTCAGAGCAAAGACTTCATGATCTTTTCCGTCCCGCCGATCCAAGGAGCGCTGCCCTGATGACGGAGTTGTCAGTCAAATCATCGAAAAAACACACATTCAAGTGGGCTAAGGTTCTCCTCATCGCCGTCCTGATCGTTTCAATCCTCTTTGGAGGTTATTTACGCTTGGTGGGCGTCAACTGGGATGAAGATCAGCACATGCACCCGGATGAGCGGTTCCTCAGCCTGGTGCAAGTTGCCATCTCCCCTGTCCAAAACTCAGGTGAATATTTCAACACCGAGACCTCCAGCTTGAATCCCGGGAACCGGGGCTACTCTTTCTTTGTCTACGGCACACTCCCTATCTTTATAATCCGCTACCTGGGGGAAGCACTCGGGCAAACGGATTACAATGCCGTCACGATCCTGGGGCGGCAGGTCTCTGCTGTCTTTGACCTGATCACTGTTTTATTGTTATTTTTCATTGGGAAGAGGTTGTATGGCAAGTGGGTTGGACTGCTGGGGGCTGTCTTTTACAGCTTGGCGGTGCTGCCGATACAGCTCTCGCATTTCGCCACCGTAGATACGATTACAAACACCTTCGCTTTCCTGGCTGTGTATGCGGCCGTTTGGGCGCTCACCCGCCATCCTTCGCATCATGATGCGGAAGAAAAGCGGAAATTCTCTGACATTCTGTAGGACCTGACGCCTTATCTGCTTTTCGGCGTTGGGCTGGGTGCGGCGATGGCATCCAAGATCAATGCGGTCGCTTTGGCGATGGTCATTGTGCTTGTTGAGTTTGTCCGGTATACCCGGCTGGATCCTGATGAGAAACGTAAAGCCATCCCGGTCATCTTCCGAAATTTGATTGTTGCTGCGGCGATGAGCTTTTTGGTCTTTCGGATCGGGCAGCCTTATGCCTTTACCGGGCCCGGATTTTTCAACATCGGGATCAATCCGGAATGGTGGTCGGGGCTGCAGAGTCTGCGTGTCCAGGCTTCCGGTCAGGTGGATTTCCCGCCCGCACTGCAATGGGCGCGCCGGCCGATCACCTTCTCGTTCGACAATCTCGTCCAATGGGGATTGGGTTTGCCTTTGGGTATTTTCGCCTGGTTGTCCTACCTCGTGATGGGCTGGGCGATCCTGCGCAAGCGGAACTGGGGGAAACACCTGCCGCTGTGGGCATTCACCGGGTTATATTTCGTCTGGCAATCGGTTTCCTGGGTGCGCTCGATGCGCTACCAGATGCTGATTTATCCTGCCCTGGCGTTGTTCGCCGGGTGGGGTTTGGTGAAACTTATTTCTGCCAGGCGGCCCATCAATCTCTGGTTCCTCAAGCTCAAGCCGAAGTTGATCCGAATCATGGGGATTTTGTTGACCATAATCGTGGTCCTCACAACGGCCGCCTGGGCCTTTGCCTTCAGCCGGATTTACACCCGTCCGCAGACAAGGGTTGCGGCCAGCCGCTGGATATACCAGAACATCCCCGGGGCATTGACCCTGGATATTCAAACCGATACGGGTGATTTCCTGCAGCCGCTGCCTTATCGGAATGGGGATATCCTCTCCCCTGACTCTTCCCCTGGCACTGCCCTTCTATGCGGAAGCGGACAGCAGTCTGATCTCCGTCACGGTCCCGCATATTCTGGACCAGCTGGGTCTCGTCGATATCAAACAGGTTGGGCTGACGATCACCGCGGCTGATGATAGAGAGAAGGTACTGACAACTGCAACGGTCACCAGTGAATTCATCGCACCTGAGGACGACTGGCAGGGATCGTCATATGAGTTCTTCCTCGATCAGAACATCCACCTGACCAAAGGTGAACTTTACTATCTTGAATTGGAATTACAGATCGGTGATTCAACTTTGTGGCTCAACGGATCGCCTTCACTCAACCTGATCGCCGATGATGGAATGTCCTTTGTACAACCCCTGGCGAAGATATCGCAATCCGTACAGGTGGATTCACCTTATACCATGAAGATCCAGGTGGTCCAGACCGGAACGGTCTCAGAAGTTCAGGTGCCCTATCTCGTGGATCTGATGGGCGTCAAAGGCAAGAAGGACCTGACCTTGGACCTTGTCCTGCCGGATAAAGAAGGCGTTTCAAGTCGGGCGGTTCTAACCGGGGACTTTGCACCCGGTGAGGATGCACGCGGACAGGCTTACACTTTCACCCTGGATACGCCGCTGCAGGTCGAAAAAGGCGACTCACTTTCCGTATCGCTGACGACCTCCGCACCGGGTGTGCGCCTGGTGCCGCATGCACCGGACCCGGTGCATGAGAGCAGTTGGGATGATGCGGTTCCCTATCCGGTGGACGGTTTCAGCCCTTACGGTCCACACAGCCGGGATCTACCGTGGCGACCTCAATTTTGAGATGTATTGGGCAGACAATGAGCTCAAACTTCAGAAGTTCGAGACCAACCTGGATTCGGGGGATTACATTTTCATCACTTCGAGCCGCCAATGGGGTACTACCACTCGAGTACCGGAACGATATCCCCTGACCACTTTCTATTATCGCAACCTGCTGGGGTGTCCGGACGACGCGGATATTGAGTGGTGTTACAGTATAGCGGAACCGGGCACCTTCGAGGGTAACCTTGGGTTTGTACTGGTGGCGACTTTCCAGTCGGACCCGAATATTGGGTCTTTCAAGATCAACGACCAGGTATCGGAAGAGGCTTTCACGGTCTACGACCATCCCAAGGTGTTGATTTTCAAGAAAGACCGATGCCTATGACCCGATTGCTGTGCGGGAATTGCTGCGATCGGTAGATTTGAGCAAGGTGGTCTATTTCACGCCCGGCGATGCGGCCAAATATATGGCACCAAGTGCCGACCAGGTCGATGATCCGCAATACTCGCTGATGCTGCCGGAGGACCGACTGGAAGAACAGCAGCAAAACGGCACCTGGTCGGAGCTCTTCAACCGGGAACAGCATATTGAACCTCTCCCAGCCCGCTGCGGTGATCGCATTTTATCTACTGGTCACAATCCTGGGCTGGCTGGCATATCCGATCATCCGCCTGGCGTTGCCCGGCCTGGCAGATCGCGGTTATCCCCTGTCTAAACTGGCCGGGATGTTGATCGTGGCGTTTGTAGTTTGGATATTGGGTTCTGCCGGTGTGCCTTTTACGCGTACGACGATCTTGCTGGTGCTGTTTGGGTTTGTGATCCTTTCAGGGGTCTTCATTTTCCTCCAGCGAAAAGTTCTTTTGTCTGACCTGCGCGAGAAGTGGCAATACTTCCTCGCGGTGGAATTCCTGGCGTTGGTCGCGTTTGTGTTCTTCCTGTTAGTGCGGCTGGGCAACCCGGATCTATGGCACCCGTATAAGGGCGGCGAGAAACCGATGGATTTCTCGTACCTGAATGCCGTGCTTAAGAGCACCACCTTCCCGCCCTACGACCCCTGGTTTGCCGGTGGTTATATCAATTATTACTATTATGGCTTTGTGATCGTTGGTGTGCCGATCAAGCTGTTGGGTATCGTCCCCTCGGTAGCCTATAATATCGTGCTGCCGGTATGGTACAGCATTCTGATCCTGAGCGCTTTCTCGGTTGGCTGGAACCTTTATCTGGGAATTCCCCGATCCAGAGCCTTGCGCGCCGGCGAACCGCGTCGGAAAAGGGTTCTTGGGACGGCTTTTTGGATCGGGCTGGCAACAGCCCTTGCCGTGGTTGTATTGGGCAATTTGGGAACCCTTCGATTGATCATTCACGGTTACCAGCAGATCGCGTCCGGAGGGGCTGCCGTTGATGATGCTCGTCTCGGGCAGCAGATCACCTGGACTTTCCAGGGATTCGTCCAATTCCTGAAGGGGACACCGATGCCGTTCTACCCGGGCGATTGGTACTGGTACCCCAGCCGTGTGATCCCCGGAGATGTGATCACCGAGTTCCCCTATTTCACCTTCCTTTATGGAGACCTGCACGCGCATCTATTGGCATTCCCGATCACCGTTTTCGTCATCAGTTGGAGTCTCTCGGTCGTTTTGAATAAAGCCCGGTGGGGAGAGTCCGATGGCCGCTTCAAGATCCTTGGAACGGTGATGGGTTTCCTGTTAGGTGGGTTGGTCATTGGCGCTTTGAGGCCAACCAACACCTGGGATTTTTATACCTACACAATTCTGGCTTCGTTGGCTCTGTTCTACAGCGTTCTCCGGCATTACAAACCCAAATTAAAACTGAAAGTTGAAAAAGGAGAATTGATCGAAAAGTTGGGAGCTGCGATCGGTGCAGTCCTGCTGCTTGTTTTCCTGGCAATGATCCTCTACCAGCCATTTGCCTATTGGTTCGGCCAGGGTTATACCTCGGTGGAGATCTGGAAGGGTGATCGGACGCCGTTGAGTTCGTACCTCACCCATTGGGGCCTGTTCCTGTTCATCATTGTAAGCTGGATGGGTTGGGAAACCTATCATTGGATGAAGACCACCCCGCAATCGGAATTGAAGAAACTGGAACCTTATCTCACCTGGATCTATGCCGGCGTGATTCTGTTCCTGCTCAGCCTGGTTGTTTTCCTGATCCTGAAAATTACGATCGCACTGGTCGCCATACCGATTGGTGTTTGGGCCGTGATCCTGATGTTCCGGCCGGGACAGTCAGACGGGCGGCGGTTCCTGCTGTTCCTGATCGGTACGGCAATTGCCCTCACACTGGTCGTGGAACTGGTTTATCTGCCCGGAGATATCGGGCGAATGAACACCGTTTTCAAGTTCTACCTGCAAGCCTGGATCATGCTCGCCCTGGTTTCCGGCGTATGTGTCGGTTGGGTAATTCAATCGTTAAAATACTGGAACCGCAATTTGGAATTTCTCTGGCAGGCGGTCTGTTTCGTTTTGGTGACCTCCGCCGCGCTTTTCACTATGATGGGAACGACGGACAAGATCCGTGACCGCATGGCAGCCGACGCGCCGCATACGCTCGATGGGATGGCGTATATGGAATATTCGACCTACTACGATATGGGTGCGGAAATGCAGTTGGATGAGGATTATTATGCCATCCGTTGGCTGCAGGATAATGTCCAGGGTTCGCCTGTGATCCTGGAAGGCCAGGCTTATGAATACCGCTGGGGCAATCGCTATACGATCTACACCGGCCTGCCGGGTGTGGTCGGGTGGAATTGGCACCAGCGCCAGCAGCGCGCAATCCTGCGGAACAATATCGTGCAGGAACGGGTGGATGCGGTTGGAACCTTCTATCTCACGGAAGACAGGAATTTTATTGTCGATTTCCTTAAGGAATACGATGTCAAGTATATTGTGTACGGACAGCTTGAACGGATCTTCTTCCCAGGTGCCGGACTGGATAAATTTGAACAGTATGATGGTGAGCTTTGGCGCGAGGTTTTCCGCTATGGCAGTACGGTGATCTATCAGGTCATCGATTAGGTTCTGAAATTTCCCGTGATATTGTTATCAGAACAGACCGTTTCACACTCGGATTGGCAAGTATAATATCCAATAGCAGTAAACGCTGCACAGAACACCATAATGTCAGACCCATGTAATTATTACCAATAAAGCTATGAACGAAACCAAAAAATCCAACCTGCCAATTTTATTCACGCTGGGATCATTCGTCCTTGCATTGGCGTTCCGCCTGATCCGTCTTGGACATCTGCCTTTGGGTGATCTGGAAAGCACCTTTGCCCTGCAGGCCCTCGCAGTTGGACGAGGTGAAAATGCACTGTTCGGTGCGCTTCCCGCTTATGTCGGCCTGACGGGGCTGGATTTCTTCATCTTCAATTCAGGGAATTTCCTGGCGCGGTTCTGGCCGGCGCTGATCGGCGCATTGGTCGTTTTTATCCCCAGGATCTTCCGGGAAAAGATCGGCTCCTGGCCCGCCGCGATCCTGTCATTGGTGCTGGCGATTTCGCCGGAAATGGTGGGGTTGTCCCGCATCATTGGTTCGCCGATGATGGCTTTCGTATTGTTATTACTCGGTTTAGGTTTGTTTTCGCTGGGAAGACCCATCCTATCCGGGATCGCTCTGGCTTTGGCCTTGATGAGCGGCCCAGGTTTTTGGATGGGGTGTGCTGATCATCGGCCTCAGCGTATTATTATCCAATTGGCTATTTGACGGTTCATCGTTAACCCAAATGCCGGAAATGGATGATAAGAAGTCTTTTTGGGTCCGGATGGGACTGTCGTTTGGCATCACGATCCTGGTGGTGGGGACGGGTTTCTTCCTCAAGCCGGCGAACCTGACCGGCGTTTTTACCGGATTGATCGAATTCCTGCGGGGTTTTGTTCAGCCTCGGACTGCACCGCTGTTCTTTATTCCCGCAGCGCTGGTGGCCTATACTGTGGAAGCGCTTATTTTGGGCTTATGGGGCAGCGTGCGAGCTATTCTGGTTCGCAGCAAGGTGGATCTCTTCCTGGCTGTCTGGTGGCTGATTGGCCTGATATTTGTCATGCTTTATCCGGCCGGCAGCGCTGCGGACATCGTCTGGGTCACTCTGCCGTTATGGCTGCTCACAGTACGGGTGATGTTCTTTGCCTGGCGGTTACCCGACACTTCCCGGATGATCACTGTGATTACAACGATCCTGGTTGTGGTTGTCTTCGCTTTTATGCTGCTGGCTTTCCGGGGTTTGATTGGTGCATCTGCAGTACAGGGACAGCAAGTGAATTACCTTCTGGCGATGATCGGCGGGGTGGTACTGCTGGTGGCTGTCATCCTCCTGGTCAGTTTTGGCTGGTCACAGGAGGTCGCCCTCCCTGGGTTATTGATGGGCCTGGCGATCGTTTTTATCGTCGGTCTATTCGCATTGAGTGTAAAATCCACCAGCCTGGCACCGGAACGTTCTGACGAACTCTGGTATCCCGATGAAAGCCAGATTTCGACCGTATGGTTAAGGGAAACCATTGACCGTGTCAAGGAATGGAACGCCGTCGGTGCTGACCCGCTTGAGATTGCCGTATCAGATTATGATTCTCCCGGCATGCGCTGGCTCCTGCGGGATGATCACCCTGTAGATTTCATCCCTTACCCACCCCCGCAGTCCCAACCCGGGATCTTGATCACCTCCGATCTGGCAGTCCTTGAAATCTCAAACAGCTACCGCGGACAGGACCTGGTCTGGTCACGACATGCAGATTGGTCGGCAATGACACCCTATCAATGGCTGGGATGGCTGCTGACCCGGGATGTCCCAAGCACAACTCAACAGCTCATCATCTGGGTTCGCACGGATCTGATGCCTGATTCCCAATTTTCGCAATAAAGGACGGACGATACTTAATGGCAAGACCGACAACAATCGCAATTGATGGGCCGGCCGGTTCCGGAAAGTCCACCCTGGGGGCGTTGTTAGCCGAGGATCTCGGTTATCTTTATTTTGATACCGGTGTGATGTATCGGGCAGTGACTCTCGCTGCGTTGGAACACGGTCTGGCGATTGAGGATGAGGATGGGATCGGCCAGTTAGCCTACCAGCTGCGGATCAATGTCCGCCCGCCCACAGTTGATGATGGCCGGACTTATGATGTGATACTGGATGGCAAGGACGTCACCTGGGCGATCCGTAAGGATTTGGTCGATGCCAGCGTTTCACCGGTTTCAACCTATGCGGCCGTGCGGGAAGCAATGACCGAACAGCAGCGCCGGATCGCTCATGAAAACAAGGTTGTGATGGTCGGACGGGATATTGGCACCGTGGTGATGCCGGATGCGGATGTGAAGATCTTTTTGGATGCAACCGTAGAAGTGCGTGCGAACCGGCGGTATCAGGAGATGCTCGACAGGGGCGAGGAAACGGATTTCGAATCCGTCTTGAACTCGTTGAAAAACCGGGATCGGATTGATTCCAGACGCAAGATCGCGCCGCTCCGACCGGCAGAGGATGCCGTCGTCATTATTGCAGATTGTTTGGGTATCCAACAGGTATTGGAAAAAGCAAAGGAACTGGTTGAAAATGTGTGATACATTCGTTGCGCTTTCAAATGCGACTCGTGACGGTTCGGTGATCTTCGCCAAGAACAGCGACCGGGACCCGAACGAAGCTCATGAGCTTCTTATGATTCCGCATGCAACCCATCCTGCAGGATCGGAAGTAAAGTGTACCTATATTTCCCTTCCCCAGATCGCCGAGACCCATGCCGTCCTGCTTTCCAAGCCATTCTGGATTTGGGGTGCGGAGATGGGTGTCAACGAACATGGCGTCGCAATTGGCAACGAGGCAGTCTTCACAAAAGTACCCTATGATAAAGAGCCAGGTCTGATCGGGATGGATTTCCTGCGTCTGGCCCTGGAGCGTGCGGATACTGCGGAGGGTGCGCTCGATGTGATGGTGGCTTTATTGGAGGAATATGGACAGGGCGGGAACTGTGGTTTTTCCCATCCCTTGTATTATCACAACAGCTTCCTGATTGCCGACCGTGAAACAGCCTGGGTGTTTGAAACCGCCGGAAAACATTGGGCTGCGGAAAAGGTGCAGGATGTGCGTTCGATCTCCAATGTGATCACCATCGGTTCGAAATGGGACCGGGCTTCAGATGATCTGGTTTCTTTCGCCGTCTCAAAAGGCTGGTGCAAGGGTGCTGAGGATTTCGATTTCGGCGCCTGTTACAGCGATTTCATATACACAACATTTGGGGCCGGACGGCACCGCTTCTGCCGGACAAGGGATACTCTCAATGACAACATCGGTAAGATTGATCTGTCCTTTGCGCTGAAGCTTCTGCGCGACCATGGTCCCAATGCCGGTGAGGATTGGCAGCCGGGTAAAGGTCTGACCGGAGCGGAAGTCTGCATGCACGCCAGCTTTGGCCCGGTGCGGATCAGCCAGACCACAGGTTCGATGATCTCCCAGCTCTCCAAGAGTGGGGACACCCACTGGCTCACCGGGACTGCCGCGCCTTGCACATCTGTTTTCAAGCCGGTCTGGATGGATTCCGGATTGCCTGATCTGGGTCCGGAGCCTGACGGGACTTATGATGAGCAGACACTCTGGTGGCGGCATGAAAACCTGCATCGGGAGATCCTGCGGGATTATGCCACCCGGATCAAAGTGCTGCAGCCGAAACAATCCAAACTGGAGGCCGATTTCCTGATAGCGCTGCCTGACCAGGCGTTCTCTCCGGTTGAAGAAAGAGCGACTTTCACCCGGACCTGCTTTGCAGATGTCAATAAGATGGAGGAGGAAGTTCTCTCTACCATCAAAAATCTGCCGGTGAGGCATGCCCGACCCGCACTTGGACAAGCTGGCCTGGTCCGGTTTCGACAAAGCTGCCAAGCGACTTTAATGCCTGTTGGGTGTTAAAGGGGGTGAACCTCCCCCATTGTGGAGTCGTTGTAATGCTATAATAAATTATCCAATATCATCAGAATAAAATATGACGAATATCCTGGCGCCACTCCTCCCTGAATATACCCTGAAAATTCCACAGTCGCCTGCAGCACTGGTGGGGTGGGTGATATGGCTGGTGGTGCTGGTTTACCTGATAATCCGGTTCCGTGATAAAAAATTCAGATTTGACCGCGGGTCCCTGGCCTGGCTGGCATTATTAAGCGTCCTGATCCTGGCGTTCACACCCTTCCTCGGTGTGCCGGTCACAGCCGGTTTCTCAGGGTTTGGCACAGGCGTTTCTCAGCCGCACTTGATGTTCCTGGCCGCACTCCCCTGGCTGGCAGCCGGTGGGATCCTGGGTTTGGTACCTTCGGTTTTACTGGCAGGGCTTTCGGGTATTTTGTTGGGCTATCTGGATACCCATCACATTTTCACATCATTGTTATTCATGAGCGCAGCGCTGACTTTCACACTCAGCATCCGCCAAAAATATGAAGGCTTCAACTTCAGACTACTGCGAAACCCCTTGATTGCTGCGCTAGCCAGTGCCATTGTGACCGCTCCTTTGACTTTCATAGCGTTGACATTGAATGCTGGCGGTGACCTTGCAAGCCGAACGCTTTATGCGCTATCCCGGTTCCCTTCGGAATATATCGCCCTTGCGGGGATGCTCCTGATCGGTGGAGCCGTCTGTATGGGAGTTAAGGCTGTAACAGATAAGCAGTGGGGCGGAAGTGAACAGAGTTCTCAAACCCTGGTTATCCAAAGTCAGGGTTTTAAATTTGCAATTATTGCTCTACCACTGGCGTTGATCCTGTTATTCGCCTTGATTGGCCGCCAATGGTCCAATGTTCAGGATAATGCGCAGCGTTCACTTGTACAGAATATGACCGGGGCGGTAAATGCAGCCGCTGAAAGTTTGCCTGAATTCATTGAAACCGGTGAGCAGTCAATAAAGCAGATAGCTGCATCACTCGAATCAATGAATGCAGCACCCGAAAACCTTCAATCAGTTCTTGAATCTTTCCTCGCTTCAAATCCCTTCTTTGACCGGTTTGCTTATGCGAACCTCAGTGGAGAATTGACCGCTGTTTCACCGTCAATGACCGGGGAAGAAGCTTTACTTACCCCGGAGGAACAGGCTGCATTTTCGCAAATCATCGCCGGTCGTTCGGTTCAAACCGTGCCTGTAACAGATTCAGCGATAGGATCGAATTTGCAGCTAAGTTTCTTCGCGCCGGTATTGGATTCCAATGGACAGATCACCGGCGTGCTCCTGGGTCGGTCTGATTTGAGGAATAACCCCCTCCTGGAGCCGTTGTTCACGGGAATGGCAGATTTAAAGAATGCCGGCGGGGAAATGCAGATCATTGATGGGTCTGGCAAGATCATCCTCCACTCAAGCCCTGACCTGGTATCGACAGATTACAGCGGTTCATCCTTTTACACCGCGACCTATTTTGAAACTGTCGATGACGCCGGATTGCGGAACCTCGAATATTATCAGCCCATTTCGTTCATTGGGTGGGCGGTCGTCGCATCAGTACCCGTTCAATCCATCCAATTGCAGGCTTTACAGGCGGTGACCCCGCTGCTAACTGCGGGAATGTCCGTGATCGTATTGATAGCCGGGGTAGCGATCCTGATGTTTGCTCAAATCGACCGGGACGTCAATCAACTGACTGAGGAATCTGCCAGGATTTCACAGGGTGATTTTGATTCTGCCGGACAAAAAAGACGATATTCATCCGGCATGAAAGGTCTGGGGAACGCCTTCCAGGCGATGAGCGGGAACCTCAAGAACCGCCTGCAAACCCAATCGGAATTGTTATCGGTGAGTGAGCGGATCACCGGGCAGATAAAATTACGGGATTCGCTGCAGGTCATCCTGATGGCTGCTTTGGAACATGGCATATCGTCCGCCCGGATTGTCCTTCTGGAGGAGGCACAGCCTTCTTCCGCGATCTCGGAGGACCAGAAATTCGGGATGGGGAAGGATACCCACATTTTATCGCCGCTGGATGAAGATGTCCTGACGGTCACCCGGGTGCGCGGCCAGTGGATCATGCGTAACGTTCAGATCGCCAAAAACTTTCACCTGGCAAAAGGGATGCCCGAACCGACTTTAATGGTCTCAATCCCGCTGCGCTGGCGCAATAAACTATTAGGGACGTTCTGGCTGGCGTCCGACCGTCGTTCGGAGATCCGCGACGAAGAACTGGTATATTTCACCGACCTCGCCCAAAAAGCTTCCACTGCAGTGATCAACAGCAAGGCTTTCGATGAAACCCTGACCACCCGTAAACGGCTGGAAGCAGTACTGGAGAAGTTGAACGACCCCGTGGTGATTGCAGACAACAACCAGCAGGTGATCTATGTCAACGGTGCCGTCAGGCGATTGCCCGGATTGGACCGGGATGATTTGATTGGCCAGTCTTTAACTGAGCTCATGGATGATGAGGATTGGGTGGCATTGCTTTCAGAACCCATGATCATGCCGCAATCCAAAGAGATCCAGACCGCGGATGGCAATGCTTACTATTTGACGGTTGAACCTGTTGGGGTTGATGGCCGGCAAATCGGTCTGGCGTGTTTCTTCAAGGATATTACCCGGTTCAAGCAGCAGGATTCGTTAAAGACGGAATTTGTAACAACCGTATCGCATGAATTGAGGTCACCGCTGACTCTGATCCATGGTTATGCCAAGATCCTGCGGCTGACCGGCAACCTGAATGACCAGCAGGAAACTTATATCTCAAGCATCATTGGCGGCGTGGATGAGATGAAATCCCTGGTCCAAAATCTGCTTGACCTTGGACGACTGGATGCCGGGGACGGACTTGAGGTTGAAGAGATTGCGGTGGGTGAGATCGTCAGGCGGGTGATGGAAACGATGGATTCACATGCCCGTCAGAAAAATATTGAGATTGAGCTCGACTTGCCCGAAGGACCTGTCTTTATCGAAGCTGATCCGACTTTTCTTGTCCAGGCTGTCAAAAATCTTGTGGAAAACGCTATTAAATATTCAAAGCAGGGCGGGTCAGTATTTCTGCGGGTCCGCAAACAAGCCGATTCAGTACTTTTCATTGTTGAGGACCAAGGCCCCGGGATTGCACCTCTGGATCAACGGAAGATATTCAAGCGCTTCTTCCGTTCTGAGGCCCAGGTTGGGGCGGAGGAGCGGTCCGGGAGCGGCCTGGGCTTGGCGATCGTAAAATCGATCGCGGAAAGACATGGGGGAAAGGTTTGGTTTGAGAGCAAACTCGGTAAAGGCAGCAGTTTTTATTTGCAGATCCCGATATTACACCATCAAAAATAATATTGACTGGACTTTCATTTACCCGTATGGTAGAATTCGTTTCTTGACTTATTTGACAAACCTTACCTTAATTTGTTATAATTACCGTTTGCATGCATCGGAAAGGAAAACCTTCCCAAATTGAAAACACCTGAGAAAAATCTGAATTCTCAAGGTTTTTCTCGCGTTAATGCATTAATGCACGGCTCCATTTCCATTCTTTTTATAGGAGGCTCCTAGTGGAAACAAAGGGATTAAAAGCACTGCGGATCGGTCTTGCTTCTCCTGAGGTCATTCGCAGTTGGTCTTATGGTGAAGTATTGAAGCCAGAGACCATAAACTACCGGCGACTTCGTCCTGAAAAGGACGGTTTGTTCTGTGAGGCCATTTTCGGCCCCACTCGCGATTACCAGTGTTATTGTGGAAAATATAAAAACCCCCGTTATAAAGGGATCGTTTGCGATAAATGCGGCGTTGAAGTGACCCGCTCGGCGGTGCGCCGTGAGCGAATGGGCCATATTGAACTGGCTGCACCCGTTGCCCATATTTGGTACACCCGTCGTATCCCGTCCTTCCTCGGCCTGATGCTCAATATTTCACGCCGTAACCTGGACCGGGTGCTTTATTTCGCGCAATATATCGTGACCTATGTCGACGAGGATGCCCGGCAGAAAGCTCTAAAACGACTGGAAGATGAGATCAGCCTATCTGAACGGGAAATGGGTGATCAGGTTAACCAGAAAATTGCCGAGGTCAAGAAATCCCGTGATAAGGACCTGAAGGACCTGGATGCCGAACGTCAGGCGATGGAAGAAAGCTATGACGAACAGATCGGCAACCGGATTGACCCTGTCATCAAGGAAGGGCAGCGCCTGGAAAGCGAGATCTCAACCCGGATGGGGAAGAAGATCCGCAAAGCAATCGTTTTCAATGCACTTGACAAAGAGATCGTCATCGTCGAAACAGGCAATGAAGTTAATTCTGCCCACCTAAGTGAGGTCCAGAAGATCGTCAAAGAGATGATGGAAGACCTCGAGTTCTGATCTCAAGGAAGAACGCAGCCGCGAAATTGAAAAGATCAAGATCCGCAAGGAAGAAGTCAAAGCTGCCAGTGAGCTTCAGATGGAAGGACTCCGCAATGAGTTGGAAGATCAGGCTGAGGAAACCCAGACCGAATCGGCCAACCTGCGTGATGAACTCTATGAACTGGAACCCTTCACCTTCCTCAGCGAATCCCGTTACCGGGAACTGAAATCCCGTTGGGGTCAGGTATTCCGAGCGGATATGGGCGCGGAAGCTTTCTACGATATCCTCAAACGCATTGATCTGGATGCCATGTCTGAGGAACTTTGGGAAGAGATCCGCACCACCCGCAGCAAACAAAAACGCAAGAAAGCCACCCGACGGTTGGGTATCGTCGAATCATTCCGTCGTTCCCGCAACAAACCCGAGTGGATCATTTTGACAGTCTTGCCCGTCATTCCCCCTGATCTGCGCCCTATGGTGCAGCTCGATGGCGGCCGGTTTGCCACCTCTGACCTGAACGACCTCTATCGGCGCGTGATCAACCGCAACAACCGTCTTAAGAGGTTGTTGGAGCTGGGCGCGCCGGACGTGATCGTGCGTAATGAAAAACGTATGCTCCAGGAGTCGGTTGACTCCCTGATCGATAACTCACAGCGCGGTAAAGCGCTCTCCCGTCGAGGACGTCGTGAACTGCGTTCGCTGAGCGATATGCTGAAAGGTAAGAAAGGTCGTTTCCGCCGTAACCTGTTGGGCAAGCGTGTGGATTACTCCGGTCGTTCCGTGATCGTTGTAGGACCTTACCTGAAGCTCCACCAATGCGGTCTGCCCAAGACCATGGCGCTGGAACTTTATCGTCCGTTTGTGATCTCACGCCTGGTATCGCAGGAATATGCTGCGAACATCAAAGGCGCCCGGCGCTTCATTGAGCGCAACCGTCCTGAAGTTTGGGAAACCCTCGAAGAAGTTATCAAGGATCGGCCGGTGTTGTTGAACCGTGCTCCTACGCTTCACCGTTTGGGTATCCAGGCTTTTGAACCGATCCTGATCGAGGGCAGCGCTATTCAGCTGCATCCATTGGTTACCACCGCTTTTAATGCAGACTTTGATGGTGACCAGATGGCGGTGCACGTCCCACTTTCCGGAAAGGCTGTGACAGAAGCCCGCGAATTGATGTTGGCCACCAAGAACCTGCTCAAACCCGCCAACGGCGAGCCAATCATCAGCCCTTCCAAGGATATGGTTTTGGGCGTTTATTATCTGACGATGAACATCGATCAGGATTTCCTTGGCGATGGACGGGTGTTCTCCAACATCGATGAAGTTAAGATGGTTTATGAAATGGACCAGGTGGACATCCATGCACATATTAGGATCCAGACGGAAACCTGGTATGACGAAAAGAACCAGCGATTGGAAGAACCAGAGGTTCGACTGATCGATACGACCGTAGGACGTGTGTTGTTCAATAACGCACTGACCGAACGGATGCGCTTCTACAATGGCGAACTTGATAAGGGCGGTGTGAAAGATCTGATCGCTGAAGTCTATGAAATTTGCGGGCAGGAAGAGACCTGTATTGTTGCCGACCAGATCAAAGAGGTTGGTTTCCAATATGCAACCCGTTCCGGCTCAACAATTGCCGTCGCTGACATCACCGTTCCACCGAAGAAGCAGGAGATCATCCAGGAAGCCTTGAACGGTGTGGACCTGATCAACCGTGACTTCCGGCGTGGTCTGTTGACCGAGCAGGAGCGTGATGAGAAAGTGATCGAGATCTGGCAGAATACGACCAACGAAGTGGCCGAAGCGGTGAAAGAAACGCTTGACCCGACCGGTGACCTGGCAACCATGGCAAATTGCGGCGCCAGTAAAGGCGGCTTCAACTCCATTGCCCAGTTGGCCGGGATGCGCGGTTTGATGGCTGACCCCGCCGGCCGCATTATCCCCATGCCCATTCGATCCAACTTCCGTGAAGGCCTGAATGCTCTTGAGTATTTCATTTCCACGCACGGTGCTCGTAAAGGCTTGGCAGATACCGCGCTCCGCACAGCGGATGCCGGTTACCTGACCCGTCGCCTGGTTGATGTCGCTCAGGACGTGATCGTGAACGAGGAAGATTGCGGTACAACAAATGGCATCTGGATTGATGCTGCGGATGATATTGCCGGCCAGTCCTTGTCTGAGCGGCTCTATGCCCGGATCCTGGCGGATCGTGTGATTGATCCCAAGACAGGTGAGATCCTGTTGGAACGAAATGATAACCTGACACATGACCGTGTGAAGCAGATCGTCAACGCTGGTGTTACAAAAGTAAAAGTCCGTTCGCCACTGACCTGTGAAATGGTCCATGGTATTTGCGCAAGCTGCTATGGTATTGACCTCGGTCGTGGTGATATGGTCAAGCTGGGTTCAACGGTTGGTATCGTTGCCGCCCAATCCATTGGTGAGCCTGGTACCCAGTTAACTCTGCGGACCTTCCACACCGGTGGTGTTGCGGCTGGTGGTGACATCACGACCGGCCTCCCCCGTGTGGAAGAGCTTTTCGAAGCTCGTAAGACCCCGAAAGGTGAAGCGATCATTTCCCGTATAACCGGTACTGCCCACGTGATCCATTCCGAGAAATATACGGATCAGCGGATCGTCAGGGTGGACCAGAGCGAAATGGTCTCTGATGAATATGAAATCCCGAGCGGCTGGAAAGCAGCCGTCAAGGATGAGGACGAAGTTGAGATTGGCGATACCCTGGCTACCCAGGATGAGGCTGTGATCAAAGCCCAACACAGCGGCCGTGTCCGGATTGAAAAGGACAAGGTCATTGTTTCATACGAGGTGAAAGAGTCGGAAGAATACGACATCCCCACCACGTCCCGCCTGATCGTCCAGGAAGGGGATAAGATCGAAGCCGGTCAACCACTGACCGAAGGTTCTTTGAACCCTCATACCATCCTGCGGATCAAGGGAAGCGAAGCCTGCCAGCAATATCTCCTCCGTGAGATCCAGCAGGTTTACCGCACTCAGGGTCAGAACATCAATGATAAGCACTTTGAAGTGATTATCCATAAGATGCTGGGTAAGGTTCAGATCATCCGTCCCGGTGATTCAAATTACCTGCCGCAGGACCTGGTCAATCGGCTTGAGATCCGCCGGATCAACGAAGAATTGGTCGCGGAAGGCAAGAAACCCGCCCGCTATATCGAGATCCTGCTTGGGATCACGAAAGCGGCATTGGAGACTGAATCCTTCCTGTCCGCTTCTTCCTTCCAGCACACCATCAAGGTGCTGTCCGCTGCAGCGGTGGCTTCCCGTGAAGACCCGCTCTTCGGCCTGAAAGAAAACATCATGATCGGTAAGCTGATCCCTGCCGGAACGGGTTTTGAACCGGGGCAATTCTCGGATGAGACCCCCGGTGAGCGGCCGACCGGTGCAATGTTGGAAGGACGTGTGCTTGATCTCTTTGATGATGAGCCCGTCGATGATTTCATTGATGAAGAAGACCTGGATGACGTCGATGAAGACCTCCTTGAAGAAGAAGATATTGAAGAGGACGACGACGATCTGGAAGATGACAATGATGATGACGATGAAGACGAATTGGAGATCATCGAGTAATCCAGCGAAAATATCGCATATAATCAAATCCCGAGGAATTTCCTCGGGATTTTTATGTTACAATGAAACAAATGTTCTTTCTTTAATGGTTTTCTTGACGCCTGTCACATAAACGCATAAGATTGGACAGGAGGAGTTTTTATGAATCTTGGAATTGTTCGACCAATCAACATCAACGAAGAAATGCAGCAATCTTATCTGGATTACGCCATGAGCGTGATTGTTGCCCGGGCATTACCGGATGCGCGCGACGGTCTGAAACCGGTGCAGCGCCGCATCCTTTATGCCATGTACGACATGGGGCTGCGTCCGGACTCATCTTATAAAAAGTCTGCCAGGATCGTGGGTGAAGTACTGGGTAAATATCACCCACATGGCGATATGGCGGTTTATGAAACGATGGCCCGGTTAGCGCAGGATTTCTCCCAGCGTTATATGCTGGTGGAAGGGCAGGGCAATTTCGGCAGTGTCGATGGCGACCCGCCTGCTGCGATGCGTTATACGGAAGCACGTTTGACCAATGTTGCATTGGACATTCTCAACCAGTTGAACATGGATACAGTCGATTTTGTGGATAACTTCGACGGATCGTTGGAAGAGCCGGATGTCCTGCCGGCATCCATTCCCAATTTACTGGTAAATGGTTCTTCCGGGATTGCAGTTGCCATGGCGACCAACATCCCGCCGCACAACCTGGGTGAGGTGGTTGACGCCCTGGTGATGATGCTGGAGAATTGGTCCAAGATCGATGATGTTGGTGTGGAAGACCTGATGAAATTCATCAAAGGTCCGGACTTCCCGACCGGTGCCTTGATCATCACCGATGACCGCACCGAGACGTTGGCACAGTCCTACGGCAGCGGGAAGGGACGGGTCAAGATGCGGGCCCGGGTGCGGTTGGAAGAGATGAACCGGGGCCGCAAGCGGATCATCGTGACCGAATTGCCCTACATGACCAATAAGGCTTCCCTGATCGAAAAGATTGCGGAATTTGTCCGTGATGGCTCATTGGATGGTGTCAGTGATTTACGCGATGAATCAGACCGACAGGGCATGCGGATCGTGATTGAGCTGACCAAAACGGCTAATCCGAGTGAGATCCTCAAAACACTGTATAAACGCACCCAAATGCAAGCTACATTCGGGATCAATTTACTGGCATTGGTCAATGGTGAACCGCATAAGCTCAATCTGAAACAAGCGCTGAAAGTATTCGCTGACCATCGGCTGAATGTGATCAAACGACGCAGCGAATTTGAACTGCGAAAAGCCGAAGAACGGAAACACATCCTCGAGGCATACCTGATTGCTTTGGAGCATCTGGATGAAGTGATTGAAACCATTCGCCGCTCACAGCGAGTTGAGACCGCCCGGACCAACCTCATGCACAAGTTCAACCTGGACGAACTGCAGGCGCAGGCGATCCTGGATATGCCTCTGAGGCGCCTGGCTGGATTGGAACGTAAAAAGATAGAAGATGAGTACAAAGAGATCGCCAAGCGGATCAAAGAGCTTAAAGATTTACTGCGCTCACCGAAGAAGATGCGCGGAGTGGTCATTGACGAATTGAAAGAGGTCAAGGAAAAATATGCTGATCCTCGGCGGACCCAGATCATCCAAATGGATGAAGGCGAGACTGCGATCGACCTCCTGACGACCACCGATGTTATGCCGGAAGAACCGGTTTGGGTTGCAGTTTCCGCTGATAACCGGATTGCCCGGACCAATGAAGACAAATCTTTCCGCCAATGGGGGATCGGCGCGCCGAAGATGGTTATGCGCACCACCACTCACCAGACGGTTTATGCAATTGCAGAAAACGGCGAAGCGGCAGCATTGGACGTACATTCGTTGCCAATTGCGGATGAACCCGAGAAAGGGGCGCTCATTTCTTCCATTTCTGCATTTGACTCGGATGTGAAATTGAAGCTGTTGATCTCTGCACCGCTGAATCTGAGTGAGGAGGATGGTTTTATTATCACGGTCAGTAAAGAAGGCATGGTCAAACGGTCCTTATTGAGCGATCTCCCGTCCCCATCCGCTCATTTATTCACCCTGGCAAAGATCAATGACGGCGACGAAATCTGCGCTGCCTTATTTACCAAAGGAAATGAGGATATCCTCCTGGCGACACGGGACGGCATGGGAATCCGCTTCTCAGAAGAGGATGCCCGGCAGATGGGTTTGGTTGCCGCCGGTGTCGGCGGGATCAAGCTGCGGAAGGGGGACGAAGTTGTCGGTGCCGGTATCGCCTCCCGTAAGGGCGAAGTTTTGCTGGTGACCAATCGCGGTAACGCAAAGCGGATCGATCCCGATGAATTCCCATCGCAGGGGCGATACGGTTACGGTGTCATCTCCTGGAAGCTGCCACCCGGTGAACGTGTCATTGGGATGATGGTTGGTTTGAAGACCTATAACGGTGTTCTGCATTTTGAAGAAGCTGCGAGCCGTCTGGTGCATGTGTCGGACGCGCCTGGTTGTAACCGGATGCAAAAAGGCGGCAAGATCATTGATGTCAAGAAGGACGATAATATCGTCGAAATGACCGTGCCGTTGGATATGGTTAATGAATTGGGATAAACAGATTGGGCTAGGAACCCGGTTCTGATTGCTGGATAAAAGAATAGTGATAGCTGATCTTCTCGTCCAGCAAACCCTGGGTATCATGACCCTGGAGGGTCTTCCCTGAAGCGTTGCCAGCTTCCCACTGGAAGCTGTAGATGTTGTCATCCCGGGATTCACCCAGTAACTTGAATTCCCCATTGTTAAAATCGTTCATCATGGAAGCAATCCATTCCCGGATTGCTTCTTTGCCCTGGATGGCTTTATCCGGACCGATGTGAACGGCATTATCTGAGTAAAGATTGACAACATTTTCCGGGTCGTGACTATTTAGAGCAGCAACATAACGGGCAGGTTGACTGACCTGTTGGATGGGCTCATCATACTGATAGTCTCGCACCAAATTCCAGAATTCCGGCATATAGCGGCGAGCGCCGTCCCAGTACCAGAAATTCACGGCACTCAATCCCAGCCTCTTGGCGACGGTCATGAACTCGATCACTTCTGCCTGGGTCGGGATCCAACCTGATTCTTTATAGGTCGGGCCGGTGGGGATGATGGGCCTGAAGGGACGCATCTGTTTAAATTCATTCACACAACGCTGGAGCTGCTCACCGGCGTTATTATGGGATTTTACCCAATAGACCTGGGGCATGTTGTAATCACAGCGTTCGAGGAAATTCGCCCAGGGGAAGTTGGCATGATATGAGGGATAACGGTAAGAACTGAGAGCGATTGGCATGCTGCCCAGGTTGTTCCGCAGGATGTTCATGTAGCGGCTGGCAGCAGGCGCTTTGGAATAGTTCTGATACTCCACTTCGGCATTGACGACAAAACCGTCCACGCCCAGTTCCAATGCTCGTTTGACTGCAATTTCGGCTTCCTGTTCGGGGTAATCACCGTAAACATACTGCCATCCCCAGACCTGGATATTCTGTTCTTTAAGTTTTCTGATTGCCGGCTGGGCATAATCATAACCATTGTCAAGGTCGATGTTATATGGAAAAGCACCATCGGCGATCTTGACCAGGACATGGGATAAATTGGCTTCCCGCGCGAGAGCAGCAATACGGTCGGGGTCACCGTTTTCGCACTGCTTGACGATCCAAATATAATAGCCTTTTCCTGTCAGCGTCATAAATTACACCGTTACTGCTCTTCCTCCGGGGAACCAGCCAGGTCCAGATCCGCTGCAATTTCATTCATTGCATCGATCACATTGCTGACGTGCTCCCACAGATCAATTCCCAATTCCTCAGCACCCTGTTCCATTTCTTCCCGGTTGGCACCCGCAGCGAAGGATCTATCCTTCCATTTCTTCTTCACCGATTTAGCCTTGAGGTCATAAAGCGCTTTGGAAGGGCGGACAAGAGCTACTGCAGTGATCAATCCGGTGACCTCATCGCAAGCGAATAAGGTCTTTTCCATCAGGGTATCACGTGAGATTCCAGTGTGGGTGGCGTGTGAAAGAACGGCATGGATGATCTCTTCCGGGACACCAAGTTCCCGCAGGATAGGTTCCCCAGCCAGGGGATGCTCTTCCATTGTCGGGTGGATTTCCCAATCAAAATCGTGCAGGAGTCCGGTGATGGCCCATTTCTCTTCATCCTCGCCGAATTTTCGGGCATACCAGCACATCGCCGCTTCCACAGCCAGCATGTGCTTGATGAGGTTGGGATTTTTAACGTACTGAGTGACAATTTCGTATGCTTCGTTTCGATTCATGATGGTGTCCTTTGGGGTGCAATATTAGTGCCAGTTATGGAATTGAAGAATGGTCTCAGAAAAGGCCGAAGGTTCAAGGGAAAATGGGTTCGGGTGTACCGAGAATTGGGATGGGATGTTCGATCAGCACATCCCAATAAGCTTTGAGAGTGGCAAAGATCTCCCGCACCCACCAATAAGTGTAACTACTGAGGCGGTAGTTCGCATCATCGGCCGGGACGCCTGTGGCTGTGATCCCGAATGCATTGCAAATCAATAAGGCCCGCGGCAGGTGAAAGGCCTGGGTGACCACGATCAGGTCATCGACACCGAAAATGGCTTTTGCCCGGTAACAACTGTCATAAGTGCGGCGACCGGCAAAATCAAGTACGATGTCCTCTTCCGGCACTCCCAATGAAAGCGCATATTCCTGCATCGCGCCAGGTTCGTCGTAATATTCAGTGCTGTTATCGCCGCTCATCAACAGCTTCTCCACCTTACCGGCGAAATAAAGTTCAGCGCCGGTCTCCACCCGGTCACGAAGAACGACTCCGGCTGAGCCGTCACGGTTAAGCCCGGCACCCAGGACCAGTGCCACCGGAGCGGAGCGTGATACCGCAGCCAGTTCCGTTTTTGGGCGAGCGTAAAGCAGCATGCCGGTACGCAGGAAGCCGATCAGAAAAAAGCTGCCAATGATGATATAAACCAGGATATGGAAGAGGGTCCGGGAAAATTTTTTGAAGGTCATGGTTTTTATTGTTGGATGGATTTTTGGGTGATCGAAGCCAGATCAAGTTCGAGCGGAGCGAGGGCAGCTCGAAGGGGGTTGTAGAAGCTGTCAAGTTCCGTCTTGAGCGCTTCGACATCATAATTCAAGGCTGTGGATAACAGGTTCAATCCTTCAGGTGTATTCTCCAGGTCCAGAAAGGATTCCTGCAGTTTGACCTGCAGATTGAGCGGCAAAGAGGGAGAGGCCGACAAATTGGTGTTCGGAATGATGCCTTCTGACTGCCAGATGACCTCCACGACGTTTTCCGCATCCGGAATATCCTGAAGAATATCACCGGCGGTCCGAGGGTCGCCGATCAGAGCATATCCCACGCCAAAGTCACAAATGCCGCCAATATACAAGGCACGTACGACCGCACTGTAATCATAGACGAACACCGGGTCAAGCGTCGGCGTACTGGTTGTCGCCAGCAATCCTAAAGGTGCATAATAGCCGGGGAGTGATTCCGGGTTGATAAAACAAGGCCTTGTGCCGGCAAACTGCTGGAGTGCGGATAAGGGATCGCCGAAACTTTCGTTGGTTTCCGGGTCAAAATATGAAGAGAAGCCCCGGTTGACATTCGCCATATATTGGACACCGTAGGCATATACTCCCAAATGGTTGGTGACCAGCACGACATTAGCCGCAGCCTGCCCATTTAGATAAAGGTATTCGAGAGGATCGAGCCAGAAAAGATCAACTTCATCATTCAGGATTGCAGTGGAAAGGCTGATGAAATCCGGGTAAATGACGCTTTCCACAGCCAGGTTGGAACCAGAACCGACCAATATAGCAACTTCCTGCGCAGCATCGATGGCCGCTGTGTCCTCCGGCTGGAGGATGAAGGCCAAAGTAATTGGATTAGCATCGCTGCCCAGGGGGGATAAAGTCGGTGTGGGCGAAGGGCGCGTGGTTGGTGTGAGGGTTGGGCGCTGCGCTTTCCAATACGACCGGAGTTGACGATGGGGTTGGCGTAGGTGCTTCTTTTGGCACGGCAGGCTGACAGGCGGAAAGGATCAGCACCAACAGCAGTGCCAGGAATACCCATTTCTTGATTCCTTTGGTAAATTCTTTCATTTACATCCTCTCAGATCCGTTCCGTCCAGATTGGGTTGGCGTACTTCTCCTGAACCAATTCATCTGCTCTTTTCGTCTCCTGCTCACTCAAACCGCCGGGCACCAGATCCAAATTCAATTCCGATGAAAAGGCATCCTCAAAAGCGGAAGCTGCCTTCCGCCAGTCGGGTGTCGATCCCATTTCCCATTCAACCGTGGTAGCATGTTCCATCAATCGGTCTTTGGCTCTTTGTCTGGTAGCCTGGTCCTTAAAATTCAATGCAGTGATGATCCGTGTCAGGTCACCATAGAGCGGGAGTGCGCCGTGCTGTAAAATGCCTTCTTTGCGACGGGCCTGGGCTGAACCGATCAACTTCTTGCCGTTGACTGTGATCTCGTAATTGGAAGGGACTTCGAAACAGACCGGATTGGGTTTTCCGGAACCGTTATCCGATTTTTTCTCGTTGGCTTCCGGTGACAGCCCCATGATCCTGAGCGCTTCCAATAAAGCCTGGGAAAGACGCAGGTAACTTTCCAGGACTCCACCTGTGACCCGGGAGTCGGTGTTTGGTGCGATCACACTGTAGGTCAACTCATCAACATGCAGGATCGCGCGGCCACCGGTGGGCCGCCGGACGACGTCCCAGCCATTCCTGGCAAGGGTTTCGGTATTGACTTCGGAAAAGGGTTGGGCGTGTCCCAGCGAGAGGCAGGCCGGTTCCCATGCATATAGCCTGAGAGTCGGCAGGGATTCACCGGAATAGACCGACTCAAGGATCGCTTCATCCACAGCCATGTTCCAGGCGCCTTTTGCCGGGAGATGTTCGATCACGCGCCAGGTTTTTTGAGGATAATCCATTAATTTATTACCTTGATAATCTTATTCTGACCTATTTTATACCACTTCATCGAAACTCGGGGAATAGGGTCAATGAAGGAAACCTTTACAAAAAAAGATTAATAAATTTCTTGCAACTATTTTTAAGCGCCATCCGTATAATTAATAGAAAGGAGCGTGAAAATAACATGGAAGAACCCAAGAAATTGTATCGTATCCCCAGTAAAGGCATGATTGGTGGTGTTTGTGCCGGTATCGCTGAATATCTGAATGCCGACCCGACCATTATCCGGCTGATATTTGTACTGCTGACCCTGGCCGGACTTTCCGGAATATTGATCTATATAGTTATGTGGTTGATCATCCCGGTTAAACCATCAGAGGTTTGATCTCACGATCTTAAATACGCAAACATTTAAAAGCGAATGACAAAATGCAGCCTGCGGGCTGTATTTTGTTTTTGCATGGAGATTGTGCCATGTAGTATAATTTTTTCTGGAGGTACAATGCCGACAAATCCGACCAGAGATAGAATAAATCCCGAAACCATCGATACCACACCGCTCCGCCGACCGAGTTGGATCAAAGTGCGCGCCCCCAGCGGTGAGAATTATGAAAACCTGCAGCAGTTGATGCGCAGCAAGGCCCTGCATACGGTTTGTGAGGAAGCCGGCTGCCCGAATATGGGTGAATGTTGGGGGAGCGGGACGGCTACCTTCCTGATGCTGGGCGATGTCTGCACCCGGACGTGTGGGTTCTGCGATGTCAAACACGGCCGCCCTGACGTCATGGACTGGCATGAACCCGAACGTGTGGCACAGGCCGTCAAGCGCATGGGCCTGCAGCATGCCGTGATCACCAGCGTCAACCGGGACGAACGCCGAGACGGCGGCGCACCGATCTTTGCGATGGTCATCCGGCGCATCCGTCAGTTGCTCCCTGGATGCTCAGTGGAAGTGCTGATACCGGATTTCAAGGGCAGCATTGAAGCCCTGCAGATTGTGATGTCCGCCCGGCCGGAGATCCTCAACCACAATGTGGAAACTGTCCCGAGACTGTTCAAACAGGTGCAGCCCCAGGACCATTATGAATGGTCCGAAGCGATCCTTTCCCATGCCCGCAAGCTCGATCCGGATGTTTTGACCAAGTCCGGTATCATGGTTGGGCTTGGCGAAACCTTTGAAGAGGTCCAGGCCACCATGCGGGATCTCCAAGATTGGGGCGTGGATATCCTGACCATTGGGCAGTATCTGCAGCCCAGCCGGAAGCACCTCCCGATCCGGCGTTATTATGAGCCCGAGGAGTTTGAAGCGTTGAAGGAGTACGGCCTGGGAATCGGATTTCAAATGGGTCGAGAGTTCACCCCTGGTACGCTCATCCTACCATGCCGGAGAGCAGGTCCGGGCGCTCTCCAACGTGCACAAGCAGTTGTATGCAAAATAGTTATACAGAAGATTATTTTTAATTGAGATACCGTTGAGACTCTCCGACGGAGGGTCTCATTTATTAGTAGTAGAAGAAATGATAAAAATAAATAGCCATTTTCGTAGACTCTATCCTAGAATTTATTGAAGGATCTATAATCAATGTTTTTCCTGTTAAAGAAAGCATAAAATGGAATAGAATTTCTGCTAAACTCACACAAAAATCCTTATTAGAAAAGTATTCTTTGTATTATATCTGCAGTAAGTTAAGGAATAAATATCATGAATTGGCATATTTTTAGGCCAAACATTAATGAGATATCCGATCTGTGATTAAATTGAAAGAAAATAAGCTACATAAAGGTGTTTCCACAATTCAAGTATTGGAAATGTTTGAAATAATGACTAAATGGTATAACGAAATCATTGGCCCTAGCCATACCGATTACCAGATCCTTCATTAGTCGCAACTATCTATATTGTTTTACGTTTTTTTATGATAATTTTTTTGGGGTATTAAATGGAAGATTCTATATTTATCAAATTCCATGGGTAGATTTAAGCTTATCCTTGGTGAAGCCTTTTTTGAAGTAGCTTGGAAAAGTTAAGAATGCTGCGTTGGGTGGCTACCAATCGGAGGTGTCCAGTGAGTCACTGTTACAAAAAGTGGTTTGGATGTTTGTGTGTTTCATATAAAGCTTTATTTCCCCTTGATCCATGCCAACCGGGTAAATCAAATCTTAGTTGAGCTTTAATTAAGCCTCCAATATGTTATAAATTATGTATTGGGAATAAATATTTGTTGAGTTTGGATTACGTCTCCAACTTAAGCTTGAGAATTTCAAAAATGAAGATATAGAATCTTGCTAATTCGGAGGGGATAATGCGTTACGAATTAGGAAATAACTCCAAAGTTCTACATGGAACAGTGCCCTTTATAGGTAATACTACGAAGGGAAGCTTTATTGCGCTTACTGATGATGGCCTCAATTTTATTAAAGAATTGCAGGAAGGTAAAGAGGTTTATTCAGATAATATATCTGCCGATAACAAACAGATACTTGAGACAGCATTACAATTGGATATCATCGTAGAAAAAGGGGCGCATTGTGGAGACATAGATGAGTTTACATTTTCAAATGCTTACTTGCATGTAACAAATTACTGTAACTATCATTGTATAGGGTGTTATTCCTACGATAGTCATCGAAACAAATCACAAGATTTGTCCACTGAAGAAATTGTTAGACTTCTTAAATCTCTTCGTAGCCTCGGCGTGAAGACCTTAATTATATCTGGGGGAGAGCCATTCATCCGCGAAGATTTAATTTTATTATTACGAACTGCAAAGCATGATTTGGGTTTTGAGAAAATTATCGTGGGAAGTAATGGCTCATTAATAAATACAGAATCTAATTCAATCTCTATTGGGTAATATTAACTCGTTAGTGATCGCAATCGACGGGTTCAACGATAAAAATGCTTCCTTTATTAGAGATGACGGTTCATTCGAAAAGTCTATTTTTGCTGTCCAACTAGCTAAAGTAAATAATATTCCAGTATCAATTCTCCCAACAATTCATAAAAAAAATTTTCTAAATATTACTGAATATGTCAAACTTAGCCAAGAACTACAAGTTCCAGTCTCGTTTAGCATTTTAACTTGTGATCGAAAAAAGAAGCCATTTGATGAATATGTGCTTGATGAGGCCGATTTCGTAAATTTAATATTGCATTCAAAAAGTTCACCAGAGTTGGATATTGCAGATACTCCCCTAAACTTAGAGATGATTTCATTTACTGATGGTTGTGGTGCTGGCCGAAACATGATAAGTGTAGATGCTAGGGGCAATGTTTATCCATGTCACATGTTACATTTCGAGGAATTCAAGTTAGGGAACCTCCTCGAGGCCCCACTTAATAAAATAAAAAGCGTACGAACAGCGATTCCAAATCTTAATTCCTATATTGAGGAAAAAGAAGGTTGTAAGGAATGTTATTTTAGATATTTTTGTGGTGGAGGTTGTAAGGCGAGGGCTTACTTAGCACACAATGATATTATGGCGATGGATCCTTACTGCCCTGGATATAAGCTCAATTTTAAGCGTTTTATCAAGTTCATCTCAGACTTAAAAGATGGCTCATCCGAGCCTGAAGATATTAGAAAAATTTAAAGAAAGGAGGTATAAAATGATCTATTCTACAGGGTCAAGCACTGCAAAGGGTTGTTTTACTGTCGATCTCAAACTTGTTAAAGTAGTAATTGGTGTCTATTAAGTCTGAAATTAAGAAATGAGTTTCTTGAAGAAAGGAGTAGAAAATGATATATATTTCAGATAATACTATTAATATGATGTGCATTTCTATTTATATTGGAAATCACATAGTCTTACTTGGTCTCAAGTAATAGCGCATCGAGTGAACCTGGCTTGGGTCATTTTGTAGACACCAAGCCAGGTTTCTTTGCGTGGTAGATCTTGCACCGGTAGTTTATGAGAACTCCGGCTGGTTTATAATGGTGATAAAAAAGAACAATTGACATTGCATACAAAATGTCGTGAAAACAAAACTAAAAAGCAATTATGATAATCAAGTTCCCAACTTAAGTATTATTTTCAAGATAAACTCGGATGTTATCATTGAAAAAACCAAGGTTTTCAAATGATATTAAAAATCAATCAACTTCATAAAGCCTATGACGAGAATACCGTACTGATTAACTTTAAACTACCAGTTTGAAGAAGGAAAAATCTACGGCATCGTCGGCCGTAATGGTGCTGGAAAAACAACACTCTTCAATTGTATTAACCGCGATATCAGTTATGAACAAGGGCACGTCACCCTTGTGGATGGTGCGGCGGAAAGCGAACTGACCTTTGAAGAGACTGGTATGGTGTCAGCCTCACCGATCCTGCCAGAGTTTCTGACCGGATATGAGTTTATCAATTACTTCCTCTCATTCAATGATAGCCATTCCATAGCAGCCGAGCATATTGTTAATAATTACTTTGATTTGTTTAGGATCCAGGAGAACGACCGGCATAAACTGATTAAGAACTATTCCTATGGGATGAAGAACAAATTGCAGCTTTTGTGCTGCCTGATTAGACGACCGAAGGTTATCCTGCTTGACGAACCGCTCTCTTCGTTTGATATTATCGTTTCGCATGACATCAAAGAGCGGTTGGTTGAGATGAAGCCTAACCATATCATCCTTATGTCAACGCATATCCTGCAGCTTGCGACGGATGTGAGTGATGAGATCCTCCTGCTGAAGAACGGCACCCTGAGCGGCTTTGACTGGAAAGGCTACCAACGCGAGGTTTACGAAAAACGCCTGATGGACGCACTAAATGAAGAGGATGAAGTGGGGTAAAATGCGAAACCTTTCCGTGTATCTGAAAGTCATACTGACTATCAATGCGAACAGTTTTCTGTACTTTCTGGGCAAGCTTCCAATCATAAATCGCTTAATTACTCCCACCCTCTATAAAGACACAAAACCAAAACTGGTTTTCAGCTTTTTCGGTACCCTTTTCGATTTCCTCAAAGCTGTTATTGGACAGTCGGTCCTGGTCGTTGTGCTTATTCGCTACCTACCGCTCCTGTTGCATGGGCAAAATTGGCGCAGCTCTCCTGCTTTAGGATTGCAGGTTTCGCTTTTTATCATCCTTTTATGTATCTTGCCTGCTTTTCTACAAAGCTCAATATTCCAGGCCAGTAAAGAAGATTTCATTTTTCTAAAATCATTTCTCGCTAAATCCAGATGCTTATTATCGGGTAAAAACAGGAACGGGATTGGTACGTCAAGTTATCTCGTTATTTCCCATACTGCTTTTGATTTTCAATGATTTTTTCACTGCCTTCATGTTAGTGAGTGTAAAAGTTGCATCTGTGATGATGGGGGACATATTATTTCTGAAACAATATAAAGATAGGCGAAAGTTTACCGATGTCAAGATCCGCATGCTGGTTATTCTATTTGCCGTTGCGTTAACATCTGTTGGGGTGTACTTCGACCGCATTCCCAGTCTCTACCCCTCACGTTTCTTGGCAATAAGTATCTCCCTGATTTCAATAGCAATTGTGATCTCTGCGTGGCGTTATGTTGTAAACTACCGAAATTTCAAGGAGGTTGCCGTTCAATTTGCGAGTAAAGATGTGCTTGCACTAAAAGTGTCAGTTACCACAATACTCAATGAAGGCGTAACTGCGTTAGAGGCCTTTGAATGGCCAACAAATAAGCAGTTTTGGGAGAAGAATAAAAAAGAAGAGCCGGCAAATTATATTGAGCATGCCCTCAACATTAGGTTCAGTAAACCAATTTGGAGTTTCACTAAACAAACGATCGTCCGAAACCTGATACTTTTCATCGCGGCAGGGTTACTTATTCGCTCAGGTGTGATTAAACTTGATCAGTCTAATCTTTTAGCGTATTCGCCAATTTTATTTAGTCTTGTGATTAGCATGACCTATAGCTTATCCTATTTACAGCTTTGTTTTAGGAACCTTGATCTACCCTTGCTCTATCACCATCTCTATTCACAAAAAAAATCATTCAGTCTATGAAAAGAAGAGCGTCATTCATCTTTAGAATTGGTGTGTTGCACCTTTCTTCTTTCGCTGTGAGCATGTATCTTTTTCTTCAAATAGCGAGATTACGCCTCAGCCCAAGCATTTTTTTTGGTCTTTTTAACAGTTTATTCACTCGTTTTCCTGATTTATGAGCTATTCCATTTCCTAACATATTATGCCCTACAACCGTATTCCACTGAGTTGACCGTAAAAAGTCCTTTGTTTACGGTTCTCTCCATTATCGAAAGCCTTTTTGGCGTCTATTTCCTATTTGCCCGGGCGAATGTCTTATCACTGACCAAACTCTTGTTAATCATTGCGACTGTGCTTATACTTTGTTGTATGGTATTACCCAATTTGGTAGAAAAAACCTTTAAGTTGAGATATTAAGAGTTGGCATCTCGTTTACCTGGTCTTATCTCTTGAAAAAAGAGACTTCTGATTGTAATAGTCAGATAGTATAATGGGGCTGTCCTAAAAAAAGGCCCTACAATCATTTTTAGGGGGAGAAAAAACAATTTGTTTGAAATTTATTAGAAAATAAAAAAAGTGGTGTCTATATGACAGCCATTTTTGCGATATTATGAGCAATTACAGGATCCCCCACTCCGTTTTCACTTTCTCAATTCCCCTCATCATAAATCTTCGGAAATTCCAGTTATGTTTCAACCTGCGAAACACCGCTTCAACCTCTATTAGGTGCGCTGAACACATTTCTTTCCCTCGGGGTGAATATGAAGAGTTCCCGCACTTCTTTCTTAATCTCTATCAATTCTGGACTGAATTATTCTATCGATTTATGTTTATATTTCTCACATACGGATTTCACTAGAAAGTCTTTGCACACCATTCCCTCGTAGACCCCACGATAGGAGAGATAACCACTTTCCGTCAACCTTTTTTTAGTCTCATGATAAACGGAACGCTTCCCATTCGTTAATCTCATCCAGTAAGGCTCGCACCTTCTCCTGCAGCTGCGCTTTATATTTATCTGTGCTTTTACGCCACACAAAACTATGGCGATTCGCATTCGCCTCAATCTTCGTCCCATCCACAAAATAGCTTTCTAGATCAATGTACCCTTGATCCAAGAGCTGCTCCACCAATGCATAGAACACTTCATCAATCACCGCTTTCATAATCTTCCCGCGAAATAGGTTGATCGTCCAGTGGTCCTGCCGGTTCATGCTGCTTAACCACATAAAATTGCTGTTCTCTCGTAAGATTTTGGCAATTCGGCGGGAGGAAAATATTCGTTGGGTATAATCATAGACGAACACTTTCACCAGCATCTTGGGGTGATAGGCGTTGGCCCCGCCTCCCTGGTATTGATTGATAAGCGGTTCGGGATCAATGCGTTAAATGATCTCATCTACAACCCGGACCAGATGACCGGGCGAAATGAGTTCTTCCAAATTGGGTGGAAGTAGCATGGGTTGGTTATTTCGTATAGTTTGGAGACTTGTTCTTTCATAATCCTATTAAATCATTTTTTCGGTTATGAAAAGAGGCTGTCCACTCACTTTTGGGATAACCCCTACGATATTTTTTCACTTGACTTTGTGTTTATCTCAGAATATCGATGCTTGAAGAACGATTTCGTGTAGGTAATTTCATAATTATTTGATTTTACCTACGCAATTCCCCACACTCAAATCATGTTAAAATTGCCTTACCCGTGAAAAGGAGCGTGCATTTTGGAGATTAAAAACATTCGCATTCAAAAACCTGAATCTGTCAATTTTATTCTGGGTCAATCCCATTTCATCAAAACCGTGGAGGATATCCACGAAATCCTGGTCAGCAGTGTACCGGGGATCAAGTTCGGCCTGGCATTCTGCGAGGCTTCCGGCGCATGTCTGGTGCGCTGGAGCGGGACGGATGAGGCGATGATCGCACTTGCCAAGGAAAATGCACTCGCGATCAGCGCCGGGCATTCTTTTATCCTGTTCCTGGGAGAAGGTTTCTTCCCGATTAACATCCTCAACCAAATCAAAGATGTCCCGGAAGTTTGTCGGATCTTCTGCGCCACAGCCAACCCAACCGACGTGGTTGTGATGGATGTTGGGGACGGCCGGGCGATCCTGGGTGTGGCTGACGGTAAACGACCTGAAGGCATTGAAGAGGAAGACGGGATCGAATGGCGGAAGGATCTGCTGCGCAAGTTCGGTTACAAGCAGTAACCTGGTTTATTCAAATTCAACCAATTGTTAGTGACATCAAGGAGAGCGAATGACGCTCTTTCAAATTGATTTTGAGCCCGTCGGTAAACGGGTGGATGCTGACCAGAATTTGAGCATATTGTCGGCAGCCCAGGAAGCTGGAATTGCACTGGCCGCGGTTTGCGGTGGGGTAGGCGTCTGCGGCGCTTGCAAAGTACGCTTGATGGCAGGTGAATTTTCACAGGTGACCCCTGCGGAAAGAAAGTTTTTTAGCACCGAAGCCTTGAACGCCGGCTGGCGCCTGGCCTGCCAGGCTTTCCCCTTGAGTGATGTAAAAATCGAAATCCCCCCCGAATCGTTAACCGCTACCCAACGTTTGCAGTTAGAGGGTATTGACCAATTTGTAGAACTGGCTCCGGCAGTTGCTGCACAGGCATTCGAGACTTGCCCCGCCTGATTTACAGGACCTCCGTGCCGATTGGGAAAGGTTGACGGATTTTTTCAGGGATGAAGATATTGAAATAAGTGCTGACCTGCCGGTGATGTCGCAGTTCTCAAGCTCAATGCGCGAAAATGGTTGGTGTGGTCAGGCCGTACTGAGCGTCAATCAAAACGTAATCGGTTTTTTGAGACCGGGTGAACCGCACTTCGGGCTTGCGGTTGACATAGGCACGACCAAAATGGCAATTTTCCTGGTGGACCTCACCAGCGGTCAGATCGTCGCTCGAACTGGTGCGATGAACCCCCAGATCTCGTATGGCGAAGATGTGGTTGCCCGGATAGCGTATGCCAACCAGAGCGAACCCAATCGGATTTCCCTGCAAAGAAGAATAGTGGAGACGCTTAATCAAACCATGAAGGAACTCTGCCACCTGCTTGGTGCGGAACCTTCCCAGATTGTGGATCTGGTTGTGGTTGGCAATACCGCCATGCACCACCTGTTCGCCGGGTTACCGGTCAGGCAGTTGGGGCAAGCGCCTTATGTTGCCGCCACCATCACTGCGCTGCAATTCCCGGCGCGGGAAATCGGCCTGACCTGTGCGCCCGGTGCAAGGGTATATCTGCCGCCTAATATCGCCGGATATGTCGGTGCGGACCATGTCGCAATGCTTCTGGCAAGCAGGATTTACCAGAAGGACGGGATTTCGGTTGCGTTAGACATCGGCACCAACACCGAGATCAGCCTTTCCAAAGGGGGGCAGATCTTTACATGCTCCTGTGCTTCCGGACCGGCATTTGAAGGCGCACACATTCATGCAGGGATGCGGGCGGTGCCCGGAGCGATCGAACGGGCACAATTCTTTGAATGCGAATGGCATTTCACCACCGTGGATGGGGAACCACCTATTGGAATCTGTGGGTCAGGGATTCTGGATGTCGTCTCGGAACTGCTTTACTCAGGGCAGATTGATGAAGCCGGTCGGTTCACCGATAAGGCTTTCCGCAGGGTCGAGTATCCTCAGGGCGGTGCGATCGAACTGGTCACATCAGACCAATCCGGAACGGGAAAACCGATACTGGTCACCCGGGGTGATATCCGTGAGATCCAGCTTGCCAAAGCTGCCATCCGGTCAGGTGTGGAGGTATTATTAGAGCATGCCGGGATCCAACCCGGAGAAATTGACCGGTTTCTCGTAGCGGGTGCATTCGGAACTTATCTGAATCTCGAAAGTGCGGTCCGGATCGGTATGTTCCCGGATTTACCGCCTGACCGTTACGAACAGATCGGGAATGCAGCAGGGATCGGTGCCCGGATGATGCTGATCTCGGAGCCCAGCCGGCAGGAAGCGGAAGCACTTCTGGGAAGGATCAGCTATATTGAATTGACCACCGAAAACGATTATATGGATTCATATATTGATGCGATAAATTTTATCAGTAAGCGTTAGGAGAAAAAATGGAAACACTTGATGCGATCTTCACCCGCAGGAGCGTGCGGGATTTCAAATCTGACCCGATCAGTGAAGAAGACCTTCTATTATTATTGAAAGCCGGTATGCAGGCCCCTTCGGCCAAAAACGAACGACCATGGCATTTTGTCGTGATCGACGATCCTGAAGTCCTGCATGCCATCCCTGAATTCCATCGCAACGCCAAAATGTTGCTGTACGCCCCATTGGCAATCCTGGTCTGCAGCGATCGGAAACTGGAGAATAAGCGGGCGACCTGGATCCAGGACTGTGCTGCAGCAACGGAAAATATCCTGCTTGCCGCACATGCGATGGGATTAGGCGGTGTTTGGCTGGGCGTTTTCCCTGATTCAGACCGTGTGTTTGGGATGCAATCCCTGTTGGAATTGCCTAAAGATGTCCGGCCGGTTTCAATGGTCGCCATTGGCTATCCTGCGTTAAAGCCGGAACCCACGGATCGTTTTGATGAATCCCGGATACATCATAATAAATGGTAAGTGGAGGTTAAAAAAATAAAAACCAGGGTAAATCCCTGGTCTATACAGGTAATACTCGTAAAGGCGTCATTTATGGCGCCTTTTATCTATTAAATATTTTCCGATGTATTCTTCTTCAAATTGTATACTTTCTGAATTGCTGGGATCAATGCCTGGAGTGCCCGTGCTCGGTGACTGATCTGGTCCTTTCTTTCAGAAGATAGTTCCGCCATGGTTGCATCCTCTTCAGGGATGAAAAAGATCGGGTCGTAACCGAAACCATTAGCCCCCCGTTCTTCCGGGATGATGATCCCGTCACAGCGTCCTTCGCCGGTATAGAATTTTCCTGAAGGTGGTGCCAGAATGGCCGTGCAATGGAAATGCGCCGGCCAGGGTTGAGGTTTCCCCTGCAATTGCGCCAGGAGATAGCTTCTCCGTCCGCGTCAGTGGCATTGGGTATGGAAGCATACCGTGCGGAAAAGATCCCGGGTGCGCCATCAAGGGTTTCAACTTCCAGCCCGGAGTCATCCGCCAGGACGACCTGACCGGACACCGCCTGATATGCTCTGGCTTTGATCATCGCGTTTTCGATGTAGGAACTGCCGGTCTCTTTCACATCGAGGTGAATACCCAATTCGTCTGCAGAAATGATTTCCAGGTCCAGTAATCCTAAGATGGCTTTGATTTCTTTAACTTTCCCCGGATTTGCGGAAGCGACCACTAATCGATTATCCAAATAAAACCTCCATAATTAAGATAGTCAAACTCCATATATTCGTTGACGGTCGTATATCGGCATGTTATAATTCTACCCGTGCCGAAATTTTACCCAATAGACTTGTAGAAATCGATCATCGTGAATAATAGTGACAATCCACTGCGACTTAATGTCGGTTATTTGCTTAACAAGCCTGTTGGCACCAGTCGCGAAATACCGGTTGAATCTGATCTTTTAGAATTGGATGACCTGATCATTCGGGACCTGAAGAGTTTGGTCAAGGTTTCCCGTACTAGTGAAGGCCTGCTGTTACAGGTAACGGGGACAGCACATGTGGAGACGAATTGTGTGCGCTGTCTCGAAGAATTTTTCCAGCCTGTGAACATTGAATTTGAGGAATTATACCAATTTCCTTCCCGGCACCGGGTAGAAACGGATCTGATCCTGCCAGGCGATGGTTATATTGATCTCAGAGAACTTTATCGGGAATACCTGATCCTTGCGATTCCAATCAAGGCTTTGTGCAGTCCCGATTGCAAAGGTCTATGTGTCGTTTGCGGGGTCAATCTGAATGAAGGCACCTGTGAACATGAACAAAGCACATATTTACCCTCCGATAACATTGAAGGAGAAGAAGCAGCCTAGTTTTTCTTTTCAACACCGAAACCCATATTAAGGATTAACTGGTCTGCAGGAGAAGTCGGAATGGTCAGTGAGCGACAAAGCAAAAAAACAGAAAACGCTGTTGAAGAGCTTTTAGAGCGCGCTGATTCACAAGGATTCCTGACCATCGAAGATTTGATGGATGCTTTCCCGGATGGTGATGATGATACGGATGCGCTGCGTTCATTGATGCTGACCTTGAAGAATCAGGGAGTCGAAGTTATTGACAAGGAAGCATTGGTCAATCAATTTCCACGGGAAGATGAAGACGAAGAAGAAGATGAAAAAACTGCTCAACGGGTAAGTCTGGAGCAAGTTGGTTCCGACGATACAGTCGGGCTTTATTTGAAGGAAATGTCCCGGGTGCCGCTGCTCTCGGTAAACGAGGAACTTTCGCTGGCGAAACAGATTGAGGCTGGGCGTGATGCAGACCGGCAGCTTAATGATAAAGAAGCCAATCTTTCAGAGGAACGCGAAAGAGAACTGCGGATCGTGATGAAAGACGGCGAGCAGGCCTGGGAACACCTGATCAAAGCCAATACCCGACTGGTGGTCAGCGTCGCCAAGAAATATCTCAGCCGCGGCGTACCTTTCCTCGATCTGATCCAGGAGGGTAACATGGGGTTGATGAAAGCCGTGGAGAAATTCGATTATACCCGCGGCTTCCGATTCTCAACCTATGCGACCTGGTGGATCCGCCAGGCGATCACGCGCTCGATTGCCGACCAGGGACGGACGATCCGCATCCCGGTGCATATGATCGACCGGATCCGAGAACTTTATAAAGTCAGTCATGCTCTTGAACAGAACCTTGGGCGTAAGCCTTTCGCCAATGAGATCGCCAGTGAAATGAATGTCAACGTCCGCAAGGTGCAGTGGATGATGCGGATCTCATGGCTGCCGCTTTCTCTGGAAAGCCCGGTGGGGGATGAAGAAGATTCCGAACTCGGTATGTTTGTGGAAGATGACCAGAACTCCCTCACCGATGGAAATGACCTATAAATCCATGCTGCGGGATAAGATTGACGAAGTGCTCAATACACTCTCACCTCGGGAAGCACGCATTCTGAGGCTGCGTTTCGGCCTGGACAACGGCCGGTCCTACACCCTGGAAGAAGTCGGGCAGAAATTCGGCCTGACCCGGGAACGAATCCGCCAGATCGAGGGGAAAGCCCTGCGGCAGCTTCGCCACCCGCATAAGGCCCGCCAGTTGAAAGATTATCTCTAATCCTGTATAATTCAGACACGATGAAGAGAAAATCTCCGATCATCATGGGCATGTCCGGTTCTCCGTGGTTATGCTTGCCAGAAGCATAACATGAGGTGCCGCGTCACTTCCGGAGGACTTGCTGGCTGAGGCCAGCTTTTTTATTGTCATTTTCTAAAAATTTTTATTACATGAGGTGGAGCATGACCGAACCAGTATTAGTCGCCGTTGCCTGGCCTTACGCCAGTGCGAAGATCCATGTCGGGAATATCACCGGGGCATACCTCCCGGCGGATATCCTCGCCCGTTACCACCGGCTGCGCGGCCGGGATGTGATGATGGTCTCCGGTTCGGATTCGCACGGCACACCCGTGACCGTCCGGGCGGATGAGGAAGGCCTCACACCGGAGGAAGTCTACAAACGCTATCATGCTGAGTTCATCGAGCTTTTCCAGAAGCTTGGGTTGACCTATGATATCTTCACCAGCACCCACACCAGTAATCACTTTGATACCGCCGATAAGCTGTTCCTTTCCTTGAAAGAGAACGGCTATCTCTATACCGAATCCTCCCTGCAGTGGTATTCCCCCGCGCAGGAACGGTTCCTGCCGGACCGTTATGTGGAAGGCACCTGTTATTTCTGCGGCAAGACGGGGGCGCGCAGCGATCAATGTGATAACTGCGGCCACCTGCTGGAAGCTGATAAGCTGATTGATCCTAAATCGAAAATCGACGGTTCCACCCCCGAACTGCGTGAGACCACCCATTTCTACCTGGACCTGGAGAAACTGCAGGACCGGGTAGCCGATTTCCTGCGTGCACGTCAGGGTTACTGGCGGCCGAATGTTATCCGCCAATCGCTGGGGCAGATCGAAACCGAAGGCCTGCACGGACGGCCGATCACCCGTGACCTCTCCTGGGGAATTCCGGTGCCGGTGGAAGGCTGGGAAGGCAAGTGTATGTATGTGTGGTTTGAAGCGGTCATCGGGTACCTTTCCGGCGTGATCGAGTGGGGACTCCTGCATGGTGAGCCGGATGCCTGGCGTCATTGGTGGATCGAAAAAGATTCGCGTACGCTATATTGCATCGGCAAGGATAACATCCCCTTCCACGCCATCATTTGGCCGGCTGAGCTGATTGGTGTGGGTGAGTCGTTTGATGCCAAGAAGGGTGCACCAGACCCGCAGGCTCTGGTCCTGCCGTATGATGTCCCCGCCAACGAGTTCATGAACCTTGAAGGTAAGAAACTCTCGGGCAGCAAGAACTGGGCGGTCTGGGGGCTGGAATCGCTTGAACGGTATGACCCCGACCCGATCCGGTACTACCTGACCGTCAATATGCCCGAAACCCGGGATTCCGACTGGGATTGGGAGGAATTCTACCAGCGTAATAATAATGAATTAGTGGCGACCTGGGGCAACCTGGCGAACCGGGTGCTTTCCTTTGCTTATAAGAATTGGGAAGGCAAAGTGCCGGAACCGGGCGAACTGCGTGAAGGAGACCAGGCTTTGCTGGAGACGATCAAGGCTGGTTTTGAGACAGTGAAGGAGAATTTAGAAACGGTCAAACTGCGAGCAGCCATTCAGGAAGCAATGCGACTGGCGGCCGAGGTCAATAAATACCTTGATACTTCTGCGCCGTGGTTTGAGATCAAGGAAGACAAAGATCAGGCGTCCAAGTCCATTTTCACCGCCATGCAGGCGATTGACTGGCTGAGCTTGATCTTCTCTCCATTCCTGCCGTACACCAGCGAGCAGCTCCGGGCCTATCTGGGTTATGAGCAGCCTTTCTTCGGCACACTGGTCACCCGCGAAGTTGAAGATGACCTGAGCACCCATACGGTGATGCTGTATGAACCGGGAGAATCGCTATCAGCAGGAGGTGAAGACCTCTGGAAACCGACCGAATTGGTACCGGGTAAAGAATTCCTGCAGCCCTCGCCGTTGTTCAAGAAGCTCGACCCGGGTATTGTGGATGAAGAGCGGGAACGGTTGGGAAATTGATCCTTATTCCTTGTTATTTATACAAAAATGAGATTTTGCTCGTTGAGACGCCCCCTGGGCGTCTCATTTTATAATTTCACGGAATCTGTCAAATATCTAAGTGATATGGATATCGTTCTTACAAAACATCAAGCCTTCCCCTTGAGGGGAAGGGGGCACAACGTGCCGGATGAGGTGTCAATTTCTTACTGGAGAAATTTGTCCAAAGACCGGAATCCCACCTCATCAGTCTGTTTCACAGACAGCTTCTCATCAAGGGGAAGCCTTAAGAACAATTTAATTAAAGATAAAAATGTATCCATGTTTTGCGAAATTGATGTGAGTTAAGAATTAGAGGCGTTGCATGCAGCGCCTCTATGATGTTCTTCAATTCAAATTGGAATGTCATCAGGTAGGCTTAAACAATTCTATCCATTCCGGCAGATGACGGGCAAATCCAGCCATGATCTCCTGGCATTGTTCTTCAAAAAAAACATAATTGCCATAGGCTTCGGCAGCCGCTGCATCCACCAGGTCTGAGACTCCCCGCAGGATCAGGCAGGGAACGCCATTTTGTTTAGCGACCCAGGCAATCGCGCCGGATTCCCAATCCGCGGCAACCGCGCCATATTTTTCGATCAGATCGGGGATGTCTTCAAAGATGATGTCCCGATCTGCGGAGACAAGGGTCTTCCGTAAAACAGGCTGCGGCAATTGTGCCGGGAGCCAATCCAGATCAAATTCCACCGAGTAATGATCGATAGCCTGTTCCTGCTCCGTCATTTGCTCGATGATGTCGTAAATAATGGTCTTTTCAGCCAGGATCACGTGACCCCGCTGGACTTGCCCGGCGAACCCGCCGCAAGTTCCCAAGGTTAATGATCCTGTCCGGCTTCCAGCGGTCAATCACAAATTGGGTTGAACCGGCCGCGGCGACCTTACCCCATCCGCCGTGCAGGAACCGGACATCCTGACCGATCAGGGAGAACTGAAAACTCTCCCCATAAGGGGTCATGACCAATTCCACACCGGGATAGTGAGGCAGCAGCGAACGCCACTCCGCGCCGGCGGAGATCAGTACGCAAACATCAGCCTTCTCTACTGTCATCCTATTCTCTTCGACCGAGAGAGGCGAGATAGATCACGAACATCTCCGGTGGGTTGAAACCCATCAGGGCGTCAGCAGCGTCATCATCAAACGCACCGATGGCGCAGACCCCACAGTTGATCGATTCTGCGGCCAGATGCAGGTTCTGACAGACATGCCCGGCATCCAGGTAAAGATAACGGTAACTGCGCTCGGAATAGCGCCAGGTGGTTCGTATGGGGACGGCCGCCCAGATGAAGGTGACCGCGCTGGTCCTGACCTGGCGTTGACCTTCACAGGCATCGGTCAATTCGTCGTTGAATGAATCATCGAGCCGCAATGGAACCAGCTTATGTTCCGGGGCTGCGAAACGATAAAGCCCGGGCTCCAGTCCTTCAACACGGTTGATGGAAAGATAAGTTTCAAAGGGATGCCGGCAGCCGGCTGATGGCACTGTCCGCCAGGTGACATGTCGTTTTTCGTCAATGCTCTTCACGCCTTGGGTCAGCCAGAGTAAGTAAGATAGCTCCTCCAGCGTAAGCGCATCCTCGGTATACCGCCGCAGGGAACGCCGCACCTCGATTGCCTTGCGCAGGTCATAACCGCCCAGATCGATGTCTTCAGGTTTGGGCAGGTCGATCATAGAATGACCTGCTTCCAAAGGGATCTCGTAAGGAGGCTGCGGCAGGCCTTTTTCCTGCTCCGATTCACTTAGGTTGCGATATTTCGTCAATTCGACGAACTCATAGCCATTTTGCTTCAGCATTTGGTTTCTCCTATATGGGTTCTATTTTTGAATGATCTTCCAATATTTCCGTTTGGTGCCATCGACCGGCTCTTCAAAGGTGTCAAACTCAAATCCCTGTTTGAGCAGATATTGGTGGGCTGCATTTTGTTCTGAACCGGCATGAGTGCCGGGATGCAGGATGATCAGGCCGCCATTGCGGGTGACCCGAGCCATTTCGTTGTATTCCGCTTCGGGATCGTCGCCGAAAACATGCCCGCTCATCACAATATCGGCAAAATCATCAGGTAAGGGGATTCGGGCAATGGTCCCATCGAGGGGAAAGACGTTGTCAAAACGGAGTTTTTCACGTTTCTCCCAGAGATAGCGGCGCAGGTTCGCCACTGGCTCCACGGCGTAAACCGTGCTGGCAACCGGTGCAACCAGGAAGGCCAGGCGGCCGGTGCCCGAACCGATATCGATCACAACCTTGTCTTTATAATCCGCCATCCCCAGCAGGGAAGCGTCATCCCAGGAGAGGAACTCCAGATGGTCATACTTTTCAGGGTCCAGCGCATAAACCAGCCAATCCTGGAACCTATTCAAAACGTCGATTTCGGCTTTGCGCAAATCCTCCGGGTTGGGGTCCTCTTGTGCCATTGCCAGACACCGGTCGAGGTAATCTCCTACAGGTGAGTAGATCTGCCTGAGGTACCAATCAACCGCCGGGTTGCCTTTGATTGCGGTGCCCATTTGGGGATCCGGCTCGCGGTTCGGCAATATATTCCACATGAAGTGGTTCCAAAAGCAGCAGGGCATTAAAGCTGATGTGCGTGACATCCAGCCAACCAAGTGAGGACATGGGGCTCCTTCTTAGAATCGGAGGGCTGCGGCGATCATCGAAAGGATCATCACGAATGCGACCACAGCGATGATGATTTGATAGATGCGATACGAAGTACTTTTCTTTTTAGGTGATTTGTTCATTACAAAACCTTATTCCAGTTGAATTTTGATGGACTGCGCCATTTCCAGGGTGATCCCTTTGATCTCCGCAATGGCTTCCGGTGTGGCATCCCTGATGCCGTCAATCGAGCCAAATTTCTGGAGCAGCGCTCTGCGGCGGTTCGGGCCGATTCCGGGGATGACATCGAGACGGGAAGCCAATCCCTGGTTGCGCCGGCGCTTGCGGTGTGCAGTGATCGCGAAGCGATGGGCTTCATCCCGGATCCGTTGGATCAGGTACAGGCCCTGTGAATGGCGTTCGAGCCAGATTGAATTGTGTTTACCCGGGACAAAAAGCTCTTCTTCCTGTTTTGCCAGCCCGGCCACCGGCACACGATCCAATAAATTATACTCCTCCAAAACCTTCACCGCCCGGCTGAGCTGGCCTTTGCCACCGTCCACCAGAAGCAGATCGGGCAAAACCGAGAATGCCAGGTCGGGTTTCTTGCCAACCTTCTCATTTTCTTCGTGAGCGGCTTTCCACCGTCTGAAGCGTCGGAATAAGGACCTCTTCCATGCTGGCGAAATCGTCCTGGCCAAGCACGGTTTTGATATTGAACCGCCGGTATAGTTTTTTATTGGGTGTTCCCTGTTCGAAGACGACCATACTGCCCACGCTGGCCACACCCTGGGTTGTGGAAATATCGTAACATTCGATCCGGTTCGGGGGTTCAGGCAGGCTCAGCGCTTCCTGCAGTTCGGTCAGTGCGCCGGTCTGCCGGTTCTTGTCGGATTCCCAACGTGTTTTGAGCGCGTTGAGGGTTTCCACAGCGTTCTCGGTTGCCATATCCACCAGGTCCTTGTTAAGTTTCTGGTGGGGGACCATAATCTCCACTTTTTCGCCCGATTTCCGGCTGTTGAGCCAGGTATTTATGATCTGAGCTTCTTCAAGTTCGGTGGGTAGCAGCACTTTTTGCGGGACGAACGCAGCCTGGGAATAGAACTGTTTGACAAATTCACTCAGGATTTCCTCGTCATTCTCTTCCTCAGTGCCTTCCAGAACGAAATATTCCCGGCCGATCAACTTCCCACTGCGGATGAAGAACACCTGCACGCAGGCTTCACCGTCCGCACGTGCCATTGCGATCACATCCGAATCAGTTTGTTCGCTGCTGACAACCTTCTGGCGTTCAACCACCTTTTCGATTGCCAGTAGTTGGTCGCGGATGGTGGCTGCCTTTTCGTATTGAAGGTCTTCAGCCGCTTTTTCCATAGCCTTATTTAAACGTTTGATGACCGGTGCCGTCCGGCCTTCAAGGAATTTACAGAGATCGTCAATGATCTGGCGATAATCCGCCTGGTTTATTGCGCCGATACAAGGTGCGGTGCACAGTTTGATATCGTAATACAGGCATGCCCGGTTGTCCTGCCCGGTGATATCCCGGTTGCAGGTCAGGTAGGGGAAGATCTTGCGCAGCAGGTCCAGGGTCTGATGGACAGCCCAGACGCTGGTATAGGGCCCGAAATAGCGTGCTCCATCGTCCTTCATCTGGCGTGTGACGGTCACTTTCGGGAAAGGGTCCTGCCAGTGGACCTTGATATAGGGATAACGCTTATCGTCCTTGAGGCGTACATTGTAGCGGGGTTTGTGGCGCTTGATCAGCGTCATTTCGAGGATCAGCGCTTCCAGTTCAGATCCAACCACGATCCACTCGATGTCGGCGATCTCACGTACCAGCCGGCGGGTTTTCTGATCCTCCTGGGCGGTACTGTGGAAATAAGAACGCACCCGGTTTTTAAGGTTGATCGCCTTACCGACGTAAATGATATGGCCGGAGGCGTCCTTCATTAAATAACAGCCGGGTTTATCGGGGAGTGTATCCAGGACTTGCTGGATGTGGTCATTCCATTCCATAATTTCTCATTTTAACACATCAGGCAAATCAGGAGAATTTATCAAGCATTGACTTTTACATAGGAAAGTTTTTGTTGTTCAAATAAGAGGAAATTCAATAATTCTCAATAAACTTTAATATAAAAATCATCTACTGGAGCCTGCATCATGATAATATGGATTTGTTTCCAAACACTACATTTCCTGAGGAGGAAAAACATGATTGTCCGCACAAGATTGATCAATCTGGTGTTGATAGGTGTCATGGTTTTTGGCGCGCTGGGAATTATGGCCCAGCCTGTCAAAGCCGCTGCTCTCGATCTGTTCATTTCTGAATACATCGAAGGCGGCAGCTATAACAAAGCCATTGAGATCTACAACGGGACTGGAGCGACAGTAGATCTCTCTCAGTATTCGCTCGAGTTGTATTCGAATGGCTCTTCAACGCCGTCGGCATCGGTCTCCTTATCCGGAGCTCTTGCAGACGGCGATGTTTTTGTTGTCTCTCATGCCTCAGCGGCTGCAGAAATCCAGGCGGTGACAGACCTCACCAGTTCATCTGTTGCGAATTTCAACGGCGATGATGCTGTTGCACTGCTAAAAGATGGCGTATACATTGATGTCATAGGCCAGATTGGTACGGACCCCGGTTCTTATTGGGGCACCAGTCCCATAACCACAGCTGATCATACTTTGGTCCGTAAAGAATCAATTTGCATGGGAGATCCGGATGGATCGGATGCATTTGATCCTGCTGCTGAGTGGGATTCCTATGCCAAAGATACGATGACCATGCTCGGCAGCCATACCGCGAATTGCGGTAGTGTGACCGTTGCTGAACCGGTGATCAATGAATTTTCTGCAAATACCGTCGGAACGGGTGATGTGGAATTTGTGGAGATATTTGGCGAACCCGAGACGGATTATTCTGCTTACACCATTCTTGAGATTGAGGGCGATAGCAGCGGAAGTGGGTTAATTGATGAAGTAATTCCATCAGGCACAACCGATTTGAATGGTTTCTTTTTGGTAAACCTTGCTAATGGAAAACTGGAAAATGGAACGATAACACTCCTTTTGGTGAAAAACTTCACCGGTGTATTTGGAGAAGATATCGACACAGACAATGACGGTGTGATTGATTACAACCCCTGGGAAGCGATCGTTGATGCAGTGGCTGTGAACGACGGCGGTTCCGGGGACCTGAACTATGGTGTCCCAGTCTTGTCCGCCTATTATGATGGTCTTGCCTATACTCCCGGCGGGGCTTCCCGTATTCCGGATGGATATGATACCGATGCCGCCTCAGATTGGGTCCGAAACGACTTTGACCTGGCAGGCATTGACGGTTTTGAGGGTTCGATCACTCTGGGTGAAGCATATAACACTCCCGGTGAATCCAATGTTGCTTATACCCCGCCACCGGAAGCCTGTGGTGATCCTTATACGCCCATTTATGAAATCCAGGGCAGCGGGATGAGCACCCCGATCTATGGCACTGAAGTTGCCACGGAAGGCATTGTGGTGGGTGATTTCCAGGAAGGTGGCAAGAACGGTTTCTTTATCCAGGACACTGTCGGCGATGGCGATCCGATGACCTCTGATGGCCTATTTGTCTACGCACCTGGTGGCATGGATGTGATGACCGGAGATCATGTACGCGTGCGCGGTTATGCATCAGAATATTACAATCTTACCCAGGTCAGTTCCGTCAGCCAGATCTGGATCTGCGAAATGGATCAAACCCTGCCGGATCCGGTGGCGTTGACCTTGCCGGTAACCGATTGGGATACCTTTGAACCTTACGAGGGCATGCGGGTGATCTTCCCGCAGGATTTGGTGATCTCCGAATATTTTGACTTTGACCGCTACGGCGAGATCATTTTAACGTCGACCCGGCATATGACTCCTACAGCAGAATTTGAACCCGGTTCACCGGAAGCTTATGCTGCGATGGAAAGTTACCTGTTGGATAGCATTACATTGGATGATGGACGGACAAACCAAAACCCAGATCCGGCATTCCACCCCAACGGGTCCATCTTTGATCTGAATAACCTTTTCCGCGGGGGAGGATTGGTCACCAACCTGATCGGTGTGTTGGATTATAGTTATGGCGTTTATGTGGTACAGCCCACTCATGGTGCTGAATATACCGATGCCAACCCACGCACAGCCAGTCCTGATGTGGCACCAGGCGATCTGCGGATCGCCAGCCTGAATGTGTACAACTATTTCACTTCGGTTGACGATGGCAACTGGATTTGCGGACCATCAGGTGATATGGAATGCCGCGGCGCGGATACTGCTGAAGAACTTGCTCGGCAGCGGGCAAAGATCATTGCCGCACTTGCCGGAATTGACGGCGATGTGGTCGGCCTGATGGAGATTGAAAATGACCATCCCGGATTGGACCCTGATTACGCCGTGGCTGATCTGGTCGCCGGTTTGAATGACCTGCTAGGTGCAGGCACTTATGATTACGTGGCGACCGGTGCGATCGGCACTGATGCGATCAAGACCGCATTGATCTACAAACCTGCTAAGGTCTCACAGCTCGGTTCATTCGCCGTCCTGGATTCCAGTTATGATCCATTGTTCCTGGATGACCACAACCGGCCTGTCCTGGCAGTATCTTTCACCGATAATCTCAGTGGACAAGGTTTCACGGTCGCCGTAAATCATCTGAAATCCAAAGGTTCCGATTGTAACGATATCGGTGACCCGGATCTGGGCGATGGCGCAGGGAATTGCAATATTACCCGGACCAATGCAGCCATGGTAGAGGTGAACTGGCTGGCCAGTGACCCGACGGGGACCGGTGTGAAAAGCACGATCATCATCGGCGACCTCAACTCCTATGATAAAGAAGACCCGATCGATATGATCAAATTGGGTCCTGATGGCGTCGCCGGTACCAGTGATGATTACTTTGATATGATGTATCAGTTCCAAGGCGAATATGCCTACAGCTATGTCTTCGATGGGCAGATCGGTTACATGGACTACGCTCTGGCGAACGCTTATTTTGCCCAGTTCATCAATGACACCAATACCTGGCATATCAATGCGGATGAACCGGACCTGATCGATTACGATATGTCCTTTAAAAAACCTGCTCAGGATGCGATCTATGCTCCGGATGCTTACCGTTCCAGCGATCATGACCCCGTGGTCATCTCGCTAACATTTGAATATGATGTCATGGTGGATATCAAACCCGGGAGCTGCGATAATCCCTACAATGTGAAAAGTAAGGGTGTCTTGCCCGTTGCCATTCTGGGATCGGACCTCTTCGACGTAACGATGGTCGATCCGACCACGGTGACCCTGGCAGGTGTCCCAGCCAAACAATGGGCATACGAAGATGTCTCGACATCCGGTGATTGTTCGGTATCTGGCGGAGACGGCTATCTGGACCTCGTCCTGCATTTCGATGTCAAAGCGCTCACTGCTACTTTAGGCAATGTTTCCGATGGCGATTCGGTCGACCTGCTGCTCGAAGGCTACATCTTACCCGAGCTGGGTACCGTGCATTTCTCCGGATTTGACACCGTCACGATCCTGAAGAAGGGGAAATAATTCCCTTAAGCTGTTGAACTTTGTCCATTATGTGAAAATAGATGGGCGTTGAATAAGATCAAGGGAGAGGTTCAAGGACCTCTCCCTTTTTTTAAATCATTTCGTTGGTGAATTTGGGGGGATTCGTTAGGTTATAATTCAAACATGCCCATTCGCATTCTGCCTGACCATATCGCTTCACAAATCGCCGCCGGCGAAGTGATCGAACGCCCGTCATCAGTGGTCAAGGAATTGGTCGAAAATGCACTCGATGCGGGAAGTAATGCGATCATGATCGAGGTACATGGTGCGGGAAAACGCCTGATCTCCGTGGCGGATAATGGCGCGGGGATCCCGGCGGATGAGGTCGGCCTGGCGGTTTCGCGCCATGCCACCAGCAAACTTACCCGGGCGGAGGACCTCTTCCGGATAAAAACCCTTGGTTTTCGGGGTGAAGCGCTGGCGTCCATTGGGTCCGTCTCCCGCATGACGATCGAATCACGCATTACGGAAAGTGAAACCGGCTTGCGCCTGGTGGTGGAAGGGGGCGCAATGGATAAAGGCGAAGTCCTGGGTATGCCGCCCGGCACCCGCATCACGGTCCAGGACCTGTTCTACAACGTCCCGGCCAGGTTGAAATTCCTCAAAACCGACAACACCGAACGACGGCAAATCGAATCGCTGGTCACGCGTTACGCCCTGGCTTATCCGGAGGTGCGCTGGCAGCTTATTGTGGATGACAAGACTTCTCTGTTGACCAGCGGTAACGGTGACCGGCGGGAGGTGCTCTCCGCACTGTACGGCGTGGATATTGCCCGGCAAATGCTTGCGGTGGAATTCAAGGAAGAGGATTACCGCATTCATGGGTTCATCAGCCCGGTCTCGCTGACCCGTTCGAACCGGCGCGAACTCACGGTTTTCGTCAATGGCCGCTGGGTGCATGATGCCTCCGTGACGGCCGCTGTCCTGCGAGCTTACCATACCCTGTTGATGGTTGGGCGTTACCCGATCGTGACGCTGTTCCTCGAAATGCCGCCGGAAGCGGTGGATGTCAACGTTCACCCGGCCAAAGCCGAGGTCCGCTTTCGTGAGGGTGACCTGGTCTTCACCCGAGTCCAGCGCGCAGTCCGTCGAGCGCTGCTGGCCTACTCCCCCGTTCCGACCCTGCAGCCCCGGCCGTTCTGGGGTTTGCAGCCTGATCCACAGGAGAAGCCTACAGAATCGGACTGGCAAATGGCTGCTGAGATCCCGGAACGGGACCCGGCCAAACCGGATGCTCCACCGGCCCGAATCCAGATCCATACCGGGACAACGGATGGCGACAGGCTGCCGCTGCTGCGCCTGGTGGGTCAGGTGGCATCCACCTATCTGATCGCAGAAGGTCCTGACGGCCTTTACCTGATTGACCAGCACGCCGCCCATGAACGGGTATTGTTCGAGAAGTTGATGGCGCAGCAATCTGAGAAGCGCGTCCCGGCTCAGGCTTTGCTGGAGCCTGTGAATATCGTCCTCCCGCCTGAAAAAGCCCGGCTGCTGGAAGATCAGCTTGCCATTCTCGATCAGCTCGGGTTTGAAGTGGAGTCTTTTGGCCCCAACACCTTCACCGTCCGGGCGATCCCGGCCTTGATCGTGGGCGGAGACCCGGCGGCCGCGCTCAATGTGCTGGTTGAGGATTTCGAGGAGGATGAATCCCCTCTGGCGGCCGCGATCGAAGCGAAGATCACCGCCCGGATTTGCAAAAGGATGGCCGTCAAAGGAGGTCAAACACTCTCATCGGAGGAACAAGCGGCTTTACTGAGAAACCTGGAGGCCTGCCAATCACCCCGCACCTGCCCGCACGGCCGGCCGACCATGATCCATCTTTCCGCGGACCTGCTCGAACGGCAGTTCGGCCGTCGAGGTGCGCGTTAGGGAGGAACGAAATGAGTCGATTCTTTGTCGCCGGATTGGTCAATCTGGAGACCACGGTTGCCATTGACGGTTTCCCCCTGCCTTATTTCCCCTGTCATTATCCTTTCTTTGGCATCAAGACTGCGGTTTCCGGCGTTGGGTACAACATATCCAAAGCACTGACAACCCTGGGTAACCAGGTCGATTTTGCATCGCTGATCGGTCAGGATGGTAACGGCTGGCTGGCACGCAAAGCTTTACTGGGGGAAAGGATTCCAGATGGACTTGTCCTCTCTGCGCTGGATGAGACAGCTCAGTCAGTGATCCTTTACGATCCGAATGGCAAACGCGAGATCCACGTGGACCTGAAGGATATCCAGGAACAGGTTTATCCTCTGGAGCAGGCCAGGACTGCGATTGACGGTTGTGACCTGGCTGTGATCTGCAATATCAATTTCGCCCGGCCGCTGCTGGAAATGGCACGGGCAGCAGGTAAGACGATCGCGACGGACGTCCACGCCCTCTCTGATCTGCAGGATGCCTATAATCGGGATTATATGCAGGCTGCAGATATCCTCTTTCTGAGTGACGAATCCCTGTCGAACCCGACGGAGATGACGATCTTTAACCTGATGGACGCCTATCCGGCCGAGATCATCGTGATTGGCCTGGGTGAGAAAGGCGCGGTGATGGGCGTCCGCAGTGATGGTCACTTTGAGTGGTTCCCGGCTGTGAACACCCGGCCGGTGGTCAATACCATCGGTGCAGGGGACGCCCTCTTCTCCGCATTTCTGGACCGGTATATGCGTACGCACGATCCATATTATTCGATCAAAGCGGCTATTATTTTTGCCTCGTATAAGATCGGGACCAAAGGCGCAGCAGAGGGATTCATGACGGCGGACCAGTTGGATGATTGGTTCCATAAATTAGAGATGGAGAAGTGAGATCATGAAAGGACTCTGGCTCGAAAACCAAAAGGTCACTTACCGCACTGACCTGCCCGAACCGGACGTGAAAGCCGGGATGGCCTTGATCCGGCTCCGCAAAGCGGGGATTTGCGCCACCGACCTTGAGATGCTGCGCGGGTATTATCCCTTCACCGGCGTCCCCGGTCACGAATTCGTCGGCGACGTGATCGCTGCGCCCGAACACGAGGCCTGGGTGGGGCGGCGGGTGGTGGGGGAGATCAACCTGACCTGCGGCGAGTGTGACGCCTGCCTGGCCGGAAGGCCGCATCACTGCGCCAACCGGACCGTGCTGGGGATCCTCGGACATGACGGCGTCTTGGCGGAATATTTCACGCTACCCATTGAGAACCTGCATACCGTTCCGGAAGGCGTGGAGGATGACCTGGCTGTGTTCACCGAACCGCTGGCTGCCGCCCTGGAGATCCAGGAACAGGTGCAGATCCGGCCCGATATGCGGGTGTTGGTGGTCGGGGCGGGACGGCTGGGGCTGCTGATCGCGCAGACCCTGCGGCTGACGGGCTGTGACCTGCGGGTGGTGGTCCGGCGGCAGGCGCCGGCTGACCTGCTGGCGCGCTATGGAATTGAGTCTGTCTTCGTGGAAGATGTTGCCGAAGGTTCGGCAGACCTGGTGGTGGAAGTCACCGGCTCACCGGAGGGGTTCGAGCTTTCCCGGAAAGCCGTGCGGCCGGCGGGAAGTCTTGTGCTCAAAAGCACCTTCGCCGGGGATGTGAACGTGAACCTCTCATCGCTGGTGGTCGATGAGATCACCCTGGTGGGGTCCCGCTGCGGCCCGTTCGCACCTGCGCTGCGACTGCTCGAATCGGGCCTGGTGGACCTGCGGCCGATGATCTCCGCCGAATACCCGCTCTCGCAGGGTGTTGAAGCACTGGAAAAAGCCGCCGAACACGGCGTGTTGAAGGTGTTGGTCAATCCCGATTGAAATGATTTGAATTAGAAATCCTGAAGCCACTTTGGGAAATCGTGCGGCTTGGGTTTCCTGCCGTAGAACAGGTCGTCCATTGACGCGCCGGCTTTGCGGAAGTTGGCGGAGTGGGCAACGCCATAGCGGATCAGGTAATGGAAGGCGTTGTCGGGGTGGGAATAGGGGCAGACGGCCATGCAGCGACCGCAGTCCGTGCCGATCTGGGTCCAGTAGGTGTAGCATTTTTCAGAGTTGATCTTCCAGCGGAAGCTGCCGTCGGGATACGTTTCACGGTCACCAAATGGGATCGCCTGTGAGGGGCAGACTGCCGCGCACTTTTGACACCGGCTGCAGAAGTCAATCACGCTCGGGTCGAAAGTTGCCTGGTCCGGCATCAGCGGCAGGTCGGTGGTCACCACGGCCAGGCGTACCCGCGGGCCTAACTTCGGGGTCATCAGCAAGCCCATCCGCCCGATCTCACCGAGCCCGGCGTCTTTGGCGACCAGCGGGGCGATCACCCGGTAATTGCCGTCGATGTGTGCCCGGGCGGGATAACCCAGCTTGCGGATCGCGGCGGCCAGGATGACGGCGATCTTACCGGCTTCGACGTACTGCCGGGCCGATTCCATCACCGCCGGCATGCGCGGGGCGGCCTCGATCATGGAATGGTCCATTTCAACCGCGAAGGCGATGGCATAGCGGTGTTCGAGGGTGATCGGTGCGCCGTATTCACCCGTGCCGCGCCCGATGTGCGAATAGAAGTGATAGGGCTGCAGCTCGCAGACCCCGGCGGACACCGCACCATGATAGGCAGCTAACGCCTTCACGAAGTGGGTCATCTCCTGCGGGGATCGTTCCACTTTATCAGGCGCTGCCGGCCCATCCACCTTTTCGCGTAATGCATCGGTAAAAAAGAAGCTGGCGTCAGGGGATGCGCCCAGCAGGTCGTCATAGAAAGTCGCGCCGGGTTCCAGCAGGCCCGGGTTCTTGCGAAAGGCGTTGTCCGGTGAGAGCTGCTCGGGATGGTCGGCGTAATAGGCCTCGAAACGGGGTGTACCGGGTTGCAGGCGGGCGCGGGCGAACATGATCGTGCGCTCATCCACTCGTTGCGCGGGGAGCCGCGAGGGGGGGATGGATTGGCGCACCGGCCAGACCAGCCAGATGAAGAAACCCAGCAGCCCGGCCAGCAGGACGATGGCCGCAATCTGCTGCACGAATGCAGGCGATAGCAGCAGGGCGGCCAGGACCAGCCCGGACAGGGCGGCAAAGAGCGCTGAAAGCAGCGCAGCCCGGCGCTGACCTTCCAGCATCGATAGAACCGCAAAGGTCAGGAAGCCGGCGAGGAAGATCAGGCCGAGCAGGAGCAGGATCAGTGTGTAAGGGGACATATCAGGCTCAATTATACACGCGGTGACAGGAATTCATTTCGATAAAATTTGTGGGATGGGATAAAAAACATCTTGTTGGACTTCGTTCAACCCGGAAGGAACGCACGGTTCGGTTCCAGGCCAGAAATGGGTGCTCTACGAGGGTCGACGTTTTCCCACAACTGCGTTTCAGGACAGGTAAATCCGTCCGTCTGGAAAGTGATCCATGGAAGGGAGAAATTTTCAGAAAGACACTGGGCACTCGGAGAGATTGTTCCATGAAGGTCAGCCGTTTTCCTGAAATGGGGCCAGGTGAATTTATTTTCATCGATTGACCTCTGGAAAGGTAAATTTATAAATGGATGAAGAAAATTCAGAGTTCATTTATCGGTTCATGCAAGCGCTGCGATTATTCTGCAGAAAATCAGATGACCTTCAGAAATTATGATTTTCGAGAGATAGCATACTCATTATAAAATTAAAAATATTTTTTATTATTAGGGATAAAATTAACGGATCAGAAATTTTTAGATGAAAGAAAAGTGACAAATGCAGCCCTTAACTAGTGTATACTAATGATTGATTTCAAGTAAGTTGAAGGCCATTTTCATTTGAAACTCAAATTAGGGAGGAGGATTTATATGATCTCTAATAAAAAACAGAGACTAAACCACTTTTCTTTCATCGCAGGTCTCATAATTGTAATGCTCGTGATTGTGTCCAGTTTGCCGTCCGGCGGCGTTGCAGCTGCGGGATTGGCTCAGACCGCGCCATCGTTGGGTGCAGCGGGGAGTTATTCCGTTCTGGCTGCTACCACGGTGACCAATACCGGTGGGACGACCATGCCAGGAGATCTGGGCGTCAGTCCCGGATCGGCAATTGTAGGCTTTCCCCCAGGCAGTGTAGGCCCTCCAGGTGCGATTCGCACCCTGGCGGCTGCAGGACTTGCTCAGGTTGATGCTGACGTTGCTCGGCTTTCACTGGAATCGCAAGGGCCGGGAACAACTCTCGTCAGTGAGCTTGCCGGCCAAACGCTTGTCCCCGGTGTGTATACTGTTCCGGGAGTCTCTCTCCTGTCCGGAGGGACTCTTACTCTCGATGGCTCCGGCGTCTATATCTTCCTGACCAACGGCCTTACGTCCACTGGCACAGTCAGCTTGATCAATGATGCCAGTGCATGCGATGTGTTCTGGCGTGATGCCAGCAGTGTGACCATCGATGGAGGTAATTTCGTAGGAACGATCATCGCGCTCACCAGCATCAGTATGGGTACCGGTGCAACTTTGCAGGGCCGTGCGATTGCCCAGACGGGTGCAGTAACTCTGGATACCAATACTTTTACTGGTGAAGAATGCCTCACGGCGTCCATCGAACCAACCCCAACCCCGACCACAGGACCAACCCCGACCACAGGACCAAACCCAGCACCTGCCACCCCTGCGCCAGAAGTTCTCCCCGATACAGGCGGAGACCTGACCGGGACACAGACACCTGGTATTCAATTATTGCGTATCAGCCTGGGCGTTCTGGGCGTAGGCCTGGTTCTGTTTGGGTTCTTCTTTATCCGGAATAAACGAATACTGGAAAAGTAGCCTAATTTAATCGAACCTGGTGCAAAGATTTTTTGATGCGGATAATCGACCTGGTCATGCTAAATTATCATGCTCCTTATCTGACATCAATGTGGCTGAGGTAAAGAATACAAACCGGTTTACTTTATGCACTCTCAGAAAAACAACAAAAGTGTTTTTTCATCAGGGGTAACAACCTAAAAAGATGAAAAAACACTTTTTTACTGCCTCTTCCATCAGGCTTATCAGTTTCATTTCCGGATTGATTGGCATTGGATTGATCCTCCTGGCGGTCTTTTGGAATCAACTGCCATTTTCCAACAGCAGCGTTTCGGATAAAACATTGCAATTATTCCAGCCAGAAGTTACAGGCACCCAGGAATCAACGATAACACCGCGAAATGAGCTTTCCCTTATAACCCCAAATCCGGACATCCAACCCTCCATCTCGCCCTCACCGACGCCCGAATGGATGGTCTATGACGGGATCGACTTCCGCGATAAGGAAGTGGATACCCTTTTCACGATGCGGTGTGATCAGGATGTCGTCTATTTGGAACCATTTCGAGTCATCCCCTATGACCCAGATGATATTCAAAGTGGTGAATTTACAAATGACTATGATTTTTCCGTTGCCTGGGAACACCTGGGGTATTACGGGCTGTGGATCCATTCAGGGCTGGCCTATAACATTGGTGCACTGGCGGCATACCCCCTGCAGATCAACCTTGAACAGGACTCCCGGGGTTTCTTTCGGACGCCCGGCGAGGTCGGCCAGTATCTTGAGGAGTGTGTGATCGGTGCTGAAATGCGGATGCACCAGGACGATTCGGTTTCCGTCAACACCGTTATGGCGGCGGTCCGCGTTCCCCCTTCGGGGGTTGACGAAGTCAGCCGGCACGCCATGGACCTGGTTCCCTACCTCGCAGAGACCTATCCGGACAGCGGCTTTGACGAAATGTCCCCACCCGGCCTGATTTTCTACTTCTGCGGGCAGCAGCTCTCAGGGGAGATGGCAAACCCGAATTACAATAAGTGGACCCAGGCCCGGTTCATCATCGGCGTGATGCCCCTGGTGGATGATTAGTATTGATGCGGCATGATCGTTTTCACCTGTTATGACGGCCCATTTTCAGCCCTAATTATGAACACATGCCCGGTCTTTTCATCTTGTAAAAACAAGGTTGAATGGTATAATGGGTCTTCGCGGGGCGTAGCTCAGCCCGGATAGAGCGCACGGTTCGGGTCCGTGAGGCCGACGGTTCAAATCCGTCCGCCCCGACAAGAAACTCCTCTGAAGAGAGGAGTTTTGTGAATTTAAGTGGATATTAGGGGGCATTGCTGTCCGGTTTCGGTTTCCTGGAAAAAAGGATAGGCAATTCCTCCTTTCTCGACACTTTTCACTTGAAAAACACCCTATTTGTTTACCACTTTGGAATAAATAGGGTGTTGGATTTTACTATAAGGGTTAATATGAGGTTTCATTAGAGTTGGTGGTTAAGCGCAAACGACCAGAGTTGCAACTCTGATCGTCTGCTAATTCATCAATCGATATGAGATCAACGAACTAAACAGGATTATACCCGCTTCTTAATTATGTTGTTGTGTATTACTTAGGATTTTTTTCCAAGTCCGTGAGGTCGACGGTTTCCCACCGCTGCGCTTCGGGACAGGCAAATCCGTCCGCCCCGACAAGAAAACACTCGTGAAATAGAGTGTTTCTTTCATTACATTACTTATTCTCATCCCTATTAAACTCCGGCATCTCTTCCGGCAGCGGCAGGCCCAGTTCCACCACGCCGGCGAGCTTCCCATCCTCGAAGTAGGGCGTCTGGTAGACCAGTTTCTTCTTCCCGTGCTTGGTGACCGTATACACGTTCGGCTCCCCGCTCTCATAGAGCTGGCGGACCACCTTCTGTGCCGCCGGGGGATGGCAGTCGATCACGCTCTGGCCGATCAGGTCATAGCCGCCGTCGTCCTTGAAGGCCTCGGCAGCGGCGTCGTTCATGGCGATGATAATGGCGTTCTCGTCCGTGACGGTGATCGCGCCGGGGAAGTGTTTGAACCAGGTGTCGCTGGGCATCTTTGCCTCCTTGATGAGGAAATTGAAATTTGTCATCGTCTATAATATCACACAGGTTTTATAATTACCAAAAACCCGGGAATATTGACCTCCCGGGTTTCTGTTATTAAGATTTTTTTGTGGTTCAACTTTCGTTATTTTTGGCCTCATTATTTTTGGGCTTCTTCTTGGCTTTTTCCTCAACCGCTTCATAACTGAAGACCCTGGTGATCTCCACCCCGAAGGCTTCCGCAATCCCGAAGGCCAGCTTGAGGGAGGGGGAGTATTTATCCCCCTCGATGGCGATGATCGTCTGGCGGGAGACGCCTACCTTGAGCGCAAGCGCCTGTTGGGTCATCTCGCCGGCGAAGAAACGCAGTTCCCGGATGTTGTTATGGATGATGATCTCTTTAGCCATGGCTGGCGTCTTTCCGGTAGAGGATCAGGTTCGTGATGCCCTCAGCGATCGATCCGATGAAGAAAGCGCCGTAGACCAGGTTCAGCATCACGGCTGAGGGGAAGTTCAGTACGATGGAAATAAGTCCGAGAAATAGACCTGCCCCGAGGGTGATGGCGTTTGCGGAGGATGATTTCCATTCGAGCAGCTTATCGCGTTCGTCCTCAACCATTTCGCCTTTGATCGCCTCACCGATTTCCTCGCCGAGATCTTCATCCTGCTGGTCCCGCCGTTTGACGGCTTCCCGGACCGAAACACGGATTGAGAAGAAGACATGGAACACGATCTGGATAATGATCGCAGCGATGACGGCGATGCCGATGAAGGTCAGCATGGTAACCGCCCAGGGTCGCAGAGGATCGCTGAACGTGTGCCGTGAAAAAGCAGTGATGCAGTAGGCGGTGTAGACCAGCGCCATGGTAATGATATTGACCAGTGTCCTTCTTTGTGGATACGACATTTTATTACTCCTTGTTTCTTTAAGTTGTGTTTACGTTACATATAGTAAACTATATTACACTAAATGTCAAGTATATTTTACATATTGATAAATATTCTTAACATTAATAGTATTGATTGACTTGAGATTTATGACCAGATGAATTTATTTAGAGCGATCTCAAAATTAAACAAAAGGCTTTCTGTGACTAATAAAAACACTGACCAACCCCATCCCCGACCCTTCCCCTCGCCTGAGGGGAAGGGTGCCCGAAGGGCGGAAAGGGGTGGTTTCAATTATTTAGAAGTCGAACAAAATAAAATTAAAACCTTGCGACACCTTTTCGGTTAATGGGGTTTTAGGTTTTGAAAGTGAGATTCCTTTTATAATCATAACCATGCCTGAAGTTGCTTCCGTTGCCACCGTACAATCCGCCATCACGGATGAGATCTTCTTCGCGCTTGGCCTGGGTCGCCGCGGGTTCCTGCGCCGGAGCCTGGGCTGGGTCTTTGCTCTGCCGACCCGCAGGTTTGCGCGTTTCATGACGGCCGTCGATGCGGCCATGGGGGAGGGCGGGTCGCCGGCCGGGTGCCGGGTGATGATGGAATCACTCCAGGTAAAAATCGATGCCCGAGATCTGGAGAACATCCCAATTGATGGCCCGGTAATGATCCTGGCGAACCACCCGGGTGCATATGACTCAATGGCGATTGGCAGCCTGGTGCCGCGTCGGGACCTGAAGGCGATCGTTACAGGGACACGGCTCTACGATTCGCTGCCGAATCTGCGGCCGAACGTGTTCTTCGTCAGCCGTGATCCCGGGGAGAACATGCAGACCCTGCGGGACGCCATTGACCACCTGCGCGGCGGCGGGCTGCTGCTGCAGTTTGGTTCCGGCAAGATCGAACCGGACCCGGCGACCGACCCGGTGGGGGATGAGGTCTTCGCCCAGTGGTCGTCCAGCGTGGAGATCATGCTGCGCAAGGTGCCCGGGCTGCATAGTAGTGCCGACCATCTCAAGCGGCGTGCTGCTGCCGCGGTTCCGCAATCACCCCCTGGTCAGGCTGCGGAAAGGGGTGATGGACCGGCGGCGTCTGGCAGAATTCATGCAGATCATCCAGCAGTTGATTGCCCCAAAATCGGTCAAAGCCCAGGCGCAGATCAGCTTTGGCAAACCTTTTAGGCTGGCCGATCTGGAAGAGGAAAGCGAAGGCCGGCGGCTGATGCCGGCGGTGATTGACCGGATGAAGGCCCAGTTAGCCGAACATCTTAATTGGATTGGGAATTGAATAATCTGGATAGAATCACAAACGCGCTAAATTAGCGCATTTGTGTCATTTACCATATGTAATTAATATAACTACATATTGTATCCACCGCCATCGATGTATTTACTCAATTGCTCGATGGTAAATTCCTTGCTGGTGATCATCGCTTTGACCACATCACCGATCGAGACCAGTCCGACCAGAAGGCCATCCTTCACAACAGGCAGGTGGCGGATATGCTTTTCGGTCATGAGCGACATGCAATCTTCAATATCATCTTCAGGATCAATGGTAAAGACATCCCTGGTCATCACTTCGCTCACCGGCCGGTCAAGTTCGCAGACCTGTTCCGCTGCGATCCGGCGGACGAAATCCCGCTCGGAGACGATCCCGGCGATCTGATCGCCTTCTAAAACCAGCAGTGCACCGATTCTTTTTTCCGCCAGGGTTTTTACTGCCTCGAGCACCGAGGTTTCCGGAGGTATCGACCAGACCTCATCCCCTTTGATACGTAAAATATCCTGTACCTTGGTAAGCATGGCTCAGCTCCTTTCGGTATTTGGTGTTGTTCGCATTGGGGTGATATTGCGCGTTGAAGAAATTATGGTGCGCTACTTCTATTTTACTGGATTTGGCGTTTATACGAAACAGGCCAGGTGTCAAATTTTTACTGTGGATTGATAGAAATTCATGATGCACTTCAATTTGGCTTTACTTATTTGGAATAGGTAAAATTAAAGTGAAAGGAAAGATAAAATTGAGAATTGGTGGGGCGCATATGACGGAAGAAAAACTCAAAAAATATAATGAAAAGCGCGATTTTTCCAAGACCCCCGAGCCGGATACGAACGCGGTCACCTTTGCGTGGGCCAAAAGCCGGCCTATTTTTGTGATCCAGAAACACGAAGCGACAACCTTGCATTATGACTTCCGGATCGAAGTGGATGGCGTCTTAAAGTCCTGGGCGGTGCCCAAGGGACCTTCCACCGACCCGAGTGTGAAACGGCTGGCTGTGCCCACCGAAGACCATCCCCTGGCTTATGCTGATTTTGAGGGTGTGATCCCTGAGGGAGAATACGGTGGGGGGACTGTGATGGTTTGGGACCGAGGAAGTTATCGCAACCTCAAAAAGGAAGAGGATGGCGAAAAGGCGAAATCCGTCGCCCAACAAATCGACGACGGCCATGTGACCATCTGGCTGGAGGGTCAAAAGCTCCAGGGGGGGTATGCCCTGATCCGCACCGGAAAAGGTGAAGATCCGTTCTGGCTGCTGATCAAAATGGATGATGAAAAGGCGGATGCACGGCGGAACCCGACTTCGACTGAGAATAAATCGGCCAAGACCGGGCGGACGATGAATGAGATTAAAGAGAATATGAATGGAGAAAACAGTCATGGGAAATTTGATTGAATTACTTTCGGAAGATGAGCAAAAAAAAGCGATAAAGACCCCTATGCCGGAATGGATGGACCCGATGCTGGCGAAATTGACCCACGATTATTTCACGGGGGATGATTGGGTCTTTGAACGGAAACTGGACGGCGAGCGGATGATCGCCTATGTTGAGGAGGACGGTAAGGTCCGGTTGATGTCCCGCAATAAGATATTGATCAATACCAGCTACCCGGAAATTGCAGATGCATTGGAGAAGCAAGCCGTCCCCGGATGCATCCTGGATGGGGAAGTTGTGGCCTTCAATGATAAGGATGTCACCGATTTCCAGAAACTCCAGCCGCGTATGCACGTCCAGGACCGGGAAGAATCCCTCAAAAGCAAGGTCAAGGTTTACTATTACATCTTTGACTGTACGTACGCCGATGGACATGATATCACTCACTGTGAGCTGCGCAGCCGCAAGGAAATCCTGCGAAATGCGGTCAAGTTTGAAGGTCCTATTCGTTGGGAAGAATACAAGATCGACGACGGCCTCAAATACTATCGGGAGGCTTGTAAGAAGGGCTGGGAGGGATTGATCGCCAAGCATCTGGGGTCGACCTACGTCCATAAGCGGTCGGCGGACTGGCTCAAATTCAAGTGCATCGAACAGCAGGAATTCGTGATCGGTGGGTTTACGGACCCACATGGTTCCCGGATCGGTTTTGGCGCACTGTTGCTGGGTTTCTACCGGGACGGCAAGCTGGTCTATGCCGGTGAGGTGGGGACGGGGTTTGATGACGAAACCCTCAAACGTCTGCATGATGAAATGGCGGCGCTTGAGTCGAAGGAGTCCCATTATGATGAAGGCGACCCACCAACCCATGAAGTCCATTTCCTCAAGCCGGAGCTGGTTTGTGAAGTTGCTTTCTCGCAGTGGACCGAAGCGGACAGGCTGCGCCATCCCCGCTTCCGTGGCATGCGCCGTGATAAATCCGCCCATGATGTGCATATGGAAGACGAGAGCGAAATCGCTCAGATGGATGAGATCCCGCATGACGACAATTGACGGGCACGAGATCAAGTTATCACATCTGGATAAGGTTTTCTTTCCGGAAGAAGGACTGACCAAGGGTGATTTGGTAACCTACTACGAGAAGATCGCCGAAGTGATGGTACCGCTCTTGAAGGATCACCCGATCAGTATGCAGCGTTTCCCGGATGGAATGAAGGGAGAGGGGTTCTTTTAATAAAGATGTCCCCGATTATTTCCCGGACTACATCAAACGTGTGACATTTCCCAAGCGCGAGGGCGGTAGTTTTAATGCGCCCCTGGTGGACAGTGCGGCGGACCTGGTCTACCTGGCGAACCAGGCAGTGCTGACGATGCACCTCTACCTTTCCCGGGTGGATGACCTTGAACGACCCGACCGGATGATTTACGATCTGGACCCGCCGGAAGAAACCCGTGATTATGATAAAGTACGGAAAGCGGCGCTGGATATCCGCGGCGTGATGGAGGAACTGGACCTGCAGGCCTGGGTTCAGACCACCGGATCACAGGGGTTTCACGTGGTGATCCCCCTGGACCGCAGTGAGGACTTTGATACAGTACGTGATTTCGCTCAGAATGTGGCACGGGTGCTCATCAGGCGGAACGAAGCTGCTTACACGCTTGAGGACCATATCAAGGCTCGCAAGGGCAAAATTTTTCTGGATACCCTGAGAAATTCCTACGGCGCAACTGCCGTAGCGCCTTACTCAGTGCGAGCCCGGCCGCAGGCCTCCGTAGCGACCCCGGTGGAATGGAGTGAGATTGAGGCAGGCGTTAATCCGCGTGATTGGACGATCGTGAACCTGCCGCACCGCTTGGCGCAGAAGGAAGATCCCTGGAAAGGAATGATGCGCCATCCCCAAACGCTCGAAAACCGTCAGGAGAAATTGCGAGATCTGTTGTCAAAAGAATCACCGGCTGCAGAAGAGGACAACTAACTTTAAATCCTGAAAATAAATTTGAGTTAATAATTACACGGCAGTAAGTTTGCCGTGTAATTAAAATATCTTCTGGGAATGATGGGGGTCATTTGATTAAATTAAATGTTATTCTCATTTTATACTGCCCATCGCTACAATTGATTTTGGAATTGAAAAAAGTGCAATCAGGGGCTCGATACCAGATCCATTAATCAATTTTATTGGTAGGTTATGATGAATTTATCTCTCTTTAGAAAACAACGGAAAATATCATGAATGGAAGAATCGTCATTGTAACGACCCTGATTCTGGCGTCTCTGGTCCTGTTCCTTTTAGGATTAGCCGCCTGGCTCCGGCGTTCGACCGGTAAAGCAGCCATATTCCTGGCGATTTGCATGTGGGGGGTGGCAATTTACAGCTTTGGATATGGCATGGAACTGCTGTCTAATTCTTTAAGTCAGGCAGAGTTTTGGGTACGGTTTGAACATTGGGGGATCCAGTTGATTGCACCCACCTGGCTGCTTTTTGCTCTGAGTGTTTCTGGCTATGAAAAGCGAATAAAACCGGTTTTGATCATTGCTCTGGGTATTATTCCTCTCTATCTTTTCCTGACGGCTCAGACCCTTGGCTGGCTGAATCTCGCCCATCAAAATCCGAGGATGGATTTCAGTGGTTCATTCCCGATTTTCACTTACGACCGCAATATCTGGAATTATATTGCGGTGGGTTATTACAGCCTTTGTATTGGTGCCAGTACCGTTTTATTTGCGATTGCCCTGTTCAAATCTGTGCCTGCTGTCAAAAAGAATGCCCTTATCTATTTATTAGGATCTCTTCCGGCTTGGGTGGGATTGGTTTTGCATAATTTGGGACTCTCGTCAAATATTGATTTCACACCATTGCTGCTGGGGGTCAGCGGACTGTTCTTCGTCTTCGGGTTCACCAAGCTTCGTATGCTGGAGATCATCCCACTGGCACGGGATGTGATCTTTGAGAATATGAGCACAGGGGTTTTGATCCTGGACAGGGAAGATCGCATCGTTGATTTCAATCCTGCGCTGCATTCGGTATTTCCGAATGTCACAAGAAAGACGATCGGTTCATCTGTCTATCAGACGTTCCCGGATGATCCCTCTTTATTAAACCTGGTCCGGGGTGCGGAAATTGGTCGGATCGAACTCAGGTTTGGCGATGGGGGGAGTTTTCCTATTACCGAGCGAGCAGTTCCAATATCCGGGACCGCAGAAATCGTGTGATTGGAAAGATCGTCAATTTCTATGAGTACACCAAAGAAAAACAATTGTTGGAAGAGTTGGAGCGATTGGCAGCTCACGATGGATTGACCGGTGTTTTTAATCGCCAACAGTTCATGAAACTGGCCGATAAAGAGGTCAAACGTCACGACAGGTACGGCGGTAATTTATCGATGATCATGCTTGATTTGGATCATTTTAAAAAGGTAAATGATACCTATGGGCATTTTGCCGGGGATGCCGCTTTGAAATTAGTTGCAGATACTTTTTCCAAGATGATCCGCCAATCCGATATCCTGGCCCGGATCGGGGGAGAGGAGTTCATTCTCCTGCTTCCTGAAACGAGTATTGAGGCCGCCCAATCTCTTGCTGAGCGATTACGGAGCGCCCTGGCTTCGAAGCTTGTTAAATTTGACGACCAGGAGTTCACCGTTCATGCCAGTTTTGGGATTTCGGGTATGAATCCCGATATGAAAATGGATACACATGATCTCTATCGTCTGGCTGACCGTGCACTCTACCGGGCGAAAGACATGGGCGGCAGTGCAGTTTGTGTAAACATTCCAAGTCAGAATGATGGACGTTTGGGATAAAAGTTCTCCATGACGTGCATCGTCGTAGACTAAGTTGAATGGTCAATATCAAAAAATGCGGTTCAATTGAACCGCATTTTTCTAATAGAATAATAAATTCAGCTCATTCGATAATTTCGACGTTCTGAGCCTGGGGGCCTTTCTGACCCTGGACGACTTCAAACTCTACCCGTTGACCTTCGCGCAGGGTCCGGAAACCCTCAGCATTGATCGCAGAGAAGTGCACGAAAACGTCCTTTTCGCCGCTGTCACGGGCGATGAAGCCATAACCCTTTTCGCCATTGAACCACTTGACAACGCCAAGTTCTCGTTCTGCCATGCCTGGAAACCTCCTTTTAACAATATTCCTACTTAATCCCGCTAACGTACGTTCCAAACAAGAACAAAACGAGCCTTCTTCTTTTCGAACTTCCGTTAACCATCTTTTTCTAATATACTATGAATTTTTAAACGCGTCAAATCAGAATAATTTCAATCTTTTACAACAAAAAACTGTCTTTTAGGGACAGTTTTTAGGATTTAATTTGAATTTAATGCTTATTTACTTTCGGAGGGCTCTTTCGGGCTGTTATCTTCGTTTTTTGTTTTGCGATATTTTTTCCCTTCGAGCGCTTCAACAATGCCTGCTAAAACGAGCATGACCGCCACACTTTCATCCAGATTCCCGATGATAGGCAGGTTATCCGGGATGAACTCGATAATGCCCAGCGTTGGATTGAGGAGATAAATCAGTCCAATGATGGCCATCGCGAAAACCAGCCAGGAAGGCCAGCCGTATTTTGATAATGGTTCGCTTAAAGCTTTTACGAAGCCGGATAATTCTTTCCTGTCTTTTTCTTGCGGTACTAATTTATTTTCCATTCCACACTCCAATGACTCGATGAGCCCTGTTTATTTTTACCATTAATCCTTTAAAAAGAACATGGCGGATCAATCCCGGAAGGTTGGGAGAAATTCCCGGTAGGCGACTCAGATATTCATCAAGGATTTGCTGGGCAACATCCAGATCACGAATAACGGGGTCAAGCAGTAAAGCTTGCAGCGCAAGCTGCCGGTCACCTGTTACCACCGCGTCCACTGTCAGATGGCTGACCGTGATCTCTCGCCGCAGCAGTTCTGCGATCCCTTCCGGCAGTGCACCGAGATGGACGCCGGTCACTCCATCCGCATTCAGGACGCCGGGCAGTTCGATGATCGCGCCTTCGGGCAGGTTATTGATCTGTCCCAGGTTAGGCACATTGACCGCTTCCCAGACCAGGTCGCTGTTCATCTGGATGTTTTCGATCACTTCCAGCGCGCCTTCGCTGTGGGAGGGGATAAATTCTTCGGGGTTGATCTTTTCTTCCGTGGCTTTTTGCAGCGTGACCCAGTTGTCATCACGTTCCTGGCTGTGCATTGACCACTCGTAAAGTTCCAGATCGTACTTCACCCAGGGTTCGGTGGTTGGGTCGCTTACCCAGGGCAGGTATTCGCAAAGGTGTTCGTCGCCGGGGATGGGGAAGAGTCCAAAGGCATTAAAAACCCGGCGTGTAAGGGGTTCAAATTCCTCCGGCAGTTCCTCCCAGCGTTTCCTGAACAAGGGATAAAGGTCTTTACCTGTCTTACGGTCCCGGACGGCCAGCATCCAGGTGAAATGGTTAACGCCGGCTGCGGTGATCTTCACTTTTTCCAGGGCCTGCAGAGAAGTGGCAGCCATCGCCGCATTATACTTCGGGCTGGCATGTGTGCTGGTGAATTGGGATGGGACTTTGATGTCGAGTTCCTTTGCCAGGGCTTTACCGACCATGGCATACCCCGCACCAAGCTGGTGACATAAACCGACGACTTTGATCTTGCTGTGACGGTGGATGGCCGCGCAGATCCGCTGCATGGGATTGGTGAAGTTGATGAACCAGGCATTGGGACATAGTTCTTCCATGTCCCAGGCGATATTTAGGATCGGCATGATGTTCCTTGCGGCATGGGCGAAGCCGCCTGGGCCGCCGTTTTCCGCATAGGGTTGACGGACGCCGTATTTCAGCGGGATCCGCCAATCCGATTCCCATAATTCTTCCCGTGGTCCAACTTCTGTGGCATTGATCACATAATCTGCACCGTTCAGGGCGGGCCGGTGAGATGTGAAAGCGGAAATGGTCATCTGACTGTCCCATACTTCATTAAGCCAGACCATTAATTTCCGCATGATCTCAAGATGTTCTGCGTCGCGGTCAACCAACACCAGTTCACTGCCTTTGAGATGGGGACTTCTGAGCAGCGAAACCAGGGTGGTCATTCCAAATGAATAACTACCAGCGCCAATACAAACGATTTTCGCAGGGTAGGGCATTTTGCCTCCTAATCTTTGGATTTAAGATATGAATCAATGGACCGTGCGGCCTTGCGTCCCGCTCCCATAGCCAGGATCACTGTTGCACCACCGGAAACAATATCGCCGCCGGCGAAAACACCCGGCATGGATGTCGCCATGGTCTCTTCATTCACAGAGATATTACCTCTTCGGTTGAATTCAAGATCCCCCGTCGTTTTTTGGATGATCGGGTTAGAACCATTTCCGATGGCGACGATCACCAGGTCCACCGGGACTTCCACTTCCGAGCCTTCAATTTGGATTGGGCGCCGCCTACCCGATGCATCCGGTTCACCCAGTTCCATTTGAATCACGCTCATCGCTTTCAACCAGCCGCGATCATCACCCAGGAAAGCTACCGGGCTCTTCAGGAATTGGAAATCGACGCCTTCTTCCCTGGCGTGCGCGATCTCTTCTTCTCGAGCTGGCATCTCCTGTTCCGTACGACGGTAAATGATGCTGCCTTTGCTGGCGCCCAGCCGGAGCGCTACCCGGACCGAATCCAGGGCGGTGTTTCCACCGCCAATGACGGCTACATGCTTATCCTTGCAGTCGATTACCGGCGTATCGTATTTAGGGAATTGGTAGGCTTTCATCAGATTGACCCGGGTCAGGAATTCGTTGGCGGAATAGACACCCACCAGGTTCTCGCCGGGGATGTTCATGAAATAAGGCAAACCGGCACCGACGCCGATAAAGACAGCGTCATAACCTTCCTCGTTAAGCAGTTCGTCAATCGTGTAGGTCACGCCGATCACGGTGTTGGGACGGAACTCCACACCTAAGGCGGCCAGAGCTTCCACTTCTTCCTTGACAATCTCTTTAGGAAGACGGAATTCAGGGATGCCATAGGTCAACACACCACCGAATTCGTGGAAAGCTTCAAATACGGTCACATCATGTCCCAGCCGGATCAGGTCGCCGGCACAGGATAGGCCGGAAGGACCGGAACCGATGATGGCTACTTTATGACCGGTTTTCTTACGCTGGGAGATAGGTTCGGGAACCAGTTCGCCATGCTGTCGTTCATAGTCGGTTACGAACCGGGCGAGCGCGCCGATTGCCACCGAATCGCTGCGTTTTTCCAGGATACAGGCGCCTTCGCACTGATCAGACTGGGGGCAAACCCGGCTGCAGACCGCCGCAAGGACGTTATCCTGTTTGATCAGCCGGGATGCATTCACATATTCGCCGTCGGAGATCATTTGAATGAATTCCGGTATCCTCACCCCAACCGGGCACCCCTCGACACAGGATGGTCTACGGCAGTTGAGACAGCGTTTGGCTTCCAGTTGTGCGAGTGCTTCGGTGAAACCAAGGTTGACCTCGACAAAATCCTTGCGGCGTTCTTCCGGGACACGGGCAGGCATCGGCTGGCGCGGTAATTTACGAACCTCAGGTCGCTGGCTTCGTTCCAGTTTTTCGGCTGCTTCCTCCAGAGCGCATTGTTCTTCATGGAAGTAAGCTCTGTTTCGGTTCATCAGCGTGGTGAAATCAACCGCATGGGCATCAAACTCGGGGCCGTCCACACAAGCGAATTTGATGGTATCGCCAACGACGACTCGACAGCCGCCGCACATCCCTGTGCCATCCACCATGATCGAGTTCAGGCTGACCACCGTTTTGATGTCATGAGGACGGGTCAGTTCGGTTATGGCGCGCATCATTGGCAAGGGCCCGACCGCGAGAACATAATCGATCTGTTCCTTCTGATCGATGAGCGCCTGGAGCTGGTCAGTGACAAAGCCCTTGTGTCCATAGCTGCCGTCATCGGTGCAGACCAGGACCTCATCTGCGATTTGCCGTAATTCGTCTTCAAGAATGACCAGGGACTTGGTCCGAGCGCCGATAATGGCCGTCACCTTATTTCCGGCTTCCTTAAGCGCTTTGGCCTGCGGGTAGCTGACTGCAGTCCCAACACCGCCGCCGACTACAACCACGTGTCCGAAATTTTCAACCTCGGAAGCATTCCCTAACGGACCAACCAGGTCCCGGATCTCATCACCAGCTTCGAGCTGGTTGAGAGCTTTTGTGGATTTTCCAATACCCTGAACGATCAGGGTGATCGTGCCTGCCTGGGAGTCGGAATCCACAATGGTCAGGGGAACCCGTTCGCCCGATTCGGACAAGCGGATGATCACAAACTGACCGGGATGGCGCTTTTTTGCAATCACAGGCGCTTCAATAATGAATTTTTTAACATCCTGAGCGATGAATTCCGCATCAACGATTTTATGGGACGACATAAACACACCTTTATTCTGGAACCGTAATAACGTAATGATTATAGAATCTTTTTAGATTTTCGGAAGCTGAAATCAAACATTCCGAAGGAATGCTGACGGCCAGGCGAATAAAATAAATTGATTAATATTATTGGGGATTGGAAAGGTCAATTTTAAAACACCAATAAGATGCCGCCTCGACCGTGGAATCAGCTGGAAGCTGCTGAAAGCAATACAAACCGGCATCCAGGGAATCCTGAGGTGTGAGTAAATCCTTATTCTTCTGGCTGCTGGCGATATTAAAAGAAATATATTCACCGGTCTCATAGATCAGGTTTAACTGTTCGGGGTCAATTTCGGCTTCCCACAGGATGATGGTTGGGTCTGAAACGAAACTGGTTGGGATACCCACATCCTGGGAAGGCAAGCCATGGTGCTGCTGGATGTCAAAGTAAATGTCGTTCTCATAGAGGAACACACCCGGGTAAGGGGGATCACTGGTGAGTCCTTTTTGGCCGGATGAGAAGGGGCCAAATGGCAGGTCAATATCAAATATTGCGCTGGCTGCCAAAATTCCAATGAAACAGAAAACGATAACCACAACGCCGAGCATGACCATCTCAAATGGGCTCAATTTCGGTAAATTCTTGAAGAAACCTCCATTGGATTCGGAGTCCGGAGTTTTGTTTTGCTCCTGGTCTTTGTCATCGCTTGTGGCGAGATCATCTATTTCACCCAGATCAAGTTTTGACCAACCCGAATTGTCTTTTTGCGGTTCAGGCTGACCGGCGGCAGGGAATGGAGAGATTGGGCTGGTGTGGTCCGAGAGGCGATCACCATCAGCGGCTGCCTGGTCACGCTTGCGCTTTTGCAGATATGCCAGGCCGCGCTGGGCGGGAATGTTGCGCGGGTCTATTTCAAGTGCTTTTTTGAGGAAGATTTCCTGCTTATCCAGGTCATCAATGATTGCAGCAACCCAGACCCATACTTCCGCATTCTGTGGTTCTTCAATGATGGCATCTTTCAGGAAGTCAAGTGCTTCCTGCATCCGCCCGGCTTTTGCTGCGCTGATCCCTTTTTGAAGCGAGGATACCATTAATGCTCCCTAATCCAAAAAGATAAAATGAATAAATTAATGAATTTCGCTTATATTGACAAAATTATTATTCTTTTATGATTTTACCACAGGCGGGCATACGATTAGGTTACTGAAATGCACATGATTGAAAAATAATTCTATTCCGTAATTATAAAATGGATTCTTCGGGATCATCGCGTATAATGGTATGAGTTGATTTAAAAGGACGTAAACTATGAAGATTGGTGTTCTTTCGGACACGCACGATAACCTCTCCAACCTCACTTATGCCCTGGAAACATTTCGCGAGTGCGGGATCAAAACCATCATCCATTGCGGTGACCTGACCGGTTTTGAATTGATCCCCCAGTTTTCCGGTTTCCGCCTGATCTACCTGATCGGGAATATGGACCACACCAGCGGGACGATCATCAGGCGGGTAAAGAAGTTGGGTAAGGATAGTTTCGCTGGGCTGGAATTTTCAGGCAAATTGGATGGGATTTCCGTCGCTGCCACCCACAGCCACATCGAAGGCAAGGTGATGGAATTGGTCCAGTCCGGAAGATATCAATGGATTTTCCACGGCCATACCCACCAAAAACGGAATGAGACGATCAAGGGTGTCCATATCGTGAACCCGGGAGCACTGGGCGGGTTGGCACGCGGTCCGCGCAGCTTCTGCATTGTTGACCTGGATACTGGTGATGTTGAATTCATCACCGTTCCCGGAACTTAAAGGGGATGACAATGGATTACGATTTACTGATTGCCTACCTTGAAAATAAAATCGGTTCACGGCGCGATATGCCTTTCGGTGCGGATACATTGGTCTTCAAAGTGCTGGATCGGATGTTCGCGCTGGTCGCCTGGCAAGCCGACCCGCTGACCATGACCCTTAAGGCGGACCCGGTCGATGCAGTGATCCTGCGGAAGATGTATCCGGCTGTTAAACCCGGTTATTATATGAACAAGAAGCACTGGAACACGGTCACCCTGGACGGCAGCATCCCGGATGATGAGATCAGGAAGATGATCGACGAATCATATACATTGGTTGTGCAGGGGATGACCAGGGCCAAACAAGAGCAGCTACGAATGATGGGATGGATGGAAGATGAAGCGTAAATTGGACAAGATCCTGGTCGTTGACCTGGAAGCCACCTGCTGGGAAGGCGACCCGCCCACCGGTGAATCAAGTGAGATCATTGAGATCGGGCTCTGTATTCTGGATGTGGCTACCGGCGAGCGCTCGGATACCCAGGGGATCCTGATCAAACCACAGCGTTCCACCCTGAGTGATTATTGTCAGAAACTGACCACCATCACACCTGAAATGTTGGCAGACGCGCCGAGTTTTTCGGAGGCTTGCGGTCTCCTGATGGGGAAATATGAATCAAGCGAGCGCACCTGGGCGAGTTATGGCGATTATGACAGGCTGAAGATGGTCCAGCAATGTGAGGATTGGGGCGTACCATTTCCCTTTGGACGTTCCCACATTAATGTTAAGAACCTGTTCGCGCTGCAGCAGGGACTTAAACATGAAGTCGGATTACAGCAGGCGACCGCCTTGCTGGACATACCTTTCGAGGGCACGATCCATCGCGGGGTCGACGACGCCTGGAATATTGCGATAGTGCTGGACCGGGTGTTGTTTGGGTGCCGCGGGCAGACATAACTGTCTGGCATCCGAGAGCATCCGCTTCGTCAACCTTTCCGTATCCCATCCCCATGGTTCAAGAACGATCCCTGCCGCTCGCAGCAGCAGGTCCTGGTAGCGCGCCACATCCACCGCGCGTGGGTTGGGCTTTTGGGGCAGGTCCCACGCGAAGACGCCCGGCTTGCCGCGGATATAGAGGAAAGGCACCCGCTGCCCGGGGCGCATTTCTTTGCCGGCGGTCTTGAGCTGCAGGACCGCCCGCGCCGCGGGAGAGGGCGTGCGGTAAGCCTCCAGTTTGCGCCCCAACCGCTGCCGGACGAGCAGGTCGGGCAGGCTGACCTGTCCATTGCGCAGGGCTTCCAGCCGTGACTTCAGGAATTGGATGGCTTCGGGCAGCGCCTGTTGCGGGTCTTCCTTGCCGGTCAATAGTTCCAGCAGGTGTAACTGCGCCTCGGAGACGAAAGGGGTGCTGTCACGTCGGCGGGCGTCGATCCCTCGCACTTTAATGGAGCCGTCCTGGAACACACCGAAATAGCGGTTGGCGACCGGGCGGGCTTTGTTTTGGCGGGAGCCGACGAACACCACCCAGCGGTAGATGCCGTCCAGTGCAATCGGCAGGTCGGTGCGGTCCTGGATTTCCAGCAGCAGCGGCTCGATGTCCGCCGGACGCTTCTTGTCGGGGTGGCGCACCCACAACCCATCCACGTACATCTGAATGACCTCGTAACCCATGTCTTCCGCGGCTTCCTTGGCGCGCAGCAGCACCTCGCGCCCATAGGCGGTGACGGCCTGGTGGGCCTCAATCCGGCCGAAACGGGCGTTCTTATACCCAAGATAGCCAAAACAGGTCACCAACAGCCACTTGAGGGCCGAGGCGCGGCGCTGAAAATTCTTGCGGTAGGGATCCCATAGCGGTGTGCTGGCGAGATGTTTTTTTAATTCGATCCGTTTTTCCAGCAGGGGACGCAGCGCCTTCGGGATCAGCCCATCCTCGCTGGTGTCGATCGCCAGGCCCAGGGCGGGGACGATGTTGTCGGCGCTCGGGTCGGGCAGGATGGTCTCCGGCGAGATGTTGAAGTGGACCATAATGGCCGGGTAGAGGGAGACGAAGTCAATCTCGGCGACATCCTTGTGCACGCCGATCCGGGGCTGGTAGACCAGGCCGCCCTGGTCGGCCGAGAACAGGTCGGCGGCGGGTTTGAGCATCTCCGCTTCCTGTTTTTGCCAGGGCACCAGGACTCCCTCGCGCAGCGCCGTCAGCATCTCGATCGAGGAGATCCCGGTGCCGGGTGATACGCGCGAGGAAGTCTGCAGCGGCAGGGCGGTGAGCCGGCAGATCTCAATTGTGCCGTCCAGCTGGTAGTCGTTCCAAAGCACGGCGTTTTGGCGGTCAATATGGCAGCGGCCGAAAAGGTGGATCTGCTGCCCGCGATAAACGATCTGCCCGTAGGAGAAATAGGTGCGTTCTTCCCGCCAGCTCACCCCGCGTCCCGCCTCCCGGTTCAGCCCCAGGGGAATATGGTATTTTTCGGATTTCTGCAGCAGCCGGGGCAGGAGCCAGGTGTCGCCGTAATCGGTCAGGATCAGGTCCGGGTCATGGCGCTGGATCATGGCTCGCAGGTTGACCAGCAGCGGGCGCCAGGCGCGCAGGTCGAAATGATATTCTTCCCCTTCCACCGCCACTTTCAGATAATGGGGCCGGGCATGGTGCGGGGCGACGTCCGGCGCCAGGGACATGACCCGGAAAGGGACCGGCCGCGTCCTGAGTTTCCGGGCATCTTCCAACACCTCAATATCCACCAGTTGCCGGTTTTCATCCGCCTCCACACGGCAATAGGCCAGCGGGAAGGCGTTCGTGCGGGCCGCAAAGCGCAGCGAAATCTGCAGGTCGGCGTCGGCATATTCCAGGTTCGGGAAACCGGCGGCGACCTGGTGAAAGACCTTGCTGACCTCGTAGGGGTTCTGGACTGTGATCCCCATGACGGTTACCTGCCGCCGTTTGAAGACGTCCATGCGCTGGGTCCGGCAGAGGCTGATCCCGTCTGCCTGACTCAGGTGCTGCCAGAGTGCGCGCAGTTGGGCGTCCGGCCCCAGCGCGTAGAATGTGATCGGGAAGGGCTGGGTCAGCCGCCAGCGTGCGCCGTTCTCCGCCATGAAATAAAGGACCAATCCCTCGCGGGGGTCTTCAAACAGGTCCAGCAGCCAGCCGGTGAACTCAGGCATGCATCTCCTGCAGCATCTCCACAATTTCCTGCAGGCGCATCACTTTTTTGTGCTCTTCGAGCAGCATGGCCATCAGGAAAGATTCGAAGGGCAGGGCATGGGCGGCATAAGCCGCAGCCGAGATATGCTTCTGGGCGGACGTGAACAGGTCGTCAAAGGTCAGCTGGTCGGACCGTCGCAGCGCGCGGCGAAAGCGCGACAGGGCGGCTTCTTCCTGGTACATGAGTTGGGTGGCGGAAGGGAGGGTGCGTCCCATGATGTGCTCCTTGCAATTGGTAGTGATGAACGGTTAAAACAACGGTAATTGATGGGTGGGCGTTTCCGGCGTCTGCAACTCCCAGATGTCGTGAGCGGTCTCCAGCAGGGGGGTGAGCAATTGCTGGTCCTCACCGGTCGGGGTGGAGCGGGTGCGCGCCCAGATGGCGACCGGTGCGCCAGCGCTGATGCGCCTGAGCAGGTTGAGGCTGCTGTCGAGCAGGCGCTGGCGCTTGGCGAGGTTGACGTTTTCATCCAGAAAGGTAGAGAGCAAGTCCAGGACAACCACCGGCGTGCCGTCCACTGGCAGTTCCGCCAGCATGGCGACCATTTGATAGCAGGTGAAGGCGCGGGACAGCCAGACCTGTTTCAGGGCTTCCTGGACCCGGTGGGTCTGACGCCGCAGGGCGCGAGCCAGGGCATAACCGTCAAAACAGTTGCCGCCGTCGAGTACCAGCACCCGGCCGTTCAGCGCCAGGGTGGCGAGCATCGACATCAGGCTCTCCGTCACCCCGCGGGGCGCCACCACCAGGGAAATTTTGCCCGCTGCGGGCGTCGGAAAGATGGTGATTTGCCGTTCCATATCCCCATCTTACGGCAGGGGCACGGTGGGGGATATCACGATTCGGGGTTAAACCGGGGTGATTCAGAGGTTAACCTTGGGGGTTAATGGGGGATGCAGGGGAAAGACTCAGGCCCACTCGCTGAAGTCCCAATCGGCCAGGGCCTCGCGCAGTTCGGATTTGCCGTGCAGGTCGAAACGGTGCAGGAGGTTGCGCATATGGGCCTTGACGGTCTCGGGTGAGATCTTCAACCGGGCAGCGATTTGGCGGTTGGTGAAGTTCAGACAAGTCAGGGCTGCTACCTGCTGCTGCCGGTCGGTCAGCAGCCGCCAGCGCTCCAACTGCTCCTCGGCCACCTGCCGGTCCGCCAGGGCGGTCTTCAGCAGGTCCAGGGCGACCCGGCTGCGGGAAGAGTCGTTCCTGGCGGCGATCTGCGCCAGATATTCGGCATTGACCGGGTCCAGTTCAAGGACCAGCAGGTGTGTTTGCTGGGTGGGGTTGATCCAGTGCCAGAAGTTCTCAAACAGCGTCATACTTTCAGTATAATAGAATATATGTTCTATTTCAAGTGTGATTCACGCCAACGGCAGGCTGATTAAAAGCAAAACACCCGGCAGTAAGTTGTACCGGGTGTTCCTTTCCCTCGTGGAAGAGAAAGACTGATTACTAAGGGGCGCTGACCATTGGAACATAGCTCAGAATGGCAGCCATCAGATCAATGGAGGTCTGGTCAGAGGCCGGGGGATTTTCCGGGTCGTTCTGTGAAGTGGCCGACAGGATAATCTGCTCGATATCTCCAAAATCCGCATCGGCGGGGATAGTGACCGTGATCTCCAGGGTTGTGGACTCACCGGGCTGCAGACTGATCACACCCAGTGTTTTCAGGTTGGCGCTCCAACTGCTGTAGCTCAGGTCAATGGTATAGGTGTCGGGGTTGAGGCCGGCGTTGGTGAGTTTGATTTTCACGGTGACATCCTGGCCCGGTGCTTCTCCTGCCGATATGCTATCTGAATTCAGATAAGGACGATAATCGGGCTTAACTTCGCAGGCGGTCAAAGAGAAATCGTCAACGTACCATCCTTCCAGGCCAAGGCTTGCATCGGTGCCTTGGGAGAAGCGCAGCTTGACGTCTTGGCCAGCGTACTGTGAAAGGTCGACAACAGTCTTTGACCAATCCTGCAGGCCGCACCAGCCCATTTTTCCACCCAGCGGGTTGCCGTAGGCGGCTGAGATTGGACCAGCGTATGGGTTGGTCAGCAGCAGGCTTTCCGGGACCTGTGTCCAGGATTGGCCGCCGTTGTTGGAAATCTCCAGTAGGGCGCCATCGAAACAGCCCGTGCTGTTTGATTCAATATCGAACCATTGCCAGAATTTAAGGGTGACTGGCTGACCGAATGTTTCAGGAATTGAGATGGTTGGGCTGGTCAGGTGCTGTAAGCTGACCGCATTTTTGTCCACTGAATGATATGAGTAGCTGGGGCTGTATGAGCGAGTCGAACTCATTGCCCAGGTGTCATTGGTGCCGTCATGTGACCAGCCGGTTACGTTTGTAAAGTCAGTCTGGTAGAGTTCCGTCGGTGCGGTTCCATTCGGGCAATCGCCCGGTGCAGCTGCTGTTGTAAAATGATAGGTGGTTGAATAACTGCTGGTACCGCAGGCGTTGATTGCCCGTACCCGCCAGTAGTAGGTCGTGCTGTTTTCCAGTGAGCTGGATGGGTCAAAAGAAGGCTGGTTCAGCCCGGTCTGGGCATAGACGATCTGGGTGAAGTTACTGTCACGTGCAACCTGGATTTCATAGGTCAGGCTGGTCTGGGTTTCATACCAGTTCAGGAAGGTGTCAATGGAAACATTGGTGGCGCCGTTTGTTGGGCTGGTCAGAGTGACACTGCCCGGAACGCCTGCAAACACGCTCAGACCGAGACTATATTCATGATACAAACTGCCCGATGCACCGCTCACAACCAGAGAATAATCACCAACTGCAGCATTATTGTTTGCATTGAATGTCAGTTGGCTGATATTGGGCGGTGTGACTGGGTTGATAGACAGATTAGCGGTGACATTCGAGGGCACGCCGGAGATTGAAAGTGAGACCGGATTGCTAAAACCGTTGGTCTGTCCAATGCCGATCGTTGCAGTCGATTGAGCGTTCCGGCAAACGGATACGGTTGAAGGTTCAACACTTAGGGTGAAATTTGATTCTTTCGGGCCGATCAGTAATTCCAGGGCGGGATCACCAAAGGTGTTATAGCTTTCCCAATAATAGCGACTCTGAGCTGTACCGGTGCCGGGACGGGTGGCTTCAACGGCCATTAGGCCTGCAAACTTGAATGAACCGACAATATTGGCTGATGCGGTACCGCTGTAAAGCGAATCCATCATCGCCCGTTCCATCGTGTCGTCCGGTCCCCAAAAAGTACTGGAAGAAGAACCAATGAAAGCGACAGCGCCTTTATTCGCTTGCAGCAACCAGGTTTCACCGAAGGATTCAGTGGAACTGAAGGCACCGGTGTAGCAGGCAAAACTGGCTACGACACTGAAGGTGCCGGTGCTGGTGATGCTGCGAATGTTTGACTGGCTGAAGGAAGGTCCGCCCCAGGAGACGCTCGAGCCATGCCCGGTGTAGGCGATCAAGGAACGCCGGTTATTGATTGAATTCAACACATTGGATGTGTTGGCACTGTAACTGTAAGCAAAGAGTTTGTCACCACCGGGCTGTGGGTTGGAGGGGAAAATACCCGCATATCCGGCAGGTTGGGTTTCAGATTGAATGACATGATTTTGGGTGTCTTCTGCAACAGTCCAATAGGTGGAGTTGTTGGAAGCTAATAAAGCGGCTTTCTTAACCCAGCTTTCAGTCCCGGTCAGGTTATTATAGGCAACGAGGTTGCCGATCATGGTGCTCAACTGGCTGGTAGAACGGGCAGGAAGCCTGCCGACAAAGATGTCAGGGACCCAGTCCGTGCCATCGACGGTACCGTAATACAAGTCGGTGACTGTACTGGATGAAGCGCCGGTGAAGGCTGGCATGGTATTTGAACCATTGTCGACATCACCGATCAGCAGGACATAGGTGGGTGGAACCGACCAGTTATCATAAGCATTCTGGATATAGGCTTTGATACTGTCTGTTGACGTACCGGTTGTTGAGAGTCCGACGACGGTGACAGAGAACCCCTGGGATTCTTTCAAATCAACCAAGGTGCCAAGCGTGGAGATGAATGCATCCGGTGCAACGATCAGGTAACTTTCACCACCGGTCGACCGGTCGGATTCAATGACATCCTGGGGTGTGTAATTCAAAACTGACGCAGAGAGCAGATTTTCAAATGCCGTTGAAGCAATATTTACTCCGCTGGCCGAAGCTCTCAGGTCTGCGCCGGAAACAATGATCCGCAGTGTGATCTCTTCAAAGATTTCCACTGTTTGATTGGCTGGATCATATTGGACGGGCCAGAATTCAAGCTGAGCGATCTGGTGACCGCGCAGTATGTAAGTCCCGGTCAATTTGACGGATGCATCAGGGAAGATTCCTGTGGTTTGCAAGGGGAGTGAAGGGTTGGCAATACTGCACAATTCCCCGGTTGAGCATTTTTCAACTTCTGCGGCATGATCTGGAATGGAGACGGGTAAATTTCCTTCACCAAGGATTCCGGCATAAGACTTGCTATCCAATATCTGGATTTCAACAGTCTCACCGGCCGGTATTTCAATCTCTTCATATAAAACCGGAAGGTCTGGAACACCGGCATCAGAAGGATGGTCGTAAAATGCTTCATTAAAAACAACTAAACTTTCAGTTGATGGATTTTGGATAGGGTCCACCGGAAAACGCACGATAAGATCGATCACGTCTGCGGTGGATGACAAGATGACAACTTCGGGTTGGTCCGGTGCCTGATGAGCCTCGGTTCCCTGTGTTGCAGCGAAAACTGTCACAGGGAACACGAGTGCCATCATTAAACCTACCAATATTGATACTTTTAAGATCTTACCTTTTACCATCGGCTATTTGCCTTAACTACTAATTTACGGATATAATCGGAGTTCATGACTAGTTTCATGGTACTGAGATTAGGCACCATGCGAGTGTAAACAAACGCCGAAAATGAAAAGAAACCGATGAATTTGGTTAGAATAAAATTAGAATGTCATAAAAATCAGGAACTCTAATCCGAGTCTTAATTTAAGGGTCGTATCTATGGTGGAAGTAGAGTTTGTGCGGGAAATCCGTCCTCAAATTGTGGACGATTTTAATATCAAGGGAGAATTTCAACCGCGCACACCCGCCATTGCCAAAGCCTATGAACTTGGAAAGAAGCTCCATAAAGGCCAGCTCCGCCTGAGCGGAGAGCCATATTTCGAAACTCACTGTGTTTGGATCGCTTCATTTATAGATCACCTGGTGCATAACGAAGCCTGGACCATTGCAGCTTTGCTGCACGATGTGGTGGAAGATCAGGGTGAAACTCTCGAAGCCATTCAGCGAGAATTCCCTGGCATACTTGGGAAGCATGTTGCTTATCTAGTTAACGGTGTGACCAAAATGAGCAACCCCCGAGGTGGACGTTCACGTGAACTTGAAACCCTCCGGAAGATCGCAAGATTTCGCGACCCGGGGGTTTTTCTTATCAAGCTGGCGGATAAGAGTCACAATATCATGACTTTGGAATATATGTCGCCGGAAAAGCAACTCCAAAAAGCCACCGAAGCAATCCGGGCTTACGGTAAGCTGGCCGGTATTTTGAACTGTTACCGCTGGCGTCGCTGGATGGAAGACATGGCTTTCCCTTATGCCGAACCGGATGCGTTCAAGTTCGTCAAACAACAAATCGACCGGGATCCAAGACTGGATACCGGTTTCATCAATGATACGTTAGGGCAATTACGCAACCTAATGGAAGCCGAGGGGATCAACGGCAAGGTCCAGGTGATCGTCAATGGATACTGGCAGGCCTGGCAGAAATTACGGCGGATGGCACGCGACCGCCGAACCTCACTTGACGATTTCTCCGACGTTAACGACATTATCAGCTTTCGTATGCTGGTCGACAATGGCAATGTGGAGGGATGTTACCGCCTTCTCTCACAGGTTGACCGGTTCTTCAATCGAAACCTGGATCAGGACCGGTTTGATGATTACATCGCCAGCCCTCAGCACGGCTATCGGGCAATCCAGGTGACGGCCTTGCTGCCGGACCTGGGTGCGATTGAGGTCGCGATCGCAACCGAGGAGATGGAAGGAGAAAACCTGTGGGGGGTTGTCTATGCGCTGCAAAACGGTAAGGAGATCACCCAATACAAACCGGTGCAGATCTTCACGCCGACCGGCGGGACGCGGTTCCTGCCGGATGGTTCCACAGTTCTGGATGCGGTATCCTCTATCCAGGATTTCCTGCTGGATAAGATCAATCATGTTGAGGTCAACGGGGAAACCCGCAAATTGAATGAACAGGTAAATCCGGGCGATGTGGTCGAGGTGATCACGGAAGGAAAGCGCATAGTGCCAACTGAGGAGTGGCTGGAATTCTGTAATACCTCCACTGCCCGCCAACTACGTTCAGCCCTGGTAACCGTAGCCTTAAAACAAACGGCAGAGGAGGGCAGGGACATGCTCCGCCCTCTATTGGTCAGCCGTGGGATTGTCGATCTGGAAGATGTTCAAGTTCAGGAGCGGGGCAAGTTTGAGAACCTGCTTAGTTCCCTGGCAGCAGCCAGTCTGGATGATCTCTATTCCGCTTTGGGCGGCGGCGCGGTTCGCCTGGGGGATGTCGATGCGGCGCTGAATGAGGCCGGCATTTCCCGTTCAGTTCTTGGCTGGACCACGGTTAATATCGTTGGCCCGGGGAATACCAATAAACCCGGTGTATTGGCTTACCTGGCTGGTTTGATTTCAAAGTTCGGGGGAAATATTTTACGAACGGTGAATAACACATTTAATGACGGCTCATTTACCTTGCGATGGGTCATTCAGGGACTCAACCCATCGCGAAAAGACGAACTGCTGCAAACTTTCCTGAATTGTGAAATTGAATTGACCCAGGTTGAGATCGTTTAGCAGAACATGAATAAGCGCAGCAGCGCTTTTTGTTTTCCCGTATTTTATTCTAAAGTGTATGTTTGGAGATTGAATCGGTAAATTGTGCCGTCTTCTGATTGGATGACCAAACCATTATCTTCTTCAGCCAAAATCATCAAAGAACCACTTCTTTCAGGAGCTAGAACCAAAGTCGATGTCGATTGGGTTTTATTTAAAGAAGTGAATAAGATGAAAAGCGAACCTTGGTCGGGGTCTTCTGCAATGGAACCTGCAGCAATCTGGAGATAACCCTCAGCGGTGGTTGCCTGCCAGAGATTGTTGACCGCTGTACCATAGGGAAGACCGGCAATCGTTCCGCCAGGAATGATCCCACTAATGAATTCCGGATCGGATATGGTTGGGAGGGCTATGCTGGAACGGTCAGCTTTCATGGCTGGATCAGCTTGAGATCGAGAGATATTATCTGCCAAATTTTGTAGAAGGTTGAGTTTTACTGTCAGGGATTCAGCCATTTCAGAAGTGAGGGCGGTATCTTGATCGGTTTCCTGTAAATCTCCTATTAATAAATCCAGTGAAGTACGGCTATCCGTCGAAGATGATATCGATGAACGATAAATATCGGGATAAGCTTCTTCCCGCAGGAGCCAGCGAATGTCGGTCCTCCAATCCAGTTCCTGTGCGGTGGCAGGGTATTTATTCAGTTCCTGATAGAGCTGCTGATAAGCTTCCTCAGGTGTATTATCCGTCCCGTTGCAGCCCCATTGTTCGCAAGCTTGAGATTGGGTGAATACGCCGGTGAAGTCCATCTTTGCGCCGTGGTTGGCGACCGAGTACTGGCTGAGAAACGCCCACTGTTGGGCATGGATCCCGTTGGTCAGGTAAATCAGCGGCAGCGGCAGGGAAGGGCCAAATCCCCACGAAACATACCAGACATCCTCAGATGTCCACTCCGGGAAAGACGAGGTACCGCAATCCAAATAGGGTCTATCCTCGTAGGGACATCCGGCCGCGTCGCCGTAATGCAGCATGGGGGCTTCGGCTGTCGAACCATAACCCGCGAGCCAGTCTTTTGATTTTGATGGTGAGTTCCATCCCAGTTCTATGTCACTGGCGCCAAAAGCCTGGACTTGCTGGAGCAGATTATTATCCAATGCCCATTGGTTGACATCGTTGACCATTGCAGCCCAGGCTGTACCGTGAGCGACCATTTTGGCAGCCGAATCGCAGGAGGTCGGTTTGTTATTTGTGCCGATTCCCAGGACAAGGCTGGAGTCATTGTCTCCGGCAGTACATTGATAATAACCGAGCATAAAACTCTTGGACGCTGCCTCGATATCCGAAATGGGAACGGGGCCAAACCCGAAAAGTTCAGCGCCATAAGTGTTATCTGAATTGCAGACCGGATAACTGAAATCGAGCACAACCACACTATCCTGGGCGTTCGGTGCAATAGAATCACGGGTACCCAATTCACAACCCAGGTTGTAGGCGAAATCAGTATCAATCGTGATCATATAATAGCTGGTCGAGAATGACGTATCCTGAGAATTTAGAAATATAGGAAAGAAGTATTCGCGATTCTGCTGGGCAGAGACGGTTAATGTTTCCATACCGGGTAAGACCCGGGATAACCCACCGCTAAATATCAATAAAATCAGGATTAGTAAAGGAAATCTGCAGCGTTTCAATGTTCAATCCTCTGGTCAGTCGAGTTCTGCCAATAAGACCCAATGTCCGTTGCGGTCGAAAGCGTCTTTGGGCGCCCGGTCGTAATAAAGCCGGAACCGCTGATTTGTGTCCGTTTCCACATCGAAGTAGAACCTGCCCACACCCCAGGACCCTCGCTTGGTTGCAACCTCCGCATGTTGAGGCTGCATATTGCGTGCCATGCGGTCTTTTCTGGAGAAATCTTTCGATTCGGCGAGGCACTTTGTGATTCTGAGATCCGATCCCCGCCACGAAAATCCATTCGGGCAGGGCGGACTTTTCGGATGCAGGGGAGGGGAATCGAATTGGACGGTGATATTTTCGGATATGAAATGTTTTAGCTGTAATTTTCCAAATGTCATTAAAACAGAGCCGGTTGGTAAGCAGGTTGACGGCCATCCAGGAGGATGAACCGCATTGCCCGCTTGGTTGACACGCCAAAATGCTTCAGGTCGCTGATATCCCAAATCTTACCATAACGACGGCTCAGAATGATCTTTTTCGCGGTGACCGGCCCAATCCCAGGAACTTTGACAAGCCGTTCGTAATCCGCTGTATTCAAATCGACAGGCGTATCTGATAAGTTATATTCCGCCCAGGCCAGTTTGGGGTCTTTTTCAAGATTGAGGTGGCCGGATGGATTAAACTCGGATCTCTTCCAGATCGAAGTTGTAATCACGCAGCAAATAGAAAGCCTGATAAAGTCGGTGCTGACGCCAGGGATTTGAAGGAGGGAGATTCTCAAAGGGCGTATCAATCACCGGATTGAAATTGGAATAATACGCCCGGGTAATATTTAAATGTAAACGGAGGTTTTCGGTCATTTGCAGCAGGTCAAGGTCCGTCTCTCCGACTGCGCCGACGACAAATTGGGTACAACTGGTCGGCCAGGTTTGTTTCCAGGCGGATCGGGGAGAGGATTCACGACGGATTTGGTCAATGAGCCGCAGCGGCTCAACGAGGTCCTGAAAGAAGACTTTCTTCGGCGCAAGCCTGTTGAGGCTGGTCTCGTTCGGTCCCTCCAGGTTGATTGAGACTCTATCGGCCAACTGCATCGCTCTGAAGATCTGGTCCTTCTCGGCACCGGGCATGATCTTGAGATGGATATATTCGCGATAATGATAACGCTGGCGCAGGATTTCTGCGGTGGCGATGATCCGGTCCTGGGTGTGGATACCACCTCCTGTGACACCCGAACTCAGGAAGACGCCCTTTGCGATCCCCGCATCGGATAATTTCACAATTGCAGAAGCCAGTTCGTCTGGTGTCAGGCTGGCGCGGGGCATATCACGGCCGGCACGGAAGCAGCAGTAATTGCAATCATTCTCGCACACTGAGGTCTGCATTGTCTTGAGCAGGGGTATCGTCTTCCCGTTGGGCAGGCAGGCATGTGTGACCGGGAAACGGTCCTTGAGCTGCTGAAGTTCCTGCCGGCAGTTGACCTGAGGTGAAGAGAACCGTACATCTTCAGCCGCTTCGAAAGGCATGTTGATGGAGAAGGATCTGATCTTTTCCATGGTATCCATATCATGAGTATAGAACAAATGTTTGTGTTTTTCAAGATTGCGATATGGCCGTAGATAGGTTCTTATCTTTTTCCAATTTTGAATTATGATTATGGATTGCGAAGGGAAAGGTTTATTGGATGACTGAAAAAATCCTGCTCGATACTGATATTGGTTCCGACATTGATGATGCGGTGGCCCTGGCTTACCTGTTGATGCAGCCGGAAGCTGAACTGCTGGGCATCACGACGGTATCCGGGCAGAGTGGGCTGCGGGCACAAATGGTTGACGCGATCTGCCAGGCTGCCGGACGGGAAATTCCGATCATTCCCGGTGTGGAATCCCCTTTGATCGTCGAAAACCGCCAGCCGCTGGCCCAACAAGCCTTAAGGTTGGATAACTGGCCCCATCGTACGGAGTTCAGTTCGACAACAGCGGTGGACTTTCTCGCCAAGCGGATCCTGACCAATCCCGGTGAGGTCACCCTGCTGACCATTGGGCCTTTAACCAACATTGCGCTTCTTTTTTCTCTCTATCCTGAGACGATTAATGCGTTAAAGCAGTTGGTCATGATGTGCGGTGTTTTCACCGAGATACCTAATAACCCCTGGAAAGCCGAATGGAATGCGCTCCTGGACCCACATGCGACCGAGATCGTGTATAAAGCACATGTGCGTATTCACCGTTCAATCGGGCTGGACGTCACTCGCCAGGTAACCATGCCGGCTAAAGAGGTCAAAGCACGTTTAACCATCCGGTGCTGCAACCGGTCCTGGATTTTTCTGAGGTTTGGTTTGAAGAACAGGAATTAATGTTCTTCCATGATCCTTTGGCGGCGGTTTCGATATTTGAACCTGATGTCTGTAAATTCGAGGAGGGCCTTGTAACAGTTAACAGCGATAGGTCGGCAGGTCTCTTAGGCAAAACAACTTTTGATCCCGATGCTCCTGAACGACCCCACCAGGTCGCACTTGAAGTTGATCCCGATCGTTTCTTTGACGCATATTTTGGAGTATTACTTTAGTGGTTGACCAACAATGAATTTTTGATTCCATTCTTTGTCCGTGGAGGAATATTTTAAAACGGACTTTGGAAGGAAATTAGTATTAACCAAAGAAATATCTTGATAAAATAATAACTATCAAAATAACAGTGAGATAAAGATTGATTATGAAGCGAACTCTTGCATTTACAATATCCGTGCTGCTGAGCTTTATTGCAGCCCTGACAACCATTTCTGCCCAGGTTGCCTACTCAAGTAGTCCGGTAACCCCTGTTCAGCAAATTACACCTGCAGGTCCGGAACCTGCCCAGGAAACTCTAGTTATTGCTGAGGATGCGGTCCATGCATATTTCTTCTATGCCAATGATTGTCCTCACTGCCATGCGTCACTTGAGAATGTCATCTATCCACTGCAGGCCGAATGGGCGGATAAACTGGATATCCGGTTACTTGAAATCGGTACCCCCGAATATTATGAAGCTTTGTTGGCGGTTGAATCTTACTTCAATGTTTCAACAGCCGAACGCAGCATTCCAACGCTGATTGTGGACGATCAGATCCTGATTGGTGAAAATGAAATATTCAACGAATTCCCGACGATTGTCCGGGAGGGTATTGAAGCGGGAGGAATCCCGTTCCCGGAGATTGACGGCGTCGATCCTCAAATCCTGATTAGTATTAATCCGGATGGAAACGGAACAGGAGACGAAACCTGTGAGACCGGGGAGAGCTGTGAAGTTGCTTCACCGATCTTTGCGGCTTATTTCTTTCAGACCGGATGTGATGAGTGCAGCCGGGTCAATGCGGATTTGAATTATGTCAAGACAAAATATCCCCAGTTACAGGTAGTTGAATTCAATATTTACGACTATGCCGATCTGGCTTCCTGGATGACCGAACAGATCGGATATACCGGGGATTTCCATACACCGGCCTTATTCATTGGTGATCAGGTATTGGTTGGTGAAGATATTTATCCCGATACAATTGTGCCAATTTTGGAAAAATATCAGGATAGTGGGATCGGATGCCTATTGGCTCAATTACGACCCCGAACAGGGTCAGCAGTCGGTCATTGACCGGTTCAAGAATATGGGATGGCTGGCCGTTGTCGCCGCCGGGTTGATCGATGGCATCAATCCCTGTGCATTCGCGACCCTGATCTTCTTCGTTTCATATCTGACGCTGAGCGGGCGGAAAGGGAAGGAAGTCCTGCTGGTTGGTGGGAGCTTCACGATCGGCGTCTTCCTCGCATATCTGGCTGTGGGACTTGGCTTATACCAGATCCTTGATCTGGTCGGTGGGACCCTGGACATCATTGCAAAAGTTGTGTACGGGCTGACAGGCGTTTTTTGCCTGGTCCTGGCCGTTCTAAGTTTCCTTGATTACCGAAAGGCGAAAAAGGGTGAGATTGAGGATATGCTCCTGAACCTTCCAGAACCGCTTCGCAAGCGGATCAATGCCACCATCCGCAAGGGACGGAGTGCTGCCAATTACATTGTAGGCGCATTTATTGCCGGTGTATTGGTTTCCTTGCTTGAGTTGGCTTGTACAGGGCAGGTTTACCTCCCAACGATCATTTTTGTCAGCAGCATCCCGGAATTACGGTTGCAAGCCCTCCTGTATCTGGTGCTCTACAACCTGCTTTTCATCTTGCCGTTGGTGATCATTTTTGTTTTTGTTTACTACGGGACGACTTCAAAAGACCTGACCAAATTCCTGCAGGAACGCGCCGCTCTGGTCAAATTACTGATGGGTGTTGTTTTTATCGCTCTGGGAAGTTGGTTGTTGTTAAGCCTCATCCTGGGATGAACTTCCGGTAAATTAATTGATTGTGATAGAATCTGTGTATGGGATATTGCACAGATTTTTTCATTAAAGGTATCTAGATGTGCGGACGATTTACATTGACGCTTGACCCCGGTGAACTGCAGGAACTACTGGGCCTCGGGCCTTTTGTGCATATCGTCCAGCCGCGTTATAACATTGCACCATCCCAACCTATTCCAATAGTCAAAGATACAAAATCACGAGCGGTCGAACTCTACCGATGGGGATTGGTACCATTCTGGTCCAAGGATCTCCAGATTGGTAACCGGTTGATCAATGCCCGTTCGGAAACGGCTTATGAAAAGCCGGCATATCGAGCCGCCTTCAAATACCGCCGCTGTCTGATCCTTGCTGACGGTTTTTTTGAGTGGCATTCTAATGGAAATGGCGGAACGAAAACCCCATATCTTTTTAAATTGAATGATGATCGTCCATTCACGTTTGCTGGCCTTTACGAACATTGGGAACCTCCTGAGGGGGGTGAACTTCATTCCGCGACGATCCTGACCTGTGAGCCAAATGAATTGGTCGGCAATTATCACAACCGGATGCCTGTGATGCTGGACGAAGAGGCAAGGTGGAAGTGGCTTGATCCTGCAGCTACTCAAAAAGAGTTGATGGGATTCATGAAACCTTATCCTGCTGAAGAGATGAAGTGCTTTGAAGTTTCACGTGCTGTAAATTCTCCGAATAATGACGTTCCTGAAGTCGTCCAACCGATATAACTAATATCCAATAACTGATCAGCTATTTATAAATGGTGGGCTAAATGAAGAACAATATAAAACTTATTTTTATCAATTCACTCTTGTCGTGATCATTGTTGTTCTGGGTTTACCTTTATAAACCCTGTCTTTGCTCAAGGTGAACCCCCGATTTATTATTTCCCTATTTTTTATTTTAATACGGGGGATCGTTATTATGCATTATGGATCTGGATGGAGGAACGGTAGAAAATGTATTGATCGATCCCTCAGAACTCAAGATCCTCTATGCCGGCACGTGGGGTAACGGGATTTATAAAAGTGCCGATGCTGGCGTGAATTGGACACCAATGCAAGCGATGGGCTAAGTTCTGCTTATGTTTATGATGTAGCGATTGATCCCTTTAATTCGCAACATCTGCTTGGCAAGTGTTTATGAGCTGGGATTGATCAGTCCTTTGATGGCGGTGAAACCTGGTCAAGGGCAAGCGGTTTCCCGAATTATGCAGTTGTCTATTCCATCGACTTTAACCCTAAAGATTCAACGATTGTTTATGCTGCCATCCGTGAAGCGACGATATATGAATAATGGTAAGGCTGTTTGGTGGCCTGGAGGTGTTTGGAAATCCACAAGTGGTGGGTACTCATTGGTTTACTCAAGCAATGGTCTGGTTGAAGATTATATTTATGATCTGGCAATTGATCCCGATAATCCAAATATCATCTATACTGCCAATCATAAAACAGGCATCTATAAGACTACATAATGGGGGTGAATAGTTGGGATAAAAGGAGCAATGGCCTGGTGCATGAGGACATCCGTGGAATCCAGGTTGATCCGATTAATCACAGGGTGAATGCAGGTCTATGGGATGGATATGGATATACCTACTCGGCCAATGGAGGAGAAAGTTGGGTCAATGTATATTGGACTAATAGTAAGGATCTCTATGTTTATGAAGTCCAAATTGATCCTAATCATCCCAGCAGTGTCTATCTGACCACATCTACAGGTGTTTATATTTGTGAAAATCCATCTTCAGAGTGGTGTTGCTCACTTGTGTCGGATAATGGAAAGTTTATCTTTGATGTTGCACTGGATGTGAATGGGCCAGCTTTCTCTACCGGAAAAACGAAGAATATCTATACCGGTATCCAGTACAATGCCATTCATAAAAGTGTGGATGGGGGGCATAGTTTTGACCCGATATATAAGGGGATCAGAGCGAATATTATCAAATCAATCCTGATCGACCCGGACAACCCTGATATTCAATACCTCAGTTCTTCTGGCCGCGGACTATTCAAAAGCAATCGATGGCGGTGTCTCCTGGATGACGCTTCACGAAAAATTAACACTTGAAGTGGGTCAATGATATTGTCTTCCGGCCAGGTCAGACCAATGTACTATATATTGGCGATCATACAAGGTGGGATTTATTACAGTTCGAATTATGGTGAGACGCTGGGATTTATGGCAATTTGGGATTGAGTCAGTTCTGTTTCCGATCGAGTTGATGATCGTTGAAGAAAATGGAGAAGTGAATCCACCACAAGGAGTTTATGATTGGATGGATCCCGTCGATTATGAAGACTTGATGGACGCTCAACAGGTTCCTTCGGAAACGCGAGCAACTTCATACATCAGCGTAACGTACAACTTTGGCTTTGATAAAGATAACATCCAATATATGTTTGCCGGAATGGACGGGGGTGGGATTAATTATAGCAACAGCCATGGGATGTATTGGGAAAACAGCAATTTCAGCAGCGGCAATGCGATGGACTCAATGGTGGATCCTGAGTCTTTCAAGCAACTACAATTTTATCGGTATGGTCTATTATGGTGTAATGGCATCGACTGATCGTGTTACTTGGGTAGCAAAAAACAACGGCCTAACGAACAAAGATGTCTATACCCTTGAATTGCTTTCCAATGGAGTCTACCTTGCCGGTACGGCAAACGGTGTTTTTAAGACGATCAATGCGGCAAGTTCTTGGACTCGTTCGACAGGTTTAAATAATATCAAAGTCACTGATCTTCAGGTCGATCCAACGGATTCATCCATCATTTGGGCGACAACGTACGAAGGATTGTATCAGTCCATTGATTCAGGTAATTCCTGGAATCCATATCCAATAGCGGATTTACTGAATGACAACCTGATGATCATTGTTGCCATCCCGGGAGTACATGAATTTTACATCGGCTCGGACGGCGGAGACCTCTATCATTTTGTACCCTAGATTTGTGAGGGTCAATTTTCTTGACCTCCTCAGTATAGAATGGTAGAATTGCATTCGCTTAATTAAGCGCCCCCATCGTCTAGGGGACCAGGACGTAGCCCTTTCAAGGCTAAGACCAGGGTTCGAATCCCTGTGGGGGCATGGAAGCGACTTTCTCTGAGAGTCGCTTTCGTTATTTAATTGCCCTTTCAACACCCATGGAGGGTGCAGGTGCTAAGACCAGGGTTCGAACGAAGTGCCGCAGCCTGTGGGGGCATGGAAGCAACTCTTTATTTTAGAGTCGTTTTCACTTTTAAAGTTCGAGTATACACGCCCTTTCAGCACCCGTGGAGGGTGCAGGTGCCAAGACCAGGGTTCGAGCGAAGTGCCGCAAGCATCTGTGGGGGCATGGAAGCAACTCTTTATTTTAGAGTCGTTTTCGCTTTTAAAGTTCGAGTGTACACGCCCTTTCAACACCCATGGAGGGTGCAGGTGCCAAGACCAGGGTTCGAACGAAGTGCCGCAGGCCCTGTGGGGGCATGGAAGCGATTCTTTATTTTAGAGTTGTTTTCGCTTTTAACGTTCGAATTACACGCCCTTTCAACACCCATGGAGGGTGCAGGTGTTAGATTGATTAAACCCCTATGGGGATAAAGAAAAGGTTTATATCAAATTTACGTCAATCGGTTTATCCTTGATATATTTGTTGCGCTATGGGGTAAAATGATGTCGCTATTTTTTGAGAGCGTTATTATTAGGGATGGTAGTATGACCGAAGCCCGGATCATTCCTGCCCGGAGAATCCAAACAGAATTCGTTGAAAAGAACTCCCGCTTCATTATCAACGCGGCACCCGCTTTTTCCGTTGAGCAGGCTCAGGATTTCGTTCGTTATATTATAGAGAAATATCCGGATGCCGCTCATCATGTACCGGTCTTTTTGATCGGTCACGGCCGCGCTACCATCGCGCATTGCTCGGATAACGGTGAACCGTCCGGCACCGCCGGGAAACCGGCATTGGCAGTGTTGAAGGGAAGCGGGCTTGGCGATATCGTTGTGGTGATCACCCGCTATTTTGGTGGAACAAAACTCGGAACAGGGGGATTGGTGCGAGCATACAGCGATTGTATGCGGCAGGCGCTGCAGGAACTTCCTAGGGCAAAGAAGGTAGCCACGACAACATTGTTATTTATTATTCCATACTCCCTGTTTGAGCGAACGAAAATCATTATCAGCAATCATGACGGTAAATGTATTGAAGAGAACTTTGCGGCTGATGTGACCTTGTCGGTCCGATTACCGGACGATCTGCTTGAGCCGTTCAAAATCCACATGACAGAATTAACCAAGGGGAACATTGAATTTATCACGATTGAGACCCGTGAGAATACTATCCTGCCGATAAAATAAAATAAAAACGCCGAATTATTTCGGCGTGATTGGTAATTTCGTAAAAGGTTTATAGGTTTTCCTGAACGGTATAAAGCCGCTTGTAGAGACCGCCTTTTTGAATAAGAGTCTCGTGCGTGCCCTGTTCGATTATTTCTTTCCCCTCGAGAACAACGATCTTGTCTGCGTTCCGCACGGTTGATAACCGGTGGGCGATGATGATGGTTGTCCGGCCTTTCATGAGGCGTTCGAGGGCTTGCTGGATCAGCAGCTCGGTCTCTGTATCCACAGACGACGTTGCTTCATCCAGGATCAGGATCGGTGTATCTTTTAGCACAGCACGTGCGATTGATATTCGTTGTCGCTGCCCACCGGAAAGCTTCACGCCACGCTCCCCAATGAGCGTGTCGTATCCATTTGGCAGAGCGGCAATGAATTCATGAGCATTGGCAATTTTGGCGGCATTAATGATGTCTTCTTCCATGGCGCTGGGCTTGCCGAACAAAATGTTTTCCCGTACAGTCCCATGGAAGAGGAAGACATCCTGCAGGACGATACTGATATTCTTGCGGAGCGTTTCCACCTGCAAATCGCGGATGTCGATCCCATCCAACTTGATGGCCCCAGTATTCACATCGTAGAAGCGAGGGATCAGACTCACAAGGGTTGATTTTCCGACTCCGGTTGGTCCAACCAGGGCGATCACTTTGGCCGCCGGGATATCCAGGTTGATGTTTTCCAGCACAACCTCGCCATCGTCGTAACTAAAGGTTACATTTTCGAGGTTTAAATCCCCTCTGATTGGTTCTCTCAAATGGGTGGGGTGGTGGGGGTCGGTCACATCAGGTTCTTCTGAGAGCAATTCAGAAACCCGGTCAAAACCGGCCATCGACTCCTGGACCTGTTCCCAGGATGTGCCGAGAGCGCGGATTGGCTGGTAGAACATTTCCAGATAAAGGAAAAAAGCCACAAGGTCTGCTACTGAAAGAGTACCGCTGAGTGCCATCCGCCCACCGAAGAAGATCGCCACAAGTTGACCGATGGATGTTGAGAAGTCGATGAAAGGTTGAAAGATAGCCATCAATTTCAGGGCGGTCATCATCGAAAGGCGGTATTTCTCGATCCCCAGTTCAACCCGTTCCAGTTGTTCGCTTTCCCGGTTGAAGGCCTTGATTTCTCGGACGCCGGCAATGCTGTCATTCAAGATAGCGTTCAATTCACCCACCTGCGCTTGGCGCCGTCTGAAGGCGGGCCGGACGACTTTGGCGAAACCATATAATGAAAGAAGCACAAGAGGGATCGGCACCATGCTGTAAAGTGTGAGTTTCCAGTTCAAGTTTGCCAGAATGATTGTGATTCCAAAAAAGGTGATGATATTGACCAGAACATCAGGCACGGCGTGGGCGATCATTCGCTCGAAAAGGTCTGTATCGTTAACTACCCGGGACATGAGTTGGCCGGTTTGTATATCTTCATAAAAACGGAGGGAAAGCTGCTGCAGGTGTTCGTAAACGAATTTCCTGGCATCTGACACCACACCCCAGCCAGCGATATGGGCCATGTAACTCCGCAGAAATTGTACAACACCGCGAGCCAGGAAAGTGATCAGGGCTATCAAGGTTAACCGGGTCACGGTCTGCATAGTTGCATCGGAAAGGCTTTGGTCTGTAATCAGGCTGATCAGGTTCCGGATCAGCCAGGGGATTAATAATTGTGCCCCGACCAGGGCCAGCATGCTGAGTACGGTGATCGTCAGCGCCCAAGTATATTTCTTTGCAAAGCGTAATAAGAGTTTCATAGCGGGACAATTATACAACGAGCAGGGTCATTTTCAAAGGGGAATAGAGAAAGTCGTTAGATATTTATCTAAATGGCTAGGATTAGTTCGTAGGTTTTATTACTCGATCCAAGATTTAGATCTTCCTGGAGTCTTCGTTATCCAACTGGATGAATCCTTAAGAATAAAAAACCGCCCAAGCTTTGGGCGGTTTTCCTTGAGGGAGAGAAATATTGGAGGTTGTAAGAAACTCTTAGTTTTGTTGGTCGTTCAATCCATAAGGAGAATATGGATATTTATTACCTAAATAATACACTATTAATTGAACAATGTCAAATTAAAAATAAAAAAGCCCTGATGATTTAGGGCTAAACTTTTTGAGATTGGTAAATTTTTAATTACTGACTACAAATAGCAAGTTTAAGACAATCTCACCCTCTATGTGCCTTCAGGTTTCAGCTTATCTCACGATATTTCAATTGATCGCCCTGGCGATCAAGATGCTGAGTTGTAGCGGAGGCGACGATCAGTACCTTGACAGGCTCATTTTCATTAGCGCTTAATAAACCTGTGCCTTTGAAACTGGTCAGATGAGCACTGTCTCCCTCATGTAGGAGTACCGGTTTTTTATTTGGAAGTTCCACCTCCAAAACACCTTCTTTCACCAGGATAAACGCTTCGCCTTTTTGAAGCTGGATACTTTCTTTATACGATCCGGGTGGGAGATAAGCCAATATCGCTTTGAAAGAAAGGTTGTCTTCAGGCGATAGTAGGAACAGGGAGGGAATGGCAGGATTACTGTATTCACCAAGCTGGTCCATCTGTGATTTATGAATGATGTAGGCATCTTCTTCCTCAATGTCCTGAAAGATCTGGAAAAGACGGACATTATAGAAGTTAGCCAGTTTTTGGAGGTTTTCAACGGAAATCGACGCCTTATCCCGTTCGATTAATGAAATGAAGGAAATAGAGAGATCTGCACCTTCGGCGACTTCGTTGAGCTTATAACCTTTTTGATGTCTAAGTTCTCTTAATTTTTGACCTAATGTAGCCATTTTTTTATTCCTTTACTCTTTTATACACTAATTTTACCTGAAAAATCAACATATTTGAATATCTTTTTAACTTATATATATATTTAGTAATGACAGCACTTCTTGATTGACGATGGCTTTTTCAATGATAGAATGAGGACAAATGAGAATGACAGGCTTTATGAATGTCTGAACAAAATAGACCCAGTCCAACAATTGAAGATTACTTAGGTGTGATCTACACACTTAATCGTGATGGTGAGCGAGTTATTGCTGCCAGACTGGCTCAATCACTGGAAGTCTCCGCGCCAACGGTCACAGCGACACTTAAACGGATGCAGCGGGATGGCTGGGTGGTATTGGATGATGATAAGGTGATCGAATTAACTACCTCCGGCAGGTCTGCTGCGGAGAGCGTCATCCGTCGGCATATGCTCACGGAATGGATGCTTTCCAGGATGTTAAAGCTCCCGCTATCTGATCTTCACCGTGAAGCCCATCACATCGAACATTCACTTTCTTCTGAAGTCGCCGAACGTCTGCAGGAAGAAATGGAAGATCCTCGTTTTTGTCCACATGGCAACCCATTACCCGGATTTGAAGGGGAGACCGACCAATGGATTCCTCTTTCCGAGATCGAACCCGGTGAATTGATCGTCGTCAAACGGATCGCGGAGAACCTCGAAGATGATTATGAAATTCTCACTTTCCTTGAAACCAAAGGTGTGATCCCTGGTGCAAAACTGCAAGTCACTGACCGGCTGCCATTTAATGAGACCATTAACCTTCAAATCGAAGATCGCGACGTGATCCTTGGTTTGCGGTTAGCGGCGGATATTTATGTAAGCAAATGCGTGTAATGAAGGGAATCACATTCTTTATGAATTGTCTTTATTTATTATAATATTAAAACAGAATGAATACAAATTGAGACCTTGCAATTTAGAAGTAAACGGTGTATCTTCCTGAATGCATTCGGGCCTAATTTTTATTTCAACTTATGGAACTTATATTATCGATTTGGTCGATCTATCTTGCATGAACCATCCGGAATAATCGGGGGACTTGCTCTTTCAGAACCTCGCTATCCGTTCGCCAGACAAAAGTATCTCCCACACCGCCATATTCAAAAGCCACGATTTTAGGTTCATGCCAGGCGCCGGACCGGATCTCGTTCAATGCCCAATCCAGGATCACCCAATCTTCATTTTCCATTCTAAAATGGTCGGTGAGAACACCACCAAAAAGTTGGATCCCCGTGACATGCATTTCTGCGAGTTTCTCGAGGGGCAGCGCCTGAATATAATCTTTGACGTCTATCCCCAATGTGTCTGCTGAGATTCGGGCATGAGCCAAATCGAGTAATAGCTGGCAGCCGGTATCTTTGATCACACCGGAAAATATCTCGGGATCGGCCGCAGGCGCAATATGAGGGTTGGCTGACGTGTAAGGAAAATGTTCCAGCACAACCCGATCCGCACCAAAATGGTCGATCATTAGGTTGATCTCCTTGCGCCATAGATCATTGACTCTCGAAAGTTCGGTTGGATCATCCGGGGTGCAGCTTCGCGGTGTGATCAGATGGGTATTAATGTGTGGCGTTTGCGTCATCATCAGGAAACGGTCAATCCTGGAGAAATCCAATTTCAAGGTTTCGCCCAGCCCAGCTTCAAGCGAGAAGTGGATGGTGACCGGGCTGTAGGGGGCCGCTTCTTCCAGCATGCCTTCCCAATCAGGGCATTTAATCAGGTCTGTCTCGATCTCTCCCGACTTTATCAATTTTGCCAGTGGATTGGAGTAATTTACGGCGAGTTTCATTCAACCTCTGTATGATTGGCTTCGAAGGAATCACCCGGCGACCAGGCCGGGACACAAACAGCCAGGAATACCAGGTCGTAGTTCATTTTATTTCGGATCTGATGCATTTCAGATGGTTGGATCACAATGGCATCACCAGGTGATAAGGTGTGTTCCTGTCCATCAATGAGAAGTTCAGCCTGACCGGAAAGGATCAGGTAAGACTCCTCCGTTTTTCGATGGAAATGGGGTTGCGAGGCACCACCCGGGTGTATTACGACCTGCGCCAGGCTATGGGATTCAATGGAGCCCATTTGGGTCCCAAGGATTTCTTGAAGGACTTCGTCGCCCGAATTATCGAGGTGCGGCGGTCTTTGTGCTTTTTTCGAAATGTACATTTTGACTCCCAATCGGAAGTAAAAAACAGCCTTCCCATAATAGCAGAAGTTTGGGAAGGCTGCAAATATCTCTTAAAACGCTAAGGTGTTTCTGCAGGTTCGGGCTCGTTGAAAATATCGTATTGGGCTTCAAGTTCCTGCCGGAACTGCTGCGTATAGAGGGTGTAATATTTCCCCTGCGCTTTGATCAGTTCCTTATGAGTTCCCATCTCAGCGATTTGTCCATCGTCGATGACGATGATCTTATCCGCACGTTTGATCGTGGACAGACGGTGCGCGATCACAAAACTGGTCCGGTTTTCCATCAACCTTTCCATTCCGCGTTGGATCAAGGCTTCGGTCAGTGTATCTACGGAACTGGTCGCTTCATCCATGATGAACAGCTCCGGTCTGGCGAGAATTGCCCGGGCAATACTGATCAACTGCTTCTGTCCGACCGAAAGCAGGTTCCCGCCTTCACCAACATCCTGGTCATAACCCTTTTCAAATTTCAGGATGAATTCATGCGCACCGGCCATAGCGGCTGCTTCCTCAATCTCTTCATCAGTTGCGTTCAATTTACCATAACGGATGTTATCACGGATCGAACCACTGAATAGATGGGGAGTCTGGAGGACCATCCCGATCCGCGATTGAATATCCTGCAGTTTCATGTCCTGATAATCCATATTATTTAGATAGATCTTCCCGTTCGTCGGTTCGTAGAACCGGCAAAGCAGGTTCACAATGGTGGTCTTGCCGCCGCCCGTCGGGCCAACCAGCGCGACCATCTCCCCATGCCGGACGTGGAAATCCAATCCTTTGATGACCGGGTCATTTTCCTCATAATGGAAGTGGACGTTTTCAAAACGGATGTCACCCTGGATGGTATCCGTCTCCAACGTTCTCACTCGGTCTTTGACTTCGGGTTCGGTATCGATCAGGTTGAAGATTCGTTCCGCTGATGCTACCGCATTCTGCATCTGAGCGTATACCCGCGCCATATCCTGAATCGGCCACATAATGAAAGTGATGTAAGAAACAAAAGCCTGAATACCGCCGATCGTCATATTACCGATCTGGACCTGAAGACCACCTTGCCATAACACGATCCCCAACCCCAGAGCGCTGATCACCTGCACGGTGGGCAGGAAAAGGGCTGAGAGCCAGGCTGCTTTGAAGCTGGCATCATACATCCCTTTGGTCAGGTCGGCGAATTCCTCAAGGTTTGATTCCTCTCTTGAGAGAGCTTTGATCACGCGTACGCCTGTGATAGTTTCGTTAAAAGCACCGGTGATCTTGGAGTTCATCTTACGTGATTCCCGGTAATATTTCAGGATCACCTTCCGGAATCGGAAGGCAACCACGATCAGGATTGGAAGCATCACAACCACGATCAAAGCCAGTTTGGCGTTGATGATGAACATGAAGATCGCTGCGGTGGCGATGTTAATGATCGCCCAGGTAACATCCAGGACTCCCCAGGTCATCAAGTCAGCCAATCGCTCAGTATCTGATGTGAGCCGTGACATGATCCAACCTACCGGAGTCTGGCTGAAATAAGAGAGCGAAAGCTCCTGCAGATGGTTGAACATCTTCTTCCGCAGGTCGTAACGAACCCGCTCCGCAAGGATGCCGACCAGGTATATGAAACCAAATACTGAGCCAGCCTGGATCAGGATCATGCCTGCATAGATCATGATCGTTCGGACGATCTCCTGTGGGTTTCCAGCTACAATACCCTTATCGATCAGGTTCTTGCTCAGGAAGGTGGTATATGAATCAATCCCTGAAACGATTGAAATACAAATCAGGAATCCAACCACCCATTTCCAGTGGGGTTTTAGAACCTGGATCAGTCGTTTGAAGACCTGGTTGGTCAATTTCCCATATTCTTTTTCTTCTAGTTCATGATACGTCGACACTGGCAATATCCTTTTCTAATTCAACTTCAATCCGAGTTTGGATATCAAAGATTTCTCGGTACATGCCATCCACATTCATTAATTCTTTATGGGTGCCTTTTTGGATGATCTTGCCCTGATCAAAGACCAGGATCTGGTCAGCGTTCATCACGCTTTGGATGCGATGGGCAATGATAAAGGTCGTCCGGTCCTGCATCAAGCGGTCAAGAGCTCCCCGAATTTGGACTTCGGTCTCGGTGTCCACACTTGAAGTGGAATCATCCAGGATCAGGATGCGCGGATTCTTCAGCAGCGCTCGGGCGATCGCTACGCGCTGCTTCTGGCCGCCTGACAGCGTCACGCCGCGTTCGCCAACGAGGGTATCATATCCATTGGGGAATTCGGTGATGACATCATGGACGGCGGCGAATTTGGCAGCCTGGATGATTTCTTCATCCGAAACTTCCCGGTGAACGCCATAAGTAATATTTTCTTTGATCGTACGCGAGAACAGGAATGGTTCCTGTTCGACAATCCCTATTTGCGACCGGAGATACATGCGGGGATATTCCGTGAGATCTACGCCATCCAGGGTGATCACCCCGCTGTCCGGGTCATAGAACCGCGGCAGCAGGTTCACCAGCGAGGTCTTGCCGGAACCGGTCGAGCCCAGGAGAGCGATCACATTTCCCGGCTCGCAGGTGAAACTGATGTCCCTAAGAACCGGGTTATCTTTTTCATATTCGAAACTCACATGATTAAAGATGATCTCACCCTTAACTTCTCCCTCGGGCTGGTAAGAGCCTTCGGTCAATGATTCCCGTTTTTGTTCCAGAATGTGCGCCACGCGCTTATATGAGACCATGCCTGTTGAGGTTTGGACGATCAGCCGGCCAAGATTGCGCATCGGCCAGATGATCCAGATCACCAGCGAGGCGAAGGCGAGATAAGTGCCGACGGTGATGTCACCGTTTACAGCCATCATGGCGCCGGCAAAGAAAGCAGCCAGCATTTGCGCCCCGCAGATCAGGTCGGATACCGGCCAGAAAAGAGAGTGGATGGAAAGCAGTTTCTTACCCAGGCGGAATTTTTGCCAGTTCTCCTGGTCAAATTTGTAGGATTTGTATCCCTGCCGGGCGAAGGCTTTCACCACCCGGACGCCGGTCAGGTTCTCTTGTAATCGACTGCTTAGGGTGGCTTCCTGTTCTTGATATTTCTCATAAGCCTTGGAGACTTTACTGAAAAAGAGTACTGATACGGCGATGATCACCGGGATGGCGATCACGGAGATCAATGCAAGGCGGGTGTTCAGTTCGAGTAACGCGATAAAGTTGACCACAAACATCAAAAAGATCCGGCCGATCCCGATTGCCTGCTCGCCGTAGAAACGGTTGATCGCATCCACATCGGATGTGGAGCGCGCGATCAGATCCCCGGTTTGGGCTTCGGCGTGGTAAGCATATGGGAGCCTCTGAAGGTGGTCAAAGAGATAGTTGCGCAGGCGCCGGGTGATCGATTCGGCTGTTTTAGCGGCCATCCAACCAGATAGGAATGAAAAGATGCCTTGCATTAATGCCAGGCCGACGAAACTCAGGATGACGATGACTAAATCGGTGCCATAGTTGCCTGCAATGATAACGTTATCAATGAAGCGCCGTAGTACCAGGTAGATCCCAGTCCGGGAGATGGTCGCGACGGCAAGGGTGACGGTTGCTCCGAGATAAAGCAGCCGGTACCCTTTCATCATGCGCCATAATCCCAACAGGCGTTTCTTTGAAATTGTCTTACTCAAATCAAGATCATATATAGTATTTTTCGGCACGAGTATTCTTCTCCAGTTTGAATAAAGTCTGAATAATCCTAATCGACGACAAGACTGGTTTCGTTTTGCCAATGGATTCTGTAGGCATGCGGTCAATGACGGAGCATCGCGCAGTCCGTTATGTCAACGTAAGTGAGGTTTGCAACTTGATTTGTTCCCGAGGTTTCTAGTTTACCGTGTTCTTAACCCTGTGTCAATCAAAAAACTGACCGAAGTGGTTAGTCTTAATCCTATCCGACTGTCCAGTTTTCTGAATATCTGGTTCAGGAATATTCTTTAATGAATTTGATGATTTCTGTAAAAGCCAAATCCAATTCGCCATCCAGCAGAATGCAGTGAGGGGATTTGGTCATATGGATGATTTCCTTGTCCTTTGAATTTATTCCATTCATCACAATGTCTGCTGCATCCCGCGTAATCGAACGGTCGTATTCTCCTGTAAAAACAATGGTTGGTATTTTAATCTCCGCAAGATGCTTACGGACATCCTTCTGCAATTTTAGCATTTCAACCGCTGCCCGAACCGGATAAACGTTATATCCCTTCCAGGGCAGTCCGTCATCCTCATCGCTCTTCTTCTGGAATGCCATAAATGGCGCAAGGAGTTGAGAAAGCCATAAATTAGGGACTTTGATCGCCGGCGCGAAAAGCAGCAGGCCTTTAATCTCCGGATGCTGCAAGGCCAGTTCCAGGGCGAGCAGTGTGCCCATTGATTCGGCGACGATAAACACCTGGTTGCATTCTCGGATAAGGTCTTCATAGAATTGCTTGACTTTTTCCAGCCACATTTGCCAGGTGGAACGGTTCAAATCCTCCGGGTCGGTGCCGTGTCCGGGCAGCAGCGGAGCGGCAACGGTATAACCTGACTGGTGGAGTTTTTCAGCGATCAACCGGACCTCGGCCGTCGTCGCGGTAAAACCATGGATCAGCAGGATCCCGGTCGCGTTGCCTTTCCAGAAAAAATCATCCCCTTCCAGTTGTGGGTTGCGCATATAACCATCAGTTATCATTGTGCCACCTCTGCCATGGTTCGGGTCGCTCCCGGCAGGATCGCAACTCTGGCATCACCGGGTAATTGCATTGCAAGCCAATCCAATAATGAATCAACCTTTTCCGGTTGGCTGGGCGTCAGTTTCCAATCCCTGACTTGCTGGGGGGAAAGATCGGAGACCAGAACGATATTCACCCGTACGGCATCCTTTGCGATCTGGAAAGCTTTATGCGGTCCTACCTGGAAGAAGCCTGATCTGAATTGATCTATGACATCCTGGTGTGAGTCCGTCTGGGTGATGAATGTTTCATATGATTGGCTTCCGGACCCTTCCGGGCAGGCAGCCAGCAGCAGTACCCAGCCGTTATCCTTGGCGATCCGCGCGGCATGGGTCAGTCCCTTTTGCGCCTGGTAGAGATTAATATCTTTCGGTGCACCACCCGGTGAGGCGATCACCAGGTCGTAAGGCTCGGCGACCTGGATGGCAAACATCTTCCTCACTTCAGGGATTGCGGTTTGCATCACCAATTTCGGTTCGCCGAAATAGACCCTGACGATCTCTTTTTGTTCATTCAGGATGGTTCCCAGGCTGAAATGAACGCCTATCTTGCGGCCGATCTGTTCGATATCCTGCCGCATGGGATTGATGCTGTAGATTCCAGAGCGGGTCATATTGCGGATCAACATCGCATGGTTGGCGTTGATCGTATCACGTGCGGCCAATCCAATCGCGGCGGTCTTTACCCCGCCCGAATAGCCCATGAAATGATGGGGTTCAATATTCCCAACGGTGATTTTCAGATCGCATTCAAAAAAACCTTTATTGACACGGATTGGGGTGCCGTAATCCGTCTTTCCCAATGAGACCAACTCTGAATGATCGCAATCATGGATGATCACCGGGTAGCGGGAGAGGATCTCTTTATTGAGGATACGGTGCAGTTCGCCTACGGTCATGGGCGTATGAGTCCCGGAACCGATGAATAGAGTGATCTGATAGGGATCAAAACCCAGTGATTCCAGGTAGGCAAGCAGGTGCTCGACGGGGTTCGGTTTGGGGACAGGGCGGGTTTTATCGTTGATTGCGATCCCGATCTTTATATTGCGGTCAAATTGGGATAACGTCAGCGCACCGATTGGTGCAGCAAGGGCATTGGCGATGGCCTTATCGATATCCGGAGGTGGTTCAAGAGTTCTCAGGTAATAAGATATCGACTATGTAAGTTTCCGGCAGATGAACGGAAACCTGTGAATGTCCATAAGGGAGAGAATATTCAATCAACTTGAATCTCCTTGATACTGGAAAAAGAAGGAGAGGTAACCCGGTTTTATCGAGCAAAATCTCAATTTGTCCGGATATCGCTTTCCTGAAAAGATATTCTTTATTCGCGCATTCTTATTATAACCTCAGGGTTGGAATGACCTGAAATAACTGGCGATCAAACCGGACAAATCCTCATCGCTGTATTGACCCAACAATGTAAAAAACTCAGATGTGGTGCGGAATTCATCCTGATCATTTATTTTGCAATAATCCTTCAGGAAAGCAAAGAAGGATTCATCACCGATCTTCTGCCGGAGCGCTTCCAGAAATCGCGCCCCGCGTAAATAAACGGCGTTGACATAAGGCCTGAATGCCTTGTGATCGTAGATTGTGCTGTCCACATATCCCGATGGATTGTATGCATTTACCCGGAATCCCCACCACCAGTCGACCAGGTCGGGATGATATTTTTCCAGGAATAATAACTCGCTGTAGGTCGCCAGACTTTCATCCAGCCAGGGTTCCCGGGCCGGGTCGTTGGGGACCAGGGCATAAAACCATTGATGGGCGGTTTCGTGGACAAGCAGCAGTTCAAAATAATTCTTTGGGGTTTCATCGGCCGATTCAAAATACCAGCTGCTGATGAAGAATGAGCCGTCGTACTCCATGCCGTCATCCAGGTCCGCCTCGATCAGGCTGATGTAACGGCGGGGGTTGTCAGTGTAAAGACTTTCATATCGGTCCCAGGCATCCCTCACCAGGCTGGCCGCTCGCTGCCCCAGGTCAGCGTGTTCCGGCAGGACATAGGCTTGTACCATGACCTGATCGCTGCTTTCGGAAAAAACAGCATAATCAGGACTGAAGCTGAACGAAACATTGCGAACCTGGTCCACCTGATAGCTGCGGGAATTCCCTTCAATGGAAATTACCGGTGTACTGGCGGCAACGATCAGCCCTTCCATGGGTGGAGAGAATTTAAGGTTAACCGTGAAATCAGCCAATGGGTAAGCCAGATATTCGCCTACCGGACCCGGGTCATTGACCAGCCAGCCTGAGCCTTCAATGAATGGTGGGATAAAAGGATACCAGTCCGCCAATAAAAGCTGCCGGTCTGTATATCCCAAAACACTTCGTGAGGCGGGTATTTGGAGTTGAAAGATCAAAGAAAGTTGGATGGAATCGCCCGGGAGAAGTACCGGCTGCAATTGCAGATCAAGCACAGCACTCTTCAGTTGCGGACTGGACTGGTCGTAGGGTGTCCCAGCCTGGAAAGAGATCAGCGAAAATACGCCGGTCTGAGAGGCAGGCGGTACGACCAGGGGAATGCTTGAGAGTGTGTCACCCGTATTATTCGTGTAGTCAATGGCCTCAATCACCGTCAATGAATGGGTGGGATAATTCAGACTGATATCCATTTGATAGTTTAATCCCGAGGATTGGGTTATCAACTCCTCTGTTGCGGTCGGTTCAGCCGATACAATCTTCGTTGGAATGGTTTGCTGTTCCGGGGACGGAGATGATGTCGGAATAGGGTGGGATGACGGCGATTCGCTGGATTGGGGAAGAGGCGCTGCTGCAGGTTGACATCCCACGAGACTAAATGAGAGTGTAAGTAAAAGAAAAATGAATGCTCTATGCAATTTCTTGACCATGGAGAATCATGCAATCTGTTGGTTTACGTATTTTAATAAAAAGTGACGGGAATTAGTTCTCCCGTCACCATTATATGTCGAATCGATTCTTGAACGCGCCACCAAGACATTGCGCGACCATCGGCACTTCGTCCTTGTAAGACGCCACCAAACTACCACGTTTCTGGCCCAACCTCAAGCTCAAGGGTCGCTGCCGAAAATATTCAAATTGCCCGCCATACATGTTCTTCATCGTGAACAGCCCCGCCTCAAGCCGGGTCGATCTTGGCTCGGTCGAGAGATAGATACTCGGAAAGATTCTCATATGCGCTCACGAAAGTAGTAGCGATCCCAGAACGTCTGCCCATTCGGCCGCACGGCGAGCGGCCTGGGAAGTCGGGATCCGCCCAGTTAGTTTGACTAAGAGGGGTGCAGCTGTCAATAGACAGAATGCCCATGGGCGGATGCGCCAGAGGTTCATCGGTGAAGTCGAAGATTGGGACGCTGAGCATCGATGCTCGGTCATCTCTGACCTTGTTTTGCTGGTCGACCGTCATCCCCCACGATCGAAACGAGCTCTTAGCCGCCTCCAAGTCGGCAATCGCAACACTTCGGATCGACCACGCCCTTCCGCTGCATCCCGCCTCCATGTCGAGCTCGAGATGACGGTCGTCATCGCCGTCCATCCCCGCCTGGTAAACTACAATCCTAGTTCCGTCTCCCGTGGGCAACATCACGTGCGCTCGAACACTCTTCGCGGGCGTGAGCGCCTCTACATCGCGGAT